>NZ_QULF01000004.1:0-384402 GCF_003481465.1 Clostridium sp. OM05-9
GGGTTGTCATGTTGTTAATTTTTCAAGGTTCTTTGTTGTCGAACTCATCAGCGACAACTATTATATGTTATCACATTCAGTGTTCTTTGTCAACAACTTTTTTAATTTCTTTTTTGACGTTCTGCATGCTTTCCAGATGAGAATCATCATGAAATATGTAAGTTGTGATCTTTGTTCGTTCGGTGTTTCGTACCGCGAACAGTTGATATAATACTAAATCAGACGTCAGATGTCAACACTTTTTTTGACAAAAATTGTATTAAAATAAATACAATCTTATATATACTCTAACGCCTGACTGATATTCGATACTCCTACTACTTTTATGCCCTCTATACTCTTAAGATGCTCTGCATTTGTCTTTGGCATAATACATGTCCGGAAACCCATTTTCACAGCTTCTCTTACACGCTGCTCTGCTGCGGATACGCCACGAACTTCTCCTGAAAGTCCTACTTCACCGAATACGACCATACTCTCATCCAATGGACGATTACGAAAACTGGAAACAAGTGCAAATACAATTCCAAGATCTGCTGCCGGATCATCAAGCCGCATACCACCGGCTATATTGACATATGCATCACTTCCTGATAACACCATCCCCGCTCTCTTTTCAAGTACCGCAAGAAGAAGGTTCACACGATTATAGTCCAAACCAACTGTTGTACGTCTCGGTAGATTAAAGCTGGTCTGGCAGACCAGTGCCTGGATCTCCAACAGGATCGGTCTGGTTCCTTCTAAAGAACATACCACAACCGAACCGGATGTCTGAAGCGGTCTGCCTGCCAGCATAACCTTCGATGGATTATTCACCTCTGATAAGCCGGTTTCAAGCATTTCAAATACACCGATCTCATTCGTTGATCCAAATCGGTTCTTTACCGCACGAAGAATACGGAAGCCTGCATTACGATCGCCTTCAAAATACAACACCGTATCTACCATATGTTCCAGATTTCTCGGGCCTGCTACCGTTCCTTCCTTCGTAACATGTCCAACGATAAAGATCGCTATATCCATCTGTTTTGCCATCTGCATCAAACGTGCTGTTACTTCTTTTACCTGAGATACACTTCCCGGTGCCGAAGCAATATCTTCTACTACTATTGTCTGGATCGAGTCGATAACAATAACCTTCGGTCTGTCCTTCTTAACATATTCTTCTACATCTTCCAGATTATTTACGCACAAAAGTAGCATATCCTTCTGAAATGTACCAATTCGTTCCGCGCGCATCTTGATCTGTGACAAAGATTCCTCGCCTGAAACATAGAGGATCTTATGACCGTCCGCTGATAGATTTCTGCACATCTGAAGCAGGATTGTCGACTTACCGATACCGGGATCTCCCCCTACCAAAACAAGAGAACCGTTTACGATTCCTCCTCCAAGTACTCTGTTCAATTCTTCCAGTCCTGTGGAAAATCTTGTCTCATCAGCCGTTTTTACTTCTAAAATACTTGTAGGCACCACAGCAGTCCGTCCTCCGGACTGTTTTCTGGCGCCTACCGTTACTTTTTCTTCACAGAACGTATTCCAGGATCTGCATCCCGGACACTGTCCCATCCATTTTGCTGACTCAAATCCACATTCCCGGCAAAAAAAGATCTGTTTTTCTTTTGCCATATAAACTCCTAGTCAAATGCTTTTCTGACGTCTACCTTTACTTCTCTGCCCGGTTCAAGATCTACACTGATGCTTAACTTGCCACCGAGATTTGTTTTATTCTTTCCTACATATATATCATCAATATGAATCTTGTAATCTGTTTCCGGTTCCAGCTCCAGTGTAATAGATGAGGTCTCTGTTCCTTCTACTATAAATGATACATCTTCTTCTGATGAACGGAAGCCATGTACTGCTGTACCCGGTACTGATTCATATACAAACATACCATTCTTCTCAAGCTTGGTGATCTCATTGAAAGTCTTGATCTTATAGATATCACCTTTATATTCAATACCATCTTTCTTTGTCTTTGTTGCTAATTCATAATTTCCGAAATCCAGTGAATCGGACTCTATGTTAATTAAATCGTTGATTACTGACATTTTTATCCTCCTGTACATTATACTCATGCCTTACCCGGCACTTTTATAATCTGATTATACAATAATGCTCCGGCTTTTGCCACACCAAATATAATCAGTTCACAATTATTTTATAGAATTGGAAGCAACTACTTTTCAGGTTCATTTTTTACTACAAACTTCACCTTATCGTTGCGCACAGTCACCTGAACGGTATCTCCCCGTTTAATCTCACCTTTTAAGACTGCTTCTGCAAGCACATCTTCTATATTCGTCTGAATCGCACGTTTCAACGGTCTTGCTCCGTATTTCTTATCGTAGCCTTTCTCAAAGATCAGTTTCTTAACTGCATCTCCAAACTTCAACTGAATCTCCATCTGCGATGCAACACGCTGCTTTAATTCTTTTAATAGAAGATTTGAAATATTTCTTACATCATCCTCTGTCAGTGCTCGGAATACGATAATGTCGTCAATACGGTTCAAGAACTCCGGCTTGAAGTTCTGTTTTACCTCATCCATAACATTCTTCTTCATATCTTCGTGCTCTGTATCTGCATTTGACGCAGTAACAAATCCAAGCTTCTTCGGATCAATGATCCTCTGTGCGCCAGTATTCGATGTCATGATAATGATCGTGTTCTTAAAATCTACTTTTCTGCCCTGAGAATCTGTAATATGTCCATCATCCAGTACCTGCAATAATATATTAAACACATCACTGTGTGCCTTTTCTATCTCATCAAACAATATAACAGAGTACGGATTGGAACGAACCTTCTCACTAAGCTGTCCACCTTCCTCAAAGCCAACATAGCCCGGAGGTGACCCGATCAGCTTCGACACACTGTGTTTCTCCATATACTCCGACATATCGACACGGATCAGCGCGTCCTCGCTGCCGAATACCGCTTCTGCAAGAGCCTTCGACAATTCAGTCTTACCTACGCCGGTAGGCCCAAGGAATAAGAACGAACCAACCGGACGTTTTGGATCTTTTAAGCCTACACGACTTCTCTTAATCGCCTTTGCTACCGCATCAACTGCTTCATTCTGACCGACAACTCTCTTATGCAGCTCCTCTTCCAGACGTTCCAGACGTTTGGATTCCTGTTCGGTCAGTTTATTTACCGGAATCTTCGTCCATACAGATACAACATCCGCAATATCCTCTGCATCTACTACAACACTTTTCGCATTTTTATTCTGCTTCATTTTATCGAGCTTTGTTTCCAGCTTTCTCTGTTTCTTTAACAGTTCTGCCGCTTCATCGATATCTCCAGCCTCTAAAAGGTTCTCAATATCATCGGAAAACGCCTGTATCTCAAGCTCCAATGGCAGAGTCTTCTTTGCTTTCTTTCCAAATCCCAGACGTTTTCTGGAACATGCTTCATCCATCAGATCAATGGCTTTATCCGGCAGGAAACGGTCACTGATATATCGAACCGATAATGATACCGCTGCTTCCAGTGCCTGATCACTGATCTCTACATGATGATGTTCCTCGTATGCAGAGCGAAGTCCCTTTAAGATCTCTACTGTTTCTTCATTGGTCGGCTCTTCCACATAGACCGGCTGAAATCTTCGCTCCAACGCTGCATCCTTTTCTATATATTTTCTGTATTCTGCACGTGTCGTCGCTCCGATCATCTGGATCTCTCCGCGCGATAAGGATGGTTTTAAGATATTAGATGCATCGATTGCTCCCTCTGCTCCACCGGCTCCGATGATCGTATGAAGCTCATCCACAAACAGAATGACGTTTCCGGCATTTTTTACCTCTGCGATCACCTTCTTGATCCGTTCCTCAAATTCTCCACGGTACTTGGAACCCGCTACCATACTGGATAAATCTAGCGACAACAGTCGCTTATCCCGTACTGTATCCGGCACATCTCCTGCAGCGATCAGGTAAGCAATCCCCTCTGCTACCGCAGTCTTACCTACACCCGGTTCTCCAACCATACATGGGTTGTTCTTCATACGTCTGCTTAAAATCTGAAGCACACGCTCTATCTCTTTCTCTCTGCCTATAACCGGATCTAGATTTCCCATACGGGCATCCATCGTCATATCTCTGGAGAACTGATCCAACGTCGGTGTTGCCGATGCCTTGGATTTATTCTTTCCCTTTTTCAGACTTACAAATTCTTTCTTTGCCGTACTGCCATCCACCCCACATGCAGACATGATGTCTACATATATTTTCTGTATATTTGCCTTTAATGACAGTATGATTTTTACCGCCGTACAATCCAGATGCTTCAAAATGGCAATCAGAAGATGCTCGCTTCCTACCTCTGTACTTTCCAGACGTTTTGCTTCATTTCCCGCAAGCTCCAGGATCGACTCTGCGGATTTTGTATATTTGCTTTTCTCTGCGCCAAAGGTTCCTCCGGCTAATGGTATCTGGCTTAAGATATTAATGATCGACTGTATCGTTACTCCATTTTCCTGTAAAACAACAAACGGTGCCGTATCACTGACAAAGGTAAGTGCCATCAACAGATGTTCACTTCCTATATAGTTCTGCCCCAGCTTCTTGGATATCCGTTTGGCTTCTTTTAATATTTCCTGTAATTTTTCACTGTTCGGAAGTTTCAAATTATGTCACCTCTTTTTTCATAGTATATGACATTTTCTGCCTACTATCTTCTGTTATGATACAAAAGTCCCCGGCTCCCATATATTAGTATGTTCCCCAGAGACTTTTTTCTTTCGTATATCTTTCAATAATAATTAACACTCATCAATCGCTTTACCGATATCATGACGCATATATTTATTCTCAAATGTGATCCACTCGGTTGCCTTGTATGCATTTGCACGGGCTTCATGAAGATCCTTTCCTGTAGCTGTTACTCCAAGTACACGACCGCCATTTGTTACAACCTTGCCGTTTTCAAACTTGGTTCCGGCATGGAATACATAGTATCCTTCCTTGTCTTTGAACGTCTCAAGGCCTGAGATCGGATAGCCTTTCTTATAGGAAACCGGATAACCGTCAGATGCAAGTACTACACATACAGCAGCGTTGTCTTCAAATTCAAGTTCTACTTGATCCAGTGTTCCGTCAATACAAGCCTCAAATACATCAATGATATCATTCTTCATTCTAGGAAGAACAACCTGCGCCTCCGGATCTCCAAATCTTGCATTATATTCCAGTACCTTTACGCCCTGTGGCGTGATCATAAGTCCGCAGAATAACACGCCTTTGAATTCTCTTTTCTCTGCCTTCATGGCTGCCATTGTAGGCTTGTATATATTCTCCATGCAGTAATCTGCAATCTCATCTGTATAGAATGGGCTTGGTGAAAATGTTCCCATTCCACCGGTATTCAATCCTTGATCACCGTCCTGTGCACGCTTATGATCCTGTGCGGAGGTCATAGGTTTGATCGTTGTACCATCACAGAATGCAAGAACAGACACCTCACGTCCTGTCATGAATTCCTCGATAACCATAGTATTTCCCGCATTTCCAAAATGCTTATCCAGCATGATCTCTTTTACACCGGCTTTTGCTTCTTCCAGATCCTTACAGATCAGAACACCTTTACCAAGTGCCAGTCCATCTGCCTTTAATACGATCGGGAAGCTTGCCGTTTCAAGATATGCAAGTGCTGATTCTGCATCTGTAAAATTCTCATATGCGGCTGTAGGTATATTGTATTTTTTCATAAGATCCTTGGAAAATGCCTTTGAACCTTCGATGATCGCTGCATTTGCTCGAGGACCGAATGCACGGATGCCCGCTGCTTCAAATGCATCAACTGCGCCGGCAACCAACGGGTCATCCGGAGCTACAACTGCAAGATCAACTGCTTCCTTCTTTGCGAAATCAACCAGTTTATCAAATTCCATAACACCGATATCCACACATTCTGCCAATTCTGCAATACCTGCATTTCCCGGTGCACAATAGATTTTTGTTACTTTACTGCTCTTTGCAATACTTGTAATAATAGCATGTTCTCTTCCGCCGCCACCTACAACTAAAATCTTCATTTGTTTTCCTCCTGTCAGTCTTCTACAACTGTTATGCCGTCTTCGATCCGAACCTTTCCATGTGCAATCTTATCAATAGCAGCAGGTAGAATATTCCACTCTGCCTGCTCCATGACTCTCTGCTGAAGCACCTTCGGAGTATCTCCGTTTTGTACCGCAACCGCTTTCTGCATAATGATCGGACCGGTATCGGTTCCTTTATCTACAAAATGTACTGTAGCACCTACTACTTTTACACCTCTTTTTAACGCTGCCTCATGAACCTTGAGTCCATAATAACCTGTACCACAAAAAGCAGGAATCAGAGAAGGATGGATATTGATAATCCGGTTCTCAAATGCATCAATCACAATCTCCGGAATAACTACAAGGTATCCCGCAAGTACGATCAGATCCGGATTCACTTCCTGTAAAATCTTCAACAAGTTCTCATTAAATACATCTCTTGTTTCAAAATCCTTTGGTGATACTACGATATCTTTTATACCTGCCTGTTTTGCACGTTCCAGTGCATAGGCATTTCTATTATTACTGATAACTGCTGCGATCTCGGTGTCTGTGATCTTTCCTGCTGCGATTGCATCAATGATCGCCTGTAAGTTCGTACCGCCACCGGAAACCAGAACTGCTATTCTTAGCATAAATCTACTCCCTTTTCACCGGCTACTACTGTACCGAGAACAAATGCCTTGTCTCCTGCACTCTCTATAGCTGCTATTGTCTTATCTGCATCTGTAGGATCTATTGCAAGGCACATACCAACTCCCATGTTATACGTATTGTACATCATATGCTCATCTATATCGCCCTTCTTTGCAAGGAGCTTGAATATAGCAGGCACTTCATATGAGTCCTTCTTCACCTGCGCACGAGCTCCGTCCGGAAGCATTCTTGGAATGTTCTCATAGAAGCCACCGCCTGTGATGTGGCTGCAACCCTTAATCATTACACCGGCATCCTTTACTGCCTTTAATGCTTTTACATAAATTCTTGTCGGAGCAAGAAGTGCTTCGCCAAGTGTTGTTCCAAGTTCATCATAATATGTATCCAGAGATTCCTTTGTCATCTCAAATACTTTACGAACCAGTGAGAAACCATTGCTGTGTACACCGCTTGAAGCGATACCGATCAATGTATCTCCGGCTTTGATATTCTCTCCTGTGATAAGTTCATCCTTCTCTACGACACCAACAGCAAATCCTGCAAGGTCATACTCATTCTCCGGCATAAGCCCCGGATGCTCTGCTGTCTCGCCGCCAACTAAAGCTGCACCGGACTGGTTACAGCCTTCTGCAACACCACTTACGATCGTAGCGATCTTTTCCGGATAATTCTTACCACATGCTATATAATCCAGGAAGAAAAGAGGTTCTCCACCAGAACATGCAATATCATTCACACACATAGCCACAGCATCGATTCCGATCGTATCGTGCTTATCCATGATATATGCAAGCTGTACTTTTGTACCGCATCCATCTGTTCCAGACAGTAATACAGGCTCTTTCATCTCTTTGATCTTTGCAAGACTGAACGCACCAGCAAAACCTCCGATACCACCTAATACCTCTGGTCTCATGGTTGTCTTGATGTGCTTCTTCATAAGTTCTACTGACTTATATCCTGCCTCAATATCAACGCCGGCATTCTTGTAATCCATTGTAAAATCCTCCTGTTTTATCCATTATAAAGTGCATTTTCATGCCAATTGATTCTTATAAATTATACGGGATTAATTTCTGTTTGTAAAGAAGCCATTCTCACAAATATAGCAGTCCAAAACAGGGCTCTGTTCGGCACAATTTTGTTTATCAGCAAGGCGTGTTTTCTTTTTTTGAAAAATACTATATAAATATCAAATATAATTTGATAATGATTCCCATTTATGGTAGTATAATGTTATATGCAGAGTAACTGTTTTTTTCGTTAACAAGAGGTAGTTGTATGACAAATAATAGATTAAACATCGGATTATTCATATGTCATCTCGACAATGAATATGCAAATGAAATATGTAAAGGAGCTGAATACGCAGCGAAAGAGCTGGACGTGAATCTTATCGTCTTTCCGGGCATGTTTTTAAATGCTTCATTTAACGATCCTGAAAACGAAATTTATGATTATCAGTACAACTCTGTTTTTTATTATGCTAAAAAAGAAAATCTGGATGCCCTGATCGTGTCCGTTGGTACGATCGCATCTTTTATATCACAAAAAAGTATTGAAGCATTTTTGGATACTTTTAAAGATATTCCAATCCTTACTCTGGAATCTAAGGTTTCAGGTTATCCTTGTTTACAGACCGACAGTACTGCCGGTCTTCGAGATGCCATCGAACATCTGATTATTCATCACAACCGAAAGCATATCTGTTTTGTTGCCGGAAGAAAGACAAATGAAGATGCTCTGGAACGTTTGAATGTATACCGAACTACAATGAAAGCTCACAACATTCCGGTCACTGAAGATATGATCGTATACGGTGATTATTCTGAATACAGTCGTGAGATTGTCGGTAAACTGCTTGATGATAACCCAGATGCGGATGCTATTATTTTCTCTAACGATCAGATGGCTATCGGTGGCTATCAGGAATTGAAAAGCCGTAACATCCGAATCGGAGCTGATATCAGTGTAATCGGTTTTGACAACTCTCCCGGTTCCGTAACTATGGTTCCACCCCTTACAACCGTAAACGCGAACACCCCTGCATTGGGCTATCGTGCCGTTGGCAAGATCATTCAGGATATTAAAGCAGGCGAATTCTGTTCTTCTGTCTTGGATTCCCACTTTGTAAAACGATTATCATGTGGGTGCAGTCTGCATGAAAATACCGAACATATGCCGATTGACAGTTTCTCTACTGTATCAGATATTCTGGAATACTGTGACGATTCTATTTTAGGCAATATTAAAAACAGCTTTTTTGGTACGATTGTTCTTGATCAGATCAATAGCATCTGGAAGGATATAATAGAAATTGCCATTTTACCAAAGGCTAAACCATATCCAAAGAATCTGATCGTAGACAAACTGATGACATTATTGTCATCTCCTGTCACAAGTTTCTTTTCAGTAACCAATATTGCATTTTCATTCCGTTGTTTTTCCGGTGTCATCATAGCATTAATCAACGATCCGGATAAACGGTCTGAATACTATCGGCTAAATTCTCATATTACAAGTGCTATCGCACAGTTTTTGTCAACTTCTTTGTACCAACAGGAACATGACAGCAAAACGGGATCATGGTCTTCAATCTATATTACAAGAGATACTCTTACATATGGAACCGATACAGCAAAAACCTTTTCATCTATGCTTGCTAAATTAAAAGACCTTGGATTTGCAGCATCTTATTTATATGCGTATGATGAACCCGTCGCCATTCAACCGGACGGAAGCTGGAAAACGCCGGATACTTTGTATCTTCAAGCTTTTTACAATCCAAAACATACAGCTGTTTTATCAGGTGAAACACGTCGTATTGCATCTACCGATATCTTTGACAATGAATATACCGGTTTTGAAGATAGATTTACCGCTGTTATTGTTCCTATTTTTACAAATGAACAACATCATGGTCTGTTTGTATGCAATACAGATGTAGATCACTTTGGACACATTTATACAACTTCTCTTCATCTTGGGGCTTCTTTTAAATATTTATCACTTTTAAAAGAACAGATCCAGACAAAAGAACAATTAGTAATGTCCTTAAGTGAGATCCATGAAAAAAATGAGCTGTTAAATCACCTGTCTACCTCCGATGAACTGACCGGCGTCAATAACAGACGTGGATTAATGGAAAAAGTGGAATACCTGATCAATAAACCTGCCAATCATGGACGTAAGGCAATGCTACTGTTTGCAGACATGGACAGCTTAAAGATCGTAAACGATAAATTCGGACACAACGATGGAGATTTTGCTTTAAAGAATATTGCAAATATCCTGATGACAAGTTTCCGGGCGAGTGACATTGTCGGTCGAATCGGCGGTGATGAGTTTGTATGTTTTGCTTTCATTGATGATCTTGATTTTCCTAAGACTGTACAGGCAAGGATTCAGGAATTGTCCAATGAATTAAATGAAACCTGTGGCAAACCATATTATATCGAAATGAGTGTCGGTGTATCGGAATTTTCCTGCGATCCGAATATCAAGATTGAGGATCTGTTAAGCCAGGCAGACAGCGCACTGTATTCAAATAAACGATATAAGCGAATGTCTGTTTTAAAATAATAAAATACGATACGAATACTAACTTCTTTATAAAAGCACAGCTAAACGCTATGAAATAAAATAAACCATATAAATGACAGCTTCTCTCCCATGTTCAGGATGATGAATCTACTCTCATTTATATGGTTTATTTTTTATTCCGCCTCTTTAAACGGCTCATTTAACATCTCGGTTCCCGAAAGAACAAATCTGCCATTTTCGATAATGGCAACTCTCGTTCCATCTGCATGAACCGAATAAATGCCTCCGATCTCATCATATGGTATCGTAATATCGGTATGGCAGTTAAAATATGCCTTGCTGATATCCGTCTTTCGAAGGATCGAGCACTCATTATCCTTTGCAACGATTTCCTTGCCGTCCGGATTATGAAGGATATTTTCTTCGCTCCAGCTATAGCAGGTATCACCGACTGCAAAATGCGGTCCCATCTTCTCTACGATCAGTATCGGCAATTTATATACCATGTTATATTTATTTGCAAGTACATATGCGGTCGTATTCGTTCCGATCGCAAACTCTCCGATCGGCAGTGTATCCCGTCCGCCCAAAAGATTATCCTTTACAAATTTTACATTATCTTCTTCTCTGTCAAAGTTCTTACAGGTGTAAGTTTTGATCTTTCCATCTTCAAAGGTCAGCTTGAGATCAACATATTTCAGATCATTCAGATAGACCTCACTCACATTTAAAACTCCATGCGTTCCGGTAAGCCTCGGCGATGTAAAAACCTCGCCAAGAGGAATATTCACATCCGCCAGACAATTCTCAAAATTTGTCTCTATCTCCGGGTGCTCTAACACATGCAGCATTACCTTCATATCAGTCTGATTACCATTCTGTCCGATCACATGTACCCATTCTGCCTGATCCAACTCATTGATGATCATCTGGTGAATCGGACGGTATACATTACTTTCCAGATTGTTGATCCGGATGATCTGTTCAAATATATCTTCATAATCATCTCCGATCTCAGGCATTGGATATGCGATGATCGTAAAGCTGTACTCATCTCCCGGTATATATTCGTTCACAATCTGTGACAGTTCATTGGTATATTCCACACCAAGCTCCTGCTGCTTCTTGCTAAGCGTAAGCTGTCCCGGCTTGCTCACCGGTTCAAACGGTGTCTCACCAAATATCTCGATACACGCCGGTCCTGCATATACGGACGCCTCATATCTGTATTTCTCATAAGTGCCACGCATTATCTCTAATTTCCGTTCCATCAGCTTGCGATCAAGAAATAACGCCTGGTCCATCTGATGGTCGTAATCCATCTGCTTATTTACCGGAGTACCTACATAGCCGATCCGGTTCATTCTGGTCCGGTTGATGCGGTTCGTATCATAACGGAAACATAACGGTTCCAATCCCATATCACGGAACTGGAGGATCGCAGCTTTTACGATGCGCTCCATACCAATCGAATACCGGATATTTACATGCTTCTTTTTTGACATATCAATTCCGGCCGCTACAAAGCCCTGTCGAAATCCTTCTGTATAAGTCCGGGCAATCGACGCCACTTTTTCTGATGACATCCTGCGAAGAAACGCTTCCGTTTCCAATTCATTCTTTCCGATGTATTCTCCATATTCATATAAATAGCTGTTATCTCCGTCTTCACATTTCATGACAATATCTGTCGCAAAGGAAAGAATCGGATCCATCTTCTCACGCACACGATAATCCATGAAGAACTCCGCATAATCATGTTCAAAATAATAAATGGCATCTTTTACTGCTTTAACAGATGGAAAATCCTCAAAGATCCCATATACCTCCACAAACAATTCAAACCATACAGTAAGGTCTACAACTCTTCCTTCAAATGCTGCCGCGATCAGTCCATGGAATTCATAACAAAGAAATGTCAGATAGTCAGCAAATAAATATTCCCGCTTGTCTATGTCTTCAATCTCGTTCTCTGCTATTTTCTCACCAAACATCTGTCTGGTGTATTCATAGTTGCAATAACTCGTTTCGTAATTTTCAGGCATAACATCCTGATAAAGTGCTGCATTTATCTGCTGTAATTCGCCCGCTGTACAGCTCTCCGAAATGGGCATCCCACTTTTTACCTTTTCGATCACTTTATCTAACTGCAGTAAAAATTCTCCAGTTCTTACAAAATAATCCCGATACCGCATGTCCACTGTTTCTTCTTTTGTGATCGAACGGATCCGCTCAACCATCAGTTCGTAACGATCTTCGATATCTTCATATTCTGCTGTTATATCCTTATAATATGTCATTTATTGTCTCCCTTTATGTTTCCAAGTTGAATGTTCTTCCGGAACACCTCATCAATCACCTGATATAACGTCTCTGATCCCTCTGGTGTCCGCTTGTTTCTACCATACACCTGGTTCTCGAAAACGCCATGCTCTTTCCAGCTTTTTCCTCCAACGGCATCACTTAACATAACCGGCGCCAGATTATCCATTACATGTGCAAATTTGGCTTCCGGCGTCTGATACTCCTCAAATTCATCCCAGAGTCCACGAAGCTTCTTCGCCTGATCTTCCGGCAGGATATTAAATATCCGGTCAGCAGCCTTTAATTCCCGTTCTCTTTTTGTTGCATTTGCATTTTTATCATATGCATATGTATCACCTGCATCTATCTCGATCAGATCATGAACCAGCAGCATGGAAACCACTCTTAATACGTCAACCGGTTCATTTGAATATTCCGCCAGTAAGATTGCCATAAGTGCAATATGCCAGGAATGTTCTGCATCATCTTCTTTTCTGATTCCATCTGTCAGATACGTCTGTCTGACTACAAATTTGCTCTTGTCAACCTCCAGTATAAAATCCAGTTGTTTTTTCAGTCTCTCATCCACACTCTTATATTCCCTTCATAAAAAAGATGCCTGATATAATAAAAACTATGATATTCAGATAAACCGCCATTTTCTTAGATGTAACCCCACCTTCTTCTGCATGATACCCGATCACGCCGAATACAATTCCGGTAAATGCCATCAAAAAAGCACTGATCATCAATACCCCATAGATACGTTCTACCGTACCTCTTGATATAATGGATTTGATCACGGAAAGTATTATAAAGATTCCGCCCAAAATTCCCAATATATATGAAATGATCGTATCTCCTGAACTTCCGGGTGGAGAAACCCTGAAATCACTGTTTTTCAATCTTTTTACTCCTTTTTCTGTCAAATCGTGCCAGAATATAATATATGATATATCCAAGCATGCCGCCAAAGGTATTCATGATAATATCATCAACATCAAACACCCCAAGTTTTGTTATCAACTGTACCAGTTCAATACTTAACGAAAACGCAAATGCCGCCAGAGTCGCTGTAAAAAATCCGGTTTTTTTACCTCTGACCCAACGGATCAACATTCCAAATGGTACAAAAGCAAGAACATTTCCAACCAGATTCAACATCACGCTTGTGGTCGTCATATAACTTCTGTACTTTACGAAACGCTTAATCTCGAGAAACGGTGTCAGATTGTACCGCATCTCTTCATATCCATGTCCCCTTCCAAACATATCGCTGAATATCAGGAAATAAACAATGGATATACTGTATAAAATGAATAGCACCAGGCATAACACCCGCAGCTTTTTCTTATTTTCTATGCTCAACGCCAGCCTCCAGGTTAATATTATTTCCTCATTTTTATTAACTGGGTAAGAAGTCTGTCTGCACACTCCTCTTTACTCATCTGTGGCAATTCAATATCTTCATCCTGTGTGATCAATGTCAGCACATTGGTATCTGTTCCAAATCCAGCCCCCGCTGTCTTTAAGTTATTTGCTGCGACTATATCGATCTTCTTCTTTTCCAGTTTCTTTCTGGAATTCTCCAGCAGATTCTGTGTCTCCATCGAAAATCCGCATATAATCTGTCTGGCAAGTCTGCTGTCCCCATCTGTCTTTCTTGCCTCTTCTCTCTGCATTCCAAGGAATGCAAGAATATCTTTTGTTCTTGTAAGTGGAATGCTCATATCAGCATCCGATTTCTTGATCTTGTTATCTGATACTTCTGCCGGTTTGTAATCTGCAACGGCGGCAGCCTTGATAATGATATCCTGATCTGCACTGGCAGCCGTTACTGCTTCATACATATCCTGTGCAGAGGTAACCGGCACTACTGTTACGAATTCTGGCGGTGTGATCGCTACCTTTCCTGTTACAAGTGTCACATCCGCCCCACGAAGCATCGCCTGTCTGGCGATCGCATATCCCATTTTACCAGTTGAATGATTGGAAATAAAGCGAACCGGGTCGATTGCTTCCATCGTAGGACCTGCAGTAACAAGTACTTTTATTCCCTGCATATCCTTCTCTGCTGCAATATACTTTAATATATAATCAACTAACAACTGTTCATTCGGAAGCTTCCCCTTGCCTGTATCTCCACAGGCAAGGTATCCGCTTGCCGACTCTATGATCTCATAGCCGTAGGACTGTAATTTCCTGATGTTATCCTGAACGATCGGATTCTCTAACATATTCGTGTTCATTGCAGGTGCGATCAGTTTCGGACATTTTGCAGCCATGATCGTAGTACTCAACATATCATCGGCAATGCCGCCTGCGATCTTCCCAATAATATTTGCCGATGCAGGAGCAACCATAAAGATATCTGCCCGTTTTGCAAGTGCAACGTGTTCTACGTTAAACTGAAAATTACGGTCAAAGGTATCCACCAGACACTTATTTCCTGTTAAGGTCTCAAATGTGATCGGATTGATAAAATTGGTCGCATTTTCTGTCATGATGACATTTACATCTGCATGCAGTTTTACAAGCATACTGGCAACATTTGCCATCTTATATGCTGCTATACTTCCTGTTACACCTAAAACAACGGTCTTATTCTTTAACATCATTTTCTCCATTCTGCATCGTATCATTGAAAATCATTCTGTTCGGGACGAATGCTGATCCGGCTGTTATTTGTTCATATCAAGGATAAAGTTATCGATCAATCTTGCCTTGCCAAATCTGACTGCCATAGCACAAAGGACATGTCCCTCTACTATATCGATTGACTTCATGGTATCCATATCCACCATCTCAACATAATCAATATCTGCAAGTGGCTCTGATCCGATCAGGTCTTTCATTGCTGCTACAATCTTCTTCGCATCTCGCTCACCATCCGCGATCATCTGCTGTCCAAGCTTCACAGACTTGCTTAAGATCACTGCTGCCTGACGTTCTTCCGGCTTCAGATAAATATTTCTGGAACTCTTGGCAAGACCATCTGCCTCACGGATGATCGGACATCCAACAATCTCAATATCCATGTTCAGATCTGTAACCATACGCATGATGATCGCAAGCTGCTGTGCATCCTTCTGACCAAAATAAGCACGATCCGGCTGAACGATATTGAATAATTTATTTACAACTGTACATACACCTTTGAAATGTACCGGACGAGTCAGTCCGCATAATGCATCTGGAAGCCCTGTCATATTGACATAAGAACAAAATCCCGGCTTATACATTTCTTCCGGTTCCGGATGAAAAATCACATCTGCACCTGTTGTCTCGCATAACTTTGCATCTGCATCAAGATCTCTTGGATAACTCTCCAGATCCTCTGTTGGTCCAAACTGCATCGGATTGACAAATACAGATACAACGGTTCTGTCATTCTGTTCTACGGATTTCCTGATCAGGCTCTGATGTCCCTCATGGAGATATCCCATTGTTGGTACAAGTCCAACACTTAAGCCTTCTTTCTTCCATGCCTTAACCTGACTTCTTACTTTATCTACTGTTTTTAAAATCTTCATTTCTGATTTCCAGTCCTTTCCTGATCCTGTCTCCCGGTTTTTACCGGTTCAGGCAGCTTCTATCTCTTAGTATAATTTATCGATTACTTCATCATCAATTTTGTAGCAGTGTTCTTCTGCCGGAAATGTTCCATCGTCAATCTCTGCTATATAAGTCTTTACTGCTTCACGAATCACGTCTCCTGCATTAGCAAAATGCTTTACAAACTTCGGCTTGAAATCACTGAACATGCCAAGCATATCGTAAATTACAAGAACCTGTCCGTCGCATCCTGCTCCCGCTCCGATTCCGATCGTAGGAATGTTGATGCTCTCTGTTACAAGCTTTGCAAGCTTTGCAGGGACACACTCCAGTACCAGTAAAAACGCACCTGCTTCTTCTACTGCCTTGGCATCCTCGATCAGCTTCTTAGCTGCTGCTTCTGTCTTACCCTGAACCTTAAAGCCACCAAAAGTATTGATCGACTGCGGAGTCAGTCCCAGATGTGCAACAACAGGGATTCCTGCTGATACGATTGCTTTAATCTGTGGACAGACTTCTTTACCACCTTCTAACTTTACAGCTCCGGCTCTGCCTTCCTTCATCAGACGACCTGCATTTACGACTGCGTCATATACACTGGTCTGATAGGACATAAATGGAAGATCGGTTACAACCAGTGCATTCTTGGCTCCTCTTGCAACGGCTGCGCTATGATGGATCATATCTTCTACGGTTACAGAGATCGTATCCTCATATCCAAGGATTACATTTCCGAGGGAATCACCGACAAGGATCGTGTTGACTCCTGCTTCATCCAATAATCTTGCTGTCGTATAATCATACGCTGTCAGCATAGAAATCTTATGCCCGGAATTCTTCATCTGCATAATTGATGTTGTTGTGTTCTTCATACGTCTTATTCTCCTATTCTGAAATCATTTCATTTTTTGTTCATTTCAAAATCCAGCATTGCCATAACTTACTGCTTTCCCTGCCATTGTTCCAGACATTGCAGTATTCCCATTTCTCATTCCTGTCCTGAAAGAATTTTCTTCATCTCAGAATAATCACGGTCGGAATATTTCTGCTCTGCTAAAGCAAGTACAGCTTCTGATACGCTGATATAAATATGTTTCTCATTTGCATCAAGAACATTCAGATGTTTCTTTACTGTCGTTGTGTCATTTCTCTCGATCGGTCCGGTCAGACCTGCCACCGGGCCATCTTCTGCTATATGCGATGCATTTCCCATAAATAACGGAACAAGTGCCTGCTCTGCCTGTTTCTCTTCAAATCCGCAGTCTTCCAGTAATGAAACTGCCGATCCATACAGACCATTCACCAGATTGCTGGCAAATACTGCAGCCGCATGATATTTTGTTTTATTTTCTGTTGAGAGAAGTACACAGTCATTTCCTAAAAGACGAATAAAGCGGCAAAGTTTATTTCCCCACTCTTCAGCACCTTCCACGGTAAAAAAACATTTCTGCATTTCCCTGTAGGATTTTGTCGTTGAACTGATTGCATACATAGGATGAATCGAATAACCAAAAGCTCCTGCCTCTGTTATACCTGAAAAAATATTAGATGTCATTGCACCACTACAATGACAGATCAGTTTGCCCTTGATATCAAAGGCTTTTATGCTGTCCCATACTGCTTCTATCCTTCCATCCGGAACGGTAAGCATCAGGACGTCACTTGCACAAACGATCTTCTTCAGATCATCAAATGCTTCGGTATTGGTAAATGCTGCAGCTTCTTTTGCACTCTCCACCTGTCTGCTGTAATATCCGGATACGGCTACTGTCTCCGGAAGGTTCTTTTGTATCTCTTCTTTATTCAGCTTCTGTTCAAGATACTTTCCAAGTGTAAAGCCTACTTTGCCTGCACCGATAAATCCAATCCTCATATGATCACCTGCTATCGCCTGTTCTATCTGTGGTGTACAATCAGGTATAGTTTCTTTCGAATACCATCCGTCATTTACAATACCATTTACAAGATAAAAAGTAAAGCAGGAGGACTTGAATTTATCATCATTTTTTCTCCTGCTTTTCTTATGTTTTTCATTCCATACAGATCATGGATCCATATCGGAAATCATCATTTTTATAATACATAAAAATTAATTATATTTTGCAATTACCTCTGCATTCGCCTTCATGGCTGCAGCTTCCATGGACTCACGCTCTGCCAAAAGTTTCTTCCTTACTTCTGCATTGCTGTTTCCTATGATCTGAAGTGCCAGATATGCTGCATTCTTGCTTCCGTTTATTGCTACAGTTGCTACAGGGATACCGGATGGCATCTGAACGATAGAAAGAAGTGCATCCATTCCATCTAATACAGAACCGGAAATTGGTACTCCGATAACCGGGATCACTGTCTGGCTTGCTACAACACCCGGAAGTGCTGCTGCCATACCTGCGGCAGTAATGATAACCTGTGTTCCATTATTATTTGCTTCTTCAATAAACTCTGAAAGTCCTGCATGTGCTCTGTGTGCAGACAGACATCTTACATCAACTGCTACTCCATACTCCTTTAAAATGCCGATTGCAGGCTCAACCTTTGGCAGGTCACTTGTTGATCCCATAATGATCGCTACTCTCATGTTTTTATCCTTCTTTCTTCCTTTTTATGTGTCATATCCCTGTGTCATACATGGCTTCATGCATGACACAATGGTATTTTACTTACTGTTCAGATACTGATCGATAATCTCACTTGCCCCTTCATAATCCATGGCATCCACCGTCATCTTCAGTGCATTTAAGAACTCAATATCAGCATCATTATACTCGTATCGGTCGATTTCTGCCAGTATTTCTTTTACAGCTCCAACATCGGCATCCCGTAAAAATGTACGCATATCTTTGAGCTGTCCACGATCCACTGCATCCCTGACTGTCTTTTCCTGCTGTTCAACCGGATTGATCTTCGCCAGATATAGTCCGATATCCTTAAACATACGCTTCAGCATGGATACAAATTCATGCGTATTTTCCTTTGCATACTGCATATTTCCTATATTGATCGCCGACTCCAGATTTGCAGCTTTCCGTTCGATGCTGTATGCGCCGATATTTCCACTGCTGCTCTTGATATCATGAATGATATTCCGATACCGTCTGACATCATCATCAATATATTCTTCCAGACGATCTACATCCGGCTCATAGTCTTCCTTGAATGCCGCAATAAAACGGTTAAAGGTATCAAAATTGCCTCCGATCATCTTCAATGCATTTTCAACTACAATGCTGTTCTCCAGAATATAAACATCATCCTTAAATCTGGATTCGCTGATATACTGTCTGATATTGCTTGTCTTTTCCTTGATCTTGTCCTCCGGAAGGAACAGACGGAAAATCCCTTCGATTCCATCCATTTCCAACGGTTTTACAAGTACGTCACTGAAGCCCTGCTTTATGATCTCATCTCTGCTGCTGTCTATATTGTTTTCTGAAAGTGCAATGATCGGAACCCGTTTGTATTCTTCTCCATCCAGGCTCCGGATCTCACGGACGGTATCTGCACCATCCATAACCGGCATGACTGTATCAATGAAGATCATATCATATGGAGTTACCATAACCTTGTCAATCGCTTCGAATCCGGATGAAGCAGTATCACAGATCAGCTCATAGGAATCAAATATAACCTTCTGGATCTGTATACTGACATCGGAATCGTCCACAAGAAGGATCCTGACATCCGGAAGCCAGATTCTTGAATTCGAATTACGGAATGCCTGCTCCCGTCGTTTGCTTACATTATAATTAACATAGCTGTAATCAAATACCTGCTGTATAATGGAGAAGCGTATCGTGGTTCCTGCTCCATAGGTACTGTCAACCTCCGGGGTTCCACCCATACTCTCGATCAACTGTCTTGCGATTGCCAGTCCGATACTGATATCAAAATTACCGATATCAGTTCTGTCATAAGAATCGTCCAGATCAAAGAAGCTGTCCAGACGTTCTTCCTTTACTCCGGTTCCGGTATCTGATATCACGATATCCAGATAAATGCTGTCCGGTCTGTCGCACTCTTCCGGAGCGATCTTTCTCCAGTCCACTTCAATGCTGATCGAACCTTCTTTGGTGGTCTTTGCAGCCCTCTGATACAGATTCATCAGGATCTCCTTCACCTTATCACGATCACCGATCAGACCATTTGGTATATCATCCTCAATGCTTACCTTTAAGGCAACCAGATCCCGGTTGATCATTTCCTTAAACTGAACTGCAAGCTCCTCGATCATATCTGAAACCGCATATTCTTTCTCCTGCAATTCCAGTGTTCCATCCTGTAAATTCGATAGTCTGGAAATTCCATCAATTATACCAAGGATCTCGTAGCTGGAACCATATACCGTGGATAACTGTTTTACCTCTTCTTCCGTCTTTGCCTCATCATTCCGCAAAAGCATCTCGCTGATCGCAAGGATTGAATTTAACGGTACACGGATCTCATGATTCAGATAGTTCACATAATCGTTCTTTGCACGGTTAGAACGCTCTGCCTGTTCATTTTTCTTGCTGAGTTCTTCTACCTGCTCCGTCTTTTTGCCAAGCAGATGTATCACATACCGGGCTACAAATATCACTGCCACGCAGATTGCTATGATCAATACCACGATCAGAACTCTGGAAAATGGAGTCTCCCAGAATTTCAACTGTTTTACAATAACAAAAGACAGCGGTTCTTCACAGGCAACACCATCAGAATTCTCTGCCGAAAGCACAAATGTATAATTTCCGCCCTCCAGATTTGTATACTCTGCTTCCAGATTATCCGTACCCGAAACAACACGGTCTTTATCGTCAAATCCATCAAGATAATATTTTACCTGAATATCCCCACGATTTACATAACTCAGAACAGAGAACTTGATCACGATTCGGTTCGTATCACCCGGAACGGTCATCTTACCATCCAGATCCGAGAACGCATACTCTTTATCATCTATCGTAACAGAAGCTATCCGTACCTTCGGTGGAACTTCATTTGTAAATACCTGATTCTGATCCAGCATACTGAAGCCGGTATCACAACAAACATAGACAACTCCATCTTCACTGATATAATTCGTTGAATTATCCGTAATATCAGAGATCAGTCCATCATTTTTCGTATATATCTCGCATTTCGGATCTGCCGAGCTTAACAGATCTCCTTCGTAATATTTCTGGATGCCACGGGAACCGAAGATCCAGAGGTCTCCTGCCTGATCCAATATCAGATTTGCCACAGAATTCGATGGATCAACTGCACTGATCTGACGGATCACGCCCTCCTGATAATAAAGTCCATTATCTGTTCCGATCCAGATACCATTGCTTCCACCAACAATGGAAGAAACAACATTCGAATTCAGTCCCTCTGACATAGATATCTTTTTCAGATTAGATTCCATGTCTATCGTATAAAGACCGGAACCATTGGACCCTGCATATAAGGTTCCATCCTCCGCCTGATACAGGGATATGATATCTGCATTTTCCATACCGGAAAATCTGCCGTAGCTGACTGTTACCTGTTCATCCTTCAATATGGAAATACCGCTCTCGGTTCCGATCGCCATGCTGCCATCCTTTAATTCAATGATACAGTTGACAGCATTACTGGTCAACAACGCGCCACTCTTATTATAGAATTTGTATTTACCCTTACTGTTCACCTTGATAACACCATAAATTCGGTAGGAACAGATCCACAGATTATTCTTTGAATCCACACAGAAATCACGGATACTTTTTCCATTTAACATTGTGACAAGATCAGAGTCACGGTCAAGAGTTCCGTCTGCATTTATGATCCGCAGGCCATCATCTGTACCGATATATAACTTTCCGCAATACTCCGTAATGCAGTTGACGATTGTCTCATCCAGACCATATTTCATGCTTCCATTCTGGAATTTACTTCTGGATAACAGCATCAGTCCTTTTCGATATGAGGTCATCCAGTAGTTCCCTTCAAAATCCTGGATTATGTCACTCATCGACTCATTAAATTCCAGACCGGTGACATACTTCATTTTTTTATTTTTGTTAATATAACCAACACCATCATCCGCAAGGACCCACAATTTATTATCAATCCGCTGGATCTTATTGATACCACTCAGTGCCGCTGTTGATAATAATTCAAAATCTTTGTTCGTCGTAAGATGTATAATTGTATGACCTACCGTACCAATATACCGTTCCCCATTCTCATCTACAAAAAGGCTGTTCAGATCTTCTTCTGTGTATTCCATCTTACTGATCTTGCTTACGATCTGATCATCCTTGATATTTACGATCGTATCGTTATTCACGATCGCATATACATAAGAACGATATCCACTGATTGCTGTTACATCCGGTGCAACAACATCATCATCCGCAACCAGCGTCATTTCACCGGATTCGTAATAATAAATACCGGATGAAGTAGCAAGCCATATTTTTCCTTCTTCATCTTCATACAGTCCACGGACGGTCGTAATCTCATCCTCTGTTGAATTCGATATACGATTAAAGCGTCCGTCTTTGTAAATAAATAAGCCATAGTTTTCCGTTCCTACATACAGATCCCCATTCGATGCCGCAAGAATACTGTTGATCATATAGGAACTGCTGTCGCTGTCTTCTCCCAGTGAAAATTTCCGAAACTGACTTCCATCATAACGGTACAGTCCGCTGTCCGTGCCGACCCATATGTATCCACTGGCAGACTGGCTGATGCAGTTTGCTTCCCCACTTTCAAAACCGTCATCTTCTGTGTACTTGGTCTGACTGTAATCTGATGTAAAATTCTCCTGTGCAAACACAGCAAGCCGTGGTGAAAAAAGTATCATCACGGCTACTGCTATTAATATGATCATTCTGATTTTTGAATGTAACTGCTTCATAGTTTTCTTATGCACCTAATAAAAATGCTACATATCCTTTTTTAGTTTCATAAATATCTGCTTTGGAAGTGATCTCCCATGGAGCATGCATGTTTAATACGGCCACACCACAGTCCACAACTTCCATTCCATATAATGATAAAATATAAGCGATCGTACCGCCACCGCCAACATCTACTTTACCAAGCTCTGCAGTCTGATAGTATACTCCGGCATCATCCATTACCTTACGGATAGCTGCAAGATACTCTGCATTTGCATCATTGGAACCGGATTTGCCTCTTGCTCCTGTAAACTTGTTAAATACCATGCCTTCACCAAAGATAGCTGCATTCTTCTTGTCAAATGCACTTGCAAAGGTTGGATCATAACCTGCGGATACGTCAGAGGATAACATTCTGGAGGATGCCAGACATCTTCTGAGGGCCAGTTCATTATAACAGCCCATCGCATTCATGATCTCAGCAACTGTATTCTCAAAGAAATGAGACTGCATTCCGGTTGCACCCACGCTTCCGATCTCCTCTTTATCTGTCAACAGACAGCAGGTCGTCTTTTCTACATCTTCTGCTTCCAGCATCGCAACCATAGATGTATATGCACATACCCTGTCATCCTGTCCGTATGCCATGATCATACTCTCATCAATTCCGCAGTTTCTTGCCTTTCCTGCCGGAACGATCTCAAGCTCTGCTGAAATGAAATCTTCTTCCTTTATTCCATATTTCTTCTTCAGAAGTGCAAGCACCTGTTCCTTTACGGCTTCTTTTTCTTTTCCCTTTAACGGCTTACTTGCAAATAAGATATCCAGTTCTTCTCCCTCGATAACTTTATTTGCCTTTTTTTCCATCTGAGCACCGGCAAGATGGATCAGCAGATCGGTAACACAAAATACCGGATCATTCTTGTCTTCCCCAATGTTTACTTCTACAACTTCTCCGTCTGTCTTAGCAACTACACCATGAATAGCAAGTGGTAAGGTTACCCACTGATACTTCTTGATTCCTCCATAATAATGCGTATCCAGATAAGCAAATCCCTCTTTCTCGTATAATGGGATCTGTTTGATATCCATACGTGGGGAATCGATATGTGCGCCAAGAATGTTCATACCCTTTTCGATATTCTTCTTACCGATATTGAACAGCGCTACGGTCTTATTCATCCATACTGCATATACCTTTGAACCTTTTGTCAGCTTCTTTCCTTCTTTGATAACATCCTGAATATCTTCATATCCGGCTTTCTTCACCTGTTTTACGATCTCTTTTACACATTCCCGCTCCGTCTTTCCTGTATCCAGGAATTCACGGTAGGATTTACATAATTTTTCCAGCTTTGCAAGTTCTTCCTTGTCATAACTGTTCCATGCATTTTTATCTTTCATTTTTATGCCTCCTAAACATATAAGTCATTGCTTATACTCTTTTTTATATATATAATGGCACTTCTGCGGATCCTGTATGTCACAAGGCCGAGAATTACCAGATAGATTGCAAAGATCATAAGAGAATCCATCTTTGTAAACTTAAATAAACAAAAACCGACTCCACAAAGGATCATGGATACCAGAATAGCAATCGCCATATTAAAGAATGCATTCAGATTGCCCCTGAGCGCTCCGTATTCATCTTCCCAGTTCAGCTTCGGATGTGTTGCATCCAGCCAGAGTCCGATATAGGTGCAGCATACAACCGATAAGAACCCGATCACAATAAAGTAAATGGCCGCAGGCACATTGATATGCATACAGATGCACAACACAATGATCGTTACTGCAACTGTGATGCCGCTGTATACCAGACTGACACCTGCCTTGATCCCGATCTGCGTCCGATAGCTGACCGGTGCATATTTGATAAAGCTGAAATGATCTCCCTCTCTTGTAAACGAGGTCGATGCAATACTGTTCATTGCTGTTGCAAAGAAGGAAATGATCAGTACCAGCAATAATACGATCAGATCGGATGCTACAAAACCTTTGGAAAGCAGCTTCTCAAATGAAGTCATAAAATTCTTCGTCGCAGGCAGAACAAACAATGCCACCGCAAGAACCGGCCATATAATATTTACCATTACACAATATTTGCGATATGCCGGTGTCCGGTATAGTATCTTACATTCCTTCAGAAAATATGCTTTGCGAATACTTTTTTTCACATAAGCTGCATCAGAAACCACATCTTCTTTCTTCTCTGCTTTTCCGACAGATGAAACCAGATATACGCCACGCAGATACAACTTACTTCCAAGGAAAAACAACAGACCTGCCATAACCACATTTAACAGGATGAACAGCAGGAAATATGCAATGTTGTTCGTTTCAAGTGCTTTTAAGAATACAGGAACCGTAAAGAATATCTTTCCCATGATTGCTGTAAACATATTGTTATGATTCATCAGACCATCAATATAATTGTTAATATTGATGCTGTCCATCTGAATAAACGATAATAAAAAAAGTCCGAGGAAAATAACGGTTACCAGTCCTGTCACGGCATCCACATTCCGAAACAGTTTTATCCGGCTTAAAAATGCCATACATAGCAGGGCAAAAATTCCACAATATACAAGTGGAAGGATCGGAAGCAGTGCAACTCCGACCAATGCAGTCAGTGCAGATACCGACTTAAATCCGGCAGCTATGAAGTAACCTATAAAGCCACTGAATAAAACCATAAACTCCATAACACTCTCTGCAATATATGCATTTACAAATTTGGCTGCTACGATCTCACCCGGCTTTACCGGAAGCGGAAGCAGATGATCCAGATCCGATGAAAAAAACAATACATTAAACAGTACCATTACCGAAAAGATCATGCCAAATACGGACATCAACTGTATGATCAGCTCTACACCTTCCGTCATTCCTCCGGCTTCTATCAGTGCTTCTGTCATAATATATACAATAAATCCAACGACCAGACAACAGGGAACCATGATACAGAACATGGCAAGTGAACCAAGTGTCTTATATGCCTTCGCTTTTTCTCCGGTGTCCGGCATCGTCATCTCTGTATCCTTTGCCATTACTCTGGTCAAATACAAAAAATTCTTCATAAGCACTCTATTCCTCATGTGTCATTTCTATAAATATATCTTCCAGTGACTTATTCTTATGTGCGGCAACCAGATCATCCAGCGTTCCCTGATAGATATCATGACCTTTCTTGATCATGATGATATTATCACACAATTTCTCTGCAACTTCCAGAACATGCGTTGAGAAAAATACGCAGTTACCTTCATCCGCATGCTCCCGCATCATCTTCTTTAATTCATATGCCGCATTCGGATCCAATCCGGTCATCGGTTCATCTAAGATCCAGACCGGTGGTTTATGTACTAATGCGCCTATTACCATCATTTTCTGGCGCATACCATGCGAATAGCTGACCATTTGTTTATTTAAGCTGTCTTCCATACCAAAACGCCCAACCATTTCCTCTAACCGCTTCTTACGGTCAGTCTCTGATACACCATAAATATCTGCAATGAAATTTACATATTCCAGTCCTGTTAACCGTAAAAAGATATCAGGATTATCTGCAATATATCCAATCGACTGTTTTGCCTCAAGCGGCTCTTTCCGGATATCATGACCATTGATCTGAACGCTGCCCTCTGTCGGTTTTAAAATACCGGTCAGCATCTTGATCGTTGTTGTCTTCCCCGCACCATTCTGCCCTACGAATCCGACGATCTCACCTTTCTTAATATGAAAGCTTAAATTGTTTACGGACACAAAATCTTTACCGTAAATTTTCTTTAAGTTATTGGCTATTATCATTCTTTATCTTCTCCCGGTTCTTATCTGTCACACCATCGTTTCTATCTGGTCTGTCATTTATCAAAATACTTCTTTCCATTTGGTTTTAATTATACCAAGCCCCTAATCTCTTTACAATATAAATATACCAAAGGCAGCCTGAAAATACTCTGCATAGTAACAGGCTGCCATCTTCTTTATATGATTGTCCGCGGACATTTTACTGTTTATAAGTTGATACTGTCATCAAAATGAAAGGCATAGATGATCTTCTCTGTTACCATTCTTCCGGTAAGCTGATGTATCGTCTTTGCATACATATCAAGCTGTACATGATAACGGCTGACCAGATCCGATATCTGATCCACCCGGTCTGTCTTGTAGTCCATTAAAACCACCTGATCTCCTTCCAGAAAATAGGCATCGATCACTCCCTGAACTACGACCATATCCTTGCTGCCTTTATACTCCGGTGATATATCTTCCGGCTTCATGCCGATATAAAACTGCTGCTCCCGGTATAAGGTATGGTTCTTCTGTGCTTCTGCCATACGGATTCCGAGTGGGCTGTTGACCATGTTATAAATCTTATCTGCACGAACATGCTCTCTGTACCGTTCTTCCAGATATCCATGATCAAAAAATGACCGGATCTGCTCTCTGATCTCATCCATGCTGTTTCTTGTAAAATCAATAAGCTCCATGATCTTATGGATCACAGTACCCATCTCATTTCCTTTTACAGGCTCCTCCTTCATGCGGGAATGAAGCACCGGTATTGTAAGCTCTGCTTCTGTCACAGGCGGCTGATACAGGTCAGATCCCGGATTCTCCTCTCCGCGGTGTGCAAGTCGTTTGATCTCTGTAACGGACATCTTATTTTTTACTGCCTGCTCTGTTTTATATGGGTAGGTATAATCTAAAAGTTCCTTATACTTTTCATATAACTGCAGTTCATCCTCTGTCTGTACAGCTTTTTTTTCTGACATATCTATATTTGTCCCGGCAGGTATCTGATTCTGATAGCCGGTCTTTGCAAGTACCCAGGTTGCATAAGTATCCTTTCTGCATACAATATCTTCTGATACGATATGCATAGATAACGCCGATAAGATCCAGTCCATAAAACAGCCGGCTTCCATTCTGGTGATATATGGAAGCTCCATCCGCATCTGTCCGGACGCTTCAATAAGAAAATCAGTCTGCAGCGGATAATCAAAGACTGCCTTTTCCGCTCCGGGGCCTTTTACCGCCGCTGTCATATATAACTTTTCTTTTGCTCTTGACAGGGCAACATATAAGATACGGATCTCCTCCGCCAGCTTCTCTGCATTCATGACACTGAGCATAGCCGCTCTTGCAAATGTTTTCTTCTTCGCACGGTTCTTCCGGTCAATCGCATAACCTGCCAGATAGCTGTCTGCATTTACCGTCACCGGAGATAAGGCATCCAGATTCGAAAAACGATTTGCCAGTCCACTGACAAATACAACCGGAAATTCCAGTCCCTTGCTCTTATGCATCGTCATCATCACAACAGAATCGTCATCATCTCCAAGCACCGACGCTTCTGCAAAATCCAGATCATTCGTCTTCAGCCGGTCCATGTAACGCAGGAAATTAAACAATCCACGAAAACTGCTGTCCTCATAGGTATCCGCTTTCTGGATCAGCATATCGATATTTGCCTGTCTTCGTTTTCCCGACTGCATCGCGCCAACAAACCAATAATATCCTGTCTGCTCCAATATCGAATGAAGCAGTTCACTGATACTCATATAGTTTTTATCTGCCTTCCAGCTATCCAGCATACGAAGAAACTGTCGAAGCTCCTCTGAAGCTTCTGAGTCCGGCTTTTCTGCATAATAACAGACCTTCTGATAAAAACTCGCCGTCCGCACCAGATTCTTCTCATGATCCTTGAAGTCCCGGTCATAGATACCTACAATCTCTGCAAGCTCCTGTTCCTTTACACCTGCAAGCGGTGAACGAAGGACTGCTGCAAGTGCATAATCCTGATGGGAATTATCGATTACCGCCAGCATATCAAGCAGGGTACTGATCTCGATCGCATCAAAATATCCACTCTCGCTCTCTACAAATAATGGAATCCCACGCTCCGCAAATGCTTCCTCAAAGGCTTTCGCATTCTTCTTCACACTTCGCATCAATACCGCAATATCCCGGTAAGAAACCCTTCTGGTCTCTCCGTTATCTCCATCCGGAATATAAAGTGGTTTATCACCCTTCACTAACTCATAGATCTCATCTGCGATCATCCGTGCCTCTATATCCACATTTGTTAACGACCGTATCTCTTCCGGCTGGGATTTCTCCGGATCTGCGCAATCATTCCTTACGATCAGGATCTCGGATCCATACCCCATATTATTCTTGTCCTGTCTTCCGATATGCAGCTTTGCCGATTCATCATAATCGATCCCGCCCAGATTCTCTGACATCAACGGTTCAAAGATCTGGTTGATCGTATCAATCACCTTTCCTGCACTTCGGAAATTATTCGAAAGCAGGATCTTCTGATCTTCTGCATCTTCCCGGTCAGAATATGTATTATATTTATTCAGGAACAGATCCGGTCTTGCCATACGAAAACGGTAGATACTCTGCTTGATATCCCCCACCATAAACATATTCTTCCGATCTTCTCCGTGACCTGTCACACAATTTAAGATATCCTCCTGTAAAAAGTTGCTGTCCTGATATTCATCGATCAGGATCTCACGATACCGTCTGGCAACCGTCTTTCCTGCTTCCGATGGAATCACACAGCCATTCTCATCCGTTCCTGCACACAGGATGTCATAGGCAAATTCTGAAATATCCCGGAATTCATACAGATTCCTGTCGAGCTTCTCTTCCTTTAACCGATCCATATAGGAACGTGTCAGGGATAATAACGCTAACAATGGTCCCTTCATCATCGCACATTCTGCAAGTATGACATCTGTCGGACGAAACAATGCCATCATGTCCTTTACACTCCCACGATAGGTCTGCATAGTCGTCTTTACATACTGCTGTTTCTCCGGATCACAGGCTGCGATACGCTTCAGATTGGAAAATTTGGAAACCCTTTTATATGCTTCATCCATATCTGCCGCCTGTCTCAGATTTCGCAGTAATTCCAGATCTGAACGTATAATAGGATCATAACCTGCAGGGCCATCTGCTTCGCCTGCAATCTCTAAGCACTGTTCTGCCTGACCGATCGCTGAATCAAGCGTGTCTGCTACGATCTGCATATAATCCCGATACCATTTTAAGGTATATAATTCTTCCTTTGTTGATACTTCAAGTGCCGCTTCTGCTTCATTTATCCAGCGTTCCGGCTTCGGATAACCGGAAGCAACCCGGTAGATCTGATAGACCAGCTCCCGGATCTTCTCATCCGATTCTTTTCTCGCAAAGCTGTCTACCAGTCCGATAAATTCATCGGATGCTTCCTGATATTTCTGTTCTAATACTTCATCCAATATATCATTCTTGATCAGATCCATCTCTGCATTATCTGCTATATCAAAAGAGGAATCGATCCCGATCATCTGAAAATAGTCTTTTACGATTCCAAGGCAGAAACTGTCGATCGTCATAATATCTGCCCGTGGCAGCAGGGATAACTGCTTAACGATATGCTCATCCTCCGGATGATCTTCGGCTGCCTGCTCAAGCTTATCCGCAATCTTCTCCTTCATCTGGGCTGCCGCAGCTCTGGTAAATGTTACAACCAGAACCTCATCAATATCGATTTTCTCCTCTGCCTTATTGCCATCCGCATCAACTCCCATGACCATCTCAAGAATCCGTTCTACAAGGACAGCCGTCTTACCGGAGCCTGCCGCAGCAGATACCAGAAGATTACCATGTCTGGAATTAATGACTGATTTCTGTTCATCTGTCCATGAAATACCCATCTCTGCTACTCCTCCCTGTACCGCTTAAGCTTCTCGTTATCCGGTCTGCGATATTGATTTCCGCCATTCTTGACATCAAAATGACAGATATTCTTAAACTCACAATAATCACAGCCTGTATTGCTCTTATTCTTATATGGCTCGATCGCGATCTTTCCCTCTGCGATCTGACTTCCAAGTTCTTCTATATTCTCTCTCGTCAATTCCATGATCGTCCGGATCTGGTCTGCCGATACCACATTCTCACTTTTCTTGATGTCACCATTTTTATCAAGTTTTACCGGAAGTGACTGATTGCAGGTATGATCCATCTTCTGTATCACGGCAGGTGATTCATTGACAAATCCCTGCAGCTTCATTTTCTCCATTCTCTCAGCGTCTAATTTCTCCTGATCCGAGAATTCCGGCTGCTCTGTATCGGTATCAATCTCCGAAGATTCAATCTCGATCACCGGATCATCAAAGCTGTAATATAATAAACCGGCGATCTGAATATTCTTATCGGGATAGATCATTTTTTCAATCTCATATGCGATCGCAGAATAGGTCACAAGCTGAAGCTGTTCTCCATTCAGGACTTCCTCCAGACTGAGTTTTCTGGTGGATGATTTGTAGTCGATCACCTTGATATAAACCGTTCCATCCTCTTCTTCCACATCCACACGGTCAATCTTACCATTGATGCTCATCCGGATCTGATTTGGAAGCTCAAACAGATAAGAACCGACTTCATCCTTTGCGGAATCAAAGGTCTTTTCCAGCATTCCAGGCTTCATGCTACCAAGTCTTATATGCTTCTGTAACATACCAGCGGATGTCTGTGCCATACGTTCGATCATCTGAAGCATGTAGGCATTTCTTGCATTATCTTCAAAGAAATCTCCTGCCGATTCCTCTGCTGCACGATTTACAAGCTCCGTGACCATCAGCATTCTCTCATCTTCCGGAAAATTCTCCCAGTCATTATTTCTGGTGTCTCTTACCTGCTTAAACAGTCCTTCCATTACACTGTGAAGGATAACTCCGACATTTCTGACATCGACCTGATACATTTCCCGCTCTTTTAAACGCAGACCATATTTTAAGAAATATGCAAATCCGCATCTGGCATATAATTCAAGCTTCGATACTGATGCATGCAGATATCTGCCATATAACAGGGCGATCGTCTCCGGTGGAAGCTGTTCTGCCACGTTTCTGTATGCTCTGCCTTTATAAATGGCTGTCAATTCTCTGGCAAATCCTTTTTCCGTCAAAATTCTTGTCAGAATCCGGCTCTCAGCATCTTCGCTATCATCTTCCTCTGTCCGGAGTATCCGTCTTAATGAACGGTTGACGGTATCCGGCATACAGGAAGCAGCATCATACTCCTCTGCCTGAAGGGATGGAAAAATACTGCTGATCCTTCCAAGCAGATAAGACGGACGCATGCTTTCAAGTGATGTGCTTAATTTATGATACGATATATACAGATGATCGGATGGTTTCGTCAATATCGTATAGATATAAAACTGCTCGATATAGCTGTTCTGTTTGTCGGATGGAGCAAGCTCCAGGCCGCAGTCTGACAAAATATCCCGGTCTCTGTCACTCAGGATTCTTCCCTTTTTCGGTGCTTTTGGCACGATTCCATCATTGACCGATGTAAAGAATAACACCTTTATGTGATTTAATCTTGACCTTGTGATATCTCCGATCAACACCCGGTCAACCGTAGGCGGTACAACACCGACTTCAATATCTGAAAGTCCGGTATCCACGATCTCATAGAACTCTTTCACGCTCATCTTCGTATCGCCTAAGAGTTCCGCAATCTTATCAAATAACCGGACCGTTTTCTCAAAGATCTGACCATACGCATCTCCTTCATTGATCCGGTTTTCTTCATATAATTCATTCTTTCTGGCTTCTAACTTCTCATACATATGGATCTGAAGCAGAAAGTCATAAAGGGCTTCCACATAATCTTTTGTGACTGCCTTTTTATCTGCAAAGACCTTACGGATATCCCCAAACATATTCATAAATGCCTGACGGATCTCTTCTACATTTACCGGAGAGGTCTTCTCATAGTTTTCAGATACTGCCCGGTTCCATCTGCTGTAGCCACGGACACCACGCTTTAATGCATAATTTTCCAGAAGCTCTATATCCTCAAAGGCCAGATCTGTCATACCCGCTTTTAAGAACCGGAACACACTGTCATAGGAGAAATCATCTGCCAGAACCGCCAGTACACTTCGGATCGTTTCCGCACATGGATTTGCTTTCAGGCAGGCATTTGCATCGATAAATACAGGTATCTCATATTCATCCATCACCCGTTCATAGATGTGGGATGCCTGTTCCAGATCTCCCGCTACGATCGCGATATCCTTATAACGGTATCCTTTCTCCCGTACGAGCCTCCTTATCGTAGATGCGACAAATACGATCTCGTCCTGCGCATCTCCTGTCGCTGTCAGATGGATCCGCTCCAATGGCTGCTTCCATTTCTGATACGGACTACGGAACAAATTCCGCTCCAGGAAAAACAGTTCCCGGTTCTCCCCCAGACGATAGTTGATTGTTCCAGGCAGAACGACCGGAGACTCAATCTCCACACCAGCGGCTGCTGCCGCTTCTGTTAATTTCTTTATCGTAGTCTTTGTCAGATAGAATAATTCGTAGTCTTTTATATGCTCATACTTCTGATCTCTGTCATCTAATGTAAAGGAAAAGGTCAGATCATCCGCACAGGTCATCAACTTCTCAACAAGTTCAAGCTGTACCGGTGTAAATCCAGTAAACCCATCAAAATACAGCGAACTGCCACACACAAGTTTAGACTGGTCAACATGTCTGGTCAACAGTTCCACCAACTGTTCTGCCACAATATAGCGTTCACCTGCAAATGCTTCAAATTCTTCGTAAATGTGTCTGATATCCTGCATTTTACCTGCAACAACGCTGTCCTCCGGAATCTGCTCCATGATCTCATCGATCGTATCCTGCTTGATATTATACTGGAAGATCTCCGACATCATGGATTTCATCTCATCCACAAATCCAAGCTTGTCGTAATAGCTTCCATATACCTGTAAGGTGTCCTGCTGTTCACATAAGATCTTCTTGATCAGCATACTTTTTCCAAAGTCTTCCAGCACCTGTCCGGTGCTGATCCCCAGTTCATCAAATACACGATATGCCAGCCGGTTCATGCCGATCGCATCAATATTCATCATGCCTCCGGCCGGATGCATGGTAACCAGTTCTCTCTGTGCTTCCATCGTATACTGTTCCGGCACGATCAGATAAAAGTTCCGCTCCGGTTCTTTTATCGATGCCTGAATGATTTCATTGTAAATCTGTCTGGATTTCCCTGAGCCGGATGCTCCAAGTAAGAATCGAACTGACATAACGGTCTCCTTTCACTCATCTGTCAAGCAATACTCTTTTTCTGGCTTTCTCTTTGCTAAGCCATATTTACTTCAATATTGTTTTACTAACCATCTGTTCTTTGGTTATATTTTATTTTCTCTGTGAATACAATATAGTAATAATAAATGAGGGGAATATTTATATGGCATCCACAAAGCTTATCGTTTTAAAATCTAAAGAAATCATATACACGGTTATTTTTCTCGGACTTGTCGCCCTGTTTATCATCATACTGACGATCATGTTCAAAAAACCTGCCACCGTTTCAGAAACTGCTTCTTCGAATACCGCTTCTGAAACAACGGAGCCTTCTTATAACCCCGGTACATATGATTCAACTATCACGCTCGGCGAATCTACTCTGTCTGTTATGGTTACGGTTGATGATCATTCTATCCAGGATGTTGCGCTCTCCAATCTGGACGAAAGTGTCACCACCATGTATCCGCTCCTGTCGTCTTCTTTAGAGGCGATCAACACCGACCTGCAGTATGTGTCATCGATTGACGACCTCACTGTTTCCGGCGATACCAAGTATACCTCGATGCTGCTGATCAACGCTATCAAAGAGGCACTCGCCAAGGCTGTGGTTCAATGAAATAGAACGATATATGCCAGGCAACTGACTATTGTTACGCAAAACGTTCCCACTCTATCCTCGACGTAGCGGTACATAAGGCTGCAAAAGACGCAGCCTAAGTACCGACGCGAGTAACTGAGACCTTAGCGAGGCTTACCGAGGTTAGTTCGAAGTTACACAGAAGTGGACAGGTTTGCTGCACAATATCAGTTGTCCGGCATATATCTGTTTATTGACATAACACCGTTTCCAGCCTTGGCTATTGTTACTGTACAATCACCTAAGTAGTCTGCTACATAAGGACATTCTACTCAGGTGATTTGTGTTTCTATACCAAGATGCGTTATGTAACATTCCTGTACGTCAGATTTTTGTGCGCTGAGCCAGTATTCTTCCCAGCCTTGTCTGCGCTGCCTTTCAATCATAAATCGCATAGTCAAATATTTCTTTGTATGCTTACCACAATACAGAAGGATGGTAGGTGTGGCCGGTACGCAGCTTTGATATCAAAGACAGAGAATGTGTGTAGATATTTTTATTTGACGGCCTTTTCTCACGTCGGTACTTAACGAATCGCATAAGCGATGAGTTTAGAACCGCTACGTGAGAATAGAGTGAAAACGCCCGAAAAATAAAAGATATCTACATCACATTCTCGTCCTTATACCATAACGTAAAGGCTAGCGTCTAATGCTTGGTTACGATGTCGTTCCGGTCTTTATAGATGCTGTTTGATGGCACATAGCCTCTGACACGGGACAATGGGTAGATGTTTGAATGTGAGCCGATCACGGTTCCCGGATTTAAAACGCTGTTACAACCAACCTCTACATAGTCACCAAGCATTGCACCAAATTTCTTCATACCGGTTGCAATATCGAAGTCCGCGCCTTTGACATGCACCAGTGTTTTGTCTGACTTGACATTAGAGGTAATGCTGCCTGCTCCCATATGAGAATGGAAGCCAAGGATCGAATCACCTACATAGTTATAATGTGGAACCTGCACATTATTAGAGATAATGACATTCTTTAACTCTGTGGAGTTACCAACAACGCAGTTATCTCCCACTAAAGCACTTCCACGGATAAATGCACACTGTCTGACCTCTGTATCTTTTCCAATAATACATGGGCCTGCAATATAAGCAGAATCAAATACAGTTGCTGATTTATGAATCCAGATATTTTCACCACGTTTCTCATACTCTTCCGGATCTAAGCTGTTTCCAAGTTCAATAATAAAGTCCTTGATCTTCGGAAGCGCTTCCCACGGATATGTAACGCTTTCAAGCAATGGCTTTGCTGCTGTTTCTGTCAGATCATATAATTCTTTGATCGTTACCTGTTTTACTGTTTCATTATTCATTTTCTTATACCTCACTATCTTTTTCAGAATTTAATAGAAAACAATCATTTATCCGCAAAGGACAATTTTTATCTAAAAAAATCATTTATCCGCAAAGAATAATTCTTTTCTAAAAAGCTATCATCTATCCACAAAGGATAATTCTTTCTATTAAGCAACTGTGTTCAAGGTTATTTTTTATAATATACCCTTGTTCTGTCAAATACTGTTGTAATCTGGTTCTGATTACTGATTCCTTTTACCAAGTTTGTGTATTTGATCACAAAGGTGTTCATCTTGTCTGTATATTCTTCTTTCGTGATCGAACCATCAGCGACACCACACAAGCCTTTTTCCCAGCTTGCCGTCAGATCCGCCCGAAGCAGTCCATTGATCGAATAATAAACAACATCATAAATGATCTCGCCGAGAAATGTCGGTGTTACAATCTGCGTTTTCTTATTCAGAGCAATGTATTTGTTATTTACAAGCTTGGTGATGATTCCATCTCTGGTCGCACTGGTTCCGATACCTGCGCCCTTGATCTGCTCACGAAGCTCCTCGTCCTCGATAAACTGTCCGGCATTTTCCATCGTCAGGATAAGCGTACCGGAATTGTACCGTTTGGGCGGTGATGTCTCGCCCTCTTTGATCTCGAATTTGTCGAGTGAAAGGATATCTCCCTTTTTCAAATGTCCGATCGTCTCGATGAATTCCGGGCTGTATTTGGTATCATCCTTTTTCCTTGCAAAGCGGTTCGTGGCAACCTTCAGGTAACCTTCTTTTAACATATATTTAAAATTGGCAAATAAGAATTCATCCTGCTTTGCCAGTGTCATTGCAAGCTTCTGATATTCTGCTGCCGGATAAAAGATGCTTAAGAATCGTCTGCAAATGATCTCATACACATTTGCCGCGATCTCCGACAATCCCCTTAACGCACCCATACCCTGTCCGGTTGGAATGATCGCATAATGGTCTGTGATCTGTTTGTCATTTACATACTTGGTCTTTGCGATCGTCTTATAGCTTCCCACGTTCAGAACCTCATCGGCATAGGCAGCCATCGGTGTATATCGTTTCAGGCCGGATATATTCTTATAAATTTCCTTTGCCACAGCCGTTGACAACACTCTGGCATCCGTTCTCGGATATGTCACCAGCTTCTTCTCGTATAACTCCTGCACGATCTTTAAGGTGTCGGACGGACTGATCTTAAAAAGTGAAGAACAGTCATTCTGAAGCTCGGCAAGATTATACAGCATTGGCGGAGCCTTCTTTTCTTTCTTCTTCTCGCTTGCAACAAGAGTGGCTTCCATTCCATTTGCCGACAGCTTTTTCACCAGATCTTCTGCATCCTTCTTCTGCTTGAAGCCATTTTCTTTATACAGAAGCGGTGAATTAAAATACGGTGTATCCTTTACCGCTTTCCATTCTGCCTCAAATGTCTGCCCGGTAACATTTACCGTACCAACAACACGGTAAAATGGTGTCTTTACAAATTCACGGATCTCCCGCTCCCGCTTCACGATAATGCCAAGAACACAGGTCATAACACGTCCAACCGCAATCACGCATTTATCCAGTTTTAGATAATTTCTTATCACATAGCTGTATTTTAACGATAAGGCTCTGGAGAAATTAATACCCATCAGATAATCTTCTTTTGCACGAAGATATGCGGCATCGCTGAGCGAATCGTACTCTGAAAGCGGCTTGGCTTCCCGGATTCCACGCAAGATCTCTTCCTCTGTCTGGGAATCGATCCAGACTCTCCGCTTCTCTTTATTTCCAACCTTTGCCATCTGATCCACCAGACGGTAGATATATTCTCCCTCACGTCCTGAGTCGGTGCAGACATAGATACAGCCTACATCATCCCGGTTCAACAGCCCTGCTACGATCTTGAACTGCTTGCTGACATCTGGTATCACTTCGTATTTGAATTCTGTCGGAATAAAAGGAATCGTAGCCAGATCCCATTTTTTTAATTTCTCGTCATAGGCATCCGGATAGCTCATCGTGATCAGATGTCCCACACACCAGGTCACAACAGAATCTTCCGATTCCAGATAACCTGCTCCGGCATTTCCTTTTACACCAAGCACATCTGCAAACTGCCTTGCAACACTTGGTTTTTCTGCTATATATAAGTTTTTCAAATCAAACTCCTGATTCTTTTATATTTGATCAATATTACACATCACACCTTTTTATAATACCAGAAAAAGAAGGTTTCGACCATAGCTTTTGTGATATCCGCACAGTAAAAAAGCACCCCGCCTTCGATTCAGAAAACGAGATGCCCTTTGACTATTTTAGGTTGTAATAAACATTTACTGTATTTGATCTTACTGCTCGAATAATAACTGCTCGTATGTAGGGAATGGCCATGCTGTCTTTGGAAGTTCTTTTTCCAGTTCGTCAGCAGGTGTTCTTACAGAATCAAATGCTGCAAATACTACGTTGTGATAGTATTTTGCCCATGCTTCGATATCATCTTCGTAATCAGCAGCTTTTGCAACAAGCTCTTCCAGTTTTACAGTTGCTGTCTTCAGCTCTGTAAGCTTTTCAGAGATTGTATTCAACAGAGATACCTGTACGCTTGGTTCGATACCAAGAGCTTTGATCTCAGCAGCACCCTTTGCAAGCTCTGCCTGATATTCCATAACTGCCGGGATAATCTCTTCATTTGACATCTCGATCATTGTGAGTGCCTCAATGTTGATCTTCTTTGCATAATTCTCAAGCATAACTTCTGCTCTGGCTGATAACTCTGCTTTATCCATAACGCCAAGGCCTTCAAAGATCTTAACGCTCTTATCTGCTGCCAGATATGGAACTGCATCTACCATACATTTGATATTTGGAAGTCCACGTTTCTCAGCTTCTGCGATCCATTCATCTGAATAACCATTTCCGTTGAAAATGATCTTCTGATGCTCTGTCAGAGTCTTTCTGATCAATGCCTTACATGCTGTCTCGAAATCTTCTGCACCTTCCAGTTCGTCAGTCATCTTCTTTAACTGATCTGCAACGATCGTATTTAATACCATCATTGGAAATGCGATGGACTGTGTAGAACCTACCATACGGAACTCAAATTTGTTACCTGTAAATGCAAATGGTGATGTTCTGTTTCTATCTGTAGCATCCATTGTAAATGTAGGAAGTGTGGATGCACCGGATACATAAGTCTTGCCCTTTGGTGATTCTGTAGCTTCCCCTTTCTCGATGATCTGCTTAACGATGGATTCAAGCTGCTCACCAAGGAATGCTGAAATGATTGCTGGAGGTGCTTCATTTGCTCCAAGTCTGTGGTCATTTCCTGCGGATGATGCGGACAGTCTTAACAGCTCTGCATTGTTATCAACGGCTGCAAGAACGGCTGCAAGGAAGAACTGGAACTGAAGATTTGTCTCCGGATGTTTACCAGGATCGATCAGGTTCTCGCCCTCATCTGTTGAAATTGACCAGTTGTTATGTTTACCGGAACCATTGACACCTGCAAATGGTTTCTCATGAAGAACACATTCCAGATCATGCTTTGCTGCGATCTTCTTCATAGTAGCCATAACCAGATGGTTCTGATCGGTTGCAATATTTGTTGTTGAGAAAATAGGTGCTAACTCATGCTGAGCAGGTGCAACTTCGTTGTGCTGTGTCTTAGCAAGAATACCGTATTTCCATAATTCTTCATTTAACTCGGTCATGTATGATGCAACCTTATCTTTGATCGCTGCAAAATACTGATCGTCAAGCTCCTGTCCTTTTGGAGGCATCGCACCGAATAAGGTACGTCCACAAAGCTTCAAGTCTGTTCTCTTTGCGAATTTCTTCTTGTCGATCAGGAAGTATTCCTGCTCAGGACCAACAGAAGCTGTAACCTTCTTTGCTGATGTATTTCCAAATAATGCAAGTGCCTTTAAAGCTTCCTTGCTGATCGCATCCATGGAACGAAGAAGTGGTGTCTTGTAGTCAAGTGACTCACCTGTATATGATGTGAATGCTGCAGGGATGCAAAGGATACAGGTTCCTGCATCTGTTGTCTTTACAAATGCCGGTGAGGTACAATCCCATGCTGTGTATCCTCTGGCTGCGCATGTCTCACGAAGTCCACCAGAAGGGAAGGATGAAGCATCCGGCTCGGATTTGATCAGCTCTTTACCTGTGAACTGAAGAATAACTCCGCCATCACCTACTGTACTTACGAATGAATCATGCTTCTCGGCTGTTGTCTCTGTCAGTGGCTGGAACCAGTGAGTATAGTGTGTTGCGCCAAGTTCCATTGCCCATTCCTTCATTGCTGCTGCAACAGAATCTGCAATAGATGTATCAAGAGGTTCGCCCTTATCGATTGTGTTCTTCAAGGATTTATAAACTGCTTTTGGAAGACGCTCTCTCATAACCTGATCGGAGAAAACGTGTGAACCGAATACGGCTGAAATTTTGTTCATCATAATTTTGTACTTCCTTTCTTCTGATAAAACAAAAAAAGAAAGGTGTCCCAATGATTTGGAACACCTTTGTTCATTTCGTCTATTTATTTGATACAATATATATACTCCTTTTGATTTGAAAAATCAACCCCTAAATTTCAAAAATTTTGGAATATATTTCGGAAAGTCTTTCTGACTTATGCATTTAAAATATTGCGGCTTATCGTTGCGGCTTATCACATCCTGCAAATGATCTTATGACAATAAACATAAGCATCACCAATGCTCCATCAAATGAAATGCTATCGTTCATCAGCTGTGTGATCACTCCCAGATGACTAAGAATATCCACAATTAAAAATGCAATCGCTATTATCATACACCAGCATACGATCACAGCTCTCTGTTTTGATCTTTTTGATACCAATCTGCAGCTCATAGCCATTAATATAATAATTACAACCAATAAAGCAAGGACTGCAAGGAACAATGGTTTACCAAATGATGTCATACCACTTCCCAAACGCGTATTCTCCGGAATATCAGCATGCAGCTTAGCCCGTGCTCTCACATCATCATCCACTTTGCCTAATATGCGAAACAATCCATATAACAGAACTCCCGGAGCAAGAACAGCACTGACCAGATCTATCACCACTTTTTTCACTGTTCTGTTTTTATCTGATGCACTTATTACACCACAAAATAAAGCTGCTCCCATAGCTAACAGTACCACAAGTACTTCTTCTTCTGTCTCATTGAGGCACATCAGTGTGCTTATCCTGTTGTAACCATTCTCTGCCTCATAACGTGCGATCAAAAGAAAAAGAATATAGCCCAGCACATTATATATGGCTGCATACAATAACCAGCTTGTCTCAGTTTCAAATAGCTTCCCGGCTTTTAGGCAGATCAGAAATGATATGCCCACTCCACAAATCACAAATGCCCACTGATAAGAACTTCTAACACATAATGCTGTCAAACCCATGATTAGCAGCATAGCCAGCATCGCAACAAATAATATCGGCTTCTTCGCATGAACAGTTTTTTCTGTCACACGATCCATTTTGCTCTTTAGTCTCTCTGCTATCCATTCATACGGTATGAGGAAAATCAAGAGTCCAAGAAAAAACATTCCATCATAATTCCTATAGACTGCCAACCAGTCAATAAAGCTGTGTCTGTCTACACCATTGTACTCGGCAAATCCAAGCTGGATATTATAAATAAAAAACTCCCTGATCACAAATGTAAATGCCAGCAATACGCCAAGCAGGTAAGCCTTGGTTCTGTATGCTTTGGTTGACTGCAAATATGTGGAGTTGTTGTTATCATTTGTTTCTTTATTCATGTTTTTTGCCTCCTGCCTCATTCTCAAGCTCGTCATCATCCATCGTTTCAGCGATGTACTCTGAATAAAGCTCTTTGATCTTTTCTTTCTCTTCTTTTCTGATTTTCCCTATTATCTCATTTAATTGAGCAATATCTATCGGCATTCCATCCTTTTCCCTTTCTTTTTTAAACTTATCGACAAAATCTGTATATTTCAAAAAAGCATCATGCCACTGTTCATCATCATAAAATAAATCTATACACTCTCCTTCCCATACATCATCATTAAAATCAAGTATGACCACCATATTCAAAAGACACGACAGCTGTTTTTTCAGGCTGCATATCTCTATTTCCATTTTCTTTTTTTCATACTTCATGTCTATAATTTCTAACTCCGGCTCTATAAAGCGACATTTCAAATCAGGACATGACGCAACTGGAATAATCAACGTTCTGGCAACTATAAATAAGATCATACTATTAACCATATCCAACAATAAATAGTAACTTGTATAATCTGCCAATACTCCAATTCGCGCCAGTATATCACTTATTATGATAAATACAGTTAAAAATGAACACATTATTAATAATATCATTCTGCGCCTTGAATATTTGGAAACCAATTTTGCCGCACAAATTAACAAAATAATAATAAATACAGCCAAACTCATATCTATGAATCTGTATCCACTGTATTCCCCGATAGGCATAAGTCCACGAAAGCCTTCGCTTGAAAACACATATTCCGACTTTAGATGACCAAATGCAGCTAACATTCCCACCGGGGAAAAAACAATAATCATATTTTCTATAAAACATTTAAATGTTTTATCTTCTTCGAATGTTGCATAAATACTCAATGACAACAAGATTGCTAAAATGGCTATAATAAGAAATAGTATCGCAAAAATAACGTCTATCCAGCGAAAGAAGGATAGTGAATCATATTCCTTGTCTGCCTTGTTATATATAAAATACAAAAGCAAAAGAAAAATGCAAACAGTGTGTAATGCTGCAAAAACTAACCAGCCTGTAACTGTGTAAAAAAACTGTCTAAGATTCAAGCATATAAGTAGTTCCAGGACTGCACCGCATATTATTACCCACTGTGAGTATTTCCAATCTAACATCATTACATAACTAGCTAGAAATGGCACGATCATTGATGCCACAACAATAATCCTTCTTCTATTGCGTCTTATGTTTGGCTCCACGCTTTTACAAATATGTATAAATTCATCATGTATAAGCTCATATGGTATCAATAATGTTATCGCACCCGCAATAAGGTAAACTTTTTTTTCATCAAGCCACCATTTTAAAAAATCAAATATATCTGATCCTTTAGAGATCCATGCTGTTTCTTTGAATATGACAAAATCTTTTATCATAAAAGCAACTAACAACAGAAAAATAATCACAATAGCTTTAATCTTGTAACTTCTGGAAGTTAGCTTTTTCTTTTCTTCATCTGCCACAGCATCTGTAACAGCTTCATCTGATATGTCTTTGTTATTATCCATTACTCTCCACCTCTCATCCATCTGTATCCTATCATCAGTCACCCAACGGCATTCTGATTATCTCTGCGCTTCTACCTCTATCAGAAGCTTCTGTTTTCTTTTCTGCTTCTTTTGGGACATTCATTTTTGGTGAATGATTATTTCCTTTACTTTCCTCCTTTTGAATTTGTTTATCCAGTTCAGCAATTTTTTTATCCAACAGCCTCATGAACTCATCGTCAGTGACGTCTAACATTGGATAATCCTTATCTTCTCCATCATAACTTCCCCGATTATTCTCTTCATCGGTATCACCAAAGAAAAATCCAACACAATCAAGAACCTCATGCCCAGCGCTGGCTGCTATTCTTTCGTATGGATTTATTGTTACATTTTCCAGCAGATACGTCAACACTTCAATTGTGCTTTTCTCGTCAAACCCCACGTTCTCTATATTCATGAAATAACCCATGGTTTCTACATAACCATCACCCTTGATAATGTCTCCGTTATAACAGAATACTTCCATTTCTGACAGCTTGTCCATGATTCTGCTCAAAGTAAATGGCATGGGCAGTCTATCGAAGAAGCAGGCAAATTTGATCCGGTTACCGATATGCTCATCAAAGTTCATACGGTCAAAATCATAAAGAGTTAACAGCAAACCTTTCCATAACATCTCTTTACTTACTTTGTCATTCTTCAGACAACGTAACATCTTCTTCCTTGTTACTTTTTCGATATCTCTACTATTACCTATCTCTACATCCTTTCGTCTGAATCTGCTTTTCCAATAAATTTCATTACCCTCTATGCTGGTTACCCCAATAAATTCATTATCAACAACCACCTTCTTGATTCCAGTCTTGTTTAGGCAAATAAGTCTGCTGCCTTCAAGAATCAAAAGACTGCCATCTGCCAGCTGATTGAGGATATTACCCTGCATGTAAGAATAATCGCATATGTCGTCTTTCACATCTTCTATCTTTATTATGCCACCCTGTATATCTTCGACAAATACAGATTCATCATTATCGAAGTGATAAATTCTGCCATCTGCCAGTGCCTCTTCCATAAGTAATGCATCCTTTAGTGCATTACGTTCTCTCAGGAAAGTTGATACATCCTTTTCTCTTTTCTGTATATACAAATGGATATTTTCTTCATCCTTCTTTGTGAAAAATATCACTTCATCGCAGATATAAAAATCAATCCAGGTATCAGATGACAGAATTTTCTGTCTGTCATCCCCATAATCATTAAGAACACGCTTAACACCTTCATAATTTTCTCTGCCATGAAGATTTCTCTTCATGATTGAGTCTTTACAAAGTGCCTCTGTGATCCATGTTATATATTCTCTAAGATCAAATGAATCCTGTTCATGTGTCTCTGTATTGAGCAGAACAACATGATTGGTATGACTTGAAATCACCTGAATATCAGGCAAACTCATTTCCCTTGCAAGAAATGTTTTGATCCTTTTTCTTGTCGTATTGGTGATCATATCTGCGTTGACCAGCCGGTCAAGTACATATAAAATTCTTTCAACACAAGATCCAAATGCAGCTCCGTCTCCGGTATATATTTTTTTATAAGCCGACTCAGCAACATCCCCTAAGTAGTCAAATGGCATAAATGGATTCATATCTGCACCTCCTCGCTCCATACATATTTAGTTACATCTGCCATCGTATCTACCGGAACTAGCTCTACACTTAACCTGCAAAGCTCGTTTCTGTCTACAAGACTTTTGTAACACTCGGATGGAACAATAACTTTTTTTATCAATGATCGTTCTGCAGCAATACACTTTTCAAATGTTCCACCTACCGGTCCTATATTTCCATAAAGATCAATAGCTCCGGTAAAGGCAATACCGTCAGGAATCGGCCTTTCTAACAGACACGAAAGGATAGACATCGTTATTGTTAAGCCTGCTGAAGGTCCATCCTTCTTTACAGCATCCGTCATATGAATATGCAGCTTGGGCAGCTCTTTCTCCATATATCTTCCAGCATAACAACACGCAAGTGTTACCGATTCCAGACAGGAGCCTTCTAATAAACCCGTTACAACAACTTTCTTATCCTGATAAGGATTAACAACTGTTTCCACTGCCGTGCATACACCAATACCACTTGTTGTAACAGCGAGAGCCTGTGCTAATCCGCATTTTCCCACTGCAAGTGGCGGCACATCATTCATCCCTACTGTTCTCTCCTGCCCCAGAGCCTCGCGTAAAAATTTCTTACTAATGACCACACAATCGTCAAATTCACCATTATTGTTTCTTGCAATTCTCATAAGGATGTATTCGAGATCTCTCTCCGCATCACGCATACCGGGAAGAACATCATACTGATTCACATACAGTTCCAATGCGTCACCGGTTATAGACAGTTCACCAATCGAGAACTTCTCCCTTAACTTCGGCAGAATATAATCAGTTATGATTATCTTCTTATCCTGAATTGAATAGTTACTATATTCAACAACCTCCATACGATCTATGATTGGTGAAGGGATACAGGTAATATCGTTAAATGTAAGAATCACAATAAAGTTATTTTTCGGGATCTGGCACTCAAGGTACTGGTCATATATATACTCTTCATTCGGATCAAGAAATTCATATAAGGCATTAAAGAAATCCGGTGTAGCTTTATCTACCTCATCTAAGATGATCACATCTGAATAACTTCCATGACCACTTTTTTCAAGTTCCCGAATGATCATAGAAGGTCCGGCATTACGAACTGTTTTATTCGTTCCCTTTATGATCTCGCCTCCTCCAGCACCTCCTACATTGATCTTAATACAGTTTCTTCCTGTTGCTCTGGCTATCGCCTTTGCTGTGCTGGTTTTACCTGTTCCAGGTCTGCCCTTTAAACCGATAACGGTCATCCTGCCTGTATTTTTTTCCAATTTCTTTGACAAAACCGCGGTTTCAATTTTCTCCCCAAGAGCATTCTGAAGATAATGAGTCTTATTCAGTTCATCAACTATTGAGCCGATAGCCAGGGGTGCTGTATCTCCTTTAAAGATATTTGCCAGATAATGTACTACATCCCTTGCATACTCCTTCTGACTCTCATCATTTCCCCAGTTAAGGATCTCAAAAAGCTTGATCGCCTTTTTCTGTACACACTCCTCATACTCATCATAACAGACAAAGAACTTGTGCTCTGCACCAGTGATGTTCCGTACATAAGTATCATGAAGTTTCTTATAATCTTCTTCTGTATAATAATAATTATCGATTTTCTGTACTGAAAAATCCGGGAAGGCTGTCTCTCCTTTTGTCACCGTATTAACAACTATGGTGCGGATTACATTGTCAAGCTTATTCATATCCATGTTCGCAAGCTTGTATATAAGTATTCTGCAGCTTTTTGCCGGAATCTTCTTCGGAAAATCAATACCATATTCCCTGCAATACTTCGGCACGATAATCTTGTTGATTGTCTCAATGATCTCTGACTCTTCCGCATCCTGAAAATATATCGTAGTCATGTTAGCTCTTAACGACATCGGAATATCCTTGATGTCACTGCATGTAACGATCACGAACATATTCGCAAGGCCTATTTCCACCTCAACAAACTTATCAACAAACGAAGTTTTCTCTATTATTGGAAGGAGCGTATTTCTGATTCCAGATTCATAGAGCTCAAAATCTTCTATAACAAAGACTCCTCTCACTCCCGCTTCCTTGATATGCTCATATACCAGACCAGCCCGTGCATTATCATATATCTTTGATGTACCAGTAAGAGAATCGGTCTCCTTCATCTGTATACCCGCCAGATTTATCACTGTATGTCCCCGCCCTATAGAACCGGCAATCACTTCAGCAAGATGATTGAGTCCTACATCAGGATGCCCAATCAGACATATTGTTTTAGGAGCTATACCAGATATGTTAGCAGCTTCAAATTCTGTATATATCTCTTCAAGCTGCTTACGATGACCAATATGTTCATTTTCTATCTTTTTCCTTAAAGCATCTATATCTATGTATTTGTAATCTGCATCACGAACCCAGTCGATGTCCAATATGTCCCCCATCTGTTTCAGGTAATTACGTTTTTCAGATGATGAGCAGTTTTTATCAAGTCTGCATCTTATTGTTTCATAAACATTACGAAACTCCGGTGGCATAACTTTTTTGAGTACATTATATAGTGCATCCAATTCTTCCTGCTCTTTGTATATCGTCACTTCAGACTTTTTCTCTTCTTCAGTATTCTTGTATGCAAGTGCCAGTTTTTTATTTCCCAGATCTTTCTGTATTTCGGGAGTGAACTTCTCAACACTTCTCTGAAACTTCACTTTCTCTTCTTTCGGGATTTTATCGGTCTTTACAAGACTTTCTTCCATATCTGTCACATCACTGCAGGAACAGATATACCACTTCTCCTCATTTTTAACTTTGTCTACGGATTTGAGACCTGAAATATATACAACCTTATCTACATATCCATCAAAATATTCCGGCCTACGATTGGTTGTAACCTTCTTTTTCTTACTATCAGTTTCTACTTTCAAAGCGGCCATACCATCGGATGTGACTGTAATATCAGAAAGTCTTACAATCTCTTCTAACGGTTTATGATCCTTATCAAGGTTTCCATGATTCATTAAATGAAACACTCTCGCATCCATCTTTGTTGTTACATCATATAAAGTATCTTCAAATGTCATTTTGTGATTCCTCCTATTTCGTATATATTAAGCTCCTATTGATTTCTATATCGCCCCCAGTACGACTTATTCATATCTGCAACCAGCTATTTTCCAACTCACCATCTTCTCAAAATTATTCTTGTGAATCGTATACTATTTTCACCAAGCCCTTCATCTCATCCACCGGAATCATGAGTATAAGATCCTGTATTTTTTTATTAAGGATAGCTTCATCTAATTCCGTCAATTTAGTTTTTCTGATTTTTTCAAAACGCATTTTATAAATCGCAATTGTGAAACACAAAACATGTTTCAATTCGTCCAACAAATCTTCTTCATTTTTCAATTTAGTATCTGACAATATTTTTAGCTCATCATTTAATACTTGAATTTGAGTCATATTTTCACCCCTTAAATGTTTCATTTCTTCACTAATCACAAGATATCATACATACTTTACTATTTCATGCCGCCAGCTCCGTATAAGTGTCCAAAAAAGTCCAAATCGGAATAAAAAATCTCCCTATCATAATAACAATATGGTATACTTTTGTTGTATTCTTACGAGTGGGAGGAACCTTCATGCAGACCATCAATGAACGATTTAAAAGCTTTATAATAATTATATTCAATCAGACTTTCGGTATATTAAAATATCATAATAACGGAGGAAAAGGCCGAAAAGGCGGCGCATTTTCAGAATATTTCGGTTCTGCCAACTTAGGCAGAGATTTGAAAAAAATCGCAAACGAAGAACCAATAAATCCTAATATCTATATTTCGACTATTAATGCATTCTATAATAGTAATAATCCAGAATGTATTGAAAAAACAATCGTATTAATTGAACAATTAGAAAGTGAAGGCTATATCAATGGTCTTGATGGCACTGATATCATTAATAAGTGCGATCCCAATACCATCCAGATCTATAGAAAAATCTTGTTAAATCTTTGGAGCTTTTACTACGACCAATATCAAAACCATTTTGATCGTAACACCGTAGTAGAATGCTATTCTATACCCCAAGAAGATGTTAATATCATACTAAAAAAATATTCTGAATATCGCTTGCCTGTAAATTTGAAATATTATCAGAAAAGACTCCCTGATATTATAGAATTAATCAAAACAAAACCATCCGAATTCTTTGACAAAAGAGGTCTTGAAACGGAGTATATTTACTTTTTTAAAAATGTTTTAGAACAAAAATCCTTTTATACCTTATCACTTAAAGATAGAAAGATTTTTTTTAATACTTTATATGCAATGTCTGATATTCTGGACAAAATACACCATAAAGATTCATATATCATTAATCTGGAAATATTGGAATTCTTTAATGAGATCTACAACGATAATTATCATAATATCAATATTGATGATATCTGCAGAATACAGGGTTGCATATACGCTATCTCCATTGAAAATACCGAAAACTCACTGCAGGGAAATATCCGCCTTACAAAGAATAATAATATTACTTGCAAAAAATACGGTTTTAAACCTATCACTCAGCAAAAAAAGCTTGAATTGTGTGATACCGCTTTAAGAAGTCTGCTCACGAATAAACATTTAAACCACCTTAACCAACTTCTTGAAGATGATATCGAAATATCTATATATGAAAATCGTTTAAAAAAGAAGCGTCCTATATCACCTGAGGAAATATATGAACTGAGTATATTAAGTCTCATATATTCAAATATAGCTATTTGTAGTCTCCAATATATAAAATATAACATTGACTTGCCTACTAAATATGATAAATATGCAGAAATATGCGAACAGTATCTCAATAGATCAAGATATATCAGAAATCTAATAATCAGAATCACACAAAAGCAATATGGCGAACACTCACCTGAATACAAAGATGCCCTGCATTTTTTAGCAACATATTACCACTCGGTTGCAACCCACTACTTTTATACAAAAGACTATTCAAATTCTATAGTAATCAGATCTGTATTATTTACATTTTATAAAACTATAGGATTAAATGAAAAATCCCATGTTCAGCTTGACCTCGCTCCCATTTCTTTGTATGAACAGTCTGGCGGAAATAAGAACTTATATCTCAGCTTCGCCAAATCCTTTTTCAATGCCAGAAAAAAGGACTTCTCTTATCTTTTTACAAAGGAGTTAATGTCATATGATGATTTTAAAAAACTTGTGGAATTTAAAGATTTATTAGATAAGTAATCATAGTAAAAAAATATGTATGAGACCTGCTGTTGCTATCGTGTGCTATACAATTGTTCATATTTTTATTATAAATAATTATGGTCCAATCCTGTTTTAAAAAAAACAAATACACCTGCACAAACCTTTGCTACCGTGTTCGACTCATTGATTGATAACATTGCGTCTCCCAAATACAAAATGAAACTCATAGAGGAAGAAAGCTATATCTTAAATAACAGAATTATCGCTCAATCCCAGGAATATCGTCAGGTTCTCTATACCATCCACGATTTACAACTTAAGAGAGCATTAACCTCTCTCTTGATGGATTACTTATTTGAAGAATTAAAATCTTTACGCTCAGATACTAAATAAAATTTTCGAGGCATGTTTACTTAAGTATATCAATTCTCAAATCCGGGTTATAGGACAAAACGTGTTGATAGAGCCTTTAAATGTGGCTCTGAATTACCGGAATATGTGGCTCTCATTCTCCGGAATGGTGGCTCCCAAAGTCCGGACAGGTGGCTCAAAGAGCCCCAGAATAATCATTTGGAAAATTCGCTCTTATTTTCCAACAAGTTGAGGTAATTATCGCAAAAATCGGGTAGCGTGGGGAGGTACTGGCTATGGAGCGTTTACATAGTTTCTGTCCGATTTGAATATATAGAAAAAATATCTTATTGCTAACTCGAAAAAGTAAATTCCAGTGAAAGAGGGGCTATTATTAGAATTACTTGCAAGCAAAATCATGAGACGAGGGTGCGGACATTTTCTTGGACTATCTAAGTGACCAATCCAAGTCTATGTCTGTACTCTATAGGACTCAAATATCCTAATGATTTTTTTATTCTTTTTCATTATACCAATAAAGATAATCATTTAAAATACCAATAAATTCTGAGATGTTTACCCCAGACCAATCTGCATTATAGAACATCTCATTTTTAATTCTTCCAAATACGCCCTCACAGGCAGAATTATCAGGTGAACAGCCTTTCTTTGACATTGATCGTATGAAACCATTTTTCTCCATCCTGTCAATCCAGCCTGGTCAGCGGTAGTGTGCGCCTCTGTCTGAATGTATGATTGGTTTTTCTCCTACAGATAGTAATTTAGCTGCATCGTCAAGCATAGAATTGACAAGTAATGCATCTGGAGAAGTGCTTATATTCCAGTTGACAAGTAAGCCATCAAAACAATCTACTATAGGCGATAAATAAACCTTTCCTGCCGGAATTACAAACTCGGTTATATCTGTTAACCACTTTTCGTTAGGTTTAGATGCAGAAAAATTTCTGTTAATTAGATTATCTACTGCTGGAGATATTTCACCTTGATAGGAATTATATTTACGAGTTCGTTTGATTTTTACTACAAGTTGTTCTTCTTTCATAATCCTACGAATAACTTTTTCTGAGACAATTATATTTTCACGCTTAAGTAGGGCGTGAATTCGTCTGTAACCATATCGACCTTTATTCTCTGTAAATAATTCAATGACTCTAACACATAAAAGTGTATATTTATCTTCTTTTTGTAGGGATTGTTCCTGATAATAATAACTGCTTTTTGATAATTGTAATTTCTGTAATAATAATGGCAGTGAGTATCTATTTTTCAAGACATCGATTATCACCGCCTTCTCTCTGTTGCTGAGAGCACTCTGAACGATGTCTGGGTCTTTTTTTAATACATTTATCGTTTCTTTAAGAATGTCTATTTCTAATTGCATATCTTGTATTTGAGCCTTCAACTGATTTATTTCATCAGAAGAAATATCTGTACTTGAAACAGAACCTTCTACTAATGTTCCCGGAGTAATGTTTTTGTGATTCATAAGACCTAATGTACCTTCTTTTAAATAACGTTTTCGCCATTGATAAATACTAGCTCTACTATACCCAATGTCTTCTGAAACATATTTTATATTTTCTCCGAGCTCATAGCAACGGTGAATTGCATCTAATTTTACTTCTAATGGAGGATTGCGAGGATGATCAGGAGGATTATTAATTACAGGGTATTCTTTCCTTGTTTTGGGTGGGGTATTTTCCTCAGCAATCCATGTATACAGATTTCTACGTGTTGGATACCCTAGAATCCTAATAGTTTCAGTTACAGACTCTGTTTGATGATATATCCGTAGTGCAATATCCTTTTGTTCTTTTGAATACATAAAAAGGCTCCTTTCGAAGCCCTATAGTAGTCCAGAATTTTGTCCGCACCCTCGACTATGAAGAAAAGTCTGTAAATAATAATCTTCTATGATAATGATTGAGCTGGAAGCATTAAATTGGAGCTTCCAGCTCTTGTTTATATATACGACATAATTTCGGGCATGTCAAGAGCAGACGTCAAAAGCGTCCTTCTCATCATGCGTACAGATTCTGTTATTCTGGGAGTCTTCCCTCATACATAATGCTGAGTTCACCATAGAACTGTGTTTCTTACCTGATGTACAATACATTTAAAGCTGTTTCTTCCGTTGGAGCCGCATATACAAGCTTCAGATCAGCCATCAGTTTTTTGATGTCTTTGTATGAAACAAACTTCGTTGAATTGCGGATCTGGTGAATGATACACTGCTGAATCTCTGTTTTGGGATAAACAGCCTCGATTGCCTGTGGAAATCCATTCAAACCATCAACACATGCAATCAGGATATCCTCAACACCTCTGTTTTTTAATCCATTCATGATAGAAAGCCAGAACTTTGCACTTTCATTTTCTCCAACATACATTCCAAGGACATCTTTTTTTCCATTCATGTCGATACCAAGAGCAATGTAAACCGCACGTTTTACAATACGTCCTTCGCTGCGGACATGATAATGGATTGCATCCATAAATACTACAGCATACACTTCTTCCAGAGGGCGTTCCTGCCATTCTTTTACAATCGGCAGGATTTTGTCTGTGATCCGGCTGATTGTGCTGTCAGAAATATCAATATCGTATAATTCACGCATGTGGGATTCAATGTCTCCGGTGGTCATTCCTTTGGCATACATGGAAAGTATTTTTTCTTCCATGTCCTGAGTTACGGTATTTTGATATTTTTTAATCAGCTGTGGTTCGTAATCACCGTTACGATCCCTTGGGATCGCCACATCCATATCTCCATAACTGGTGTGCATGGTTTTGCTGGAATGTCCATTTCTACTATTGTCTGTTTCTTTGTTACGATAATCATACTTGGAATATCCTAATTCCTCATCCAGTTCTTCATCCAAGGCACCTTCCAAAAGGACAGACATCATGTCACGCATGATGCCATTTACATCGGTGCCATCTTTGATGCTGATATCATTATTTTTCAGATAGTCACGCATCATTTCTCTCATTGCTGCTTTTTGTGGGCTGTCTTTTCTTCTTGCCATAAAAATAACCTCCAAACTGAGTAATTTTATCTTACATCAGTTTGAAGGTTTACACAAACTTTGGGATACTCCCGAATAATGTTTTAATATCTTAATTTCATACTATCCTATTGATTGCTCAATATCATTATTCGTACTTATATTTTCTTCTAATCCATCTGCAGGTTGAAAATCTTCCTCAACATTGTTCAAAGCATTATTTTCACCTATATTTACAGAATTCTCTTCTATTTCATATCCTTCATCTGCAAAGGCATTTTCCCCTTGCATTGCATCTATTTCTTCTGTAGCCTTAAAATCTTCTTCCATATCACTAAACGCATTTTCTTCATCTACATTTATAGCATCCACTTCATAATCTTCATCCGCAAACGCATTTTCTCCTTGCGCTACGTCTATTTCTTCGGCAGCCTCAAAATCTTCTTCCATATTATTAAACGCATTTTCTTCATCTATATTTGCAATATCTACTTCATTTTCATAATCTTCATCTGCAAATGCATTTTCTTCTCCAACTGCATCTATTCCTTCTGCCGCCCCAAAATCTTCTTCCGTATAACTAAACGCATTTTCCTCATCTATATTTGCAACACCTGCTTCATTTTCATAATTTTCATCTGCAAATGCATTTTCTTCTCCAATTGCATCTATTCCTTCTACCGCCTCAAAATCTTCTTCCGTATAACTAAACGCATTTTTCTCATCTATATTTGCAACACTTGCTTCATTTTCATAATCTTCATCTGCAAACGCACTTTCTTCTCCCGTTGCATCTGTTCCTTCTGTCATTTCAGCCCCATCTTCTCTATCACTAAATGCATTATCTTGATCTTCAATCGTTGAATGTCCTGCTGATTCAATATCTTCATCACTACTTACTTGTGTATTTCCACCATAAGTGTTTGCATTTTCATCACCATATATGCCCGCTCTAAGTTCACTCAACTCATTTTCTCTATAGCTACTTATAATGCTTTCCATTTCTGGTCCATCAGACATGCCATCATTTCTCATTTCATCTCGCAATATATCCATGTGCTTATCTATAGCTTCAGTGCCACTCTGTAACAATTCTTCATTCGATGGTGCACGATAATAATCATTTGTTAATGTTAATGTTTTTCCCATATTAAACTTCTTCCCTCCAAAAAAATCATTATGAATTACATCAGCTGTCAAATTCTTTAATTGAATACTTTTATCCAATTTTTCACAAGCAACAGAAAAATTATTTGCATTTTCAGTTATCCCCAGTTGATTTTCATAAATATGTATCTCCCCAGAGCCCTTATGCATACTTGCTGGAATTGCAACGGCTTGTCCATTTTTCCCTATATGATGATGAATTAGAACCTCATTTTTATAATCTCGATATTGTGGAAAATATTTAACAATTGTTGCATCCACAATCGGCGATTCTCCTTTTGATAGCCTGTTCATATTCTTCTTGCTAAAAAATTCAGGATGACGACTAAATAATTCCTTAAAATAATAACCACTATTTCTTTCCCAACCTTGCGAATTAGAAGTTGATATTCCCTTCCCCTTATATTTCATATCAACCACTAATGCTATATCATGATTTAACGAATATTGTCTTCCATCAGAAGTTAGCCTAGGCTTATCTAATTCAGACTTACTTATTCCTCTATATGAATATATCATGTTAATTTACTCGCATGCCTCCATATTCCAAACCAAAGACACTAGATCATCCAATTCATAATCAGTTTTCACTTCAATATCATGCAGAAAAATTCTATTGTTATCATTGTCAAAAAAAATTAACATATCATCATTATTATTCTTATTTGCAGCTCCCAGGAGAAAATATCTTTTCTCCGGGAAATAATAGCAAGCCTCCACATATTGCTGCTTTATAAAACTGATTAAATTATCACTAAATCCATTCGGAATAAAGTATAAAATAGTATCATCTATTCTCCCAGTCAAATGAGCATAAAAGTATATGGAATAATACTCATATAATTCATCAGAAATTTTGAATCCCAACTGTTCACTCACTATTTCCTTAGAAAATCCACTCACAGGATACATTTGCCACTCTACTTCTCCATCAGAATTTTCTTTTGAGATTATGACTTCTTTTTTTAACTTGCTATCAAAAGTTACTGTTGGTCGAGTACCATATTCTTTTTTATACAAAACATTCAACTTTTTGTAATAGTTATCAAAAGACTGTCTCATATGTTTAATCATCGTAAATTCACTCTCTTATATTATTTGCGTGAATGCCAACTCACCACTGTTATTATCATAAATAAAGAACTCATCATTTTTTAACCTGGAAATTTCTTCAGGTTTAATAATATTTTCTCTTTTTAGCGTAACATTTTTTGCATTTGTCGTTCCATATGAAAATCTTCCTACAATATTCATATTGTCCGTGTATGTGTCACTTATTTCCTTCTTATCATACGATCCCACAATATCCGAATACTTTTGACATGAATATGCTGATATATGTCTTGAAAGCATCATTTTAGACATTCTGCCCAAAACGGAGTAAAACAAATTATCTTCTCCAGAAAAATCCGCATATACATCTGTCCCAGACATACAAACAACCGATTGCATTCCTGATGTTTTCAAGTAATCTTCAACAAGCTTATTGCCCTCAGGTTTAATACCATCCAGGCATAGATAAACCCGTTCTCCTTTATTCTTCAACATTTCTATCTCAGACATTATTATATTTAACAACAATTTATTAGCGTTACTACGCAAGTCAATTACAACTGCGCCTCTCTTTTTTGCAATCTCAGCAATACTTACTGCGTTATATAAATTATTTTTCTTGGCAAGAATAAATTCCGCCTCATTCTTCAATTCCGAGAAAAAATTTTCTATATTTCCACGTTCCAGTTCTCCCTGTACTATTTGTGTTAATATACTTCTTGAAATGCTCTCTGTTATCAATCCTTTTGTCTCTGCTTCATTAACCTTATCTATTAACATAAGGTGTGGGCATGTTATATACATCCAAATATATGGCTGTATGTTTTTTGATCTTATAAAACTTGAAATTCCATCTATATAATATTTTCCAGTCCCTTTTATATCATACTGGTCATTTTTTGAATTCATTATAATATGGCAAATTTCATTGTCATTCAGTCCTATAAATGGATCATAAAAAGGAAATTGTCCATTCAAAAAAGTCACATTTGAAATTCCAAAACAATTCACCAAATAATTTTCCAAATTATAATTTCCCTCATGGAGAACAACCGGTATGTATCCTTGACCATATGCACATTCAATTCCTTTTGCCAACGCACGTAACCTAATAAATTCATCTCCACCGGACAAGATTATATTTCCTATAGCCTCATTGTTATCAAAATAATCTTCAATCTGACTTGGCTGATAGTATGTTATCCCTTGAGACTGTACATTTTCAGCCTGGATTCTTTTCAGTTGTTTTTTTTGTTTATGACGTTTTATCAGCGCCCAAGTTAATCCTAGCGGCGAATCGAATGCATCATTAATATCTCCCATACACTCACCTCATTATATATTTTATTTATATTCATCAAACATGAATATAAATGGTTCTTTAAACGGCATACCTATAACTGCTTCACCTAGTCTAAGATCTCTTAAATCCCAATCTTCTACGACATGTGCCCTTTTTTCTTCTTCGGTAATAATATTGGTTAATGTTTTTCTTTGCTCGATAATCACATTTTCACCATATAAATCAGAAGTAAACTTCCTAGTCTCCGCATCATTTGCTCTAAACGAAAACACAGACGAAAATCCAGCTAATATGTTTTTTCCTCTTTCCTCACCATATGCTTCTGTCATTTGGTTTACTGACTGTATTCCAGCCATTATTTTTAAACCTAGGCTTCGTCCAAAATTCACACCATCGTCAATATGCTGCAGATATGGCAACAGTTTAAATTCATCAAATATCATATATACATTACCATTCTGATTGCCTCGTCCCAACACCTCTTTCAAAGCTAAATCTATCAATAAACTATAAATAGGTGCCAATGTATCTCCTAACGATAAATCATATTCAATAAATAATACTTTTCCACCTTTTTTCCTAACAAAATCCCTTATTGAAAAGGATCCCTTATCAGCAAAAACTCCTGTTAATATTTTTCTTATGCTCCCCAGTAGTTCAGAGTAAACTCCTAATGCCTGTCCACTTGCATCTTTATCTATATAACTATTAACAGAAGACCATTTAGGGTGTTTAGAGATAAAACTTCTTACCATAGTAATCGTTGAGGCATCAAATGTCTTTTTAAGTACAGAATTGTAATAATTCTTTCTCTTATACTGAGGATTATTCCTTCCACGTTCCATCATGCAAAGTATAATTACCGCAAATAAATCTCTAGCTGCATTGGGGAAAAATGGATTTTTACTTTTTTCGATTGCCTCTTTAAATATAGACCATGATATTTCATAAATATTATTTTCTATTTCCTGACTATCCCAACCATCTGCTAAAATCTCTCTAAAAAGATTCCATTTTTGAGACTTTGACCTATACTGAATAGAATTACCCAATATCAAATCATCTTCCGCACCAAATTTATTATAATAGTCCCCCTTTGTGTCAAATATTATCATCACATCATTTTGAGTCATCTTTCTTTTGAGTTGATCTAATATAAGATAAAATGCATTGGTCTTACCACTACCCGTACCACCCGATAACAATATATGCTTACTCATAATATCATTATCTATATTTAAATATTTTCTCGAATTATTACAATAACCTGGTAATGATATATAATTTAAACCACCACATACATTGTTTTCACCCAAAATCGAGCCAAACACCGGCTTTCTATTGACATTCATCCTGACTTTCTCTCTCCTCATTTACAAGCTTTTCAAAATAAATAGTATTTAAAACAGAAAATATTTTTTTTAAATTTTCTATTTCATCAATTTCTAACTTTTTTTCATTTTGGCTTATTTCTCTTTTACATTTTCTTATTTTGTTATATGAAATGTCATTATCCTCCAAATATGCCATAACATTTGTTAACAAATACAGCTCTCTTTCATTAGAAATGATTCTGTCCTTTCTATGCTTAGCTAAATATTCATTAATTTCATCATACTGAAACACGGTTAATCTATTTGAATATCTTTTTATAAATCTCTCCAACAAATACCATTCGTCGTCATTAAATTCATATATTATCATTATCTTATCCTAACATATATTATATTTTGCGTTGGATTTACATTAACAGATACTTCTCCAGCCATTCTTTTTGCATTCATAACCTCCAATGTATACTCCAACACAATTTTCTGAATTAAATTTGTATCCAAATTCTGTGGCAATTTAAGGACAAAATCATAACATTTTTCTCTTATTCTTTCATATATCTTTTGACCTAATTCAGCTCTTGACGACACAACATATTTGTCCTGATTATATATAAAAAATTTATTATTATTTGCCTTAGGAATTATACTTCTGTTCCAATAGTGATCCATCGAAATCAAAGTATCATCAATTAAAAAATAATCGTATCTTATATAATCGTGCATTGACAAGGTGGCATCATATGTAACATCAACATGATAAAAATCATTATCAATCTTAACTAAATTCCATGCATGCTCTTCTGAATCGGAAAGTGTATGTACAAACCCTTTTCCATATATTAAATAATTTTCAATTCCCAACTCATCCAAAATTAATTTGTAAAGTTTTGAAAAACCATCACAAACACATTTTCTCTTCAATAGAGGGCCAATAATTGTATGCACCTCATAATCATTCTGCTTTTCATATTTAATGTTGCGAATCAAAATATCATGTAAATGTTTTGCTATACCATTTACCCCTTTATCCTCTTTTAATCTTGATAAAATAATGCCTACTTCCTTTTGACATCTTTCTCGTAACTCCTCAGTCCGTTTTCTTGTATATTTATATTTAGGAAATATATTGATTTTTTGCCCAGTTTCCTCCCATGTCCATTCATCAACAAAAAATAACCACGGAGTATCATCTAGCAAATCACGCAATGCTTCATTAACATTAATATTTCCTATATAATATCTATTTACTGTTATTTTTTCCTTATATCCACTTAATTCCTTTAAAATTTTTCCTTTTAGCGAACTTGTAATTAATTGTCTGTCATTCATATATAACAGCTTCTCCACCTCTTATATACCCTTGTTCAACTCTCCATTTTGATGGTTTCTTTTTATCAAAATTAATACCTAAATATCCTGTGGTTTCAAATTTTTTCCCCTCTGATTCCAAAATAACACTAAAATCGATTAATGCAGCCCTAGAAAACCAATCCCAAGTAACATATTTATTTGTTATAGTGACATTCTTTATATTATCTTTTGTACAAATCAAGTATTCACTTGTATCATCCGAAATCTGGCTATACTCACCAATAATTAAGTTTTTCACTAATTCTTCATCAACAGAATTCTCTATCGCACTTATTTTTATTCTATGATTCATAAATATACATATCACTAATAAAATGACTATTATAACTGAAATATTTTTTTTAATGCTCCCATTCATTTTATCACTCTCCTAATCGCATTCCATTCCTAAATAATAATCAACCTCACCTGAATTACTATAAATTGCAATATAATACGTTTTTCCTGCTGTTAATATGACTGTATGAGAATTATCATAAGTATCACCATCATTTGACTTGAATGATGTTGACTGACCATCTTTATTCGATATTTTTATTCGAACTCCATCACTATTACTTGTTACAACTTCAAATTTAACTTTATACTCTCTATTTCCATATGATGGATGGTAATCACTTTTCAACGTAACAGTATACTCGTCCTTGTCAGCTGTATTGTTTAAAGAGCCTGTAAAATTAATCTTGGTATATGGGTTCCATGCTTGAACTGTGTCTGATATTCCATATCCTAGTTCTGGTTGTGTCTTTTTCCTCCATCTGGCACTGTCTGCAAAATAAAACAATAACACCGAAGCCACACATACAATGAGCACAACTACCTCTGCTCTCAATGTATTTTTTTTATTTTTCACTTGCTGAGCAGCATTGATACTTACCGGGCGATTTGTCAATGCTACGACTTGTCCCGGTGTAGGTGCAATTCCTGGTATGCTTTGTTGCTTAGACACAGCAGCTTGTATATTATTATTAAACTTTTTATCAATCTCACACCATGGACATGTATGTAATCCTTTCATATATTGATGAGTTGGATTAACCTTACACTGTTGCAAATTATTTATAAAATGTTCTAATGCATTATGCCATTCTCTCGCCGTTGGACGCTGCTTAGGATCAATTCTCCCATCTATAAAAGCTCTATCAAATAACTTTGCTATCTCTGTTGGAAGAGTATTCTTATCTGCTACTGCTTTAGACATATGTATATACCCAGGTTTAAAACAGTACATATCTTTTTCTACCGCAACACTTCCCACTCCCGGTGATCTTGTTGAAATAGACTCATTACTATTTGCAATTATACCACCAAATGGTGTATATCCGTTCATTATCAATCTAAAAATATGTATTGCAAGTGCAAAATTATCGCTTTCCTGTGTGAAAGTCTCTAATGGTGCATCTTCATATGTATATTTTTTCCCGGTTCGTGGATTTATTTGCCTACATTTCGAAATTATTTCTGGTGCTACATATCCATCAAGACACATTTTACATCTATAAGTCTTACCTGTTTTTTTATCCTTAATATGATATGAATCTGTATCCCAAAATGCAACATGACCAGTATTCATATCAATACCTATGTTACATGGATTAAAATCACCAAATACAAAACCTGCTTTGTGTACCGCATCTATCACTGCACAAATATTTTGTGCGATAATTAATTTTTGTTCAAATGTCAAATCTTTATATGTTGCAGCTGGATATTCATAAACAGGTGTCAATTCTCCTGATACCTCTATTTTGGGCATAACAAAACCGACAAAACCGTTTCCATTCGAATAAACGATGTCCAAAGGCCAAGCAATCTGAGATAATACAGACTGATTCGGTGGATTTGACACCATTACTTTCAATTTTTCTTCTAACTCCTTTGATCGTATACCCTGATGATAAATTTTAGCACATTTATTCCATTCCCCTGTAATATCATAAATTGTACCTTCTCCGCCACTACTGCACGAAGTCGAACTAAGTTCATATGTTTTCCCTGACAAACCAGTATATCTCATAATTATCCCCTCATCCTACAAACCATTTTACTATTCCAAATATTACATAAACGACTCCACATCCAATCACTGAGACCAAAAGTCCCAGAAAATTCCCACATATTCCAATAATTGTAGCAACCAGATATTTTAGTATATAACCATCTCTTTTTTCTAATTCATTGATGAAATAGCTCAAACCTGTATAAATACTTATACCTAACATTACTATCAAATATACCCAGTCTGCACCTGTTGATACTCTGAAATCCCATTTATATAAAATTTCAAAGTTTAAAACTCCAAATATCACTATCCATACTAAATAAACTAAATAATGTTTATATCTTGTTTTAGAAACATTTGCCAGAATATTTTGTAGCCTATTCTTTTTTTTATATGTAGTATTCTTCTTTACTTTGCCACCTGCTCCTTGTTGTTTGAACGTTTTCTGCGTAAGTGAAACATTCGTTTTCGGATTAGTATGAACTTTTTCATGAGTTTTTTTATTGAATGTTTTTTGTTGAAGTGTCTTATTACTGTTTGATTCCATTATTTGTATCCTGCAAATCGTATGCTTTTTCATTGAATCTATTTTTATATCTTTGTATAAGTTTTTCCCAATTTGGCTCCTTATAATAATCTTCAGCCTGCATATGAAAATCCACATCCGTATTGATTGCTACTACTAACGTTTTATCATCATCTACAACTTCTTCCGGAAGTTTTTCCATATAAAGTTCTCGTCTTTGCTTGATTTCATCTTCGTTTATTTCTTGTTGAATAAAAATATATGGATCTAAAAAAAACTTTGCCAAAGATGTATAAATATTCACTGCTTCCTCTTTAAGGTATATAGGAAAGAAAAGTTCATACATGCCATCTGTTGCCAACAAAATACTTACTACACTATTCTCAAATTTTCCAAATTTCCAATATTTTTCACCAAAACACAATGGGAAAACCCTTCCTTCGCTATCTCGTTGTTGCTTAGTTACATTATAAAATTTTCCATCCTCTCCTAATGCTATTATTCCACTGTCTCCGGAATGTCCAAAAAACAAATTGTTTTCTTTCAATACCGCAAGAGAAAGCGTAGTATCATACTGATTTATATCTCTTTGATCCTGCATAGCTCTTATTTGAATTGCTTCAAGAGCTTTTATGAAAGCTTTTTTTATTGCACAAATAATATCCCTATCTTTTTTATTCTCATTAATCTCCTCACTACATACATCAATAGCAACATCAACTGCAATCCGTGAGGCAATATCCGAATATAATTCACTACCCAAACCATCCGCAACAGCAGCAACACATAGATTCTCATTTATCTCCCGAATAGCATGTGCATCCTGACAAACAAGATTACGCTTGGCATGTGCAATTCCCCTTTGAGTAAATCCATATGTATATATCAATCTTTAATCCTCCTCATTACTTTCTATCTTATTGGTTTAAACTACTACAACTATGCCATATTATATTCAATCATCCATTCGATCACTTATAACCATTTCGACAGTTTTGGGAAGGTCAACTGTTCGGGAGCAAATCTGAACAGTTGACCTAATCAACTTATTTAACCAGTTAAAAAAAGTCATCGAAATTACGTCCCTTTAATTTTAATACCCTCCTACCGTCACACAGTTTGTCCAATATAGATATATCAGCATCCTCCATAGCCAAGCTCCAAAGGTATAAGCATTCCCTTTTTTCCAAATCTGCAACTTTAGCAGCAATTTCATCAATAGAGGTATTAGGATAACCATCTGTAATCATAACTATCCACGGTTTATAAAGTGGCATCCCTATATCTTCATAATAAAAATGACTCCTTTTTCGAACCATATCAATGGTCATTTTCAATTCTTTCTTCACATCTGTGCCACCATTGGCTATTAAATTAACAGATTCCATATATTCTACGGGACAACATTTTTGAACACGCCTAATAGTCGAATTAAATTCTACTATTGCTACATCAAGTATATTTCTGACTCTTTCTTCCTTGCATAGCTCTTCTTTAAATCTATTTATGCTCGCATTCAAAGAAGTAATTGCCTCTTTTTTCATAGACAACGAGGTATCTAATAGAAACAAACAAGCCATATATGATTCATTCTCTCTTATTTGTCTGTTATATCACAACAGTCATCATTAAATATGTATTTAAATGTATCCATATATTTTCTCTGTCTTTATTACATCCAATCGCCAGTAAACTTATCAGCATACTCTGGAAGTCGAACTACATTTTCATTTTCTCCTGGAAATTTTTCAGAAATTGGATTTCCACTAGTGTTAATCCAATCAAACAAACCAGAAAAGTTAAGTGTTTTTAATCTTAATACCTTTCTGCCACATAGTTTGTTTAAGATAGATATATCCGCTCCCTCCACTGCAAAACTCCAAAGGTGAAGTTTGTCTTCCTTTTCTAATTTAGCAATATCAGCAGTAATCTCATCAATAGAGTTATTAAAATAACCATCTGTAATCATTACTATCCATGGCTCATATGGCGTTGTACCTGCAATTTCGTAATAAAGATTATTTCTTTCCTGAACCATGTCAATAGCCTTTTTTAAACCATTTGACACATCTGAGCTTCCATCAGCTGTCAAGTTAACCGATTGCATATATTCTACTGGGCGCCACATCTGAACGCACCTAACAGTAGTATTAAACTCTACAATTGCTACATCAAGTATATTTTTAATTCGCTCATTTCTACATACTTCTTCTTTAAATTTATCTAATTCAGCATTTACAGAATTAATTGACTTTCCACGCATAGAGGATGAAGTATCTACTAAAAATAAGCATGCCCTATGTGGTTCATTTACACTTGCCATTATGGGTATATCCTTTTTTAATTCCATATCGAACATTCTCTTTCACTGTCTTTATTACATCCAATCAGGGTCTATAACCTTATCAACATTTTCTGGAAGTGGAACACCCTTTGCTTTTTCTCCTGGTGTACTTCGAGAAATTGAACGCATACTCATATTAACCCAATCAAAAAAATTTGAAAAATCATGTCCCTTTAATTTTAGCACTCTCTTGCCACCACACAATTTGTTTAATATAGACTCATCCGCCCCTTCAACTGCTAGACTCCAGAGATGAAGTTTGTCGTTATCTTCCAATTCAGCAATATCCGCAGCAATTTTATCAATAGAGGTATTAGGATAACCATCTGTAATCATAACTATCCATGGTTTATAAGGAACTGTACCCGCAACTGCATAATAAAAATGACTCCTTTCACGAACCATGTCGATAGCCATTTTCAATCCGCCCTCCATATCTGTACCACCATTAGCTATTAAATTAACAGGCTCCATATTGGCTACCGGCTGCCAATTTTGAACAAGCCTAGCAGAATTATTAAATTCTACAATTGCTACATCAAGTATTTTTTTTGTACGCTCATCTTTACAAACTTCCTCTTTAAACCTATTAATGCTTGCGTTCAAAGAAGTAATTGCATCACCGTTTATCATAGATCCTGAGGTATCTAATAAAAATAAACAAGCCATGTGTGATTCATTCGTACTTATTATTGTTGGCATTTCATCATTAAATCCCATAATACTTAGCTCCTCTCTTTACATTCCTTTATTCTTCTATATTTTAACTTTCTCTATAATTTCATATCAGATGCCTTATTTCCTGATACAGCAATGGTTCGCCATCAGATATTACAATATTTGATACTTCCTACATTTCACAAAGCATATTAAGAAATTTAAAAACATCTTTTAGAAACTATCAATCATTTTTTTCAAATACAAGCATATTAAATGTCTGCTTCTGATATCTATCGCCGATACCAATCGTTGATAAACAGCCCGCCAGACAACCTCTGTCCTCTACTACAGGGATTTCCTGAATCTCAACCAGTCTCCAACCTCCCGCTGCTTCATGATTGATAATATTCGCGTACTGATTAACCGCCTCACCATAATTACCATTTTTGTTAATAGTCAAATAAATTGGTCCTGGTACTGTCTTGTATTGCATATTCATTTCCTCCTAAATTATTATTTTAAATTATTACTTACGGATAATCCACTCCACCGTTGGGCGGATGGCACTTGGATAATCTTTTTAAACCTTTTATCATTCCTAATACAACTCCATATTTATATACTGCCAATTTCATATATTGTGAACATGTAGGTTCAAATCGACATGACAGCCGAACATTACTTGGTGCATATTTCTGATATATTTCAATTATCCAGATTAAAAATTTTTTAAAAAATAGAAAAATAATCAAACAGTCAAACAATAATATTGCGATAACTATAACTTTTTTCCCTAAATTCATAATAATCGCTAGATGATCAGATAGTGTAACTCCCATTATTGAAAGTAGTACAAATATTCCTAAATAAAGAATTCCGGGAAATAGTTTTACATTAGGCCTGACTAATTTATGATGTAACTCTTTTTCTGCCTGCCTCATCTGCTCCAAAATAATTTCTTTCGCTAATGTAACGCTGTCATTAACGTTATTGGAAATTGATTGATCATATGTATCATTCATGTAAGAACTTTCCATTTTTTCTTTTATACTTATATATGGACTTTTTTCTATCTGGATATTGTCTGTTTTTTTATAATCGTTTTTTCCCATTCTTCTCTGTTAATGTATTAAATAATTTTTTTTGCGACCCACCTTTACTTTCTAGTAAAGTATCCACTGCATCCTGAAGAACTTTCGTATTTATAATAGTATGCATGGTTCCTTGAGCACCATATTTTCCCATTACTATCCTGTTCTGATGGATCTGCCCATCCGCAATCACCACAGCAGTATGCACAACATACTCCTATTGGAATCACCACACTTTTTTTACTTCTCTCCATATCATTTTCCTCCTTCTTAATGTATATTATTTGTGATGTCTCACAAAGTTTAACTATACTATTTCGTAATTTTTCTTTTCTATCTTTCCATCAATATCTACTTCAAAAAAAAATATTTCCGGTATTTCATGAACAAGTACTAATGGAAATAATATTTTTCTTAATCCATTGCCGTCCATTATTCTCCTTGCATAATAAATATCTGAATAAGACAAACATTTATTTTTATATGTATGACTATGTATAAGTCCTGCGAACTCAATATTCTTTTCTGCCCAATCACTTAATATTACATTTAAAACATCAACATTAGGATGATACTCATTAATATTGTTTTTCGCGGTTTCATCAAAATAGTAATCACAAATTATTTTTTCTCTATATCCTAAAATTCCTCCTGCTTCAGGTGTTATCCGTCCCAATGTCTGAAGTATATTAAGATATATCTTTTTCTGTATTCTTATATGATCTTTTCTCTCATTTATCATATTAATGATTTTATCATAAAAAAAGCACAGAAACCGTTCCATGCAAAACTGACATTTTATATTGCATTTTCGACAAAAAACAAAACAGCCCGACATCCCTCCATCCAATTGACAGAGTTCATATCGAGCTGCCTCACATTTTATATTATTTTGTTACTTAATTCAATAACTATATATCATCCCTCTTTAATGAGATACCTTTTCGTTCGTTATCCTACTTATACCCTTTCTCCTTCTCATATGCTATTATAAAATCCCGGTTTGCCAGTTCGTATTTATTAAATACTGCTGTGTCGTCAAAATCATCCGGCTCGACCGTTCCATGATACCAGCTTTTGGAATTGAAATATGCCTGATAATCGGCGTCTTTGAACTTTCTTCCATGACGGGCATACAGTTCGTTACATGCCAGACGGATCTCATCCGGTGTTAATCCAGCCAGATCATCCTCTGTCAGATATTCGCTGTCACTATATGGAAGAATGTAGTCATCGGAAGAATCATCTTCTGATGTTGGATTATAATAAAACGGCTCATACGCTCTACCGCTATATTCACATTCATCCTCCAGATTATCCACACTTAACTGTCGTGGATAATAGGATGGTCCTGCAACAGAATATATCTTACCAACTATGCACAACTCACCATCCTCATCTACATAAGGTACCGCATCCCGCACATTGGATAAAGCAATCGTCCAGTTATAAGTTTCTTTCAGAAAAGAATCCGTTCCTTCCATATCTTTATATGTATTGGTAAAACAACTGTCCATTGCATCCTGAACGTTTTTTTCATATGAATTTTCATCAATATCCAGATAAGCCAGCACATCATCCTTTGAAAGAAGTACATCTTTACGAAGATCGATCGTATATACATAAAAATCTGTATATTCATTTGCATCAAAATCCACCCGCACAACTACCGACAACAGATCCTGATAAACAGACCACTCATATCCGATAGCGATACAATATGTATATTCGGTTCCCGCTTTCGCCATATAATCATTTCCGAGCTTCTCTATCTGTGTATTTACATTTTCACAGGCGGTACTATCATAATCTATGTATGGTAAGTGGTATACAACCTCTCCATCTTTCGTCTGCACTTTTCCGGACATTTTCGAATCAACAACCATATTATCTGAATACGCTTCCGGCATTTCACCGGTTCCAAATCCCACTTCTTTTTTTTCCGGAAGTGCGGATGCCTTGCCATCTGATCCTGCTGCAGAAGAAACCTCCTCTGATGTTTCCGTGTCAGCACCTGTATCCGTACCGGTTGTTTCATCCGTTTTTCCGGTTTCCTCTGTCACGGTTGTTCCGGTCTTTTTGCTGCTGCCATCAGCATCTTTGTTTAAGGAAAAACTGCACCCCATGAGGCTGCCTGCCAGTGCTATACTTAATACTATAAATCCTGCTTTTTTTCTCATCCTTTTTACCCTCGTTTCTTTATCTTATAACTGCCAGTTTATATTTTCAGCATTTTTTGCTACCAGCAGTTTGGTTCTGAGTTCTGTATCATCCAGGTCTATAAAATCACCATTTGAATAATACTTCCACTGTGCTACTTCCTGATTTCCTGACCAGTTCATTTCACTGATCACATAAAACTGCATCGAAGCCAACGGTTCCTCACGATATTTCATATATCCATAACAATCGTTAAAATGTTCCCTATGTACCAGTTCCTTTATTTCCATAAATTCCTGTTCATTCTTTACCTGCCATATGGATAGTCTGCAGTCCTTTTTAGGCTTTCGTATTATTTTTTCAACAGATCGGTTGAACAAGATGGATATACAGATATAGAATACCACATATTCTAATATATACACTCCAATATGTACAGAATCTCCCATCGTTGTATAAAAGCGTTCCTGCTGCAACTGATTGCGGTAATATATAATTACCTCCGTAATATACAACGATAAAATAACATCTGTTACAAGCTGTCCTATTGTGATTGCCGACTGCATACATTTTGAGTTAGCAAAAAAACGAATAACCGCCAGCACAATTGCTGTTATTACAGCAACGATCAATAGCACAATTCCTATAGTCCCAATTGAGGAAAATATCCAGTCCTTTTTATCTTTTATGCTTGGATTAACTACTTTTCGCGTACATTTTTCCAGGGACTGCACAGCCTCATTGGAATACAGTAAGGACAGAAAGCCCATTCCAAATCCTATTAAACATACAAACAACCCCATTAATTTCTTTTTCATATCTTCATCCCCCATATCTTGTATATTTCTCCAACAATATATTCGTCACACCCTCAGGCAAAAACCGCTTCCATTTCAACCCCAAGTACATCCCCAAGCGTTTCTGCCACCTTCTCCGCAGCATAAAGCTTATAATACAGTCTGGAATCCTGTTCTCCCATCTGGAAATATCCATCGATGATCGTATCAGAAACAGCCACTGCATAATATACTTCTCCCGGCACACTATCCTGATTGTTTGGATCAATATTTCCCGTTGTACCGGTAATACCAATTCCGATGTCTGCACGATATGCCCATTTACAGGCTTTCGCCATTGCTCGCGCTGTTTCTTTGGAATATACACCATAAGTTTCTATCACAGCTTCCGGTACGCCCTGCATAATCTTTGCTTCGTTGGAGTAGGTTACAAATGCTCCTTTTAATATTGCAGATGCCCCTTCAGTATCTGTGATCAATGAAGCAATCTGCCCGCAGGTGATACTTTCCATGGTTGTGATCGTCATTTTCCGGTCGATCAGACAGCCTGTCAATCGTCTGTAATTATTCCGTATTACCTTTTCCATTTGTTCATCCAGTTTTTTCCCTGCCATTTTTCCTTCCGCCTTTGTTGCCTTTAATCTATTTATTATTATAATATATTCACAGAAGGATTTCCACAAGTGGAAATCCCTCTGTCATTTCTATTTATTCTCGTTCTTCTCCACAACCAGAATCTTCTCGCCGTTCTTCACCTTTCCGGTCTTTACCGGGTGCAGCTTATAGCCATCCGGAAGCTCTGTTATGATGACAGGGGATATTAAGGATGGCGCATGCTTCTTCAGATAAGGAAGATCAAGCCGCATGACCGGCTGTCCGGCAGCCACTGTCTGTCCGGTCTCAACCAATACGTCAAAGCCTTTGCCATTTAGCTTTACCGTATCGATTCCGATATGGATCATCACACCGATTCCCTGCTCCGTTACCAGCCCTATGGCATGCTTCGTATCAAAGACAAAGGCAACTGTTCCGGCAACCGGTGCGGTTATTTCAGGATCCGTTGGCAATACAGCGATTCCATCACCCATCATTCCACTGGAAAATGCCTCATCCGGCACCTTCTCCAGTTCACATACCTCGCCTGTAACCGGACTCAATATAGAGACTGTATTATCATCCATATGCTTTTTCTGTCTATTTCTTGCATTTCTTCTGTTCTTCTCTTGGCCTGCAACGACATCCTCTCTTTGTCCTCCCACGTCTGCAATAACCGCTTTCTCATCATCCCCCTCCAGATAATCTTCCAGATTGGATTTGATCACGGACACCTTCGGACCATAGATAACCTGTACGCCATTTCCTTTTTTCACCACACCGGATGCTCCGCTTGCCCGGAGAATATCTTCTTTTACAAGAGCTGCATCATATACCGTACAACGCAGTCTGGTTGCGCAGCAGTCAATATCCGATATATTTGCCTTGCCGCCAAGCCCTTCACAGATCAGCCTGGAAGTCTCCATCTGTGGGCTATGATTCCGGAAAATATCCGTATTCCGGTCATTGTCTGATCCCTGCTCTCCGGCATTTTCTCCATGCTTTCTGGCATCTACATCACTTCGACGATATAATTTTACTTCGTCATTGTTATCTCTACCCGGTGTTTTCAGATCAAACCGCCGGATCAGATAATAGAACAATACATAATATACGATAAAATAACCGATACCGACAATGATGATCCAGATCCAGTTCGTCTTTGCATTTCCTTGCATGATGCCGAACAGGGTAAGATCGATCAGACCGCCGGAGAAGGTCATTCCCACACCGACTTCAAACATATGCATCAGCATATAAGCAAAGCCTGCCAGAATACAATGGATTCCATACAGAGCCGGTGCAACAAATAAAAATGTGAATTCCAGTGGCTCTGTAATACCTGTGATCATGGCTGTAAGGGCTGCGGAAAGAAGCAGTCCGCCTGCTGCCTTCCGTTTCTCCGGTGCTGCTGTTTTATACATGGCAAGAGCCGCTCCCGGCAGGCCGAATATCATAAGCGGGAATTTACCGGACATAAATCTGGTGGCCGATACCGCATACTTTGTAACAGATGGATCCGCAAGCTGTGCAAAGAAGATATTCTGCGCTCCTTCTACAACACGCCCGCCAACCTCCAGCGTTCCTCCGACCGCAGTCTGCCAGAATGGTAGATAGAACACATGATGCAGGCCAAATGGTATCAGCAGACGTTCCATAAATCCATATACCCAGGTTCCTGCATAGCCGGAATTTAAGACCAGATCACCTACTGTATAGATGCCCTTCTGGATCGCCGGCCAGATAAAGAACATCAGAATACCAACTCCGGTATATACCAGTGCTGATATGATCGGAACGAATCTGGAACCACCAAAGAAGGACAACACCTGTGGCAGTTCAATCTTATAAAAGCGGTTATGCAGGGCAGCCACACCAAGGCCTACCAGAATACCGCCAAATACACCCATTTGCAAAGATGTGATACCGCAAACAGAAGTAACTGCCCCTGCAAGCATTGCTTCCGTACCACCATTTATCGTGATCAAGGCACTGATCGATGCATGCATGATAAAGAATGCAATAGCTGCTGACAGTGCAGCGACCTCTTTCTCCTTTTTTGCCATACCGATCGCCACGCCCATGGCAAACAGGATCGGCAGATTGGCAAATACCACATTTCCTGCCTCGCTCATTACTTCAAATACAGCAGCAAATATCGTTCCCGGTCCAAGGATCCGCATCAGCCCATATGTTTCAAGCATGGTTTCATTGGTAAAGGAGCTTCCGATTCCAAGCAGCAGTCCAGCTACCGGCAGGATTGCGATTGGAAGCATAAACGACCGTCCAACCCGTTGTAATATTCCAAATATTTTATCTTTCATATAAAAAATCTCCCTGTTTCACAGATACATTCATACGAACTAGTATCTGCAAAACAGAGAGAATCATTCTATTTTTATGAAAAAACTTCTTCTTTGTATGGTCTTCCGATCTTTACGACTTCTCCATTATCCAGAGTTACGGTTGATCTTGAATAATGCTTGACGTGCTGACGGTTGATAATACAATTACTGTTTACACGGACAAATACCTTTGGAAGATTTTTCAAAGCATTTGTCAATGTAATATACTGCACATAATCACCTCTTGTTGTACAGTATCTGGTGAGACGATCATCTCTGTGAATACAGATGATCTCCGAAGCTGAAAAAATATTGATCGTTTTACCATAGCAGACCCGGATAAAATTACTTCTGCTCATATTCAGACGCTTGATTGCCATATCAACGGCATGCACCAGCTTGATATCCCGGTTTCGCTTCATAACACAATTGCAGTGCTCCACGTCATAGATATCCCAGCCATCCGGAATATGGTCTGCATAAAATATAATCTTGCAATTTGGAACAGAACGATTGATGGCTCTGGCCAGACAGATCCCGTTATATTGCAGATTGTCAAATACGATCTCCGTGATAAATATATCACAGGAAAAGGTACTTTCTTCTACATCTATAGACGCTTCTTCCGGCAGATACAATTCAAACTCTACATTATCCAGATCCATACGGGATTCTATAAAATCCTTCACAGCTTCCACTTCATGCATAGATGAATCACATATACCAATTTTCATTTGTATAACACTTCCCTCTCATTTGAATGCCACTTGTAAATTTTAGTATATTTCTTAGATATATGCAGTATTATTGTTAGTTTTTACATATAATAGAAGTGTCACTATCTGTTTCTTTTTTGATATTTATTAGAAAATACTTAAAAAGAAAAGGAATACCATCATGACACTGAATTATAAAATTATAGGATCACGCATAAAAATACGCAGAAAAATGAAAGATGTCACCCAGGAACAGATGGCGGAAGACCTTAATCTGTCTGTAGGTTTTATCAGTCAACTTGAACGTGGTATCTGCAAAGTGAGTCTGGATACACTTGCAAATATCACCGAATATCTGGATTGTACTTTTTCTGATATTCTTGAATACAATCAACATTCTGAAAGCTATAATCAATCGAAACTGAATGCTCTTTATTCATCCTTATCCCTTGAAGACCAGCATGTTATGCTCAGTCTGATGGAGGCTTACACAAAACACCGCTAATATCCGGAAATTAGAATACCATAAAACAGACTAAAAAAAACGTAGATTGTCAATTCTACGTTTTATCATGCATAAATGACATGTACAACTGACATTTCTGCTTTTTTTCTGCATAATTTACATCATAATAACAATAACAAAACTCCGATCATCAAAATTAGAATCCTAATTCCAGATAACCGGAGTTTTTATTATGTTTATTTTATTATTCTTTCGAATCTGTTATTTACTTATCTTACGGAAATTCTTCTTACCACGTCTTACAACGATTCCGTCTCCATCAAACTTCTCTTCCGGAATTGTAACTGAGATATCAGGTATCTTATCACCATCAACTGCAACTCCGCCCTGCTCTACCGCACGTCTTCCTTCATTTCTGGAGGATACCAGACCGGACTTTACAAGTACGGATACGATATCAATCGCACCATCCTTGAAATCATCGTCTGATAATGTAACAGATGGCATATCAGCAGCAACACCCTTGGAGAATAATGCTCTTGCACTCTCCTGTGCCTTTACTGCTTCTTCTTCGCCATGAACCAGCTTTGTAAGTTCAAATGCAAGGATCTCTTTTGCTGTATTTAACTGGCTTCCTTCCCAGCTGTCCATCTTGTCGATCTCTTCCAGTGGAAGGAAGGTCAGCATACGGATACATTTTAATACATCGGCATCTGCAACATTTCTCCAGTACTGGTAGAACTCAAATGGTGATGTCTTGTTTGGATCCAGCCATACAGCACCCTTCTGCGTCTTACCCATCTTCTTGCCCTCTGAGTTCAGAAGCAGGGTGATCGTCATGGCATATGCATCCTTGCCAAGCTTTCTACGGATCAGTTCTGTACCACCAAGCATGTTGCTCCACTGGTCATCACCACCGAACTGCATATTACAGCCGTATTTCTGGAATAACTCATAGAAATCGTAGCTCTGCATGATCATGTAGTTGAACTCTAAGAAGCTTAAGCCCTTCTCCATTCTCTGCTTGTAGCACTCTGCACGAAGCATATTGTTGACTGAGAAATGAGGACCAACCTCACGAAGAACATCTATATAGTTCAGATCCAGTAACCAGTCTGCATTATTTACAAGCAATGCCTTGCCTTCTGAGAAATCGATAAAACGGCTCATCTGCTTCTTGAAGCATTCTACATTATGAGCGATCGTTTCTGTTGTCATCATCTGTCTCATATCGGTACGTCCGGACGGATCACCGATCATAGCTGTACCGCCACCAATCAGGGCGATCGGCTTATTACCTGCCATCTGTAAACGCTTCATCAGACAAAGTGCCATGAAATGACCGACATGAAGACTGTCTGCAGTTGGGTCAAATCCTATATAAAAAACAGCTTTTCCATTATTTACCAGCTCTTTGATCTCTTCTTCATCTGTTGTCTGGGCAATTAATCCTCTTGCCACTAACTCGTCATAAACCTTCATTTTTTTCCTCCTGTAACAGCATCCGCTCGGATGCTGACCTCTTATATCATAATTATTATCTACGTATTTATTCTGTGCCCGGATAGCTGCGGCAAAATATATGTCTCCGATCACTTTCCGGTCATTATCCATCTATAATACACATACTCCGTGATTATACAACGAAATACAACACTTTGACAAGACCGTGTTTCAGTTTGCTTTTTTCAAACTGTTTCTGCGGATTCCTGCTGCTATCGCCACAAATAAAAACAGGAACGGTGTCGTGATCGGCTGCTCTACATTGACGAACGCCTGTGTGATATAAGAAACGATAAGCATCAGAATCGCAAGCATCACCGGTTCATTCTTCCAGGTTTTCACACAGTTACGGATCGAAGTAATGATCAGCCCTACATAAGTGATCAGGCCAAAAGCTCCCATCGTGACCAGATACTGCAGATATTCATTATGCGCACTGTCATAAACCGTTCCGGTTACTGTCAGCATCTCATCATAATACCGGGCAGACATCAGCGCATAGATGCTTTCATTTCCATTTCCAAATACCTGATCAACAAATGGCAGATCCTGATAGATCCGGCATAATCTTGACCAGATAAAGCCTCTGTAATCTCCCCAGAAATCATCAAATACGAAGATCTCCCAGTGGTTGGTACAGCCGATAACTGTCACGGTGATTCCTGCTATGAGCAATATTCCTGCTATGAACAAGCGGGATAATGCGGATCTTCCTGTATTATATTTCTTCTTTGATAACCATATCGCACACAAGATACCGATCACACAACAGACAGTCAATATTTCTCTTACATCCACCAGCTTCGCCAGACCGGACAACTTCTCATATCCCCTTCCGGTTCCTGTCGTGATCCACGCCATGATTGTATAACCGGAAAGAAAGGTGGTGCAAACAGTTACAAATTCTGCAAACAGGCTTCGTTTTAATGAGAAAAAGAGTAATATCACCCATGCTGCAGCAAGTCCCATATAGGCACTATCACTATTTGCCGCGATCAAGGCGGCTCCGCCCAACAAAAGGGCTGCCATATAGCAGATCCGGAATGCCCGCTTTTCTTCGATCAGATACATACCGGAAAAGAATGCAACACTGGTACAGACAAAGCCAGCAAATATATTAATATTTCCAAAGGTGGACAGGAACATCGCCTGCTGATCCTCTCTGATATGTGACAACAGATGAAACACATCAATATCCAGGTGTTGTAAGCTTCCCATCAAAAATGCAAGTCCACTGATAACAGAAAACACCGGTGCCAGGATCTGCTGCCATTTATATCCGCTTCCAATGCCAATATAAAGCACAAGCACAAGCACCAGAAATTCCAGTCCGCAGCGTCTTCCCATAGATCCGGTGTAGGCTGCCATTTTATCATCTGCCATGATCCATGCAAGTGTGCCTGACAGCACAAAGGCTCCCATCCAGATATCCGACGCCAGAAAATTTCTGCCTCTTCCCGTTTTTTTTGCAGCATCCGTATGCTCTTCCATATGATCCGTAAATCCGAGTATAAATGTCAGACACATCAATATCCCATAGATCAATACTCCATTTTTAAAGAAATTGTATTTTGTGATCGTAATATCCATATATCCATCATGAAGAACCAATGGAAAAACAACAAACATGTACAGTAGGAATGCCGTTGTAATGCTTTCTTTAAAAATATGAAATGCCGCTTCTTTTTTAAAATCGTTCATTTTTGAAAAAGCCGGCTTTTGATCTCCGGCTTTTTGTTTCTTATTTGTTTTTGTCATTTTCTCTCTTTACCTTTATTCCTATAGCAATGGTGACAGGAGTCTGAGGAAGGCATCCACCAGTGTAATTCTGGACATATGCTCCTTACACCAGTCCAGCGTGATCTCCTCTGATTCCTTCATCGTTGAAAGCATATCATACTTCACTTCTGCAATGATACTGGAATCATATACCAATACACCGCATTCAAAATGATGATAAAAACTTCGGTTATCCATATTGATAGAACCGATTGATGTCAGATTATCATCCGTCAGGATACATTTGGAATGGATAAATCCCGGTGTGTACTGATAGATCTTCACGCCGGCACGAAGCAGCTCTTTGTAACTCGACTGTGTCATACGAAAGATCATCTTCTTATCCGGGATCGCCGGTGTTACGATTCGGATATCGATGCCTCTCTTTGCCGCAAGCTTTAATGCTGTCATCATCTCATTGCATACGATCAGATATGGAGTAAAGATGTATACATACTCCTTTGCATCATTGATCATCTGCATATATATGTTCTCACCAAGCGGCTCCTTCTTGAGCGGATTGGTCGTATATGGCTGAAGATATCCATCATTCAAATGCTTCTTCTGCTCTGCCGGACGATAGCTTAAGATATGCTTATCTTCATTCCGGATGCTGTTCCATAACTGAAGGAACAGGATCGTGAACCGCCATGCAGCATCTCCATCCATACGGATACCGTTATCCTTCCATCTGCCATAAGGTGATTTCTTATTAATGTATTCATCGGACAGATTAAAACCGCCGGTATAAGCGACCGTACCATCCATAACCGCGATCTTCCGATGATCCCTGTTATTAAAGATCGTTGCCAGAAATGGAACCACCTGATTAAATGCCATACATTTAATCCCATAGCTCTCCATCTCACGCCAGTAATACTTTGGCACATAAAAGACTGAGCCAATATCATCATAGATCAGGCGGACTTCCACGCCCTCTTTTACTTTCTCTTTTAAGATCTCAAGCACCGTATTCCACATTTCGCCCGGATTGATGATGAAATATTCAAGGAAAATATACTTTTTTGCCGATTTCAGGTCATCGACAAAATCCGGCCAGACATCTTCCCCCATCGGATAATACCGGACATCCGTATTCTGATATACAAGCGAACCTGCATAATCTTCTGTATATTTGAACAACCGGTATGGCGGCTGCCCCTTTATCACATCACTGAAATATGCCATATTTGCATACAGATCCGTCTCGTAGTCCCATTCTGCCGCATGCTTCATGTATTTCTCTAACTTCTTCGGCATAATGATATGTCCATAGAGCAGATAAAGCAGACCACCGAGGACCGGAAACATCAGGATCGGAACGATCCATGCCAGTTTAATTGACGGATTCACATCCTTTAATAACAGATGCATCACAGCTATAAAACTTAACAAATGCAGAATAGCCGCCACCAATACATAGTATTGCTGCAGCTTTAATACTTCTACCATAAAGAAGATCAACTGTGCCGCTACCAGCAGACATGTAATTACCATTCGACTAAATAACCTGTTCAATAGTTTCTTCATAGACAATTTCCTTCTTATTAATTTATGACAGGACACCATAAACCGTGCCCTGCCATTTTATCTTTTATCCCGTATTTCTATTTTACTTGATCGAAGTTACCTTATATCCGGCTTCCTTCACTGTATTCTTAATCTCTTTATCGGATAACTCGCCACTTAAAGTAAGCACCGCCTGCTTCTTCTCATGGCTGACCTCCGCTTCTGTTACCTGTGGAAGTGCCTCAAATGCTTTCTTCACTCTTGCCTCGCAGTGTCCGCACATCATTCCTTCTATATACACCGTCTTATTCATCGTACCAGTCTCCTTTTCTATCTTATTATTTCCCTCAACATTTTTTGATACCATTTTTTGGTGTATTCTGTATTTACTATTATTAACATATATCTTCACGAAATTCAACCGTAATGCATTCATTACTACACAAAAACTGGAAAGGCTCATGGCAAATGCTCCAAACATCGGGTTTAATTTCCAGCCAAACATCGGATACCAGACACCTGCGGCAAGCGGTATTCCGATAATGTTATAAATAAATGCCCAGAACAGGTTCTCTTTGATATTTCGTATCGTTGCCATACTTAACCGGATTGCTGCAGGAACGGTTCGAAGACCTTCCCGCATCAGTACCACATCTGCCGCATCGATTGCAACATCGGTTCCGGCTCCGATCGCCATACCAATATCCGCACGGGTTAATGCAGGGGCATCATTAATGCCGTCACCAACCATGATCACACGGTGCTCCTTCATCAGTTCTCTTACTACCGCTTCTTTTCCATCCGGCAGTACATCAGCGATCACGCGGTCAACACCTGCCTGTTTACCGATTGCTTCTGCTGTCTTTGCATTATCTCCGGTTAACATAACAACTGAATAATTCATCTCTTTTAATTCTTTGATCGCAAGGATTCCATCCTCTTTGATCGTATCTGCAACTGCAAGGATACCGATCAGTTTATTCTCATCGATTGCCAGATAGATCGGGGTCTTGCCCTGTGAAGCTAATTCTTCTGCCAGTGTCTTATCCGCCTCGGATAAGGTTACATACTGGCTGATAAATTTTCCATTTCCACCAAGCAAAATATGATCTGATATCTGAGAATGGTTCTGTCCTGCACAAAATCCTCTTTCATTCTGTGAAACCGCCTCACTGCTTAATCTACAGCGGAGTCCATTTCCCGGAAGCACCTGAAAATCTTCAATCTTCTGTGGCTTGATCCCTTTCTGTCCGACATATTCCATAATGGCTTTGCCTATCGGGTGCTCACTGTATTGTTCCAGACTTGCTGCAAAGGTAAGCAGGTCTGTCTCACTGTATCCATTTCCCGGAACTACATCTACCACTTCCGGCGTTCCATTTGTGATCGTTCCTGTCTTATCCAGTACAACCACATCTGTTTTTCCTGTCATCTCAAGTGCTGCCGCATTCTTAAATAGGATGCCTTGCTTGGCTCCGACACCGTTACCTACCATAACGGCAACCGGTGTTGCAAGTCCAAGTGCACATGGACAACTGATCACAAGCACCGATATACCTCTGGCAAGTACAAAGCCTGTGCTCTCTCCTGCAATGATCCATACAATAATAGTGATCAAGGAACAGATCAGGACAGCCGGAACAAAGATACCGGATACCTTATCTGCAATCTTTGCGATCGGTGCTTTTGTTGCTGCTGCATCACTGACCATCTCTATGATCTGGGATAAAGTCGTATCTGTACCGACTCTGGTTGCCCGACATTTCAGATAACCGGATTTATTGATCGTTGCGGCAGATACCTTATCTCCTTCTGCTTTATCGACCGGAAGACTCTCACCGGATAAAGCAGACTCATCAACCGCACTGTTTCCTTCTATCACCACACCATCTACCGGAACACTGGATCCCGGACGGACGATAAATACCTCTCCAACTACCACATCCTCAGCAGCAACTTCCTGTTCTTCTCCATCACGAAGAACAAGGGCTGTTTTGGGTGCAAGCTTCATTAATCCCTTTAAGGCATCTGTCGTACGACCTTTGGAATATTCCTCGAGTGTCTTACCAACCGTTATAAGTGCAAGGATCATCGCTGCCGATTCAAAATAAAAATCATGCATCAAGGTCATAACACGGTCATTATTCTGCCGCATCACGGCATCTGTCATTGCAAATAATACATATGTGCTGTAAATAAAGGATGCGCCTGAGCCAAGTGCTACTAATGTATCCATACCCGGTGCTCCATGGATCACACCCTTAAATCCATTAATAAAAAACTTCTGGTTTACAACCATGATCGCAATTGCAAATAACATCTGGATCAGTCCCATAGCGACATGGTTATCACTGATAATCGCCGGCAGTGGCCATCCCCACATCATATGTCCCATGGAAATGTACATCAGCGGAATTAACAGAACGATAGATGCGATCAGCCGGACCTTCATCTTGTGCAGGGCTGCATGATTATCCAATTCATCTGCATCCGCTGCCTGCTTCTTCCCGACATCCTTCCGGTCTTCTCCTGTCATCAGACTGGCTCCATATCCTGCTTTTTCTACTGCTTCAATAACTGCCTTAGGGTCAGCATGTCCTTCTACTGTCATCGAATTTGTAAGCAGGCTGACGGTACAACTGTCAATTCCTTTTACTTTCTTCACTGCCTTTTCTACGCTTGCGCTGCAGGCACTGCAGCTCATTCCTGTTACGTTATATTTATCCAAGTCACTCACCTTCTTATCAAGCTTTTATCATGTGCTTCGCACATTCTATGCCTTCATTATATCTTAAACACATTTTTATTATGTTTCATATCCGAAGCAATCATACGAATATATTCATACTGTGTTTCGGATAGAAAATCCTTCTTTGCTTATTTCATCAGTTTTTTTATCGTATCAACCAGATCATCCACCGTATCTTCTTTTCCTGCTTTGATATCCTCGATCACACAGGTTCGGATATGCTCTGCAAGAAGTTCCTTATTAAAGCTGTTCAATGCAGAATTGACAGCGGCAACCTGTACTAATATGTCCGTACAATATGCATCCTTTTCCAGCATTCCCTTGATTCCCCGGATCTGTCCCTCGATCCGGTTCAGCCGGTTCATCAGCTTCTTATATTCACCTTCTGTTCTCTGTTTTGTTTTATGACAATGGCAACATGGTTCTTCCATTCTTGTCCGCTCCCTTCTGTCTGTTTCCTGAATTTTTTCATCCATCTGTATCTGTACATTTATTTTTTGTATCCAATTTTAATGATCCCGGATACGATATTATATACCCCATAGGGGTATTTTTGTCAATACCAAAACCAATAAAAAACGCAGGGCAAATGATAAAAAATATCACTCGTCCTGCATCTTTATAGTCTGGCGTCGTATGACACCTTATTTTCCTGTAGGATTGTATTATTCTACAACATCATCCTCTAACAGACCTTCGTCGTCAATGATCCCTTCATCGGATCCATCCTCTATCTCATCTGATGAATCATCGGATCCGTCATCACTGCCATCTGATGAATCACCGGATCCGTCATCACTGCCATCTGATGAATCACCGGATCCGTCATCACTGCCATCTGAATCTATACTCTCCATATCACTGTCATCATATTCGTATCCATCGATCATATCACCCTGATCATCGTAATAATCACTGTATGGGATCGAACCGGCCTCCAGAACATCTTTCAGATTGTAGATTGTTCCATCGGTTGCATTTACTATAAGTGCCTGTACCGGATAGTCAAAATCATATGTTCCATCATTTTCGTCTGCCTGTGCAAATATCCATACAGGAACATAATTATATACATCATCCTGAGAATCATCCTTAATACAGTAATATGTCAATCTGACATCGTTAAATTCAATATCGCTGTAGGAAGTCTTATTATCTGTATAATACTGTGCAACATTCTTATCCAGTTCCTTTAAAAGCTCCTTCCAGCTCAAAAGATCTACATTTTTTTGATCCTCACCGGTTGAAACTAACAATGGATAACAGCTTGCGTTGATCACGCCATTGGAGTCGATCTGAATGGAGAACGTCTCTGTTGGAGCATCATACCAGGTATCATCCTCATCGCTTGAAAGAGTGTCAACCATAGACAGATCCGCACTGTATGGAGCAGTTCCATTGACAGAACGTCCAAAGTTTACGATATAGCCTTCATACTCTGTTGCAATCACATTATAAGAGCTGTCATAATACTCCCATAATAACGGAGATTTATCTGTAACGATCACATCATCAATTCCACATCCGGCAAGAAATTCCTGTGCCAGTGATACGGCTTCATCTTCAGAAAATGTACAAGTATTTACAATGCTGTCATCAATCCCCTCTTCTCCATACTTTGCGTCATAAGCATATACAAAGGATGCACCCTCATATGGTCTGTAATTGATCATGCCTTCGGATGGATAATAAGAAAGATCAAAGCTTGCATTTAACCCTTCTGTTCCCTCTGAAAATGAGAGCATGAACTGATTATCGCCAATCTGTCCGATATAATCCGATGCACTGTAATCACCGGCTCCTTCTCTCTCATCCGTTGCCGTTGCCATTTCATTTTCCAGATAGGATATGTATTCCTTACAATAATCCTCTGTATCTGTATCTCCAGCTTCCTTCGCATCGGCTAACATCGTCTGATATGAATCAATCTGAGTCTGCAGATCACTCTTGGTCTGGTGCTCAAAGTCATATACATAGATACCCTTTGACTTATCAAAGATTGCCTCACAGACCTTCTGCCTGTATGCATTATCAAAGGAATTCTTCTTATAAGACACAATAGACATACTGTCGGAATCTGGTGTTATGATATCATCATCTTTAATGGTAATCTCTTTGATACCGGAATCACCGGTATCCAGCTTACCCTCATAAGACTCCGGAACACCGAGACGGGACGATAACTCGCCGCCTTCTCCTGCACTTCCTTCTTTCTGCGTTCCATCACCCATATCGTAATCAACCTTCTTATTACATCCTGAAAAAACAGTTGCTGCAGACAATGCTGTTGCCAGTAACACTGCCGACATTTTTGTTAATTTTCTCTTCTTCATGGTTTCCTCCTCGAAATTCCAAATCAGCTAAACAAAGTTATTATAATCGAACCAACGCACGATAGCAAGAAAAAGCAAGAAAGAAAATGTGAAAATATTGCGAACGGCCCTGAATGCATATGCATCCAGAGCCGTTTTCTGAACTGATATTTATTCTTTTGAAATAACAACCTTGCCATCCACTACCTGAATCTTTACCTTGTTTGTATCAATTCCGGCAGCCTCCAGAATATCATCACTGATCTGTACACGGTGTGCCTTATCCATAATGGAATATTCTTCATGGGAATCGGTTCCATTAAAGCTCTCGCTTTCCATGTCATTGATCCGTTTTCTGTAATCCTCTTTCATGATCTTTTCTGTACTGATCTTACCATCTGCGATCATAACCACACGTCCAACCTTATTTGCAAGACTGATATCATGCGTTACGATGATAACTGTAATACCCATTTCCTCATTCAGTTTCCGGAACAGATCCTGGATCATATCTGAGGTTTTGGAATCGACTGCACCGGTCGGCTCATCTGCCAGCAGGATTTTTGGATTGTTGGCAAGTGCAATCGCAATTGCAACTCTCTGCTGCTCACCACCGGACATCTGTGCCGGATAGGAATTTACCTTTTCCTTTAAACCAACCTTGCACAAAAGATCATAGGCTCTGGCTTCCCGGTCTTCCTTATTGTCTTTATCAAAATACATCGGCACCAGGACATTTTCCAGAGCTGTCATATACGGAAGCAGGTTTCTGGAATTCTTCTGCCATACAAAGCCAACGGTATGTTTCCGATATTCTACCAGTTCTTTGTCTGTCATTGCAAAAAGGTCTTTTCCATCTACATATAATTTTCCTGCTGTCGGACGTTCCAGTCCACCGATCATATTCAAAAGCGTTGACTTACCACTACCGGATTTACCGATAACTGCCATCAGCTCACCCTTTTTGATCGTAAGCTCCAGCCCCTGAAGTGCCATTACTTCAACTTCATCTGTTTTATAGATCTTAACCAGACTGTCGCAGTCAATGATATTGCCGGTTTCTTCATATTCTTCCGCAGCCTGACTGTTTCTGTCTGTATCGTCCAAATCTTCTGATGTTTCTGTATCGTCATCTGCTATATCTGCTTCATCAACAGCGTTCCCAGCATCCACTGCAGTCTCCTGCACACCGATATCGTTCATGTCTGTATCTGCGATGTCGGCGTCTTCCTGAACAGGATCCTGATCCATTGGTTCTTCCATCATCTGTGCTGCGTTTTCCTGCATATCAGTTTCCGGAATCGTATTTTTATCTTTTTTCTTAAAAAATCCACTATGCTTTGCCAATGATCTCACCATCCTCTATCTCAAATACTACGTCTCCGAGTTCCATCAGGTTTGGATCATGTGTCGTCATAACGATCGTGATTCCTTCTTTTGCCACCAGATCCTTGAACAGCTTCATAACATTCAGTCCGGATGCTGTATCCAAAGCTCCTGTCGGCTCATCTGCAAAGATTACCCTTGGCTTATGGGCAACCGCTCTTGCGATCGCTACCCTCTGCTGCTCACCACCGGACATCTGGTTCGGCATATGGAACATTCTGGAACTAAGTCCAACCATCTCCAGAACCTCGCGGATACGGGAATCCCGGTTTCCTTCATATTCCGCAAGTCTTAAACCAAAATCTACATTCTCATATGCATTCATGATCGGGATCAACGCTACCGACTGGAATACAAATCCGATATCGTACCGTCTGAGTTTTTCTCTTTCCGGTACAGCCATCTCCGACAGGTCGTGATCCTCTATGATCACCTGACCCTCCGTTGCTTCATCCAGCGCACTTAAAATATTTAAAAGGGTTGTTTTACCGGAACCGGATCTTCCCTTCAGGATCGCAAGCTTTCCTTCCGGGATATCCAGATCTATTCCTTTAAGAGCATAAAATGGTTCGCCATTTCCAACTGTAAAACACCGCTTTATTCCTCTTGCAGTAATCATATTCATTGTTTAGTCCTCCCCCAGTTTTAATGCCTGTGTGATGTTCATCTTCTTTAAGATTGTCCGGAGAACAATGAAGCAGATAATAAACATTACCACAACTACGATCGTCAGTTTCAATATATCAAATGGGTTGACCGCTATGCTGATCGCTATGTTATGCGACTCCGGCAGATATACGATCGCTACCAGCTTTACAAACAACGCAGTAGCCGCCGCTCCAACTCCATATCCTGCCAGACTGGCAAGAACAGAACTGAACATCTGCTCGTTGATCAGCATCTTGTTAATCTCCTTCATGCTCATACCCATCGCACGGTAGATACCAAACAGAAGCTCCCGCTGCTTGATCGATGTGATCCAGTAGATGAGGAATCCTACTGTACAGAGGATAACTGCTACCAGGAAGCTCAGTGAGAATAACCCATTTGTGATCAGTACAAGCGGAGATTCCAGCATGTTCTGTACTTCCTGATCTACACTCTGATAACTCTTTAATGAAATACCCTGCTTTTCAACCGTATCCAGGACCTCCTGATAATCATGTCCATCTGCAAGCTGTCCCCATATCTGATATGGAGTAAGACCAAATGCACTGACAACATATGCGTAATTAGCAACAACCAGATAACGTTCCTTCTCAACAACCTTTCCACTGTTGTCCTTCTCATATGTGTACTGGTTAAATCCAGGCCATGCATCTACAATTGCGCAGATTGTTCCGGACGGTGATGCGATCTCAACCGGCTCCTTTGTCTTCATCGGGCTGTATCTTGCATATGTGATGCTGTCACCAACAGACAGATCATATTTCTTTGCCAGATTTGATGAAATGATAACACCATTGGAAACAGTTGCAATACTGTTCAGGTAATTATACCAGTGTTCATCATTCAAGCCTGACTTTAATTCGGCTGTCTCACCAAATTCCTTTGTATTAATTCCCATCAGAACAGAGTCCGGAAGTTCAGAACCTCCAACCTTGATCGTTGTATTGTCATCATAGATCACACGGGTCAGATGTTTGCATGAATTGGAAAGATTCTCTGTATACCGTTCAAAATCCGGTTCTTCATAGTACCAGTGACTCTTCTTATCTTTATCCAGATACGCACCCATCTTCCACTGTTCACTCAGAACGATATCTGTTCCAAGATTATATTCGATACGCTCCTGATTATTCTCATTGATCGTTCTTGCCATATTGGAATTAAACATACCCATGGCGATCGTCATAACCAGAAATACGGAGATAAAGCCCTGCTTCTTCACTGTTCTGGTGATCTGAAGGAAGGAAGCATATACCGCAGGTGACCATCTCTTCTTACCAATGAAATAAATGAACTTAATCAGATATTTGATCAGTCGCAGGATCAGCAGACCAACTGCAAATATAAACAGAGATGAATTCAAAAAGATCAATGGATCCGGTTTGTTTCCAGCCAGAATGCTTAATGCAATATCACTCTTCTGTTTATTGTAGTTGTACAGCAGATAAATGGAAACTGCCACCAGGATCACATCCAGAAATGCCTTCTCCCAGATTGGCTTTGTATTTACCTTTCCAAGCTTACTCTTCTGCTCTACGATCGAATTCTTCGCGTATTTCAATACCGGAAGTGTTATAAACAGGATTGCGATAACTGCAGCAACCAGACTGTATAATAACATTCCCCATGTCAGCTTATAAAAGTGTGTATCACCAAAGCTGAATTTCAGGAAAGAGGTTGCACTTGCACACAGTTTACACAACAGATATCCGACCGGAATGCCAATAACGATCGCGATCAAAGAAAGGATCGCAGATTCTCCAAAATAGATGCCAAGAATCTGTTTCGTACTGGTACCACGACTCTTTAGCATCGCGATCTCACCGTCCTCCATTTCCAGGATCTGACTGGATACCATATAGATAAATGCCAGAAGCAATACCAGGATCGGAAGCTCCAGTACCCAGATAATGATCATGATCGATGTTGCATCGTCCTGATAATCAGCAAGTATACTACTGAAATTCTGAATAAAGTTACCATCTGCTTTTGAAAATGCACTCAGATAATAACGGATATCTGATGCATTTGTATGATCGATATATGCATAATCCAGCATATTATATGTCGCATAATATATTGTCAAAACACCATAGTTTGCAACGGTTTCATCAAAGGATGCCTGATCTGTAAATATCATCTTATCAAAATCTACCGGTGTCTCTTTCCAGTAAATATCAGTGGTATCCTTTGGTTCAAAGATTCCGACAACCGTAAATGTAACCGGCTTTCCATCCTTGTCTACCAATTTATCAATTGATACGGTTTCACCTACAACCAGATCATATGTATCCGCATTCTGCTGATTGATGATCACCGGATACGTACCTTCAACCGGTTTTCCGGTATCAAGTCCCTCTCCAAACGTGATATTGATATGTTCGCTCATATCCTGCATATAGTTTACACTGAAAAATCTCCTGGAACCGAGCCCGGTCATTGCATAAGTACCTTCTATAAACAATCTGTTCTGTCTGCTTAATACCGGGACGTCAATGTAACTCATCCACTTCTTTTCATATGCATTGATACGGTCAAGTACGGATGCAGAATCCGGGAAATTGTCTGTTGAGCAGGAGCCCTGTCTTCCGACCACGGCTGAATATGTGTTGTTATCTTCTATCGCTGAATCAAACTTGGATGCCAGCGTCATATCCATTGCACCGTTTTTGAACATCGGATTACAGGATGCTACAGCAACCAGAAGCACAATACCAAGAAGAAGACAGGCATTCAGCCACTTTTTATTCAGTAATTTATTTCTTAAGAATTTAAACATTCCTCTTCTCCCTTCTATTCTTCTGAGCTGCTATCGGCTTTTTTCTTTGTATTGTCACCACTGCTGGAAGAACCGGATTCTTTCAGAATCACATCTCCTTCTGACAATCCGGTAAGTACACATGCCTTTGACGACTTTGTATCTGTGTTTGTTGTTACATACTGTTTTACAATCTCATCCTTTGAAAGCTTCCACACATATTCATAGGATTTACCGGATGTCTTATCCGTCTCTGTATAAATAATATTCATTGGAACTGTTACTACATTTTCCAGTGACATTTTTGCAAAGCTTACAAAATATCCCTTTGGTGAATCATAGAAGCTCTTATCATCCACCTGTATATAATATCTGGTATCTTCGGATCCGGAGCTGCTTGTTATATATACCTGACCATCGATCGTTGTTACATAAGCCTTCTTGGAATCCGCTGTTGCTCCGATACATCTTCCGGTCAGCTTCTTGCTGTCATCCTTCTGATCAATTAAAGTAACCTCCTGATTGACCAGAAGTGTTGCATTGCTGTTATCACTTCCGGTATCGTCACTTCCGCTATATCCGTTACGTCTGGAGCTTCCACCGTTATCTGTCAGGGATAAGGACATCATCTTGGATTCATTGCTTCCTATGCTGACAACCTTGTCACCCTCTTTGATCTGTTTTCCCTGACTGGCATATACACTCTGTACAACGCCGTCGCTTTCTGCATATACGCTGATATTACCTTTTCCATCATTATTTTTGTTCAGCTTATCACGCTTTGCGATCAATGGATTCACAGTCGTATTATAATTGATCTTTGCCAGCTCTTCATTGTATTTTGCAATCTCAACCTGGCAGGTAAGCTGCTCAACCATGTATAATGTATTGCCATTATTATCATCTGAATCCGGGATATCGTAATCACCGTCTTCTTCATCCCCATCATCTGTAGTAGTATCTGTTGTATCATCTGCCGGATCAGCATCTCCCGGTGTTGCCACCTGCTGTTTCTTCCTGCCGGAGCGGTAATCTTCAATCTCGGCTCTCAGATCCTTGATCTGCTCTTCATAGCCCGCTACGGTCGAATCATAATCACTCTTTGCATCTGATATCTGGGAGTTTAACTCCAGCAGCTCTGCACTACCACCACCACTGTCAACGATATACAACAGATCGCCTTTTTTCACTTCCTGACCTTCCGCCAGATCAAGCTGTGTAAAATAGCCTTCTACAGGAGCTTTATAGGTTATCTGATTGGTATCTACCATCTTATAGGATTTGCTGGTTCCTGTTGTCTTAAAGGTTCCCAGCTTGATCTCATATGTTGTATAGTCACTTGGAATCGTTGAATCAGAATCATAATAAACCAGATCTCCCTCTGAAAGGCCGCTCTTTACTTCCGTGTAGTTATCATCCTGTGCACCGATCTTGATCTCACGCTTTTCCTTATCACTGCTGTCTGTCTTCACATATACAAAATACTTATCTCCTTCTTCGTATAAGGAATCATTTCCGACTACAAGAACATTTGCAGCAGTTGATGTACTGAAATACAACGGTGTCAGTGTTCCTGTCTTTAAGATCTTGCTGTTATCCACATCCTTCAGTTTAAAACGGACATATGGCAGCTTGGATGCACTCTGTGCTGCTGCGATCTCCTGATTGGAATATTTGTATTCTTCCAGCTCATACCGTTTGCCATCGATCATCGTGTACATGGTATTAAAATTTGCATATCCATCTCTTGTGATCTGCTCACCGGTGATCTCAATATACGGTGTGTTGTAATCAGATATAATAACAACATTCTCACCACTTGAGATTGATCCGCCGCCTTCATCTGATGAATCTGTATCCGTCAGGCTCTTGGCATATGTAACATAGCCGTCCTGTTCTGCTACGAGCTTGTTATCGGTTTCCAGAGATTCCTTCTCGTCAATCTGCTGCTGGAGCTTCTTGACCTTATAATTGTACAACATGTTATCATACCGGTTATTCTCGGCATTGACTGCTTTTGTGCTCTGGTTTTCTTTCGCACCGGCAGAATCTCCAGCCTCATTACATGCTTTAATCTTATAATCCAGTTCCTTCTGCTTCTGTTCGTATATCTTTTCGTTTACATTATGGGTCTGCTGCTCACTGGAAAGAGAGGCTTTCAGGTCTTCAATTCCTGAAGTCGTATCATCGCTATCTGCCTCTGCAAGAACCGTGCCCTTTTTAACATAATCACCTACATTGACATAAACCTTTGAGAGTGTCGCTGAGGTTTTAAAGAAATAACAATAATCCGTTGGTACAATCGCACCATTCTTGATAATCTTCTTACCAACATCGCTCTTTTCGACCGGACGGTACGCCTCATTCGTTGTAACCGGTTCTAACAGCTCCGGTGCTTTTTCTTCTTTTTTTCCACAGCCTGTTAAACCAAGCATCATTGCCACAGCGATTGCTGTCATTCTGACTGCATACGATTTTTTATTGATCATTATTCTCTTCTTTATCAATTTACCGTCACCTGCTCTCCAGCCTTCAATCCAGACTTAATAATCGTATATCCGTCTACCGTTTCACCAATTGTTACATCAACTGCTGTCCGGAAGCCATCATCATTGATCGTGAATACATAATAATTATCTTCTGACTTCTCATTGATCGCTTTTTCATCGACATAGACAACATTGCTGATCACCGGCTTATGGATCGTCATGGTCAGCACATCTTCTTCTGAAATTCCTGCCATACTGTCTACCGGCTCAAATAAGATTTTCTGCATCTGCTTACCGGTTGCCTTATCTTCATACTGACTGACATCAATAACCTTCATATCGTAGGATGCCACTTCATAATCTGCCTGATAGACATCCCCTTTTTTAAATTCATAATCATCATCTGTCGTTGCTGTATAATTAGAGGATCCGGATGCTACGGTCACCAGATTATCGGATGAACTTGCATATCCATATCCCAACCACTCATTGACATAGGTTACAGTTCCATCCTTTTCTGCAATCAGACAATACTCCTTCATCTTCTCGTTCTGTTCTTTAATATATGTATCTGCGATCTGGATATCCTCTTTCAGACTTGCAATATCATCAGAATAATCCTCTGATCCATCAATCTGCATCAGTTTCTGATAATGTTCAATCAGCAGTTCATTCTCTGCCTTCTGCTCTGTATATTGCTTGATCGTATCCTGAATATCATCTGCCTTAAACTGAACCATGATATCTCCGGCTTTCACCCGATCTCCCTTTGATACATTAACCTTTTCTACTTCGTAATCGTCCTGTGAAACTTTATAATTTTTCGTTTCAAATTCATCCGGGGAAAGTTTTAAATTCAAGATTGGTGAAATATCTCCTGACTGAACGGTCACCGTATCATATCCCACCTTTGTATATGATTCAATATGAATAGAAGGTTTGCTGCTTTCTGCATTTTTGCTGCTGCATCCACCCAGAAGGGCAGCTACCATGCTGGCACATAATACACATGCCACACCCTTTTTGATTCGTTTCCGCATCGTTGCCTCCTTGCTTGCGCTGTTTTATTTTTATGTGTATCTGAAAATGCTATATTTTCCAAATTAAATCATTGTAATTTTACTCTCTCTGTCTGGCATAATCAAGCAATCCTTATTTTATTAAACAATCTTAAGGATTCCTGTATTATTTCTGTTACATATCATTTTCTGACAAATGTCCTGATCTTATGCCAGTATAAAATACAAATGTATCATATTTGCATCTTTTCGTTTTACATACAAACTTCGTTATAAGTTTATCATGTAAATGTGTCCATTTTATGATGAAAATCTCTATCATAATGCGTGCATTGGATTTTTTCAAAAAAAAGTAAAAAAACTTGTTGACATTTATATAGCACAGTGGTATTATCTTACTTGCGTCGGCGGTAAGCCGTACGGAATAAGACATGCGGGAGTGCTGGAATTGGCAGACAGGCTAGACTAAGGATCTAGTGCTGGAAACGGCGTGTGGGTTCAAGTCCCATCTCCCGCATCTTTATTTTTTAGAAAACCTTTGAGGTTTTCTTTTTTTATGCACAAAATCCCTGATACAAAGTATTTATATAATTATAATAAAACACTTACATGTATATATCTTTATGAAGCAGACCTTTTTACTCTGTATAACTTCGAACTAACCTCGGCGAGCCTCGCTAAGGTCTCAGTTACAAACGTCGGTCCTTAACGATTCATCGCAAGATGAAGAGTTTAGTACCGCTACGTTTGAAATAGAACGAAAGTGTTCTGCGGAATAAATGGTATATACCTGTAAGTGTTTTGTTGTTAATATACTTGTATCAGGGATTTTACTTTCTCAGATTTTTATCATATTGGTAAGCTTCTTTTCTACGTCTTCTAACAGATGTGCCTTAAATGCACTGTAGTACTCATGTGTAAACTGTGTATAAAGGAATTTGTTCCACAGGTTACTGCAATATGTACTGTCAAAATCATAGTAAGAGTCTGTGTACATCATTCCGTTACTGTATCTGGTTACATCCAGATATGGTTCTTTTCCTGCGTAATTTAATCTCATTACAAGATTCTTCTGTTCGCTGCAGCATGCGAATGTCTCCAAGAACATCTTCATCTGCTCTCTTGTTACTCGTTCTACAAACATAATATGTCACCCTCCATGTCCCATAAATTAGCTCAATGTACAGTTCTATTATAGTATGAACAGGACAACTCTGTAAAGGCAATTATGTCAATGTCCGCCTTTTATTTATGATCTTTAAAATAACGGATCACTTGGCCGGGCAAACGTTCCGATAACGCAAAAACAGACCATAACCATCTTCTTCCGAAAATCATCATGATCTGTTTTTTCTGCTTATCTTAAATTAAGCAAGCTTTTCCTTTGCAACAGCAACAAGCTTAGCAAATCCTTCCGGATCACTGATAGCCATCTCTGAAAGCATCTTTCTGTTGATGTCTACACCTGCAAGCTTTAAGCCGTGCATTAATTTGCTGTATGAAATATCATTCATTCTTGCAGCAGCATTAATACGAGCGATCCATAACTGTCTGAATTCTCTCTTTCTCTGCTTTCTGCCAGCATATGAACTTGTTAAAGCTCTCATAACTGACTGCTTTGCTACTCTATACTGCTTTGATCTGGCTCCTCTGTAACCCTTAGCCAGCTTAAGTGTTCTGTTATGTTTTTTCTTAGCGCCAACGCCGCCTTTTACTCTTGCCATTCTCTAGTTCCTCCTGATTTATTAGATATAAGGTAAAATCTTCTTCATTACCTTTTCATTTGTTGAATCCGTCATTGTTAACTTTCTAAGATTTCTCTTTCTCTTAGTTGTCTTCTTTGTTAAGATATGACTCTTGTAAGCCTTGCTTCTCTTAAGGCCGCCGTTAGCTGTTTTCTTGAAACGCTTAGCTGCTGCTCTTTTTGTCTTTAATTTAGCCATGTGTGTATTTCCTCCTTAATATATGTCATATTGTAAATTAACGTTTTTCAGTTAAAAACATTATCATACTTCTTCCTTCAAACTTGGCAGGCTTATCAATGACTGCGATGTCTGAAAGCTTCTCAGCAAATTCATCAAGAATGCCCTTTGTCTGTTCTACATGGGCAAGCTCTCTACCTCTGAATCGAAGCGTAACCTTTACTTTATCGCCATGTGTCAGGAACTTTCTTGCCTGATTTACTTTTGTATTCAAGTCGTTAGTATCAATGTTTGGAGATAAACGAACTTCCTTGATCTCCATTGTCTTCTGTTTCTTTCTGGCTTCTTTCTCCTTACGAGCAAGCTCATAACGGTACTTACCATAATCAATAATCTTGCATACAGGTGGTTTTGCCTGTGGAGCGATCTTAACCAGATCAAGCTCTGCTTCCTTTGCAAGCTTCAGTGCATCTCTGGAGGACATAATTCCGATCACCTGACCATCCTCGCCGATCACGCGCACTTCTCTGTCTCTAATCTGTTCGTTAATCATTAATTCGCTAATGACTTTTTACCTCCATTGCATAAAAAATAGTGGACAGCGCAAACCATCCACTATTATATATAAGTACATATTATAATCTACTTAGATATGAACCCGAGTCACTATTCTTCGTGCTAAGGTGAGAGTGGATACTCTGCTTTCTTGTCTGTCTCTGCTAAACAGCTTCTATAGGTTAGCACATACATGTGCAAATGTCAAGAATTTTTTTACTGTATCCAGCAACTTTTTTCGTTATATTTAGCAACTTTTTAATGCTCGCTCTCTTCCGCTTCGATCGGGATAAATACCCGGTCATGAGAGATTGCAGCATCTGCATCCTCCGGTTTTGCAGAACGCTTACGGGCTTCTTCCGCGAAGTACATCTGGGAATCCAGTTTTACCTTGCCGCGAAGGTCCTGCTTCTCGTAACTGCCATCCGGCTGCATGATGTGTGCCTTTAAAGTATCAGCAAGCTGGATCTTTAAGATGTCCTTGATTCGTTTCTTCAGATCAGGATCTTCTACCGGGAAGGTGATCTCGACACGCTTGTCAAGGTTTCTCGGCATCCAGTCTGCACTGCCCATATAGATATCTTCAAATCCATCATTAAAGAAATAGAAGATTCTGGAATGTTCCAGGAAATTACCAACGATCGAACGAACCGATATGTTCTCGCTGAGTCCCGGCACACCTGCTTTGATACAGCAGATACCACGGACGATCAGGTCGATCTTAACACCGGCAGCCGATGCATCATATAAGGCTTCCATCACCTTCGGATCACAAAGAGAATTCATCTTGGCAATGATCCGTGCCTTCTTACCCTGTCTGGCATTTTCCGCTTCACGGTTAATAAGCATCAGGAATTTATCCTTTAACCAGATTGGTGCAACCGCCAGTTTGTTCCATTTTCCTGGTTCTGAATATCCAGACAGCATATTAAATACTGCTGTCGCATCCTCACCGATCGGATCCGAACAGGTCAGAAGTCCCATATCTGTATATAACTTTGCTGTCTGATCGTTATAGTTACCGGTACCAAGATGTACATAGCGCTTGATACCATCTTCTTCTCTTCTGACAACCAGCGCGATCTTGGAATGTGTCTTAAGTCCGACCAGACCATAGATAACATGACAGCCGGCTTTCTCAAGCTTTTTCGCCCATGCAATATTGTTTTCCTCATCGAATCTTGCCTTTAACTCAACCAGAACAGTTACCTGCTTGCCATTCTCCGCAGCCTGCTCTAACGCTGCTATGATCGGTGAATTGCCGCTGACACGATATAAGGTCTGCTTGATCGCAAGAACATTTGGATCGACTGCTGCCTGACGAATAAATTCAACAACCGGTGTGAACTCATAATATGGATGGAACAACAGGCGGTCATGCTTCTTGATCTTATCAAATATGTTACTGTAGTCGCCATTTGAAAATGCCGGCTGCGGAACATATTTCTCATATTTCAGATGATCAAAGCCCGGCAGGCCATTTACTTTCATAAGGAAGGTAAGGTCAAGCGGTCCGTTTATCTTATATACAACACGATCAACCACATCCAGATGCTTCTTTAATTCTTTTAACAACTTCTTATCCATCGTGTCTTCTACTTCCAGACGGATAACCTCGCCCCACTGGCGCTGCTTTAACTGCTTCTCGATCTCCTTTAACAGATCGGCTGTCTCTTCCTCATCAATTGAGAAATCCGCATTACGCATAATACGATATGGATGTGCACATACGATATCATAGCTTAAGAACAGCTTATCCAGATTCTTCTCAATTACTTCTTCAAGCAGGATGATCTCTGTCATGCCCTGTCGCTCGGATGGCAGGATGATCACTCTTGGAAGTACAGATGGAACCTGAACGGTCGCGATATCTGTAACGCCTTTCTTCTTATCATAGATCAGCGCACCGATATTTAAAGATTTATTTCTTACAAGAGGAAACGGTCTGGAAGAATCCACTGCCATTGGTGTTAATACCGGATAGATATCCCGTTCGAATAATTTATCTACATATCTGGACTGTTCCGGCGTCAGATCTTCATAATGTCTGACAATCTTCAGTCCATTTGCCTCTAATAACGGAACCAGAGAACGATTATAAGTCTGATACTGATTCTTCATGAATTCCTTCGTTGCAGGAATCAGCTCATCAAGCTGTTCTTCCGGCGTCATTCCTGCAATATCCTTCTTCGTATATCCCGCATTCTTCATATCCTTTAAAGAAGCAATACGCACCATAAAAAACTCATCCAGATTGGATGCTGTGATACTTAGGAACTTGATCCGTTCAAATATCGGAATATTCTTATCCTTCGCTTCACTCAGGCATCTTTTATCAAATTCCAGCCAGGACAGTTCCCGGTTGTAAAATAAATTCTTATCACTCATTTATATACCCCTCCTTTGTTTCAATACTACTTTTACACCATAGACCTTTTCAAATAAGATATTATTCGTTTTAAACATGCCTGCTTCAAGTGTAATATCCTCCAGCGTATCTGTATAGATCACCAGTGTATTGTCATGTAATGAAATCCTAAGATTTGTAATCTTCTGTTTATAGCTCTTATCAAGCACATCAGCCAGTCGAAGGATAGCGGTAAGCTTGGCCACTTTCATATAATCTGCCGATCCGATCCGCCCGGATGCCCTTAATTCCGACGGAAGGTAAAATCCATTATAATAAACCGCATTTGCGATCTCCTCTCTCTCTTTATGAGAAAGTCCAAGAATCTCTGTCGCCATCACGATATGATAAGAGATCAGGGATACATCCTTCATATTTACAAATTTACCACAATTATGCAGGATCGCCGCGATCTGTAACTGCAGCCGTTCCCGTTTACCAAGTCCGTGTAATTTCCGAATGCTGTCAAATATTGCAAGTGCATTATCCGATACATTCTGGACATGCGCACGGTTTACTTTATATTTCTTTGCAATTGTATTCACAGATGCAAGAATATCCTGATCAAAATTCTTGTCCATCAGGAAGGTCCCCTGCTTATCCATATAGTCGGCAATAATACCATCACAGAAGATCACATTCGGAGTCAGGATCTCCTCTGCCCTGGAATTATCCAGAAATGACTGATAAATAATCGCCATCGGAAGCATCAGGGTGGCACGCTCATATGGAATACCATACCGTTCCGCCAGATCTTCCGGTTTTATGTCAACTACCCGTTTATAGAGAATGCGGAATTGTTCTCTCGATATACTGTTCGCAATCGAAAGCTCCGGACCAACTTTTTTCAGGTTGTTGATACCATCACCGATTGCAATAATGCTTTTAATATCTTTATCATTTAAAAACAGATTTCTAAATTCTATGATCGCATTTGATGCATACTCTTCCATCAGTGTTTCAAGATCTACCGTATCGGAACCGAACCGGGTCAGATAATCACGGATTCGGACTGCACCGATTGGAAGATTCTGCGTCTGCACCAGATTTCTTCTGTCAAATATCGAGATCTGTAAGCTTCCGGCTCCGATATCAAGCAATGCATTATTCTTATGGGTTGCCACATCCACATCCAGCCCGGTTGCCACAAATGCTTTATAATTCATAAAACGTTGTTCTGAATTACTGAGTATCTGCACATCAAAATCCGTACACATCTTAATTCTCTCAATGATCATAGAAGCATTCTCCGCTTCTCTGACTGCACTGGATGCGTATGCTCTGTAATCAGATACATCATATTCCTTCATCTTTCTCCGGAATTTTAGCAACGTGTCACACAGTTTATTCAAATTATTTTCTTCGATATATCCTTTATTATAGGTATCACTTCCAAGCTCAATAATCGTTTTTACGGTATCAAGCTCCCTCGCACCCTTTCTTGGTGTGATCTCGCAGATCTTCATTGATATCTCATTAGAACCTACATTGATCGCGGCAAATGTCTTTCCTGCCATACTTTCATACACCTCACTTCTTTTTTACACCCCTAATATGTACCGATCAGACGGAAATCCATCGCATCTTCACAGATTCCCTGTAATGCATGTCTTGTTCTTGAATCTAACAGACTGCCCTCCATTGTAACAAAAAAGGCATATTCCCATTTTCTACCGGTAAGCGGTCTCGATTCGATGCTTGTCATATTAATTCCATTCAGATTTATATGGCTCAATATATTGTAAAGTGTACCACTTTCATCCGGCAAGGAAAAGCGGATACTTATATTTTCAGCCTTTTCTACAAAGATTTTCTGTTTTGACAAGATTATAAAACGTGTCGTATTGTTGTCATTGTTCACAATGTCCTTTGCAAGGATCTGAAGTCCATAAAGCTCTGCTGCAAGCTCACTTGCAATCGCTGCCTGTGTCTTATCTCCTTCTTCAATGACCTTGACCGCCGCTACTGCCGTATTTGCAACACTGCACTGCTTCCACGGTTTCCGGCTCAGATAATTCGTGCACTGAAGCAAACCCTGTGTGTGTGAATATACAGTTTTGATCCGGGAAAGGTCACTGCCCGGAACACCCATTAATGCATGTGCTACATGAACCTCTTCTTCGCCGACGATGGTCACATCATTATTTCCCACCATATCATAGATTCCGTTTACAAATCCGGCTGAAGAATTCTCGATTGGAAGTACACCATAGTCTGCCTTGCCATTCTTCACCATCTCAATCACATCTCCGAAATCCGGCACATTGATATTCTGAATCTCTTTTCCGAAAAAACTGAACATTGCCTGTTGGCTGTATGCTCCCGGAACACCCTGATAACAGACAACAGTGTCCTTGTCTACTTCTAATTTCTTCACACAGGTAAAATTCTTCATTCCATCGCAAACAGCAAGCGAGCTGTCATTCGTAAGCTTCTTATTCTCATCTGCCATACCTGCCAGGATCTTATCTCTTGTCTTTACAAGTGAAGCAATCTGTGCTTCTACTGTCCGTAAATCTTCCATATTATATTTATCCATTGTTTTATCTGCTCCAAATACAAGACATTCCGCCTGCAGTCTTTCTATAATATTAATGTTGTCTTTAAAACTATGCCAATACGATCAAATGCGCATGCTCATTTTCCCCGGTTTATTCTTCGTTCCGTTCCAGCTCGTCAAGAAGCTCCCGGATCGTCCTGCCATTGACCGGATGTCTCTTATAGCCTGCTATATTTGACAACGGCTCTAATACAAATTCCCGCTTGCACATCTCTATATGTGGGATATGGAGATTCTCCTCATCACAGATCAGATCATCATATAAAAGGATATCGATATCCAAAGTTCTTGGTCCCCAGTGGATAAGGCGTTCCCTGCCGGCGTCCCTCTCGATCGCATTGATCAGATGTAACAGTTCATCCGGCGAATGAAGTGTCTCTACCTCGATACAGCCATTTAAAAAATCATCCTGTTCCACGCCACCATACGGCTCTGTCTCGATGAAATCTGAAACCTTAGTCACCTTGGTATATTCATCTTTATTTAATTCATCAATCGCAAAATCGAGATAGGATTCCCGGTCGCCCATATTCGAACCAAGTCCCAGATAAGCAATGTGTCTCTTTCTTCGTATCTTTACTGATACTGTCTGAAGCGGCATTAATACCGGTGCCCATGGTTTCTCAACCTCTACTTCAACCTCTGACATCGTCGGATATGACAGAAGGATATTCGCCGCTACTTTCTCCGCAACTGCTTCGATCAGCTTATAAGTATGCTCTTTCATCGTCTTTTCAACCAGATTACAGATAGCTCCATAATCAATAGACAGCTTCAGATCATCCCGGATCCCTGCCGCCCTTGTCGATGTATACATATCAATATTAATTACAAATTTCTGTCCAAGCACATTTTCTTCTTTAAAAACTCCGTGATTGGCAAATATTTCCAGTCCTTTTATGCTGATTCTATCCATACGACACCTCCTGTCTGTTCTCCCTTTTACCAGATCAAACCTCATCTTTTTTATTTATGATTCAATGAAATTTTCTTCTGTTCATTGAATCATTAAGTACTGCTTCATTTTCCCTTATTGACTGTATTAACTATGCATGATCGCCCATGCCATCTGAAGTGCGCGCGCATTTCCTTTTACATTATGCACACGGAAGAACTGACAGCCCTTCATAAGCCCCATGACCGATGTCGCGATCGTACCTTCTTCCCTCTCTGTAACAGGAAGCTCGAGAGTCAGACCGATCATAGATTTTCTGGAAGTACCCAGCAGTATCGGAAAATCCCATTTGTGCAAAAGCTCCAGATGATTCATTAAAGCGAGATTCTGTTCTAAGTTCTTTGCAAATCCGATTCCCGGATCTACCATGATCTTCTCCTTCTTCACACCTGCATTAAGTGCCATCTGAACGGATTCGTCCAGATCTTTAACAACGTCGTTTAAATAATCGGTATAATCCATTACCCTTCTGTTATGCATCAGACAACATGCCACATCATGTGCAGCAACGATATCAGCCATCCTTCCATCCCATTTGAAGCCCCAGATATCATTGATCAGATCTGCACCTGCCCGGATTCCGGCTTCCGCCACGCCAGCCTTATAGGTATCCAGTGAAATTACGGTATCAAATCGTTCCCTGATTGCCTCGATCACAGGAACAACACGACCAATCTCCTCCTCATCTGAAATTAATGTATAACCGGGTCTGGTCGATTCTCCGCCTACATCTATAATATCTGCGCCATCATTTATCATCTGCTCTGTGGCATACAATGCATCATCGAACTTGTTATGTGTTCCTCCATCGGAAAATGAATCCGGTGTCACATTCAAGATTCCCATTACATACGGTTTTTCATTCAGTTTAAATTCTTTGTTCCCTATAATCATCAGTAGACCACTCCTTTGTTCTTTTCGTTTTCCTTCCAGTAACACTCGTCATAGACCTCACAGTCAAAACAGCGTCTGGAAAGCTTGTCTGCCCTGTATATTACATAGGAAAGCCCCTCTGCTTCCTTCCCTGTCGTATTATGTTTGCTGATTGCTTCTAAGATCAGCTCTGTTTCCTTACCGGAAAATCCGGTTGCCAGCAAAATACTCCGGCTGTTACGAACACTTGCCAAATGATGTTCTTCGCTGGTCTGATAGCTGACCGCCCGTCCGATATCATGTAATAATGCTGCCGCATAGATAAGCTCCGGTTCCAGTCCTAACTTCTCCTCCAGATTCATCAGCATTCCGATCCTTGCTACATCCAGACAATGATCGATCCCATGACAGCAGAATCTTCGTTCTTTCTCGGATGTTCGGATCTGCTCCATCCAGTCTTTATATTCTTCATTTGCTAATATTGCGTTGACTCTGTCCATCGTCATTTCTTCTCTGTAGTCCTCTCCTGGTTTATCGTACTACTTTATTCGCGGTATCAGCGGTCCTATAAAAGATAATGAACCAAATACCACGATCACCGGCTCCGTCATTTCTTGTGCCAGTGTTTCCGCCTGTCTCTGTGCAGTAAACACATCCTCTGCCGTATCCACCGGCTTTCCGTATGAACGATAGCAGTCTGCCAGAATCTCCTTATCAAGCGCCCGTGGATTATCCGGTGTTACCGTTATGATAAAGCTTGCAAACGGTGCCATGATATCCACCATTTTCTCATACTCTTTATCTGCAAGAACACCACAGATATAGATCAACGGCCGCCCTGTAAAATATGCCCGGATATTCTCTCTGAGACTTCTCCATCCGCCTTCATTATGCGCTCCATCGATATAAGTCAAAGGCACATCCTTAATCTTCTGGAATCTGCCCTCCCACACCGTCTCTTTTAATCCGTTCTTTATATTCACATTTTTTAAATCATACTGTTTTTTTAAACAATTACAGACCTCAATTGCGGTTATACTGTTATAGATCTGATAGATTCCGGGAATCCCCAGCTCATACTCCTGTCCTTTATAACAAAACCTGCTTCCATGCAGATTTTCTGCTATGACCTGCAGTTGGTCGGTATCTGCCATGATCGGTTCTATCTGCATTTTATCACATTTATCCAGCCATATCTGTCTTATCTCATCCTGCATCGGATATGCCACACACGGAACCTGTTCCCGAAGGATCCCCATCTTCTGTTCCAGAATCTCCTGCAATGTATCACCAAGAAACTGCATATGATCTCTGCTGATGCTTGCAAGCACGGTACAAAGCGGCTGTTTCACCACATTTGTCGCATCGTTCTTTCCTCCCATTCCGGTTTCCAGTAACACGATATCGACCTTTTTCTGCACAAAATACAGAAATGCTACCGCAGTCTCAAGCTCAAATGCAGTCGGAATCGGAAGCCCGGCTTCCTCCATATCCTCGCAAACCAGGATCACGGTCTCCATGATCCGTGCAAATTCCGATTCTTTCATATAATGTTCATTTATCTGAAATCGTTCCAGATATGTAAAGATCGTTGGGGATATATAGCGTCCGACAACATACCCTGCATCCTCCAGAATATGCCCGACAAATGCGAATATAGAACCTTTTCCGTTTGTTCCGGCTATATGAACGACAGGAACCCGATCCTGTGGATTTCCCAGTCTTAAAAGTAGTTCTTTCACTGTCTCCGTTCCGTAGACACTGCCTCTTTTTCCCGCTTCTTTCATATATAGATATGCTTCTTCGTATGTCATTCTTTAGCCTCTTTACTTGATTATGTATAGATAAAATATAATGAACTATTTCTAATGTGTTCTATGTTGGATATGCGGTGTATCATCATCAATCGGAAGGATCTCATATCCATGTTCCTCTAATTGTTCAATCAGTGACGGCAGAGATTCCACTGTTTCATGACAGCAATCCAGATCATGCATCAATATGATCGTGTCATCATAATTTAATGCATCCTTCAATATATTCTTTACAAGCTGATCCGGTGTCTGTCCGGCAATCACCGCATCATTATTCAATGCATTCCAGTCAAAATACGTCAATCCTGCTGAGTCCAGATAGTCGATCAGGTCATTCACCGGTACCTGCGTAACACGGTTTGAACTTCCACCCGGGAACCTGTAATACCGGCAATCCACTCCTGTAACATCATACAATAATTTTCTTAATTCCTCAACATCATTCACGAAATTGTCATAGCTTGCATAAATCGTACTATATTCATGGGAATATGAATGGATCGCCAGTGTATGCCCTTCCTCCACAATCCGTTTGTACATGGGATAGTATCGTTCATTTCTTCCTATTACAAAGAACGTAGCTTTAACATTATGCTCTTTTAAAATATCAAGGATCTCTCCGGTCTGATCGGATGGACCGTCGTCAAAGGTCAGATATGCCCGTTTTCGTGTCACTGTTTTTGATGACATGGCAGCCACGCTGTCTGAATCCGGAAATTTATCTTTCTGATCGATAATGAATTTTCCTGTAAACAATAAAAATACAATCAGTGCAGCAACCAGAATTATATTTTGCCAATAAGCTGCAAAAAATCGGTCACACTCTTTTAACGCTTCGTTGTCATTTATGTGGGATAAAACTGTTTTTATTTTTTTCCTCATTTTTATAAGATTTTCCGTTTTTTATACATCTATACTCCCGATCTGATATTTTTATTCGAATAAAAAACAGGAAATGTCAGATACTATTTTTATCAAATGGAAAAGGAGAATAAAAAAATGAAAAAATCATTTCTTTTATGTGCATGTCTGGTTGTCATGGCATTTACCCTGACCGCATGCGGCGAGAAAAATAACCCTGAAACAACCGGTACAACAACCGGGAGCAGTACAGAGGACAGCAGTTCCACAGAAAACGGGAATAATTCAAACGGTACAGGTTCTGTAGGTAAGGATCTCGGTAACATGATCGACGATGCCGGAGATGTTGTAGATGATGCAGCAAAGGATGTATCCGATGCTCTGACCGGAAACTATGATACTTATGACCATGCTTATAAGTATTTTATGGATCAGATTCCCGGCGACTCCAAGAACTATGAAGTTCGCAATAACGACAAGGATCTTACTGATTATAACTCCGGCAGCATGGGGTACCACTTTGAGCTTCATGACACCAGAAAATCTGACAACTCTAAGGTTGGTGACTTCTATGTAGATTCTACCTCCGGCAAGGTCTACAAGGCAGGCTCCGGCTCCGGCGTGTCCGAATTTGACTTCTCGACCTTGAAGTAGAGCACCTTTAAAAAATGGAAGACAGGGTTACCTATTATTACGCAAGACGCTTTCGCTCTACCTTCGACGCAGTGGTACGTAAGGCTGCAAAGTACGCAGCCTAAGTACCAGCGCTCAGGCAGGCTTGCTTCATAACAGTAACCCTGTCTTCCATTTTTGCCTACAGTATCGGTCGGTGGTTATACTATTATGCAGCAAGTATAACCATCGACCAGTTCGTCCGTTTTAAGATTTATCGTCCTCTTTTTTGACAATTTCATGGGTGATGGGATTTACGACTACGCCCATCTCCTCTGCCATTTTGAGATAGACATCCATCTCATGGCCTTTTCTCTGCTGTTCGCGTTTGCGGATAGCTTTTGACCGGATGATCTCCACGATACCGAATACAATCATACAGCATCCAAAAAAGATCATCACTGGACTTAAGGTTCCTACACAGCCTTTTACCAGACAGATTGTTCCGATCCCGATCATGACGATTCCCATTACCAGATTAAACATTTAACTTTCCTTTCCTGTATAAAATGCATCTTTTCCTGCTTTTTCCATCATTTTGTCATACTGATCGTACATTCTCTGCACGCTGTTTTCAAGTAAATAATAATGCCTGATATATGGGATCAGTAAGACAAACAGTGCTGCCGCTAACAGTAAGATCTGTATTTTTTCCGTCACCACAAAGGTCACACAGCAGCCTACCGTAAGGATCGCAAATAAGATTGTTACAAGAAGATGGATCAGACGCTCATGCATGAAAAATTCAATCTGCACCAGATGTCTCCTCATCTCCTCATCAAAGTCAACATCATCCCTTGCAAGCAGCTTATCTACATATGCCAGATATTCTTTGATTCGTTTTGCCATATTCGATCACCTAACCCATGTTTGCCTTATTCAGGAAATGATTCCATCCGGCAATTACCTTATCATAATAAAAGCTTACTATATAAGAATCTTCGTCAACATCAACGATCATCTGATAACACTTCTTATCTGCTTCCGGCTTACCACCATAGAAGATATAGTTCTCTTTGAACTTTCCAAATATCTTTTCATACTCATCTTCCGCAAGTTTCTGATCCGGAACTTCTTCTACCAGATTATCATTTGCATCATAATACTTATGACCTTCCAACAATACCGCTTCAATGACCGGATTCTTAAACCGTATCTCCATCTGATCGGCATATTTGTCTGTATAGTATTCGTTCTGAGAATTGTTATCCTTTACAACCGCACCTTCTACATAGAGTTCCAGCCATCTTGCCCGAAGCCCTTTAGGGGAAACTTCTGCATCTCCGACACTCCCTGCCGCGTCGTCTGCTTTCACTTTTTCAACACTCTCTGCTGCTTCGCCATCTGTTTCCACTTCTCCAGCTCCGACAAGCTTCATTTCTTTGATCTGTGCATCCCGTAACTGAATGGTTTCTATCTCATTTGTACTCTTAAATTTCATATTTTATACACCGTCCTGAACAATTTTAACTGCCTATAACTATAAACTGTTTTTCATGGCTTGTAAATGGAATTTAAGACAGAAAAATAAGAGGAACCCGTCTTACAGGCTCCTCCTGTTTGTCTAATTCAGCGCATCATAGCCGCTTTCCTTCGTACGAATCTTCATAGCGGTGCGGATCTCATAACTGAAGATCTTGCCGTCTCCGACTTCTCCGGTGTATGCTGCCTTCTGGATTGCATCAATCGTCTTCTTCTCCCATTCTTCCGAAGAAACTACGATCTCAAATTTGATCTTCGGCTGCATAACGACATCAACCTCTGTACCACGTACAAGCTTCTTATATCCTCGCTGTGCACCGCATCCCATTACCTGAGATACTGTAATACCATTTACATCAATCGCATTCAGTGCTTCTTTTACATCTTCAAATACTTCTTCTCGCACGATTGCTTCTATCTTGATCATCATATTCTCATACTCCTTTCCGCAACTTCTATGAATCCAATCCGTTAAATGTCGGATATGCACTTTCTCCCTGTTCTGCAAGATCCAGACCGATCTTTTCTTCCTTATCTGATACACGAAGCGGCGTGATCAGTCTTACAAGTCCAAGACAGATAAACGTTCCGACCACTGCAACTGCTATTGTCACAACGATACCGATCAACTGTGCAACAAAGAGGTGATAGTCTCCGAAGAACAGTCCATCCCATCTGGCAACGCTGTTAATCGAACTCTTACCAAATAATCCGGTCGCGATACCACCCCAGACACCACCGATACCATGACATCCAAAAGCATCGAGTGCATCATCTATTTTCAATTTCTTCTTTAATAAAGTAATCATACCACAACAAATCGGACTTACAAGTGCACCGATAATAAATGCAGACCAGATTGGAACAAAGCCTGCTCCCGGTGTGATTGCAACCAGCCCGACAACAAGACCGGTCGAAGCACCAACCAAGGTTGGCTTTCCGTCTTTTATCACATCGATCAGCATCCATGACATCATGGCGCTTGCACTTGCGATTGCTGAGGTTAAGAATGCATGAGCTGCAAGACCATTTGCTCCGAGGGCACTTCCTGCATTGAAGCCGAACCATCCGAACCAAAGGATAAATGCACCAAGAGCAACGAATGGAATGTTATGAACACGATAAGCAGTATTCTCATAACCTTTTCGTCTGCCAAGGATGATCGCAAATATCAATGCGCTTACACCGGAGCTGATATGTACGACATTTCCGCCCGCAAAATCAACCGAACCGATCTCTGCAAGGAAACCGCCCTGTCCCCATACCATGTGTGCCATCGGATAGTAAACCAGAATCGACCAGAACATGATAAAGAAGAATAAAGCCTTAAACTTTACACGTCCGACTAATGATCCTGTAATCAGTGCCGGCGTAATCATTGCAAACATCATCTGGAATGCAATATATACAAAATGCGGAATATTGTCTGCATACGGTCCGGCCTCATTCATGGATATGCCATTTAACGCAAACCATCTAAGATCACCAATGATTCCTCCGTGATTTCCCCCAAAGGAAAGGGAGTAACCAAATAATATCCACATCACAACCGAAAGTCCCATAATAAAAGTACATGCCATCATCGTATTAACGACATTTTTCCTTCGCACCATTCCACCATAAAAGAAAGCAAGTCCCGGTGTCATAAAAAATACCAACGCTGTACAGATCAGCATAAAACCAGTATCACCAGTATTCATAACTATTTCCTCCATTTTTCTGAAATTCTTTTTGAAATCTACGGCAGGTGCGCATCCCCCGACAGGTTTCGCTTCACTTTTTTACAAAATTCCATGGTACTTTTTTTGTAAAACAGAAAAGACGCCAATCGAACGTATCTCGTTCAACTGACGTCTTTGTCTGAAGACATACTAGCAGACCTGATTTATTTTTTCAAGTATTTTTTACAAATCCTTTACCATTCTTTAGCCAGGACATAATTTTACCTGTTTTTCTAAAGCAGATCGTATTTGTTTGACTTTTTTCTCATATTACGCTATGATTTTTTAGTTATGTATTCTATTACGAAATTTAACGATTTTGTCCATGTTATGCATACGCAATAAAAAATTGGAGGGTATCTAAATGTTTATGACAACTAACTTTTTCATCATGCTTGCAATCGTTGTCTACCTGGCGATCATGCTTGTGATCGGCTTCGTTTACAGCAAGCGTAACAACAGTACAGAAGATTTCTATCTTGGCGGCCGTAAGATGGGACCTCTCGTAACAGCCATGAGTGCTGAAGCAAGTGATATGTCAAGCTGGCTCCTGATGGGACTTCCGGGCGTTGCATATCTGTCCGGTATCTGTGATGCCGCATGGACTGCCATCGGTCTTGCCGTTGGTACATGGTTGAACTGGTTCTTCGTGTCCAGAAAACTCAGACGTTATTCAAATAATATCGGCGCGATCACTGTGCCTGATTTCTTTGCAAAACGATTCCATGATAAGAATAATGTTATCACAGCACTTTCCGCTCTCGTTATCATTATCTTCTTCATCCCTTACACAGCATCCGGTTTTGCTGCCTGTGGTAAGCTGTTCAACAGCTTATTCGGTATCAATTATCAGGTTGCCATGATGTTGTCCGCCCTGTTGATTGTTGGTTACACTATCACCGGTGGGTTCAATGCCGTATGTGTTACAGACCTTGTTCAGAGTATCGTTATGACCGGTGCACTTGCGATCGTTCTGATCTATGGAATCTCAAGAGCAGGTGGTTGGACAGCCGTTATGGACAACGCAGCCGCCCTTCCGGGTTATCTGTCTCTGACATCTACCTTTGATGTTGCCTCCGGTTCTGAAGTCAAATATAACTTTTTGACAATTTTCTCAACTGCTGCATGGGGACTCGGTTACTTTGGTATGCCTCATATCCTTGTCCGTTTCATGGCAATCGAGGATGAGAAAAAACTGGTACTTTCCCGCCGTATTGCCTCTGTATGGGTAGTGATCGCTATGACCGCAGGTGTTCTGATCGGTATTGTCGGTCTTGGTATGACCAAAGCCGGTGCACTCGACACTCTGACCGGTTCAAACAGTGAAACTATTATCGTTCGTATCGCAGGTATCATCAGCCAGCATAATGCATTAACTGCTCTTATCGCAGGTATCATCCTTGCCGGTATCCTTGCCGCTACGATGTCTACCGCAGACAGTCAGATGCTTGCTGCTGCATCCGGTGTTTCACAGAATATCGTACATGATTTCTTAAAGATCAAGATTTCCGAGAAGACAAATCTTCTGATCGCACGTTTAACAATTGTTGGTATTGCGATCGTAAGTATCTTCCTTGCAAGGAATCCTGACTCCAGTGTATTCAAGATCGTTTCCTTCGCATGGGCAGGCTTCGGCGGTGCATTTGGTGCTGTTGTGCTTTGTTCTTTATTCTGGAAACGTTGTAATCTTGCAGGTGCGATCGCCGGTATCATATCCGGTGGTGCTACCGTGTTTATCTGGAAGTATCTGGTTCGTCCACTTGGCGGAATTCTTGATATCTACGAACTGCTTCCTGCATTTATCGTATCCCTGATCTTCATTATTGTGGTCAGCCTGCTTACAAAAGCTCCTGATGAAGAAATCGTCCGGGAGTTTGAAGCAGCCGGCAAGAAGGCGTAGGAATCCCTACGAAAAAGGAAACCGATATACATATTATTACGCAAGTCGTTTGCACTCTATTTCAACGCAACGGTGCTAAGTTTCTCGCCTATAAGGCGACTCACTAAGTACCGGCGTTGAAAAAGGCTTGCTTTATAATAGTATATCGGTTTCCTTTTTCTTATGTATATTTTGAAATAACTTACATTTCCAAAATTACGGCTCTGTTATAGTTCACATATTATTACGCAAGGCGCTCTCGCTCTACCCTCATGTAGCGGTTCTAAGCTCACTGCTTACAGCAGTTCACTAAGTACCGACATTCGGGCAGGCTTGCTTCATAATAGTGAATCTATAACAGAGCCATAATTTTTATCTATATTAACTTTGCTCCAAAAAATATTTTTATATAATGAGAATGATTTGTAATATTTTACTATCAATTCTCTTCTTAATTATCTCCGATTATCTTTTAACGCTTTCTTTCCACACATAAATAAGTTGATTTTACCTGCTTTTGTTATATAATCAGTGAGAAATAACTATTTTCGACAGGATGATTTTTATATGGCTGATTATATTACAACTTATACCGGGGATCATTTTGATCCAACTCTGCCGGAGGCAGAACATCTTCATATCGAGGACATCGCACACGCATTATCACTAATTTGTCGTGGAAATGGTCATGTAAAGACCTTCTTTTCCGTCGGCAGTCATTGTATCAACTGTGCAAAGGAAGCGGCTGCCCGTGGGTATTCCGGCCGACTGGTGCTTGCCTGTCTGCTTCACGATGCAAGCGAAGCCTACCTGTCAGATGTTCCAAGACCTTTTAAAAAACATCTTCCCGCATACAAGAAACTGGAACAAAATCTGTTAGATGTGATCTATACAAAATATCTGGGGTCTCCTCTGACAGAGGAAGAAGAACGCAGGATCAAATGTATCGACGACGACATGCTCTATTTCGATCTTCTCACTCTGCTAAATGAGCCCTCGGACAGACCGGAGCCTGAGCTTCACATCAACCTTTCTTATGAGGTCCGTTCGTTTGAGGATGTCGAACAGGAATATCTGCAGTTGTTTCATATGCTGTATAAATAGTATTTATTTTTCCTCTTTCGGCAAAATGATATTTAAAAGAATTGCTACCATTGCTGCCGGTACAATTCCAGATCCGCCAAACACCAACTGTACCACCTCCGGTGTATGTACCAGAATTCCGGGATTAGCTCCCATTCCATATCCAACGCCCAGTGCTACTGATACAATGGAAAGATTTCTGGCATTCAACGGATTCTTCGTGATCAACTGAATACCACTGATTACAATTGACGAAAACATCATGACTGCTGCGCCACCAAGTACAGACTGTGGCATGATTGATACCAACGCAGCAAGCTTTGGACACAAGCCGCAAAGGACAAGGAAAATGGCTCCGGTTGCAAGAGCAAACCGGTTTACAACCTTTGTCATGGCTACCAATCCAACATTCTGACTGAATGATGTGTTTGGCAGGACACCAAATATTGCTGCAAATGAAGAACCCAGTCCGTCACACATAACACCGCCTGCAAGTTCTTTATCTGTTGCTTCTCTGTCCAATCCGCCTTCCATAACACCTGATATATCTCCAACCGTCTCAACTGCAGTTACAATGAACATAATAAGAACCGGAAGAATCGCACGCAGATCGAAAACGGGTTTTACAGGCAAAAGCTTTGGAACCGCAAACCAGGAGGCTTCCGCAACTTTATCCCAGTTTAGCACCCATGCCTTTGTATATTCTACACCATCTGCCGTCACTCCGGTTTTCGGCAAAACAAAGCCCATGATCATTGCTGCAATGTATCCGAAAATAATGCCAAATAAAATAGATGAAGAACTCAAAAAGCCTTTTGTCGCATGTTTGAAAAACAAGATCGCAATAAGTACAAACAACGCAAGTAACAGATTCTCAATGGAGCCAAAATCTTCTGCTTTATTTCCTCCACCAAAAGAATTGATACCTACCGAAATCAGGCTTAATCCGATCGACATTACCACGGTACCGGTTACAACCGATGGAAAGAACTTACGAAGGGGCTTTAAGAAAAAGCCAAGCACTGTTTCAAAAAGACCACCTATAATAGATGCTCCCATGATCGCACCATATGCCAGTATACCACCACCCATGGTTGCTGCTACACTGTTAAAGACACCTATAAATCCGGAAGATGTTCCCATTATGATCGGTACCCGGCCTCCTACCGGACCAATTCCGAACAACTGTACCAATGTCACAATTCCTGCGATCAGCATCGCATTCTGAAGCAAAGAAAGCTGTAGATCTGCGAACTCACCGCCTGCCAGACCACATGCTCCTGTGATGATCAGAAGTGGGGTCAGGTTTCCTACAAACATTGCCAAAACATGCTGTAATCCTAACGGAATCGCCTGCGAAAGTGGCATCTTTCCATCCATCTGAAATGCTGTCTCAGACAGCTTAAATATTTTTTTCATTTGTGAATTCTCCTCATCTTTATTCTTTTTCATCCAACATGGACATCAATATCTTTTCCGGAGTGATCGGAAGTTCTCTGTGCCATACGCCTGTTGCACGATAGATTGCATGTGCAATTGCAGGTGCAGGTGTATTGATCACTATCTCTCCTATAGACTTGGCTCCAAATGGGCCTGTCGGTTCATAACTGTGTTCAAATTCTACCTGAAGATGTCCCATATCAAGGCGGGTTGGAATCTTATACTGCATGAAACTGGATTCAATCGGACCTCCTCTTTCATTGTAGGTGACATTCTCAAACAGTGTATGCCCGATTCCCTGTACGATGCCGCCTTCTGCCTGAATGCGTGCCAATGCCGGGTTGATAGGAATTCCACAATCAACAACAGCTACATAATCCAAAATTTTTACCTCTCCTGTATATCGGTCTAACTCAATCTCAACCATGCCGACCATATAAGGCGGAGGCGATACAGGTGAAGAATGGGAAACCGTTGCTACTGCTGCGATATCATTTGCAATCTGGTCTTTTACACTAATCTCGGCAAGTGACACACTTTGATCTGTATTGACCCGACATGCCCTTCCATTTTCAAAGATCATTTCCTCCGGACTGCAGGAAAGCATACCGGCTGCTATCGCACAAAGCTTTTTTTTCAGTTTCTCACAGGCAAGTTCTACGGCCTTACCCGTAACATATGTTGTAGATGATGCGTACGAACCGGAATCATATGGTGATGCATCTGTATCTGCCCCAAATACAGCTACATCATCCACGGAACAATCCATACATTCTGCCACCATCTGAGCCAGGATCGTGTCACACCCGGTTCCCATATCTGCCGCACCGATGATCAGATTAAATGTTCCGTCATCGGCCAGCTTTACCGTTGCCGATCCGACATCCAGATTGGAGATACAGGAGCCTTGCATCGCCATAGCTACTCCGGCTGTTCTTACCTTCCCATCTCCTATCTCACGAACAGGATATTTCTCGTCCCAATGAAAGAGTTCTTTGCATTTTGCCATACATTTATCAAGTGCGCAGGCATTTGCTGTCTCTCCATAATATGCCGGCATCTTCATTCCTTCACGGATCATGTTGTTTTCACGGATTACAGTCGGATCAATTCCAAGTTTTTCTGCAAGCTCATTTACAGCACTTTCCAGTGCAAATATACCCTGTGTCGCACCATATCCCCGGTAGGCACCGGCTGCCATCGTATTGGTATATACTACATCATAATTAAACCGATATGCTTCAAGTCCACCTGTATAAAGGGGAATCGATTTATGTCCGCTCAGACCAACTGTTGTAGGTCCGTGTTCTCCATATGCTCCTGTATTTGAAAGTGTATACAGATCCAGTCCGCGGATATGTCCATCCCGGTCTGCTCCCAGGCGTACACGGACTTCCATCTCATGCCGCGGAGAACCGGCAATCTGACTCTCTTCTCTTGTAAATATAAGTTTGGCGGGTTGTCCGGTCTTCAGTGTGACAAACGCCGGATATACTTCACTGACTGCTGTCTGTTTTGCTCCAAAACCCCCACCGATTCTTGGTTTCTCAACACGTATCCTGCTCTTTGGAATGCCCAGTGCTCTGGAAAGGATACGACGCACATGAAATACAATCTGTGTAGATGAAATCACATGAAGCCTTCCATATCGGTCAAAACAGGTATATGTGCGGAAAGTTTCCATCATTGCCTGGTTAAACGCCCGCATATGATATGTGTGTTCGAACACCTCATCACAATCCGCTATTACAGCATCCACATCACCATCTCCGTTTTTTTCACTTGCAACCAGATTTCGTCCGGGATCTCCTCCAACTTCCATAGGTGGAAACCAGTCCTCCTCCGGGTGTACAAGGACAGCACTATCCTTTGCCTGATGAAAATCAAGAACCGGTTCGAGGATATCATATTTCACTTTTATCAGCTTCATTGCTTTTAAAGCAGCTTTCTCATCCGTAGCCGCAATAATAGCAACAACATCCCCTACAAAACGTACATGCCGGTCTATGATCAGCCGATCATAGGGAGATGGTTCCGGATATGTCTGTCCTGCGATCGCAAACCTCTGCTTTGGAACATCCTTCCATGTATAAACATCTACAACTCCCGGAACTTTTTTCGCTATTGCTACGTTGATATCTTCTACAATAGCATTGGCATATGGGCTTCTTAAAAGCTTTACCGTCAAAGCATCTGATGATGTAATATCATCAACATAAACCGGTTTTCCCAAAAGGAGCTGCATTGCATCTTTTTTACGAACCGAATGATTGACTGAATTATACTTCTTTTCTTCCATGAATGCCCTCCTTTGATCTCTTATGTTCCAGATAATTTCGAATTCCCCGCAACTGACCTTCATATCCGGAACATCTGCAAAGATTTCCTGCCAGATAAGCACGGATCTCATCATCTGTAGGATCCGGATTCTCTCGCAATAATGCAATCGTGTTCATGACAAATCCGGGATTGCAAAATCCGCACTGATCAGCTCCCTGATCTGCAATAAATCCGACAAATTCAGAAGCTTCCTCCTGAAGTCCCTCTAATGTCTGTACCTCATGACCATCTGCCCTTGCTGCCGGCACTGAACAGGAAAGCACAGGAATGCTGTCCAAAAAGACTGTACACAATCCGCAATTTGCAGTTTCACAGCCTCGCTTTACACTGTAGCAGCCATGCTTTCTCAGAAAATCGATCAGAAGCAGATCCGGTTCAATAGAATCCACCAGTTTTTTTCCATTTACAATTACTGTTATCTCCATTTCTGCTCCTCTCTCAATTTATTCAATAATCTCTGACTTAATACACGAACCAATCTGGAACGATACTTTGCTCCGGCTCGATGATTACTTCCTGTCGGAATATGTTTCTCTGCCCACATAGCAAAGGCCTCTATAGAGTCTTCTGTCAGTCCCCCTGACAGAAGCCCTTCTTCATCCAGAAGAAGCATCGCTCGTCCCGGTCTTGCTCCCACTGATAAACGATATTCTCCACCTACAACAGAAGCCGCACATGCGATCACCGGAAAATCAGTACTCTGATTTCTTACCGATGCATAAGAGAAGCACCCGGATGTCTTCTTTATGATCAGGCGAACCAGAATATCCTGATCCGGCTTCTGCCTCGCAAATTCTCTAAGTGGTATTCTCCCACCCTGATATAATTCCACATATGTATCCATGGCAAGAAATACCGTCAGCACATCAGAGAAACCAAAACGTCCCCAGATACTTCCACCTACCGTTGCCAAGTTACGAAACTGTACACCGACAATATCTTTTACAGCATCTCTGACAGAATTTTGTGTATAATTATTTAAGCCTCTATGCAATTCAAGCTGTCGCAGAGATACCATTGAACCGATAATGATCTCACTCTCCGTCTCCTCGATCTGATCCAGTTTCAGATCACACAGATCAATTGCTGTCAATATCGTCCGGTCCTGCATCTTTGTCCATAGCATTCCACCGATTATACAGCTACCTTTTTTTTGATTTAACTGATAAGCCTCTTCCAGACTTTTAACACGTATATAATTCTGAATTGTTACCATAAAAAGCTCCTTTAAATGTTGCCTTAGCCGCACTATATCAGAATATATTATAGTAAAAATACTTGTTTTTGAAAAGATGCTTTGCTACAATACCGTTGTATTATTTAAAGTATAACGAAAAGGAGTTATTATGAAAAACACACTAAAAAAATGCTTATCCTTATTATTAATCTGTTCCCTGCTTTTATCTCTGGCAGGCTGCAATCCTTCATCAAAGCCTGCAGGCACGGGGACAACCGCTTCATCAGAAGCGACCTCAGAATTATCATCAGAAGCTTCTTCAGATGATAATTCTACAAAAGCTACCGAAAAAGAAACCTCTTATCCGGTCACAGTAACGGATCAGGCAGACCGCACCATTACCATTGAAAAAGAGCCAGCTAAGATTGTAAGCGGATATTACATTCCTTCCAGTCTTCTGATCGCACTTGGATTATCGGACAAGGTGGTAGGTATTGAAGCAAAGGCAGACAAAAGACCAATCTACAAACTGGCTGCTCCGGAGCTTCTGGAACTTCCAAATGTCGGAACAGCAAAGGAATTCGATCTGGAAACCTGTGCTTCTCTTTCACCGGATCTTGTAATTTTACCGTTAAAGCTAAAAGATGCCGCAAAGAGTCTGACAGAGCTTGGTATTCCTGTGCTACTGGTAAATCCAGAAAGTCCGGATCAGTTATCCGATATGATCAGTCTTATTGCCACAGCTACAAATACCCAGGATAAAGCAGACCAACTGCTTGACTTCATTAATCAGGAAAAAGAAATGCTTACTACTTCTCTTGCAACCGCAGACGGCACTCCGAATATTTATCTTGCAGGTAACTCTTCTCTCCTGTCAACTGCCGGTCCAGCTATGTACCAATCAGGTATTATTGAACTTGCAGGCGGTAAAAATGTAGCATCTGATATCTCTGATACCTATTGGGCCGAGATTAGCTATGAACAGCTTCTCTCCTGGAATCCTGATTATATTATTCTTGCTTCCGATGCAGAGTATACAGTAGATGATGTATTAAGCGATCCGAACCTGAAAGACTGCACAGCAGTAAAAAATAACCACGTTTATGCCATTCCGGGAGATATCGAAGCACTGGATAGTCCTGTACCTGCTAGTATCCTGGCTTCCATCTGGCTTGCCGGAATCCTGCATCCTGATCAGGTTTCAACTGATACTTATACGAAAGAGATGAATTCTTTCTATGAAACATTCTATGGAATCAAAAAATAAAGTAAATTTATATCTTATTGCCGGAAGCGTAGGTCTAATTCTTCTGACAGCAGCTTCCCTGTTTATCGGAAAATACAGGATCACCCTGACCGGTCTGATAGCCGGAGACTCCATGCAATGGCGAGTATTTCTTACGCTCCGCGCCAGCCGCGCTGTTATCGGTGCTATCGGAGGATTTGTCCTTGGCATGGCAGGTTTTGTCTATCAGACCGTTTTTCGGAATCCTCTGGCCTCCCCTGATATCATTGGCGTATCTTCGGGAGCCAGTGCCGGTGCAGCATTTGGAATTCTGTTCTTATCCGGTTCTATGGCGATCACAGTCTCTGCTTTTGCAGGGGCTGTTTGTTCTGTAATCCTTGCACTGGTATTATCTTCCTTAACCGCAGACCGGGATGGTCACAGCATTGTACTTGCCGGAATCGCTGTTCACAGTCTCGCACAGACGGCACTGGTTTGTCTGAAATTAATCGCAGATCCGGAAAAACAACTGGCATCAATTGAATATTGGATCATGGGAAGCCTAAATGGAATCAGCATCTACTCCATAAAAGGAAATATTATCCTATGTCTTTTCTGTTCAGTCATTCTATTCTTATTATATCGACAAATCATTCTTCTCTCTTTAGATGATAATGAAGGAAAAATGCTCGGTGTAAATGTACAGCAGATTCGTCTGATTGTTTTATTGATTGCGACACTGGCTGTTTCCGGTGTGATCAGTATGACTGGACTGATCAGCTTCGTATCTCTTCTGGCACCACACGGAGCACGTTTATTACTAAAAAATAACCGGCTATCCACCATGCTGTTAAGCGGACTGATCGGTGGATGTCTGCTAACCATGGGAGATATATTTGCTCGTAGTATTGCATCCACAGAACTGCCTGTAAGTATCTTTACAAGTCTTTTAGGAGTCCCATTCTTAATCTATTTATGTATAAGGAGAAGTGATCGGATATGAAATTACTGACTGTAAACAATCTGTCTGCCGGATATAATGGAACAGACATTATCAAAAATATCAGTTTTTCCGTCGACACCGGTCAGATTATTGGTATACTTGGGGCAAACGGTTGCGGAAAAACCACCTTGATCAAGTCCCTGGCAAATCTGCTTCCCCATACGGGGAACTGTCAGCTTGATACAATTACCGTAGAATCAGTTTCCCCAAAGGAACTGGCAAGGCTTTGTGGATATATACCACAAAATAACAGTATCTCTTTAGATCTCACGCTTTTTGATGTAGTTATGATGGGGTTCAACCCTGAACTGAAACTGTTGCAGACTCCAACCCGGCAAATGAAAGAAACAGCTATACAGGCACTTATCGATGTTGGTCTTGGTAACCGGATGTATGATAATTTTCAAAGTCTGAGTGCCGGTCAGAAACAGTTATGTATATTAGCACGTACATTTGCAGGCAAACGAAAACTTCTTCTTTTGGATGAACCGGAAAGTGCCTTAGATTTTCGGCTACGTTATCAGGCAATGGAGCTTTTACAGGATTATATCCAACAAAATCATGCTTCTGCCCTGATCACACTACATGATTCAGCTCTGGCGCTAAATTATTGTGATTCACTTCTGATCCTGTCAGACGGCAGATTGATCGGTACGATCATTCCATCCGAAACATCAATTTCCGAGATGGAACAGCTTCTTTCCAAAATATATGGTACAATCAGTCTGTCAAAGCTTAACGATCGTCTTGGAAATAGCAGGCTTGTTATGATGAAGGAGGCTGAAACATCTTGAAAGCAATAACAAAAATTTATTTTGTAAATGATAATAACGAAAAATTTTTTGGGGCCGGGCCATGCCAACTGCTTCATATGATCGAAGAAACCGGCTCTCTCCGTTCTGCATCAATCTCTATGGGACTTGCCTATACAAAGGCACTCCGTATGATCAACAAAGCAGAAAAAGAACTAGGATTTTCTCTGACAAAACGCAGCACCGGTGGCAGATCCGGTGGTGGAAGCACTCTGACTCCAGAGGGAAAGGAATGGCTGAAAAAATATGAAACCTACCGGAATGCCTGTAACGAGGCCAACAGCAAACTCTATATGGAGATCTTTTCAGACTAGTGGAAAAAAACATCTGGTTCTGACAGGAGCATCCGGAAGTGGAAAAACAACACTTCTGTCATCTCTCTTTTCCTCCCCGATGCCCGGGGTTACCTCCTGGGTAGTACCGGAAAAAGGAGTCTACCTGAAAAACAACTGTTCAAAAGAAATAATCCAGATTGGACGTTATCATCCGGATCCAACCCATAAGAGAAATCAGATGCTTGCTATTCCCGAAAGCTTTGATGAAAAAGGAACCGCATTCTTATATTCCTGTCTGCATACAACTTCCGAATGGATCACGATTGATGAAATCGGCTTTCTGGAAAGTAATTCCTGCAAATACCGGCAAGCTATACGAACCTTAATGAAACACAAACAGCTTCTCATGGTCGTGCGAAAACAAAAGCTTCCGTTCCTAGAGGAACTGCGTAACCATAAGGATGTTTTCCTTGTGGATCTCGATCAACCATATGGAAATGCAGGCTGTATCATCATGGCATCCGGTCAGGGTACCCGCTTTGGTGGAAATAAGCTGCTTGCTGATTTCAATGGACAACCATTGATTGATTCCGCTCTTAACATTATTAAGAATCTGTTTACAACATGTGTCGTGGTAACCATTCACAGGGAAATTCAGAGCCTATGTATAAAACAAAATATTCCGGTACTGCTTCATACCTTTCCGCATCGAAACGACATGATTCGCCTCGGTCTGGAAACCATTGGTGATCATATCGATCGCTGCGTCTTTCTCCCCGCCGACCAGCCTTTGCTTCAAAAAGAATCCATGATCTCGCTGCTTCTTTGTGCGGAAAATGACAGAAACTCAATCTGGCGAACCTGTTATGGAGATATAGTTGGTTCTCCTGTTATCTTTCCGGCTGAATTTTTTGAGGAACTTCAGAATCTTCCTTTAAGAAAAGGCGGCAGTCTGGTAATAAATAATCATCCTGATCGTATCCGTACCTTTTCTGTTTCAGATATAAACGAACTAAGGGATATTGATACACCTGATGATTTATCCCAATTACTCCACGGGAACCTTTAATCATTCTTGACATTTTATTTTATCGTTCTATAATTCATCATGTCATAAAAAAAGAAATGAGGACGAATAAAAATGAACAAGGATCTGACCGTAGGAAAACCGGAATCTGTGCTGTGGCGTTTCTGTCTGCCACTCTTTGGAAGTGTGATCTTCCAGCAGCTCTATAACATTGCCGACAGTCTGGTTGCCGGAAAATTTATCAATGAAAGTGCTCTTGCCGCTGTTGGCAACAGTTACGAGATCACATTGATCTTTATCGCATTTGCATTTGGATGCAATATGGGATGCTCGGTTATCGTATCCAGATTATTTGGAGCAAAAGAATATCGGAATATGAAGACGGCTGTATCGACCACTTTTATCTTTACGGCTGTTTTACTGGCTGTTATGGTGATCGCCGGTCTGCTCACCAGCCGGGAACTGCTTGCTCTGATCCACACTCCGGACGATATCATGGATGCTTCCCTGCTGTATCTGAACATCTATATCTATGGTCTTCCATTTATGTTCTTTTACAACATTGCAACCGGAATTTTCTCCGCTCTCGGTGATTCCAGAACTCCATTCATCTTCCTTGCAATATCATCCGTTTCCAATATATTTGTCGATATCTTATTTGTAAAATCCTTTCAGATGGGAATCGCAGGTGTTGCCTGGGCAACCTTCCTCTGTCAGGGTGTCAGTGCCGTTCTGGCTGTAGCTGTTGTGATTCGCCGTCTTATCGGTATCAAGACAGAAGGCCGTTTCCGGTTCTTTGATGGCAGCATCTTAAAACAGATCTTGGTCGTTGCTATCCCAAGCACCCTACAGCAGAGCTTTATATCCATCGGAAATATTATCATCCAGAGTGTTATCAACGACTTCGGAACCAGCGTTATCGCCGGATATTCTGCAGCTGTCAAGCTGAACAATCTGGTCATCACCTCTCTTACCACACTGGGAAACGGTATCTCAAACTATACCGCCCAGAATATCGGTGCAGGCAAGATCGACCGTATCCGTTCCGGCTTCAAGGCTTCCTTAAAGCTGGTCTGGCTGTTATGTATTCCGTTTGCGTTGTTGTACTTCACCTGCGGAAGATGGCTGTTGCTGCTCTTTCTTGATAACCCGACTGCAACTGCGATCAAGACAGGTATCGTTTTCCTGTGTATCCTTACACCATTTTATTTCATCGTTTCCATCAAATTAATGGCAGACGGAATCCTGCGTGGCGCAGGTATCATGAACAAATTCATGATCTCCACCTTTACCGATCTGATCCTTCGAGTAGTCTTATCCATCATCTTTTCAAAGATGTTCGGTTCTGTCGGTATCTGGTGCTCCTGGCCGGTCGGCTGGTGCTGCGGAACTGCAGTCTCCGTCCTCTTTTACCGCGGTGAACAGAAACGGAATTTTAAAAACGCATTTGAAGCATAGAGAAGCTATAACTTCTTTTAGCAGCTTTAAAGCGACTTGTCTCTCATCTTCTTATTCATATGAATATAGAAGATGATATTGATCACAATACCAAATATCGTTGCAACCGGTGCTGCAAGTCCGATCTTCGTCAGGCTGGCATCCGGCTGGATACTCATATAATAGGCCAGCGGCAGGCGGACAAGCAGGGTCTGGATCAATCCCTGTATCATAACCCACAGCGTCTTGTCATGTCCATTGAAATATCCGATCATGCTAAACAACACCGCTGTTACGATGGTCTCCAATGCGAAGCCCCGCAGATAATCATATCCTTTCTGAACAACGATTCTATCAGTTGTAAAGATTCCTGTCAGAAGATCTCCTTTAAACATTACAAAGATAAATACGATACATCCGATCACGAGGCCAACACCAATTCCGGAATACATTGCTTTCTTCGCCCGCTTCTCATTTCCGGCTCCCACATTCTGCGAAACAAAGGATGCCATCGACTGCATCAGGGAGCTTGGTATCAGCATGGCAAAATTTACAACCTTACAGGCTACACCATAACCCGATGATGCTTCCAGTCCCAGACGATTCACGAACGCACATAATGCTAGAAAGGATCCCTGGGTCAGGCACTCCTGAAGTGCCAGTGGCAGTCCTGTTTTCAGTGCTTTTCTACAATGCTCATTCAATCTGAAATCTGCCTTCGTGATCGTAAATGAAAGCTGCTTCTTTATAAGCAGACAGATCGCAAATACCACGCTCACTGCCTGTGCTGCTACAGTTGCGATCGCAGCTCCTGTCGCATCCATATGACAGCCTGCTACCAGGATCAGATCCCCAATGACATTTACCACACAGGCAACTGCCACAAAGATCAATGGGGATTTACTGTCTCCGAGTCCACGAAATATCGCCGCCAACAGGTTATATGCAACAATAAAGAAAATGCCTGCTCCACAGATACGGACATAACTTGCGGTAAGTCCTACTGCCTTTTCCGGCGCCTGCATCAGTATCGCGATTGGCCGCGAAAAGGCAATCATCACAACAAACAGCACGGCTGAGATCACCGCAAATACGACGGCAGATCCACCGATCAATGCTCCGATCTGTTCCGGCTTCTTCTCACCGATATATCTCGCGATCAATACTGTAATTCCCATAGCAAGCTGTGTGATCACAAATGTAACCAGATTTAAAACCTGACTTCCGGTCGATACCGCAGACAGACCGGAGGTACTGCCAAATCGTCCAACCACCAGAAGGTCAACTGCTCCATATGCCGCCTGTAATACAAGTGCACCAAGCACCGGCATCATAAACGGAATTAACTTCCCAAGTATACTTCCCTGTGTAAAATCTGACTTTGAACTATTCAATGGTAACCCTCCTCTCACTCATGACCTTATAGAATTTACTGATCGTATCGATCATACAGTCCGCTTCATCATCTGAAATGTCATCCATATATCGAACTAAACGACTGTAATAATTCTTATCATATTTATCTGACAGCAATTCACCTTTCTCTGTGATCTGAATATAAGTGATCCTGCCGTCCTCCTCTGAAGCATATTTGCTGAGATACCCTTTGCTTTCCATCTCTTTTACCGTCCTTGTCACGCCCGGTCTTGGCAGCTTCAGATAGTCACTGATATCGGAAATCTTTACATGCTCCTGCTGCTCCTTAATGATATGTATGACATCCATGTACTGAATATATGCTGGTGTAACACCCTCTGGCAGCTCCGGAAGCAATTCCCGGATACGTTTTGCCAGATAACAGGCATCTAACATCCGTTTGATCTTATCTGCATTCATGCTCTGATACTCCCTTCTGATCTTAATTTGTTGAAAAAATCTCTCATAAAAACTGCTCTTTCCCTGCAAATAATGATATAAATTTACTTTCATTTGATAATTACCTTTGTTAATTACCATAGGTAATTATATGGGTGTGTACATAAAATGTCAATACAAAATTCTTGAAGACAAAAAATCTCCCTTTGACTGCGATATATTTTCCACAGTCAACAACTGCGGTCATAATACAGACAATGGGGAGATTTTATTTATATTTTTAAATGAAGTTTTGCTTTTTATCCTACATCGAGATCCAGCCAAGTGCATTTGCAACCGAGCTTGCAAGAATGATCAGGGCGAAGACCGGACATATGTATTTGATCATCACAACAAAGATCTTCTTTCTGCGGAATGCACCCTCGCCATGACGAATCTCTTCTTCTATCTTATCGATTCCCACAACTCTTGAAACCAGTAAGCAGGTCATAAGTGCTGCGATCGGCATCATAACCGAATTCGTCAGAAAATCAAACAGATCTAAGAACTGCATACCGATGATCTTTACACAGGCGAGCGGTCCATATCCAAGTGATGACAGACTTCCAAGGATCAGCATGATCACACCTACATAAACAGTTGCTTTCTTTCTGCTCCAACCGATCTCATCCTCAAATGTGGATACTGCACTCTCAGTCAGTGCGATTGAGCTGGTTACTGCTGCAAATAAAACCAACAGGAAGAACAGAATACCGACTATTGTTCCAAGTCCCATATTCTGAAATACCTTAGGGATCGTTATAAACATCAATGAAGGACCTGCCTGTAAGGTGTCAGGATTACCGCCTGAAAATGCGAATACCGCAGGAATGATCATAAGTCCTGCCATGATCGCAATCGCCGTATCAAACACCTCAACATTCCTTGTAGCATCCTCGATCGCCGTATCCTTTTTCATATAAGAACCAAATGTGATCAGAATACCCATTGCGATCGACAGGGAATAAAACATCTGCCCCATCGCCGCTACCACAGTCATCCATGAGAAATTATCAAAATTCGGAACAAGAAAATACCTCACGCCCTTTAATGCCCCCGGTCTTGTCACTGAATATACAGCAATAAGGATCGATAACACGATCAGTACCGGCATCATGATCTTTGATACACGCTCAATACCATTCTGAACACCTGCAAAGATGATCCCCAGCGTAAACAGACAAAATACGATGAAACAAAGCTCTGTCGAAACGCCATTCGAGATAAAGTCTGTAAAATATCCATCCTTTGCCAGATTCTTTCCATTTCCTTTGACATATTCCACCAGATATTTGATAACCCAGCCACCAATCACCGAATAATACGGTACGATCAGCACCGGTATGATCGCATTGATCCAGCCGCCAAAGGACAACCATTTCTTCTTGCCAAATGACCGAAACGCTCCGACCGGACTCTTTCTTGTCATACGACCGATCGCAGACTCAGCAACAATCATCGTATATCCAAATGTGAGTGCCAGCAGAATATAGATCAGAAGAAAGATTCCTCCTCCGTACTTTGCCGCCAAATACGGGAACCGCCATATATTTCCAAGACCGACCGACGCTCCTGCCGCCGACAGCACATATCCTATCTTCCCCGAAAATGAACTTCTGTTGTTATTGTTTTGTGTATCCATCGTACTCTATCTTCTGCTCCATGTACCCTGAAGCAAAATATCCCTTCTCTTTTTTCTTTTAACAGTGTACAGCTTCGATTCTAACATGAATAATCAATTAAGTCACTACTTTATCATATTTTCAATAAATACAGCATACCCTTCCGTAGGATCATCCACAAGCACATGTGTAACCGCACCGATCAGCTTGCCATTCTGTACGATCGGGCTTCCGCTCATGCCCTGACAGACACCGCCGGTAAGTGCGATCAGATCCTCGTCCTCTACCTTAAATTCCATATTTTTATTGGCAGTATCGGTATGAACCGCCAGAATGTTGATCTTGTATTTTTTCAGATTCCCATCCAATCTGGAATAAATATATGCCTCTCCGGTCTGAACTTCATCAGGATCTGCGATATACATGGCTTCTGCAGCTTTGTAATGCTTCGCCACATATTCTTCATCGAGATATCCGCCGATTCCGTTATCATAATTACCTTCTACAATTCCGATCAGATCCTTCTTGTAAAGGATCGTTCCCTGAAGCTGCCCCGGCATCGACACAAAGGATCGGTTGATCTTCGTTATATGTGTAGTATAGATACCCCCACCGGTGCTGCTGATCTTAAGCCCGGTATCATTATCCGATACGCTGTGTCCAAGTGCCATAAACTGATTGCCACATAGGAAGGTCACTGTTCCGATACCCGATATGTCATCCTTCACCCACAGTCCTAACATATAAGCATTCTTATTTGTTTTCACAGGTGTAACCTCTGCTACCTGTGACTTTCCGTCCCGCAGAAATGTAAGTCTCACAGTTCCGGTATTATTCCCGGATAAAGCCTGCATCAGTTCCTTTTTTGTTGATATGGCTGTTTCATTTACAGCTGTGATGTAATCTCCTGTCTGAAGCAGGCCGTTACAGGGAGAGCAAATCTCTCCCTGTGCAGTTTCCACCTCGTCACAATCTACGACCATAACGCCATCTGTTTTCAGATAGATCCCGACCGGTTCGCCGGACGGTATCACTTTCTGTCCGGACAGATCATCGAATACAAGCTCCGCATCTTCATACTTGATCTCCTGATCTCCGATATCTCCGTTCCAGAAATAAGCGACTGCCAGCAGTGTAAATGCGATCAGATCCAAGATCAAAAATCCGATCAGCAGCGAACGGTAACGGTTCGACGTCTTTGTTCCTTCTTCCATCCCAATACTCCTTTCTGTAAATGCTGCACAGACCATAAGAAACATGCCTCCGGTTTCTTATGGTTATTGCGACAGTCGCCAAGGTCTTGTGCAAGCACAGACTTTGGCTCGTTGTCCGCGTAAAAAAAGAGCAGCAATTGTTTTATTGCTACTCTTAGTATTGGTTTTTTTGTTCTGTTTTTAATTAGTGTATTTTTGCTTTGTCTGCCAGTTCTTTCATATCCCTGGCATTTTCAACCGCGGCATTTGTGATCTCTGCACCGCCAAGCAGCCTGGCAATCTCAAGCACAGATTCTTCCCGGTCTAACTTGGAGATCTGCGTGATCGTCTTGCCATCCTTTACCACTTTTTCAATTCTGTAATGACTGTCCGCCATTGCTGCAATCTGTGGCAGATGCGTAATACTGATCACCTGATGCGCTTTTGATATAACCGCAAGCTTTGCTGCCACACTTGATGCTGCTCTGCCGCTGATACCAACATCAATCTCATCAAATATCAGAGTATCAATGTTATCTTCCGATGCCATGCAGGATTTGATCGCAAGCATGATCCTCGAAAGCTCACCGCCGGATGCAACCTCATAAAGCGGACGTTCCTTTTCTCCGACATTTGTCGATACAACAAAGTAACAGTCGTCGATACCGGAAGTTCCCGGATGTGTCAGACGATCAAAATGCATATCGAACCGGATCTGATTAAAACTCAGATCCTCCAGTGCCTCTGATACCCGCTTACATAATTCTTTTGCCTGAATCTTTCGTTCTGCACTTAAAACTTCCGCCGCCTGATCCAGTTCTTTTTTTGCTGTTTTCACTTTCTGTTGCAATTCTTCCGCATATTCCTCATACTGCACAAGCTTTGCTTCATTCTGCTTCAGCTGCTCCAGATAAGCAAGTACATCATCTAGGGTTCTTCCATATTTTCCTTTTAAATTATTAATGGTATTCAGCCGGTCTTCAACCTCATGGAATTCAGACTCATCGAATTCCATACTCTGCATATAATCACTGACCGATACATTAAAATCATTTAACAGCGAATCAATATTTGTAAGCTCACTGAAGATGCTCTCTATCTCCTCATCCAGACCTTTTATCGCTTTTAAGCTTGCAAGCGCACGTCCGATCTCATTTCCGGCAGATGCGTTCCGGTTATACCCTGTGATCGAATAAACCTCAGAAACTGCTTCTACAATATCCTTGGCATTCACCATCTTACGGTACTGCTTCTCCAGTTCTTCATCTTCACCCGGAACCAGCCTGGCACCTTCGATCTCTCCTGCTTCAAACCGGATATATTCCAGTTTCCGTTTCCGCTCGCCTTCATCCATCTGTCCTTCTTCCAGTTCTTTTCGAAGATCTTCAAATGTTTTATAGCAGTCTTCATATTTCTGTTTTAATGAAGCAAGCGGTTTTTTTGCAAATTTATCCAGAATATTCAAATGCTCTGCCTTCTTCAACAGGATCTGCTGCTCATGCTGTGCATGCATATCCACAAGAAGTGCCGAAACATCTTTTAACTTTGCTGCTGTTACTGTCTGGTCATTAATAGTATTCATGGTTCTGCCATTTACTATTCGTCTGGTTATGATGATCTCTCCATCCTCTGACGGTGTAACCCCAAGCTCCTGCAGCTGCTTCACCAGTGATTCATCATCAATAAAAAATAATAACTGACAGAAACCTTCTTTTTCCGGATCTCTCAGCATATCTTTTGGAAGCTTGCCTCCCATACCAATCTTTAAAGCTCCCATAATAATAGACTTACCTGCACCGGTCTCACCGGTTAAGATATTCAGTCCATCTGTAAAATTGATATTTGCATCTTCAATCAATGCAATATTTTTTATGTGTACATTTAAAAGCATATGTCCTCCTGTGTATTCCATGCACAAAATAACAGAATTTACATCTTTTCAATCTGCGCCTTGATCGACATCGTCAGGTTCTTATCCTTCACAGCAAGGAAGATCGTATCATCTCCTGCGATACAGCCCATCAGCCCATCAATAGCCATATGATCCAGTGCGGCCGCTACAGCCATGGCAACACCGGAGATTGTCTTGATCACGATCAGGTTCTCTGCTGCATCTACAGAAATAATTCCTGTGCTCAGAACCTTCTTATAGGAATCCAGCGTCTCATAACGATTGTTCTTCTCAACGGCGTACTTCTGTCTGGCTCCCGGTACGGATACCTTGGTCAGATTCATTTCCCGAATATCTCTGGAAACAGTTGCCTGTGTTGCCTGAAATCCCTCTTCCTTCAGTTTCTCCAGAAGATCATCCTGTGTTTCAATATCATATTTTTCAACAAGCTCCAGTATCTTTGCCTGTCTTTGATATTTCATCTCAGTTTCCTCCTAATTTATTTCTAAGTATCTCATAAAAATTTACATTACTTGCTTTGATCAGTCTGGTTATCTTCTCCGCCTTGCGGATATCTACCCGGTCACCAACAGATAATTCCACATCATTACCACCATCAAAAGAACAGATCGCCTCTGTATCCTGTGTCTTACGCTTCTTGGTGATCTCTATCGTAATCTCCTCTTTACCGGATAATACGATACTCTTTGCAGTCAATGAATGTGGTGATACCGGCGTGATCACTAATAGCTCTGCATCCGGGCTGACGATTGGCCCTCCCGCTGACAGATTATAGCCGGTTGAGCCTGTCGGTGTCGATATCACAACACCATCTGCCTCATATGTATCAAGCACCTGTCCATCAACAGACACATTAAGTCCGATCAGTCTGGAAAATCCTGCCCGGCTGATCACGATATCATTTAAAGCACTCTTGCGATACGTTGTGCCATCCGCTTTCGTAACCGTACCTGTGACCATCATTCGTTCTTCAATCGTAAAATCATCCGTCAGCAGCCGATCCAGTATCTCTTCGATATTTGCAACTTCCCCTTCTGTCAGAAAGCCTACCGTACCCAGATTAATGCCAAATAACGGTATATCAATATCTTCCGTCTCACCTGCCATGCGCAAAAGCGTTCCATCACCACCAAGAACCAGTACACAGTCAAACTGCTCTTTCTTTAAAGCTTCCCAGTCCGAAGACTCCAGATGGAATACATCCCGCACCATACAGGCTGCCCCATGCGCTTCCAGATAACTCTGTATTCTGTTTGTAACTGTCGAATCGGTGTCCTTATCGGGATTCACCACGATCATAAAACGATTCATCGGATCTTTACTCCTCTTACAGGCATCTGTGTGATTCTTCCACCATAGCCTTTATATCAAATTCTTTATTTCCCTTCGTCTGATCCTTTGTTATGTACAAAAGATACTCGATATTTCCTTCCGGTCCCTTGATCGGTGAATAGCTTAAGTCAAGTGTTTTAAATCCGATCTGTCTTGCGAAGTCAACGATCATCTCAACCACTTCTACATGCACCTTCTGATCTCTGACAACGCCCTTCTTACCGACCTTTTCTCTGCCGGCTTCAAACTGCGGCTTGATCAGACACACGATCTCTCCATCGTCTGTCAGAAGCTCTTTTACCGGAGGAAGCACCTTTGTCAAAGAGATAAAGGATACATCAATCGATGCAAATGCAATCCTGTCTTCGATATCATCCGGTGTCACATAACGGATATTTGTTTTCTCCATACAGACAACCCGCTCATCGTTTCGAAGCTTCCATGCAAGCTGTCCATGTCCGACATCCACCGAATACACCTTGACTGCACCATTTTGCAGCATACAGTCCGTAAATCCACCGGTTGAAGATCCAACATCCATTGCCACTTTTCCTGCAAGACTTACTCCGAAGCAATCCATTGCCTTTTCAAGCTTTAAACCACCGCGGCTCACATATTTTAATGTGTTGCCTCTTACTTCTATCTGTGCTTTCTCATCAAATGTCGATCCTGCCTTGTCTTCCTTTATGTTATCTACATAGACAATGCCCGACATGATGATCGCCTTTGCTTTTTCTCTGGACTCTGCAAGTCCACGATTTACCATCATTACATCCAGTCGTTCTTTCATCTCTACTCCATTATGTCCCGAATCCGTCTGTATATGGATTCAGCATCTATCTTCAACATCTTTCTCAGTTCTTCTACACTTCCATGACGCACAAAGGTATCTTCGATTGCGATCGGAAGCACCTTCACATCACTTGCCTTTGATTCCAGATATTCCTCAACCAGAGCACCATAACCGCCATGCAGAATACCTTCCTCGATCGTTACGATCAGCTTATGTGTCTCTGCCAGATGGTCGATCATCTCTTTATCTAATGGCTTGATAAATCTTGCATTGACAAAGGTCACCTGTCTGCCTTCCTGCAGGAACCGGTTATATAATTTCTCGGTTTCTTCCACCATATTTCCAACCGCTACTAATGCGATCTCACTTCCCTCACGGAGGATCTCGCTCTTTCCGTATTCGACCGGCTCATTATAATCTTTCAAACCGTAATATGCCTGTCCTCTGGCGTATTTGATCGCAACCGGTCCGTCATAGGCTACTGCCCATTCCATCGCTCTGGTCAGCTCATAGCGATTCTTCGGAGCCATAATGATCAGATTCGGAATATGCGATAAAAATGCCGTATCAAAGATTCCCTGATGTGTCTCACCGTCTGCCCCGACCAGCCCTGACCGGTCGATTGCAAATATAACATGCAGATTCTGCATACAGACATCATGCAGGATCTGATCGTAAGCCCGCTGTAAGAAGGAAGAATATACCGCTACCACAGGGATCATGCCCTCCGCAGCAAGTCCTGCCGCAAATGTTACCGCATGTTCTTCTGCAATTCCCACATCAAAGGTTCGATCCGGGAATTCCTCTGCAAATTTATTGACTCCGGTTCCCTTGCTCATTGCAGCCGTGATCGCAACGATTCGATTATTTTCTGTTCCAAGTTCTATCAGTTTTCTCGCAAATACAGCAGTATAAGATAAACCTTTTTCTACATTTTTCACTTTTCCGGTTGCAACATCAAAAGAACTGATCCCATGGAAATAGCATGGATGCTTCTCCGCATATTTATACCCTTTTCCTTTGATCGTTTTCACATGAACCAGAATCGGTTTATTTAACTTAAATGCACGCCGGAAGGTTTCTTCCATCATGCGTATATTATGACCATCGATCGGTCCGATATAAGTAACACCCATTTCTTCAAAGAACATTCCGGGAACGAATATCTGCTTTAAAGAGTCCTTTGACCGCTTCAATCCTTTCGCAAGCTTCTCACCTGCTACCGGTATATGCATCAGCGCTTTCTCGATTCCGTTTTTCAGATCATTATATGGCTGACCGACACGAAGCTTACTCAGGTAGCTTGACATTCCACCTACATTGTGGTCAATCGACATCTCATTGTCATTCAGCACGACCAGGCATCCGGTCTTGACCTCTGCCATGTTATTTAGCGCTTCATAAACCATACCACCGGTGAAAGAACCGTCACCAACAACGGCTGCGATCTTCTCCTGTGTTCCTTTGATTCCTCTTGCACATGCCATACCAAGTGCTGCTGACATCGCAGTCGAACTGTGTCCTGTATTAAAAGCATCACAATCACTCTCACTGGTCTTGGGAAATCCGCTTAAACCGCCAAACTTCCGTAACGTTGTCATCTGATCTTTTCGTCCGGTCAGGATCTTATGCACATAGGACTGATGTCCTACATCCCATACCAGCTTATCAGCCGGGAAATCCATCGCACGGTGAAGTGCGATTGTAAGTTCCACGCACCCAAGGTTTGACGCCAAATGCCCACCCGTCTCGCTGACATTTGCAATCAGAAACTCTCGGATATCCTGTGCCAGCTCCGGCAGATCTTTCTCATCTATTTTCTTTATGTCATTTGGTTCTTGTATTCGATCCAGTATACTCATATCTTTCATCTCTGTTATTTCTTTCTGTTGACCAGTTCCAGAATCAATTCATCCAGAAATTCATTCTTATACGGAAGCTGATCCAGTCTTGTAACCGCACGCCTGGATATCTCCGCGACATCCTTCTTGGACTCCTCAAGTCCGTGGACCGTGACATAAGTTACTTTACCATTTTCTTCATCTGAGCAGACAGGTTTTCCAAGCACTGCGCTGTCACCCAAAATATCCAGAAGATCATCCTGGATTTGGAATGCCAGTCCGATATCCGATGCGATCATCTCAACCTGCTTCAATTCGTCTTCCGTTGCTCCGGCAAGAACTGCACCGATCATCATGGATGCTTCGATCAACGCACCGGTCTTATTCTCATACACAAAATGAAGCTGATCACCACTCATCTGCTTCCCTGTCATCTCTACATCTACAACCTGGCCACCGATCATTCCGTTTACACCTGCTTTTTTTGCAAGGATCGTGAATGCTCTGGCAACAGTCTGATCACCCGGTTCCAGCTCAAATGCCTTACAGGCTGTCTCAAATGCATAATTTAAAAGCGCATCACCAGCAAGGATCGCCATTGCCTCACCAAATACCACATGCGAAGTCTTTCTTCCTCTGCGGTATTCATCATTATCCAATGCCGGCAGATCATCATGGATCAGGGAATAGGTATGTATCATCTCGATTGCTGCCATAAACGGCTCTACAACTTTTCCTGTTCCGCCAAACAAGCGGTAGGTTTCCTGCATTAATAACGGACGTAGTCTCTTTCCGCCTGCCTGAAAGGAATAATTCATTGCCGTAAAGATAGTTTTCTGAAACCCTTCTTCTGCCGGTGCATATGTGTATATAATATCCTGTACTTCTTTTGTCCGAAGTTCTAATTTATTCTTTTCCACTGTTCTCTCCACTCAATACGATCATTTCTTTTTCTACATCACACAGATTGTCCTTACATGCCTGAACAAGCTGTACGCCCTCTGCATAGGCTGCCAGACTGTCCTTTAACGATGTCGCAGGATTCTCTAAGACAGCCGTGATCGCTTCTATTTTCTTCAGGGATTCCTCGATCGAGAAATCCTCCTTTTCCATCTTCTCTGCCATTTCTAATCTTCCTCTTTCACATCCGTTACTCTTGTCTCGATCAGACCATCATGAACACGGATGGTAATGTGGTCGTCTTTTTCTATCTCTTTTATCGTTGTTACCGGCGTTCCGGTCTTTTCGATATATCCAAATCCATTTATAAGCTTCGCCGATGGTGACAGACCATGCAGACGTTCTGCAAGAAGCATCACCCGATGTTCGTATCTGTCGTATTTGTTCTTCATAGCACGGTTTAAACGATCTGACAGATCATCCAGATAAATCTGCTGCTGTGCAAGCCTCTGCTTCGGATTCAGGATACGAAGATGCCTTTCTGCAGCCTGCAGCTTCTCCTGATATGCTGCAAGTCTCCGTTTCATCAGATAATCCATCTGTCTGCCCTGATTTATGACCTGATGGACTGTAGACATCACATCCGGTATTGCCTGCTCACAGGCGGCTGATGGTGTCGGTGCTCGAAGATCTGCCGCATAATCTGCGATCGTATTATCAATCTCATGACCTGTACCGGAAATGATCGGCGTCGTTGCATGGTAGATTGCCCATGCAACGACCTCCTCATTAAACGCCCAGAGGTCTTCGATCGAGCCGCCGCCACGACCGATAATGATCGTATCTACGCCCATGTTATCCAACACTTCGATTCCATGCGCGATATCTTCTGCTGCCCCATCTCCCTGTACCTTTGCCGGATACAGGATAAGCTGGACATATGGATTTCTTCTCTTTGCGATGTTTCTGATATCCTGGATCGCCGCACCTGTCTGTGCTGTCACGATGCCTACCCGCTTCGGATATGCCGGTATCGGCTTCTTGATATCGAATTCAAACAGTCCCTGTTCATACAGCTTCTGTTTCAACTGTTCATACCGCTCATAGAGATTTCCAATCCCATCCAGCTTGATCTCTTTTACATATAACTGATATCTGCCATCCCGTTCGTAGATATTCACACTTCCGTGGCAGACTACCTGCTGCCCGTTTTCCAGTTTGAAATCAAGACCGGAATATGCATAACTTTTAAACATAACAGCCATGATCGAACCGGTCTCATCCTTCAATGAAAAATAGATATGCCCGGAACTGTGATATTTGCAGTTAGAGACTTCTCCCTTCACATAAATATCACCAAGCAGATAATCACTGCTGATCAGATTCTTGATATATCCATTTACCTGTCCGACGGTATAGCTTTTCTTTGCCATATTCTCACCTAATCTGCAAGCTTTGCAAGAAGTGCATTAATGAAGCTCTTTGCTTCTACATCGCAGTATGTCTTTGCAAGCTCTACTGCTTCATTGATCGCTACCTTTACAGGAATATCTTCATCAAATTTGATCTCGTATACAGCCAGTCTTAAGATAGCAAGCTCTGCTTTTCCGATTCTGCCAAGCTTCCATCCCTGTGAAATACCACTGATCGTTTCATCGATCTCTGTAATATGGGCTACGACTGCCTCTACTCGATCTATAACATAGGCTTTTTCTTCCTCTGTCATGGCTACTGCATCCATCTTGTTATCGTCTTCATCATAAAGGCTGGCATGCTCCAGTTCGAGTTCTGCTTCTTCTCTGATCTCTGAAATGTCATTGAATTCCAGACTGAATAAAATTTTAAATACGGTTTCTCTTATCTCTCGTCTTGTCATATGTTCCTCTCTAGTTTGCGTCTGCCATGCGAACGCCGGCTACACGTATATTTACCTTGGTTACATTAAGACCTGTCATAGTCTCGATTGCCTGCTTTACTTTATCCTGAACTTGTGTTGTCACAGTTGGAATGCTGTACTCATATAATACGTCAATTGCCAGATCTACCTTTACTTCGCCCGGCAGTAATTCTACTTTCACGCCCTTTGCCGGATTCTTCTTGCCAAGACGGCTTGCGAGTTCATTTGATAGTGAGCCGGCAAGTCTTGATACACCGTCTACTTCAGTTGCTGCCAGACCTGCAATGATCGCGATTACCTCGCCTGCGATCTGTACATGACCGATGGAATTTTCTTCTTCTATATTTTCATACGTGCTTGTATTTTCTTCACTCATTCTGTATACCTCCAGACTTCCTATATTTGTACATATTGATTCAATATTATACCGCAATTATGAAAAACATTCAACACCCGGAATTGGCGGGGATAATTCAGAATTAGCCACTAGTTTTGTGAGGTATATGCAGGTATGTTGTGTCGGCTGGTGCTTGTATCCTATAACAACACACTTCTCTTCCTATGAACTGCACATGTCTTATCCGCACATACTCCTGTGCAAACTCGCCTGCGGCTCAAACATGCACCCGTATGTGCTGACAATGTGCACTTCATAACGGAAGCTTCGCTAATGTTGTTATAGGATACAAGCACCAGCCGACACAGCATACCTGCATATCCATTCACTTTTGTATAATAGCTAATTCTGAATTTACGCATATTCTTTGAACTATTTTTTTAGTGTTATACAAATCCATAGTTTCTATCATAGTATCTGCATTGTTAATGTTGTTTATTTATATTTTTATATAATATAAATAAAATATATACACATTGCCATATTTACAGCTTTGACAAAAATACAATTTTTCACATAAAAAAACGAATACCTACTATAATGTGATATGTGCATCAAATCATTATAACAGGTATCCGTCGCATAATTATAATCTTTTACGATTATTATTCTTTTGTTTTATTTTGCCACTACATGTGCCTTTACGGTTGTGGATCGTGTTTTATCTGTTACTGTTACGTTTAATGTAGCAGTATATTCTACACCATCTATAGTGGCGGTGCTTGTCCAGATATGGGTTCCGGCTGTAAGATATATTACGTTTCCATATATTGTTTTTCTCTCATTGGATCTCCATTTTGTAAAATTACGAATGTCGATTGCCGGATTGTCCGATCCGATCGTGATCTGATATACCGGAAGTACAATTTTCTGATATGGGGTAGATGCGGTTACCTTGCTGTCGCATACCCAGGTTCCTATATCTTGTGCCTCGCTTGCTACAAAGACATCATAGGTTCCGTCCGGAACAAAAATCTGAAATGATCCATCTGATTTCGGATCATTAAATTCTGACGCATCACACAACGTATCTTTTTCTTTTGCATATAAAGATATATAGTATGGTGCAGCCACATCCGCGACCGTTGATGTAATCTTGTGTCCGTCCAGATCATACACACAGCCCTTAAATGCTACACTATCCTTCACAATTATTGTAACTGATAAAATCGTTGTTATTGAAGCATCTTTGGTATCTGTTACTTTGGCTTTCAGTGTATAGGTGCCTGTTTTTTCTGTATCCAGAATGCAGTTAAGTCCAAATGCACTTTTGCTGTAACTTATTTCATTTGAACATTGAAGTATCTCATATTTCACACTTCCGTTTCCGCCATAAACTGAGGCATCCAGATCAACATGGCATGATTTCTTTGTTTCTCCTTTTTCCTGCCGCAGATAATCATATTGCACAATATCTGCTGCCATTAACCGGTTCTCATCGGCTATCTTCCATGTAATCGTATGATGAACCTTATTGCCGATCTCATCTTCTACCTCAATTTTCGTGGTATAAATTCCGCCTTTTGTAAAACTTCCTGAAAACTCCAGACAATCGGTTATACCATTAAACATATCATCGTCTTTTATTATCTTATATGTAATTCCCTGAGGAAGCTCTCCTGTTATCTTAAACGAACACAGCCCGACCAGTCCCGGTTCATAATATTTTTCATCGGAATAGTGATTGATACTATATCCAACACTTTTTATGATCTCGGACTTTGTCGTCTGCTCTCTTATGATTCCCTTATATGCAGCCTCTCCCTTATAATTCATTTTGGCAATCACAACCTGTACCATATCTCCTGTTACAAGCGCATCTAAAGTATCCAGTGTTATCTTATATGTTATCTTATCGGAGGTCTTAACCGAATCAATATTACATTCCTTCTTATAACTGCCAAAGGAGTACTTTCTTTTATAGATTTTAAAATCCGAACTGCTTAATTCCTTGGCACCTGTCAATTCTACCTGAACCTGCATCATTCCAATCGCCTTCACACTTTTTACAGTTACAGGTGCCGGAGCCGGCTTTACCTGGTTCTTTACTGTAATCTTGCAGGCTGCTTTCTTTCCGGAACCATCCTTTGCGGTTGCTGTAATCGTAACGGTTCCGGCTTTCTTTGCCGTTACAACGCCTTTGCCTGATACTGTTGCAACCTTTGTGTTGGATGACTTCCATACAACTGCCTTATTGCTGGCTTTCTTCGGTGTAATCGTTGCCTTTAAGGTCTGCTTCTTACCAACTGTCATAGTTGATTTTGTCTTATTCAGCTTTACTTTGGTAACCGGTGTACCGACGGTTACTGTGATCGTGCATTTTTTCTTTTTATTTGCCTTTGAGATCACATAAATCTTTGCTGTTCCCTTTTTCTTTGCTGTGATCTTACCCTTTGCATTTACTGTCACGATTTTTTTATTGCTTGTCTTATAAGTAACCTTCTTTGAAGCTTTTCCGGTTACGGTTACCTTTGATTTCAAGGTAAATGTTTTTCCTTTTTTCAGTGTCAACTGCTTTGCCGGAAGATTTGTTACAGCAATTGACTTCACCGTTCCTGCAGCAGCATAGCTCTCTCCCTGTGGAATAGTCAGGATAGACAGTACAACTGTTACAGCAAGCACCCATGCAAGGATCCGTTTGGCATAGCTCATATTATGTATTCGATTCATATCCTGTCCTCCTTACTGACGATCATACGCATTTACTGTCAGACTCTTGCCGTTCACAGTAAATCTGGCATAACTTTTACCATCTTCCGTCTTAATATAATAAGTACCATTTGGAAGATAGAGCGTATCTCCTGATTCATATCCATACGCATTTGCACCATTCACATCTACCCAATATCCAAATGATGTGGCTGTACTCTTTTCCGGATCCGGAACGATCGTTACCGGATAGACCGGAAGTGTCACATCAAAAGTCATCGGCTCATCACCGGAATTCACCGGACATTTCTGATTGTAAAATGTATACTTCGCTGTATGACTTGCATTATAAAAGGTAATATTATAATTTCCCGGAATAATGGTATAAGACATTGTACCATCTTGTATTGAACCACTGGTAGAATTCAATTTCTGTGATGGATCATCCGAATATCCATGTAAGGAATAATTTCCTCTTCGAATCGGATCACCATTTGCATCCCGGACAATCGCACTGATATGTGCTCCATCAATAATTGTATATGTAATTGTCGCAACCGTATATAGAGCAGGGTTATTCTTATCTGTTATCTTAACCTGAATCTGATATTCACCGGCATCTACATTTTCAAATGATACCCTCATATAGCCTGATGTACTGATTGTCGTCTGGAAAAGTTCATAATCACCCCCGGCTAATTCATATGTATACTGTCCACTTCCACCGTATACAGAATATGGCTTATGATAGACGCCATTCTCCCGTGAAAAATACTGACATGTCGTACTACGTGAATACAACTGATTTTCATCATAGATCATCCAGATAATGGTCGTCTGATATTTATTTCCCAGTTCATCTTCGCAGGTCAACAAGCTCTGAGTCTCACCTGCTTCTGTCGGTGATCCTGTAAACACAATACTTTCATCAATCATATCATTCAATATATAATAATCCATTCCTACAGGCAGCTTATCAATTGAATACGTCCTGTAACCGGTTCCATAAGTAAGATCATCATTGTAGCTTTCCAATGCTCCATTTACTTTGATCGCATAGTATCTGGTTTTCTGAATATTAACTGTCTTATCCCGATATATACACTCCTTATACACACCGCTGGTTTTGACTGCTACCTTGATATATGTATTTTTCTGAAACTCATCTTCATCGTTGATATGCAGTATATATGTGATATGATCACTAGTTTCTGCCTGAACTACTTGATACGGTTTCTTATAGGTACCATATGAATACTGCTTTGCAAAGATTTCAAAGTCTGCCTTTGTAAGTACAACCGCCTTGGAAAATGTGATTTCTATGCTCTCCACTCCAAGAACCTTCATACTTTTGATCGCATAGTCCGGAGCAGCCGGAGTTGGATCAGCCGGCTTTGCTGCAGATGCTTTCTTTACTGTTACCTTGCAGGTGGCTTTCTTACCGGAGCCGTCCTTTGCTGTTGCTGTAATCGTAGCTGTTCCTGCTTTCTTTGCCTTTACAACACCTTTGCTGGTTACAGTTGCAACCTTCTTATTGGATGACTTCCATACGACTGCCTTGCTGCTGGCTTTCTTTGGTGTAACCGTCGCCTTTAAGGTCTGCTTTTTGCCAATTGTCATCGTAGACTTGGTCTTGTTCAGCTTTACCTTGGTAACCGGTGTACCGACTGTCACTGTGACCGTGCATTTTTTCTTCTTATCTGCCTTTGAGATCACATAGATCTTAGCGGTTCCTTTTTTCTTCGCTGTGATCTTACCTTTTGCATTTACCGTCGCAATCTTTTTGTTGCTTGTCTTATATGTAACCTTCTTTGAAGCCTTTCTGGTTACTGTTACCTTTGATTTTAAGGTAAATGTCTTTCCTTTTTTAAGTGTCAGTTGTTTTGCGGGCAGATTTGTGACTGCTACAGATTTTACTTTTCCAGTCGCCGCACTTACTTCCGCATCCGGAACCGTAAATATGGACACTGCTACTGTTACTGCAATTACAACTGCCAGAATTCGTTTTAGCACTGACGTCTTTGCGTGTTTTTTCATAAACATAGCCTCTCTTTACTACCTTCTTCTCCCGATTTTATTTGCTCGGAATATTATATTACCCACAGGTTATCATAATTTCAGGTATGCCTGTGGGTAGTATTTTTTTATTTTGCCACCACGTGCGCGGTCACTGTTGCAGACCGTGTAGTATTCGTAACTGATATCTTGAGAGTTGCCTGATAGGTTACCCCATTTTTCTCTGCAGTACTGGTTAATGTATAATTACCAACCGGCAGATACAGATACTCACCTTTTCCTCTCAAAGTACCATCTGCTTCTTCCCATTCTCCAAAAGATGAAACACCTAATGCTGTATTATCCGATGCAACCGTGATCTGATATAACGGAAGCACAATCTGGTAATTATTGCTTGTTGATGCACTTACCGTATAATTTTCAAGATATTTTTCTACCCCTCCGGTTTTATTTACCACTCTTATGTCGTAATTGCCTTCCGGGACATCAAAATATACCGTTCCGGTACTACTATTGTACTTTCCGATCTCTTTTTTCAGATCAATGGAGTATGCCCGATCCGTCCACTTGGACTTGATATAACACCAAAAGGTATCTGAAACTGTATTCTTGATCTTATGACCATCCAGATCCACAAATGTTCCTTTCACACGAATTCCCTTTGTAATGACAAATGTCACTGTACAGTATGTAAAGATAGCAGAATCTTTCTTGTCTGTGATCTTTACTTTCATAGAATAAGTTCCCGCCTGCCTGGTATCTATCGTACCATAAGCATAAAATCCATCCGGTGTCAGTTCCATGCAGTCTGCCTTCGAAACAACTTCATATGTGTAAGTACTGCTTCCGCCTCGTGGTAAAATTTGTGCATCAGATTTGGATGTATACGCACCATCCGGTTTACCGGCGGCTGCATCCGGATTCTGTAAATAGCCATATTGTATAATGTCTTCTGCAACGATCGTCTGAGCATCCCATACCTTCCAGGTGATTGTATGATGTATCTTATTACCAAGTTCATCTACTACATCGATCTTTGTTGTATAGATCCCGCTCGCAGTAAATACGCCTGTAAATTCAAGATAATTTGAATTACTGCCTGTCTGTACCTCTTTATAAGAAACGCCCGGCGGCAGTTCTCCAACTGTAAAAACAGCAAGTCCTGATATATCCGGTTTATAATAGGTTATATCCTTCTTTGTGTTAAATCCGTCGCCCTTTGCAAATATCTTTACTTCGCTGGTCGTTATTGTACTGGCAGCTTTTCGATATACCGCTTCTTTACTGGTCTTCAATTTGGGAACAGATACCTGAATCATATTATTGTTAAAGAGCACATCCTGTCTGTTCAAATGAATACGATATGTGATCTGATCTGTTGTTGTCACACTGTCAAGTACACATTTTCTTACATATTTACCATATCCATTCACTTTACTGGAAACTGTAAAATCCGATGCCTTTAATGCCTGTTTGGCACTTAACACCACCTGAATATCTGCATTTCCAAGGATTGTCAGACTCTTGATCACGACCGACCCGGTTGGAGCCGGTGGTATAGGTGTAGGATCATTTGCCGGTTTTGCAGTTTTTTTCTTCTTTACTGTGATCTTGCAGGCTGCTTTCTTACCGGAGCCATCCTTAGCAGTTGCTGTGATCGTAACCGTTCCAGCTTTCTTTGCCTTTACAACACCTTTGCTCGTAACCGTTGCAACCTTTGTGTTGGATGACTTCCACACAACTGCCTTGCTGCTTGCTTTCTTCGGTGTGACCGTTGCCTTTAAGGTCTGCTTTTTCCCGACTGTCATTGTCGACTTGGTCTTGTTCAGCTTCACCTTGGTAACCGGTGTTCCGACCGTTACTGTGATCGTGCATTTTTTCTTCTTATCTGCCTTTGAGATCACATAGATCTTTGCTGTTCCTTTTTTCTTTGCTGTGATCTTACCTTTTGCATTCACTGCCACAACCTTTTTGTTGCTTGTCTTATAAGTAACCTTCTTTGAAATTTTTCCGGTTACTGTTACCTTTGGCTTTAAAGTAAATGTTTTCCCTTTTTTCAGTGTCAGCTGCTTTGCCGGAAGATTGGATACCGCTACCTTTGTTACCTTACCCCCTGCCGCATAACTTTCTGTCTGTGGAATGGTAAGAATGGATACTGCCACTGCAGCTGCGATCACCCATGCAAGTATTCTCCCTACCGTCGAATTCTTTCGTCTTTCTTTCATTTATACTCTTGTCTCCTTCCATGTTTCTCATGACTCATGTAACATCCATTCCCATATCTTATTCTTTTACATAAGCATATGCTGTTTTATTGCTGCCATTCACGGTTATATCCACATAAAAGACATATTTTGTGCCATTCACCGTACCGGTACAGCTCAGATGATAAGTTCCGTTTGGAAGGTATTGTGTTGTTCCTTCATTGTAATATTTCGATCCGGCTACATCGCGCCAGGTAGCGAATTTCGTAAATCCCTGTACTTCTTCCGGCGCATTTGGGTCCATCTCAATCTTGATCTTATAAACAGGAAGTGTGACATCAAACATCATCTTCAGATCCGTATCCGTCGATGTCTGCCCTTCCTTTCTTGGTAATGCTGTCAGATTATAAATGCTCTGACTTACAGACCCGCTTCGATCGGATATCGTGATATCATATGTGCCGCTTTCCAGACCTTCATCGTAAAACGTACCATCATATTTTTTGGTACTGAGATTATAGGTGCTATACCTTACTCCGCTTATCGTATTTGAATATTCCGCATATCTATTCTTATTAATTATTGAATAACGGTACTGCTCTATCGGATCTCCATTCGCATCTCTTACAATTCCCTTGATATAATAGGAATCTACAATTGTAAAAGTAAGTGTTCCCGTTCCTGTCTTTGTACCATCCTTCTGATCTATGACACGGATACGGATCTTATATACTCCTGATGCAATCCCTTTTGCATTGATATTGATCTTATCTAAATCATCTACAATCTTACAGTTATTCAGAATCGCACTGTCACTTTCTGCTCTTATGATCTCATATGTATAAGAACCGCTTCCTCCATATGCATACACCGGTGTAAATAAACTACTCCAATTAGTATTTAATGCCCCTTCTTCTTTATCACATACGATCAGATTGTCCGCGTCATATATGATCCAACGGATTGTCAAACGATATTTACTGCCAATCTCATCTTCGTAAACCAGAACGCTGTCATACACCCCAGCCTTTCTCGGTGATCCTGAAAATTCCATCACCCGTTTCGTTGCCTCTGTTGTGACCTCATATTGAATACCGGCAGGAAGCCCGCTGATCGAATAATTCGCATAACCTGTTCCCAGTCTTTGTCTTATATCTTTTACTGTAGCTCCTACTTTATATGATAATGTTACAGAATTTTCGACATTGTATGTATCTTCCATATACACACACTCTTTTGACAACTTTAACTTTGGTACCTCTACCTTGATATAAAGCCCTTTGCCAAATACCATATCTCCCGTGATATACACCTTGTAAGTAATGGAATCCGTTGTCGTTACCTGACTTACTGTATATTTCTTCAGATAATCTGCATTTTCATATCGTTTTGCCCATACATTAAAATCTGCTGCCGTAAGTGCTGTTGCCTTTGTAAAGGTAACCTCCATCATATCATCCTGTACGATTTTCACACTCTTGATACCAAGCGGCGTTACTGGAACTGGATTGTCCGGTTTCGCTGCAGACACTTTCTTTACTGTTACCTTGCAGGATGCCTTCTTACCGGAGCCGTCCTTTGCTGTTGCTGTAATCTTAACCGTTCCGGCTTTCTTTGCCTTTACGACACCCTTGCTGGTTACAGTTGCAACCTTCTTATTGGATGACTGCCATACGACTGCCTTGCTACTTGCTTTCTTCGGTGTAACCGTTGCCTTTAAGGTCTGCTTCTTGCCGACTGTCATTGTAGACTTGGTCTTATTCAGCTTCACTTTGGTAACCGGTGTTCCGACGGTTACTGTGATCGTGCATTTTTTCTTCTTATCTGCCTTTGAGATCACATAGATCTTAGCGGTTCCTTTTTTCTTCGCTGTGATCTTACCTTTTGCATTTACCGTCGCAATCTTTTTGTTGCTTGTCTTATATGTAACCTTCTTTGAAGCCTTTCTGGTTACTGTTACCTTTGATTTTAAGGTAAATGTTTTCCCTTTTTTGAGTGTCAGTTGTTTTGCCGGCAGGTTTGTAACCGCTACAGATTTTACTTTACCGGTTGCCGCACTTACTTCCACATCCGGAACCGTAAGTATGGAAACCGCTACTGCTGCTGCGATCACAATTGCCAGGATACGTTTTAGCATTGACATTTTCGTATGTTTTTTCATAAAATAGTCTCCCCTTTTATTTATTGAGCCACTACATGGGCGGTTACCATATTGGCCCGTGTAGTATTTGTAACTGATATCTTAAGAGTTGCCTGATAAGTCACACCATCTTTCTCCGCGGTACCGGTCAGTGTATAATTACCAACCGCCAGATAGAGGTATCCGCCTTTGCCCTGTACAACTCCATTCTCATCCTTCCACTCTCCCATCTGGCTAAGATCTGCAAAATCCGTATTATCCGATACGACAGTCTGCTGATATACAGGAAGAGCAAACGTAACTTCATTCGTAGCTGCAGCACTTACATAGTAATCACTTGCATAGACTCCTGTTCCGCCTCTTTCATCCTCAATCGAGATATCATAGACTCCTTCCGGTACATAGCTGTATATTGCCATTCCATCTTCAATCTCCCCGACCTCTCGTGCATAGCTGATCTCACTGTATGAATTATCCTTCCACTGGGATTTAAGTCTGCACAAATAAGTATCTATACCGGTATATTTGATCTTATTTCCATCCAGATCGGTAGCTGTAATCTGGAGCAGGACTCCCGGTTTTATAATAAAAGTCACTGTGCAGTATGTGAAAACTGCAGCATCTCTGCTGTCAGAGATCTTTATCTTCATGGTATATTCACCAGCCTGATCTGTATCAATCGAACAATACTGTACTCCGGTTGTTGACATCACCAAATCCAGACAATCTGCTTTTGACACAACTTCATATTTGTAACTGCCATTACCACCAATAGGACTTATCTGTGCTCCATACTTTACTGTATAAGTTCCATTTGGTTTGTTTGGAGCTGGAAAACTCAGGCATCCATATTTTGTAATATCCTGTGCTATGACTGCCCTTTCATCATATACTTTCCATACCTTGATATAATGAATCTTATTTCCAAATTCATCTACGACATCAACCTTTGTCTCCCAGATTCCTGTCTCTTTCAAGGTACCATAAAACTGCAGATAACCGGATTGGTCTGCGTCATCTACCACCTTATACGAAAGACCGGTTGGAAGATTGCTTACTGTATATACAGCATAGCCCTGTACATCCGGATCATAAACGCCTGAAGTATCTAAGGAACTGGTCCCTACCACTGTTCCTTTCTTACGTCGTACTTCCGATCTTATTGTTATCTCTGTCGGCTTTGTCCGATATGTCAGTTCTTTTGTACTGTTTAATGTCGGAACAGATACCTGAACAATATCTCCATTATAAAAAATATCCTGTTTGTCCAGATAAAGCTTATATGTAATGTTATTTGTTGTTTCCAGATGATCAATCACACACTTTCTTACAAAGTTCCCGTATCCATATACCTTACTGGATACTGCAAAATCCGATGTCTGTAATATTTTTGCCTTATTTAATGTCACCTGGATCACTGCTTTATTCACAATACTCACGTTCCGGATCACAACCGGTACTTCCGGAACAACCGGAGTCACCGCTGCTTTCTTTACAGTGATCTTACAGGCTGCTTTCTTACCGGAACCATCCTTTGCTGTCGCTGTGATCGTAACGGTTCCCGCTTTCTTTGCCTTTACGACACCTTTGCTGGTTACAGTTGCAACCTTGGTATTTGAACTTTTCCAAATGATTCCTTTATTGCTTGGTTTCTTCGGTGAAAGGGTTGTCTTTAAGGTCAGTGATTTACCGACATTTAAGTTTGCCTTTGTCTTATTTAACTTCACCTTGGTAACCGGGGTACCAACTGTCACCTTGATCTTACAGGTCTTTTTCTTATCTGCTTTGGAGTAAACGGTGATCGTAGCGGTTCCCTTCTTCTTTGCCGTGATCTTACCCTTTGCATTTACAGTTGCAACTTTCTTGTTACTCGATTTATATGCGACCTTTTTGGAAATCTTTCCTGTCGCTGTTACCTTTGTCTTTAAGGTAAAGGATTTTCCTTTTTTTAAGGTTAACTGCTTTGCCGGCAGATTCGTAACCGCTATGGTTTTGATCTTACCACCGGCTGCATAGCTCTCTGTCTGTGGGACAGTCAGAATGGATACTGCAACTGCGATCGCTATCACCCATGCCAGAAATCTTTTCACAGACAAATTATATCGTCTTTCTTTCATCTATACTCTCCTTCTGTAGATTCCCTAATCTATTCTCATACGAACCTTATTCTTTGACATATGCATATGCGGTCGTATTACTTCCGTTCACCGTCACATCCAGATAAAAATTATAAATTTCACCACTTATACTCTTTCGACAGGTTAAATGATGAGTTCCATTTTCCAGATAAACGGTTTTGGTCGATCCATAATAACTTCCATCCGAAACATCCTGCCAATTGCCAAAACCGGTTATATTTTTCACTGCATCTGGCACATCCGGGTCCAGCTCTATAGTAACCTTATATACCGGGAGTGTGACATCAAATGACCAGACCGGATGCACATCATCTGTTCCATATGCCGCTTTCTGAGTCTTCAGATTATAAACAGTAGTACCTACTGTTCCACTATAACTGGATACCGCAACATCATAAGTACCGGCTTCCAGATCATCCATTAAAATGACTCCATCCTTACTAACACCATTCCATCTGCCGCTTACCTCATCCGTATACTCGGCATATTCATTTTGGTTCTTCATAGTGAATTGAAAACTGGTCAGTGGATCGCCATTTGCATCTTTTACTTTACCCTGTAAATAACCGCCTTCTATAATTTTTAGTGTAAGAGTTCCTGTGCTTGTCATAGAAGTGTCTGTCTTATCTGTTGCACGGATACGAAGCTTGTAGGTTCCGGTTGACAGTTTTGGGGATGATACCTGTATCCCGGCTCCACCATTGATGAGTGAAGAAACTGCTAATGCAGCACTGTCACTTTCTTCTCGTAAAATCTCATATGTATAATCGCTCGTATCAGTACCGTTTCCGCCATATACCTTAAGCTGTGGAAGCGTAGTTCCCCATGCAGTTGTCAGAACCTTTTCCGCATCCTTTACAAGCAGTTCCGTTCCATCATAAACCAGCCAGATGATAGTCATACTGAATTTGTTACCAAGTTCATCTTCATAGACTAATTTACTTGTATATTTCCCTTGCTTTGTCACGTTACCGTTAAATTTAAGTGTACATGTGGCAGCAGCTGTCTTGATCTGATATTTAACCCCTGCCGGCAGTCCGCTGACAGAGCAATTGGAATAGCCCTTTCCAAGTGTCTGACTCTTATCAACAGAATCTCCAAGTTTGTATACATATGTTTCTGATTTTTCTATCGTATAAGTTTCATCCCGATAGATACATTCTCTTGACAGATTTAATTTTGGAACTACTACTTTTATATAGGAGTTTTTCTGTAACACCGAATCTCCTGTAAGCTTAATCTTATAAGTAAGCGAATCCGTTGTTGTTATCTGTCCGATCGTATACTGTTTCAGATAGTCTGCACTTTCATATTTCTTTGCCCATACCTGAAAGTCCGAAGCCGTGAGTGCTGCCTGCTTTGTTAATGTAATGGTTAACAGATCCGGCTGTGCTATATTCAGGCTCTTAACGATCAGTGGTTCTTCCGGTGTCGGGATTGGTATGATCGAAGCTGCTTTCTTCACTGTAATCTTACAGGTGGCTTTCTTACCGGATCCGTCCTTTGCTGTTGCCGTAATCGTGACGGTTCCTTCCTTCTTTGCCTTTACAACACCTTTGCTGGTTACAGTTGCAACCTTCTTATTGGATGACTTCCATACGACTGCCTTGCTGCTGGCTTTCTTTGGTGTAACCGTCGCCTTTAAGGTCTGCTTTTTGCCAATTGTCATCGTAGACTTGGTCTTGTTCAGCTTTACCTTGGTAACCGGTGTACCGACTGTCACTGTGACCGTGCATTTTTTCTTCTTATCTGCCTTTGAGATCACATAGATCTTAGCGGTTCCTTTTTTCTTCGCTGTGATCTTACCTTTTGCATTTACCGTCGCAATCTTTTTGTTGCTTGTCTTATATGTAACCTTCTTTGAAGCCTTTCTGGTTACTGTTACCTTTGATTTTAAGGTAAATGTCTTTCCTTTTTTAAGTGTCAGTTGTTTTGCGGGCAGGTTTGTAACTGCCACCGTTTTTACCTTGCCACCGGCTGCATACGCTTCCTGTACCGGCACTGTCAGGATCGAGACAGCTACCGCAAATGCCAGCGTCACGGCAAAAATCCTTTTTATCATTGTTGTTCTTCCGTTTTTCATTCATACCTCCCTGTAAAAAAACTTGTTTTTCATGTTATTCTGCATCTTTTTCTGCTATATAGACATATAGTTTCATTATATCTGACGCCCTACATAAAAACAAGGTAACACATTCTATTTATACAAAATATCCAGTTGTTTTTGTGCAGTTTTACACCAAACGAACAGCACTGCAACAAACACCGGAGCCACATTGTAAATGACCTGCTGGGCTTTATAACATAAAAAAATGATGCCCTTTATAATATGACATTTGCGAGCATTTCGACTGAAAAAGCACATTGTCAGTAAATACGAGTGCCTGTTTGAGCCGAAGGCGAGTTGGCACAGGAGTATTTACGAATAGGCCATTTACTTCGAATCGAAAGCGCTGCTAGTCATTTACAATGGAGTATCCGGTTCTTGTTTATAGTGCCGTCCGCTGTGCTTTGAGTCGAAAGCGCAGCAAGTCATTTATAGAGGGCATCATATTTATGTCATAATTCTAGCAGGTGTATTCCTACTTATCTTCGGCAACTGTTATTACAAGCTGGGATACGTCGTAGCCGGTTTTTCTGGTTACGATGTCCTCCACCTGTGCGCGTTCGGTGTCGGACAGGGTGGCAACAGGGAGGGTGACATCGACTGTATCATCATTTACGGTTACAATGCAATCGGTATAGCCTTTTGCTGTCAGGACAGTTTCTGCATCCGTCTCCTTCTCGATCGTATCGGTAAGTTTTACATAGCTGCTTACTGCTTCATCTTTTGCTGCACTGTCCATAGTTTCATCGTTGATGATCGCAAGCAGTGCTTCCTTACTTTTTGCCCGGTTCTGTTCCCGGTTCAGCTTTGCGGTTGCGAGATTCGTTCTCATTGCCTGCGCACTGGTAAGGACTGCTTCTCCGATGTCTTCTTCATCACTGTTTAACTCCACATTTTCCTCTAAAGCTGCCTGTTCCAGATATGTAGGATCGATATTCTCCGATGCAGCTTCTCCGCCTGCTTCTGTATTATCCGCAGCTCCCATCGTTTCTTTATCTGCCTGATCTGTAAGCTCTTTTTCTGAAGTGTCGGAAGCGTCAGCTTTCTCACTGTCATAGCTGATAACTTCGGCATCCGCATTTGTCTCCTTTGCCTTTTGCCGCAACAGGTCGTCTCTTTTCCCTGCATTGAAATTCAGATAGCCTGCAACTCCGATCATAACCGACAGGGCAAGTATCACCAGACGGTTTTTCTTAAAGATCTTTTTCTTCATCCATATCCTCCATGCTTTATTCTTGTTCTAATACAACTATCTTATGCGCCGGAACACCAAATAATGCCTGCACCGCTTCGGTTATTTTCATTGCAACAGTTGGATCGGAAGCCCCCGTACAACTGACCAGAACCCCCTCAATCTCCGGCTCCAGTGTTTTGCTCACATAGGGATATTCGCCGCTGTCTGCGTTTGTCATAACAGAGGTCTCGCTCCTGCTCTTCTGACTGCTGCCATCTGACTCACTATCGGACTTCGTCACATCCTTCTCTATGATCTTCTCGCCTCCATCTTTTAATGTGATCATGACACTTACCGTTCCGACACCCTTCACCTGAGACAGTATCCCTCGCAGCTTCTCCTCCTGAAATACTATATAGTCTTCATAGCCGCTGTTCGCCGATAATATTTCTCCGGAAGTTTCCTGTCCATTATCCGTAGCAGCCTCCCCGTTCTGTTGTTTTCCAGTCACTCCACCGGGCGTTTTATCCTGCTTCGTTCCGGTTAAAGCATCAAGTCCGGAAAATCCGTTTTCCTTATCAGACGGCCAGAGAATGACCAGCAGACAAATACCTGCAAGCAAAATCCCCATGCACTTTCGAAGTGCCGCATTTTTGTCTTTTTTCAGTTCCTGCAGCTTTTGTTTGATGTTATTCCATATTCCTTCCATGCTCTCTCACTCCATTATATGTAACATGTCCGCTTTTAGTACATGTTATTTTGTCTGATATCCATTTACAAATATTTCTATCCTGTCCTCACTGATCTTATACTCTTTTGCGATCTCCTGACGGAGTTTTGCTACATCCACGGTTGTATCTGCTACACTGTCTGATGTTGTAGAGACAACATCAACCTCAACCGCTGTGATCGTATAGTTCCCATCAAAGGTAATCGTTACCTTATTGCCCAATTGAAATGTATCACGCAAATGATCTTCGATCATAGTCTCCATGACATCTGTATAATATGTAACATCGCCATTTCCCGGTGCGCCTGCAATAGATTCATAGTAATAATCAAAGCTTAGAATGTCGTTCAAGCCTCCCGCACTTAATACAGGTGTCAGGACAATGATCGCCAGTACAAAACCAACCGCCGTCTGCATATATTTTCTGTATTTCTCATCCGGAAGCAAGAAAAATACCAGCGAGGAGAATAATATAAAAAGGACGATATTTTTGATCCAAGCTAACAACATCCAGCACTCCTTTCCACCAATTTCTGAAAAACGGTTATGCATGTACCCGGATGGACAACCAGCTTTTCACCTCGCAAGCAACGTCATAAGTGTGAGGGAGATGATAAATAAAAAGGAAGCACACCAGATGCCACGCAGCATCAAACCGATGGTCTGTGCCATAATGTTAATGCCGTCGGAAAACCTTTTATCTCCCAAGGGCTGCACAAATGCGGATACGATACGGAGAGTCAGATAGATCACCGCGATCTTGGTAACCGGCAGAAGCACTGCCAGCAATACGACGACCGCGCCCGCAATTCCGATAGCATTTTTCAAAACCATACCCGAACCGAGCAGGATATCCGAGACATTCTTAACCGTATTTCCCCCCGGCAGCATCCCGAACGCTTTTAAGACGGCATTTCGTTCCAACTTGTCCACAGAGGGAACGATCACACCCTTTATCACATTCATTCCGGTTACAACTGCAAACATGGTTTTCAGGATCCATCCTGCAATATTCCTCAACAACGTAACTGTCCTTGAAAAATGATCCTCGGCATTTAACTTATTCACCAGTCCGACCACCCCACTGCATTTGGCAAGCGGAAATACGATCTGAATGATCACCTTCTCGCACAGAAAAATGATCAGCACCGTGATCTGATAGGTAAATTCCGCCGTGCCTGCACCATTTGTATAGGAGACAGCCAACGTATAAGCAGGTATAAAGGTGATCATCAGATCCGTAAGATCCAAGACTGCCGACACCGCTATATCGGAAACGATCGCAAACATTCCGAGCAGGATGGATACCACCATCAGATAGGTGACAAAGAAGCCGTTTCCACCTACCATCTTTTCAAACTTTCCGGACAGATTCGTGAATACCGAACCAAGAATGACAACGGCAAGAAGCTGAAGGAGCAGGCGGTTATTGCTTTTTATCTCCCCTGTAAGTGTCTGCTGTATTGTTTCCAGACTGTAGTCAAGAAGCCCCTGAAGGTCTCCGTTTCGGATATAGGATACGACCTCCCGAAAAGAGAGTCCTGCCTGTTCTTCTGTCAGCATGTCCATCTCGTCAAAAGCGTTTTCATCAAGTCCCAGATCCGTCTCATCGACATCTAAGGTAGCTGCCCTGCTGGTCTGCCCGCCAAAACACACCACAGATAATAGGATCGTGAACGCCATTACGCCTGCTATAATCATTTTCGCTTTTTGTCCTCTCATAGTTCTACCCCATCAGACGAACAACCATATCGATCACATGGAACAGGATTGGCAGACTCATCACCACCATTGTCACCCGTCCGGCAAGCTCAATATGCGAAGCAATCGCACCATAGCCTGCGTCCTTACAGATATTTGTCGCAAATTCACAGATATAGGAAATGCCAAGCATCTTAAGCAGGATCGATATATACTCCATATTGATATTGATGTATCCGGTAATGCGGTCGATGGAATCCAGTACATTTCCAAGTCTTCCTATGATAAAGCTGACAATAAATAAACACGCTCCAATACTTAAGAGCGTGCTGTATTCTGCATTCATTTTCTTTAGTTTTATCGCTACTAAAACGACCAGAACCGATGCCATACATACCGTAACAAGACTCATGCCTTTTCTCCCCTATCCACCGATATTTACAAGCTTCATAATGTCATTAAAGAATTCTACGATATATGGAATGATCCAAGAAAGTACAAGAATCAGTCCTGCCAGATTCAGCAGGAATGCCAGCTCGTCCTTCCCCGAATGCTTTAATATCTGATTCAACAGTGCTACAAGGATTCCTACCGCACCTATCTTCAATAATAACTGTATCGTCATAAGCTCCTGCCACCCTTACCCTATCAGTATTATCAAAAAGATCCCTCCGAGTAATCCAAGTGATCTGGATACTTTATTTATCCTGCGTGCCCTGTCCTTTTGTTCCTCATACTCTGCCTGCATGTTCTGTTCCCACAGCTTCAGATTCCTGATCTGCATATCGACATCCATATAACACAGCCATTTTCCAAGCTCTTTTACCGCACCGATCTGTGCGTCCGTCAGATAGCTGTGTTCCATCAGACTTCCGATACTGCCTGTCCAGATCTGCTCAAAAGAAGAAGCATATTCTTCCGTCCGGAACTGCAAAGCCAGCCCGGCAAGCCAGTCTCCGATCCTTCCCCCTGCTTTATCCGATCCTTCCCGAATGATCTCGGTGATCTCCGATGCACTGTATGCCAGATGCCCATTTGCCATCCGGACAAATATCAGAAGCTCGTAGATATCTTCCACTCGCCGGTTCTGATAAACTCCTATCGTCTTTCCTATCCCATAGGAAGCTGCGACCACCAGAAGCATTCCAAGAATCTTTATATATAACATATGTACGCCTCCCTGCACTTATGACAGTTCTGCTACAGCCGCTTCATTTTCATATGCCGATGTCAGGCGTTCATCCTCTGCCATAAAGAGAACACTTCCCCGATCGTCAAATATCGTCCGGATCTCCCCTGTCCGTTTGCGATTGCTCAGCACGATATATCGTTCAAATATCCTCTCATCGACCAGCTTCCGAAGTCCCGGACGATTTCTGATATCATCAATGGAATTGCCATGTACGGTTGCGATCAGCTTACAGCCGCAGTTGATCACGCTGTAGATCGCATCGATATCATCCCGGCTGCCGATCTCATCCACCGCTATGATCTGCGGTGACATCGAACGGATCAGCATCAGCATTCCATATGATTTTGGACAACAGTCAAGAATATCCGTCCGTATGCCGATATCATTTTGTGGTACGCCTTTATAACAGGCTCCGATCTCAGATCGTTCATCTACGACACCGATAGTATTTCCTTTGAATCCTGGAAATCCATCCGACAACATCCGGATCATATCTCTAAGAAGTGTGGTTTTGCCACATCGCGGTGGGGAAATGATCAGTGTATGAAATGTCTCATTTCCATTTATTATGTACGGAAGAACCTTCTTACAGCATCCCTTAACCTGATGTGACAAACGGATATTGATAAATGATATATGTCTGACACTCTTGATCATTCCAGATTCCAGAATGACTTTTCCTGCAAGCCCTACACGATGTCCCCCTTGAATCGTTATAAATCCCTGCCGGATCTCATCCTCATATGCATAGAGTGAATAGTTACTGATATATTCCAGCGTTTCCCTTATATCGGCAGGTGCTACCATATATGCTTTCTTACATTCTGTGGTTCGCTTTCCCTTCTCCGTCACAAAATATTCCCGATTATCATAGATCACGATCAAGGGTTCATTCATCCTAAGCCTTATCTCCTGAAGCTTGTTATAATCATATATCTCACTCGAAAATATTCTCCTTAACGCTACGGATAATATCTTCAATATTTCATTCTCTCTGCTTTTTTCCAAACCGATTCACCTCATGCATATGTCATCTGTAACCATTTTCACCTGTCAGTTCCATCATCTGCCAATACTCGAAAAGCATCTGCTTTTCTGATATGATCTGATACCTAAAGTAGGCTGTTACACACTTCTGATAGTTATAATGTATGCATGACAAATGAAAATTAGAACAAAAAAATACCACATTTCTTTCTGAATTTTTCAGAGTGAAATGTGGTATCTGCTTTTACAGATTATCGTATAAATCTTCGGTAAAGGTCAGGCTTCCCCGATATCCCGCATATGTCCGGTTAAATACCAGCCGTTCATTCATCGGGAAGGAGGTCAGGATGAACTGACAGTCCTTTGTCAAGACCACTTCGCGATCATTGCTGCTGCCAAGAATCAATGTGATCTCCTTTTCTTCATGTCGCAAATGTCTATCATATATTAAATAACGTACTGGTCTACCATCAGGTTGTTTTGCCAGTCAACGAGATCGGCTAAGGTGATTCCCTCAAGTACATCCTGTATTGCCTGATCAAGTTTCTCCCAGATCAGTACGCTGACACACATACTTCTGTTTTCGCAGTAAGCTGCGTTATCGCCGACACAGTCTGCAGGTGCCAGACTTCCTTCTACTGTTTCTAAGATCTGCCGGACCGTATAATTCTCCGGTGAAGCATATAACATGTATCCCCCACGCGCTCCACGGACACTTTTTACCAGTGATGCCTTATTTAATATTGCAACGATCTGCTCCAGATATTTGTCTGAAATATGCTGTCTTCTTGCAATATCCTTTATCTTAACCAGCTCACCATTATAATAGGTGGCCAGATCCAACATCAGTTTTATCGCATATCTTCCTTTTGTTGATATCTTCATCTTGACCTCCCTGTCGTTGTTATCTGATTCAAATGATTCCATACATCTGTACATCATCTGAATCTCATCTACTTTTTCTGCAAACATGATAAATTATCATTTTACATTATAGTATACTATTTCTATAGGTTTTATCAAGTAAAAATTTATTTTTTATGGCAATCCATCCGGTGTTCCACATCCACAGCCACCATGGCCACCATGTCCACCACAACAGCCTGCTTCTGTATGATCACCTTTGATGTTACGCCCGGTCGCTCCTCCACATCATTGATCGTCCGCTCACAAAAACGGCATCCGATGTTTTATCCCGGACTCACCGGCATATGAATCCGCCCGGCATTATTTTTCTGTCCTCCAAAACACGGATGTGAGTTCTGAAGATCCTTATATGTATTGCTTCCCATTTACTTCGCCTCGTTTATCCTGAACCATAAAAAAGACTTTGTCCAAAACAGCTGCTCTCTTTATATCCCCAAAGAGCCTGCTGTTTCAGGCAAAGTCTTTTTCATTGTATTATATTTTCTCTTTCATCTTCTTAATGATCTCTTCATTTGCAGTACTTACTTTGCGTACTCAAAAAATCCGGAATCCGCGGATTTATTATAGATTGCATAACAGTCAAGTGTTGCTGATCCATCAGCACTTTCCTGCCACCAGGAAAGGAATGCTTCCGGCAATTCTGAGACAGGTGCATCCGGAGTGTAGAAATAGATCTCCGTTCCACTGTCCATGCCGGATGGTTCACCCGCTTTATAACGGATACCATCTTCGATTTTTTCCTCATCTTCTGCTACTTTCACGCTATCCAGAGTCATCGAATATGTATAATCGTTTACCTTCTTGATATCTTTGAACTGTCCGCTGAAATTACAAACATATACGGTCCCATTTGGGTATTCATTCTCATCTCGTTCTCCCATTTCGGAATCAGAAAATGCTCCTGTAAATGATCCATCCTGTGATAATGTTAATGTTGTACTCCATCCACCGGCTCCACTGCTAAAGATCATGTCTATCGGATATGTACCCGGCAGAGCGGATACAGCTTCTTCCTGTAATTCTGCTGTAGAAGTACCTTCCTCTGTAGCACCGGCATCTTCTTCGGAAGAAGCCGCTTCAGTGGTCTGTGTCTCAGTCTTAGCTTCTGTGCTGGCTGCCTCTGTTGTCTGCGCTTCCATCCCGGCTTCTGTACTGGCTGCCTCTGTTGCCTGTGCTTCCGTCTTCTCTGTCGTTGCTTCGGTTGATACCTCGGTTGTTCCTTTGTTCTTTTCTGTTGACTCTGAGTCTGCGCCATTGCATCCTGCCAGCAAACTAACTGCAAATGTTGCTGCAAGTGCTACCGTCATAATCTTTCCCGACTTGGTTCTATTCTTTCTCATACCTTACAATCCCCCTGCATTCATCTGTAAATACATTTCCGGAATTCTTATTGTGAATCTCATCACAACGCTTTTCTTCGGCTGTTTTTCGAATATACAAAGTATATGTCCGTTATCTGATTTTGTCAGCTTAATTATTCTTTATAGATGTTGCATTTCATTTACGATTGTTACGGTTCTTTAACCAATCTTTGAACTCCGGCAAAGTCTTTCTTCCGGCTTCTGTAACCGGCTTCACCCATTTGCCTGATCTGGTATAGACAAGCTCGATTGCCAGGCGCACCAGCTCATCCGTATATACAAATGAAAATACAGCAAGGAAAGGCAGATGTAAGACCATGCCTGCGATCCATGTCGCCGGAACGCTGACTAAGAATAAACCGCCAATCTCCACATAGGTTCCGACTCTCGTCTCGCCTGCTGCCCGGTATCCCTCATTCATAATATAGTTACAGGTTCGAACCGCACCGAAGAACAAGTAAATGTATAACATATACATGCCATACCGAAGTGCCTGATCACCCAATCCAAATAAGCCAAACAATGGTTCATGTAATAACGCACAGATCAACACGATCCCGAAAGTAACTGCCGGGCAAAACAATGCCGACCGCTTCATAAACCGATATGCCCCCTTATGGTCACCGGCACCGACAGACTGTCCGATCACAACGCTGGTTGCATTTGATAAGCCGCCAAAAAATGCATAGACAAAGCCCTCGCATACACGGAACGCTGCCATGGCGGCGATCGCAGATTCATTCTGGTGTCCGATCACGATATTGATCAGCATTTGTCCAACTCCATAAAACAATTCGTTACAGAGGATTGGAAATGCATTTGCCAGATACACCCTGATAAATCCGCCATGGAATAAGAACATCTGACTCAGACGGATCCGCACCTTACATTCCGAACGCATCAGATAGATAAACAGCAGTAATAAATTGATGATTGCAGATGCAAGTGTTCCGACTGCCGCACCGGCAGCCCCCATTTTCGGTGCGCCGAATTTACCATATATCAACACGAAGTTCAAGCAGAAGTTCACTACCAGTCCTACGACGGAACAGATAAGCGGCGCTTTCACCCGCTCTGTCGAACGGAGCAGGAAGCTGATAAGTACAGCAAATACCTGAAGCGGATATGCCCATCCGACAATCCGCATATACGGCTTTCCGATTCGGATAAATACTTCTTTATCTGTATATACCCCCAATAAGAATTCCGGTCTGATGATACACAGGGCTGCAAATGCAAAGCCCACGATTGCCATGCAGATGAAAGTGATACCGAATGTACGATTAATTCCCTTTTCATCATCCGCCCCCCAATACTGGGAGAAGAACAGGATCGACGCACTGGCAAATCCCCAGTAGCAGCTGAAGAACAGGGAACTGATCTGGGAACAGATACCAACTGCTGCCACGCACGACTCTCCTAGCCTTCCGATCATGATCGTATCGACCATACTGGCTGTTGTAGTTAATAAATTCTGTAATGCGATGGGAAATGCAATCGTCAGCATCACATACAGAAATGATCTTTTATTTTTCATATGTATCTAATATTGCTCAGGAAACCTTAATCGTTATCTTCTTCGATTTTCCTCTATATTTTGAAGTTCCTTTTGCCTTTACCGTAATTGTATAGGTTCCCTTTGGCGTTCCTTTCCTTACTGTTACCTTTCCTTTTTTGCTAACAGTAATATATGCTTTCGAAGCCTTTGATCTGGAATATGTCACCTTACCCTTTGCATTCTTTACCCCGATTATAAAGGAATGCTTTTTGTTAAGCTTTCCGGTTGATTTTTTTGCTTTGTAGGTTTTTGAAGCCACCTTTACCTTCATTGGATTCGACTTTTTAATCATTAATTTCGCTACATTGGATTTCGCTGAATTGCTGGTTGCTGTTGCTTTTGCACTTGCAATTACATAATAGGTTCCAACCTTGGAAGGATATGTAGATAACCGCTTCGTACACTTCGAATCTGAATAATATTTATAGGTAATCTTCCCTGCCGCGCCTTTTACGCTTGCAGCACCTATCTTTTTTCCCTTTCCAGTATAGGTAACTGTCTTATTCTTCAGTGTCAATGTTGGTGTGGTCTTTGTAACCTGTGACTTACTCTGCACCGTCAAGGTAAGTGACGTTTCATGATATTTTGTTTTTGCTGTGATAGTTACTTTACCACCGCCCACAAATGTAATCTTTCCATTTTTATCTACCGTTGCTACACTCTTCTTATCTGAGCTCCATGTGATATTCCCGCTTGTAAATGGACAATACATGCTAAAACCGGGATTTACCAGAACGACCTTCGCATTTACGCTCTTGCCTGCAGTATAAGTATCCTTGTCCATCTGTATAACAAATTTATAAGAATATGTCTCACCATCACCCCAAACAATACCGTCCGTCGTAATTGCTTCTGTAAATTTCTTTTTCGGAATATTGATATTCTGTGTTATGGTACGGTCTGCCTGCTTCTCTGCCGTCTGAGCATCTGTATTTGAACCAAAGCACTGTACCCAGGTATAAATACCATTTATATAAAAGCAGCCAACTCCTATCGTAGTTGCTTTTTTACTTAAAATATTCTCCTTGTGTCCCGATGAATTCATCCAGTCATTCATGACTGCTGTTGCAGAAGACTGATTGATTGCAACATTTTCTGCATTCATATTCTTATTTGCTGAAAAGCAGCTTGCACCATCCGGCCTGGTATGTGAAAACAATACTGCCTGCTCACCGGCACGAATCATAGCCGTTTCTAACAATCCGGTATCCATCGTCAATGCATCAAGACCATTCTTTGCACGTTCTGCATTTACCTTGTCTAATACCTCAAATGCCTTCGTATAATCTCTTTTTCCTTTAATCTGAATTGTTTCTGCATAACGGAATCCATTGTAACCAAACCGCACCAGTTGATTATTGTTGCAGGTGATCACAACATCCTTTGCAAATGCATTTTCATCTACAAACTGCGTAGATGCAGGCAGCGTTATCTGTTTCAGGGATGGACAATTTGCAAATGCCTGACGATATATCTCTTTTACTTTTGGAAGATATACATCTGTTAATGCATAGCATTGTGCAAAATCAGCATATGTCACATATTCCAGTCCCATACCACGAAATGTTACAAGCTTCTGGCAACTGTTAAAGACCGATCCGTCCCAGCTTTTTATCGTTGCCGGAACTGTCACCTCGACCAGACTGTTACAACCTAAAAATGTCCGCATACCAAGTGATGTCAGGCCACCAAAATCAATGGAAGTAATCCCTGTACATTTTTCAAACATTGAATAAGCGCTTTCTTTCATGCCTTTGCCAAACTTTACTGTTGTTATCTTGGTACAGCCCTGAAATGCAAAATTACCTGCTTCACTGATCTTATCCGAAAGTGTCAAGGTTCCGGATAAGCCGGACATATAAAATGCACCTTCTCCTAATGTTGTTACATTGGAAAAGTTTACCGTGTTCAAGCTGACATTATTATAAAATGCATAATCTCCGATCTCCTTCACATTCGAAGGTATCGTAAATGAGCCTGTTCCTCCATTAAACGGATACATCACTAATTCGGACTGATCCTTGGAATATACAACTCCATTCCGTGCAACATAGGCTGTGTTACCTGCTGCAACCGTATAACTCTCTATCGTTGTATTTCCAAAAAATACGAGCGGCGATATAGAGGTTACACCTGCAGGTATTGTAAATGTTGTCGGACAGTTATTTTGAAATGCATAGCTTCCTAAATCCGTTACCCCCGGTATCTCAATCCGGGTAACAGCTTTACAGTCACAATATGCTCCAGATCGAATCGTCTTCACAGAAGATGGCAAAACCACCTCTTGCAGTTTCGTACATCCATAAAATGCAGCCTCTCCAATCTCTTTCAGAGTATTCGGATAGGTTACATCTGTAATATCATACATTTCCACAAAATTCTGGCTTCCGATTTTTGTAATACCACTTTTTATTACAACCTTTTCAACATCTAAAGTATACCATGGTGCCTTATCAGAAGAACTGGCGTCCGGCATATCTCCTTTTCCTGATATCGTAAGTGTTGTGCCAGAAAGCGTCCATGTTATATTCTCCCAGGTTCCACTTTGTGAAGTATCATTTGATGTACTCTGCAATGCAAGTTCCTCATCACTTGTATATAATTCCGGTCCTGCATTTTCCGACACCTCATATCCCGTTGCAGGCGTAATATCCCCTGTGCTTTCTTCAATAGCTGCAGTAGCAGTTGTCATATTTTCTGCATATACATACCTGCCTGTTGTACCTAACATGCCGCAAATAGCCCCTATTCCTAATAATACCGCAATCCTGCTTCTCCCTTTTTTTCTCATAATACCCTCTCTTTCTGCAATTACTATTCTTCGTGTAGTTATTTTTTCTCAAAAGCTTCAGCTCATCTCAACTTGCACAAATACTTATTCATCCTATCTGGAAATAATCATCTCCCACCATTTCCTATTATCTAAATACCAACGGATTGTCTCCTTTATCCCATCCTCAAACTTTGTTTCCGGCAACCAGCCTAATTCATTATGTATCTTTGTTGGATCAATAGCATAACGCAAGTCATGACCTTTGCGGTCTGTTACATGCGTGATCAGACTTTCCGGCTTGCCTAGTTTCTTGCAAATAAGCTTTACAATGTCAATATTCTTCATTTCATTATGTCCGCCAACATTATAAACTTCTCCAACGCGACCCTTATGAATGATCAGATCAATTGCCCGGCAGTGATCCTTTACATACAGCCAGTCACGTACATTCACACCCTCCCCATAAACAGGTAAAGGCTTGTCTGATAATGCATTAATAATCATAAATGGAATCAGCTTCTCTGGAAATTGATATGGTCCATAATTATTCGAACAACGGCTGATCGTAACAGGAAGTCCGTATGTCCTATAATATGCAAGCACTAACAAATCAGCAGATGCTTTTGAACTGCTGTACGGCGAACTCGTACGAATCGGAGTCTCCTCTGTAAAAAATAAATCCGGTCTGTTCAACGGAAGATCTCCATATACTTCATCTGTACTTACCTGGTGATACCTTGCAATACCATATTTACGGCAGGCATCCATCAGCACCGCCGTTCCTTTGACATTCGTATCTAAGAAAATCTCCGGATTCTCGATGGAACGGTCTACATGACTTTCGGCTGCGAAGTTCACTACCATATCCGGATGTTCTTCTTCAAATAGCCTATAGACTGCCTCTCTGTCGCAGATATCAATCTTACAAAAACGGAAATGCGGATTATCCATCGCCGAAGCTAGTGTAGATAAATTTCCCGCATATGTAAGCTTGTCCATACATACGATACGATTCTCCGGATAACTGTCCAGCATATAAAATATAAAATTGCTTCCAATAAATCCGGCTCCTCCGGTTACGATAATTGTCATGGTGTTTATCTCTTATCTATCCTATCTATGGTCTCAAATCTGCCCATGTTCGATGATTTTATATTAATCCTAATCATATTCCAAGTCAACTTATCGCATAAAATCGGAGTTAAATTACCAAAAGTTACACCCAGACATGCTGTTTATTACATCAAAGGTTTTTTTCACCCTTTTTCTGTTATGCTTTTCCTGTCGACAAAACAGGCGCCAGCTCTTTCCTACCCGCACGGAAAAGGAATGTCTTGCTGAGCTTCGGAAGCATCCGCGAAGCTACTTTGCTTATCAGAACATGTCGCCAGAATGGAAGAACCGCTTTCTGGGGTTTATGGAGGGTACGAAAACTCTGCCTTTAACCTATGATCCGTTTTTCAAGAAGCTGTTCAATCCGGATATCTATCCGGAACGGTTATCCAGTCTGATCAGCAGTATCATCGACATAAGGGTGACGGTTCAGTGTATCCTGTCAAATGAAGACAGCATGCTAGCCTATACGCATCTTCTTCTCTCTAAATTTGGGTATAAAAATACCCTGCCGGTTTTCACCAGTAGGGCTGACATCGAGTTGTTTACTTGTAAAGGTCCTCCAAGGTGATCAGCTGAACTTCACCTCGCTCCCGTGCTTGGAGCAGTCCATCCGTAAATCCACCTTTAGAGAAAATATAGTAGTGATAGGTGTTTCCTTTTCCGAAAACTGATGCATAATCCCTAATCAGCTCAAGCTCATCCACACCAATCTTCTCATTCCTATATTTGCAGGAGCCAATAATATACTCTTTTCCTTCTACGGGAGTTCCAACGATGCCGATCTGTATCTGCTTTTTCTTCTTGGAATCAGTTCCCCACCACTGACCAATTTCATTTAGTTCAATGGGGAGCTTGTCGGCATAGTACAACAGATAGTCCTGACACATCTTTTCAAATATCAAACCCATGTAATCGGGAAGATATTGTTTTACGGCGTGTGGATAGGTCTTTGCAATTCTGTCTGAATCAATTGCACTCATATTGACCGGGACAAAACGATACCAGAACCGGAAGAAGTTATCTGCCAGCAGGTAGATTGTTTTCTTACCAGGTTTTTCACTAATTGGAGTCTCCTTTTTTACAATGCCTAGGTCAATCAAGGTTTTGAGATATTTCGATACAACAGAATTATCCTCCCCGACCTTCATCGTAATATCATTCAGTCGTGATGCTCCCTCAGCAATTGCCTTAATGATGGCATTATAAATGGCCGGCTCTCGCAGTTCCTGTTTGAGAAGATTTGCCGGCTCCTCATACAGATAGCTGGAACGGTCAAACAGATTGTCGAGCAATGCTTCATCTACACTGTCTCTTACATCCAGCTTGTTAATATAATGCGGAACACCACCTGTGATACCGTAAATCAGCGAATTATCCTCATCCGACAGATTCGGATGGAACACAGCTGTTTCCTTATAATCCAACGGTGCAATCTTAAATTGAGCTGTTCTTCTCCCATACAATGGGCTTTCTTTCCCAAGCACCTGACTTTCCATAAAGCTCATTGAAGAACCGCAGAGAATCAGGTACATCTTGGATTCCATCCACTTATGATCAATAATGTGCTGTAGCATAGCCGAAATAGCTGGTTTTGCCTTTGCTAGATAAGGATATTCATCAATAACAAAAACCATTCGTTTTTCTTTGGAAAGTGCTGTCAGCTCGTCCAGCGCAGCATCATATGACCGAAATTCCGGTGCAGATTCCATATCCGGTCTCTCAAAAGTCATGATCGATTTTGAAAGTGCCTCCAGATTTTCCTTCCCTGTCGTGTTGAGTGCCGAGAAGAAAATGGTCGGTTTTTCTTTACAGAACTCATTGATCAAGGCGGTTTTACCAACTCGCCGTCTTCCGTAGATGACAATGCATTCAAACTTGTCACCTTCATATCGCTTATTCAGCTTTCTAAGCTCATTCTCACGGCAATAAAACTGACTCATTCGCCCACCTCCAATTTATTATACTCGTGAGTTACTAACTCGTAAGTTACTTTCTTACGAGTATAATAACTTACTGGGTGATCGAAGTCAAGCGAAATGGCGTGAACGCCATGGCTTAAAGGCTTCACAGTAAGGAGGCTCTCATGAATAATTATTGTGCATTTAGCAACAATTTATGGATATATACTGCATATTTTCTCCACGTATTATCCTTTAAGCTGCAATGCATTCCAAATGTCCACATAAACATCTCCTGCACCAGTAATCATCACAAGCTGTGTTGCACACATATCTAAAAAAACATCCAGTGTATCGCACACGCGAAGCATCGTCCATACCTGCTGCAGACTCCGAAACAGAGAATTAAAAAATACATCTCTGGTTGTATATTTCATACCATCAAACAGCCTCGCCGCTGCCAGCTGGATATTCGCTATCCTTTTATTTAATCGATCCAGATTTTTCTCCTTTGTCTGATCCTTTGCATGATATGTAACCCGTAGTACACTCTCTAAAAAATTCTCAGTCATCATGCGATCTGTCAGGAAATCGTACTCCGGCATACAGATACTCATCGCCATTATCGGTTTCCTGCCAGGTATATAATCCTGTATATGATTTCCCAACTTATCATATAGCGCAATCAGTCCCTTCTCTTTCAAGCGTATCCTATGCCACAAAATCTGCTCCTGTGCATACAGCATACCATCGCCAAGTACACTCAATACACTTACATCATCTGCTTTCTCGTAGTTTCCGGGAAGCGGACATTTCTTGATTTCAACAAACATCACACGCTCCTTCCCTTCCAGGATCATATCGCAATCACGTTCTGTAAGATCTCCATCCTTATAATATTGCCCTGTGATATATGGAAAACGCTTCTCCCGAAACATTTGATAGACCAGCTGTTCCAGATACTCTCCCTGATTCCTGCTAAACTTCGTTCCATACTTTGCAAATAAGATCTGAAACATCACTTCATAAAATCCATATCCCGCCATCCTGCCATCCAGACAGAAATAGGTATCCGCATCCAGCCTGACAAGAGGCTTTCTCCAGCTATTTGTCTCATCCAGATAATACACAAAATCCTGATTCACCATATCAGCATCCAATGCAGTATCCAGCAAGATCTGTTCTAATTTGTAAGTGCTGATTCCCAGACGTTCCGATAATTCCTGCCTTTTAAATATCCGGGGGCCCTTTGCTGCATCCATCACATATATAGCAAATTCCAAATAATTATGAAAAGAATATACTCTCATTTTATCTCTGCCTGTACCATAAAATGGTTCCAGCATGTTTTGCAAAAGAAGCCTTACAAACTCCGGATGATATTGCCTTGGAATACAAAGTTTTTCAAAACATAGATTTTTCGCCAGCCGATATGGAAAATCCTCCAGATCAATAAAGACATCTTCCCAGGTCATATACCCCTGCAGCTGCAGAACTTCCAGATAATCCTGTGCCATTCGGATCAGCTCCTGATATCTGTGCTCTTTATATGCATTTGTGAATATTGATTCTGTCTTCAGAAATTTTAGCGACATCTGAAGTAAATATTGATACGGTATTCTTACTTTGATATGGCGTTTTTCTCCCATTGATATCTTATTTCGATAGATCAGATATCTTCCAAGCTTCTCATGATATCGTGCACGAATCTCCCTGTCAAATAACTGACGGATCACATACATTCCACCAAGCTCTTTTATCCGTCTTTCTAATTCCGCAACCAAACACTGTTCGGAATCCTGTTCAAACTCCGGCTCTCCATTTACGATCTGAAATGAAAAACCTGCATTGATCAGATTTCTCGTTGATTCGATCAATACTGCTGTCTCTTCTGACATTTTCGGTGCATAGGGCTTACCGGACTTCTTCGATGCCCCATAAAGATGTCCGATGGTCTCCATGACCTGTGGCAGGTTGCCCATCTTAAAATAGGTTCCATTTGGCAGATACGCAAGCACATGCCCCAGAATATCCAGTTCAAGCTGCATATCCCGATTATTTATTGCTTCCTCTAGCTGCATATGTACAATGATCCGGCGAAAATCAACACTTTGAAACCATGTCCCTTTCAATGTTTTTTCTCTTGCCTCTTCCCGTTTGTCCGTACAATCCGCCTTTCCATCGTCAATGAAAGCTGCCAGACTTTTTATTGCTGCTTCGCATTCTTCTATTGACCGGTCACTGTTCGTCCATTCACCTCTCCGGAGTCTATCCGCCAGATCGCATGCTGCTTGATATAATTTGTTAAATGTTGTTTTATTTTTTATTTCCATATTAGCCTTGTCCCCCCTGTTTAGTTATTTATAGTCTGAAGACCGTTTACGCAATCGTGATATATGAAAAAAGTCCGGATGCGTGTCTAACTGATGCATTATCCGATATCTACCTACACCATGGCAGAACCGTTCTTGATACCGGAATCGAGTTGAAGCTTTTGCAGGAATTCTATGTGGTTGTCCGTAAACTCTCCGCTGTGGGTACCCCACTATAATTAGCCGCTCGTCTGAGCGGCTTTATTTCTGTATTATTTCCTGCATTCTGCAGGGAGTTCAGCTGACCAGTGCAGAAGTTTTTCACAGAAATCATTGTTCTTATCGTCCATGTGTTCCGGAATCTCTGTAAGAAGATAGTTAAAGTATTCATACAGTCTGAGCTTGTTTTGCCTTTTCCATATGTTCCGTCTTTTTCCCCGAGTATACAACAACATGATGTTCCTCTAGTGCGATCTTTGCCGGAGTGAAGCTGTATCTGTGGTATACTTCATCAGGCAGTTTCTTCCATTCTTCGTCAGGGTATAATGCTCTAAGTTCATCTTCGCTGAGATCGTGGTTGATTATCTCTTTTGGAAGTCCGGACAGATCCTCGGCACGTTTGCCTTTCCGCCTTTTTGATCTCTTCTGTATTACTTCTTCTGTACACTCATTTATTCTTTCTCAATATACGCTAAACAAAATGGACAAAAACCGTGCACCATATCATCTGCACTCACCAGTTCTCCACACCGATCGCATTTTTCAAGTTCATTATCGCAGCCGCAATAACAGCACCGGCCTACTGGTAAAAAGTCCTCATTAATAGACACACCAAATTTCCCACATTGGATACATGCAAAATCTGCAGTCCAGTCATTAAGACCTTTATTCTCATTAATATAGGTGTTTAATTTTTCCGGATACGGATTTAATTCTTCATCAATATAACTAAATAAATTATCACGTAAATCATTCATCTCAGAAGAGTCATATTCAGAATTCTCACTGGCTTCCATAATGCACTCCTCCCCTTCATATCCATTTCCATTATGAAAATAAATATTTCCTGAACAAATCGTCCTTCCTGCACCATCTTTACACGCTACCTCACATGTGCTATCTTCACCCAAATCATCATCTATGGAATATTCAGCAGTAATATCTACACGAAGCGAATTATCTTCTAATACCGGAGATACAATGGTAAAACAAATCCCGTTATCCGTTATAATCTGATAATCAGATATTTCATAGCATACATCCAAATGATACCGTTGATAAACCTCACTATATAAACCATAAATAACTTCATCGAACCAACTTTTTATCTCATCCGCATCAAGGATATCAACACCTGCTTCATTTGCTATACGCTCACGATAATATTCCCTCTCATTCCGTTCTTCTTCCTGCATTGCATCCCAGGTCTCCAATACTTCATCTGATGTTACTTTGCTTTCAAATTCAGCATCTGCCTGACGAATAAAACCATCCATTTTATCAAAATCACCCAATATGATCTGATAAGAACTCCAGGACAGAACCTTGCTATGTGCAACATGATTTCTATCCTCTGTAAAATTATGTATCGCCTGCTTGAATTGCTCCGTATTTTCAATATATGGCACAAATAAGTTGTTCCATATATCTTTTTCTACTGTACGGTTCGACTTAATAAATTCTGCTACATTATTGGCATTTTTGCCATTTTCTGCTATCTCTAAAACTTTTGCATACTGGCTTTTATCTAATACAATCGTATCCTTATATACTTTTCTTTCAAACATTACTTTTTCCAATGTTTCCAGTGTCATTGAAAGAAAGTCCGCATTTATATTCTCAAATTCCGGTACACGTTTAATAAATTTCTGCTTCAAATTTTTTACCGACTCTGCCTCTTTTTCTAATCCGGTACTATTAAGCCAGTCAATTCCCATAAAATGAATCAATACCTTACTGGCAAATGCACGGAGATTATTCTCAACAATAAATGCTCTTTCATATGCTTCTTTACAGAGATACGCTGATTGCATATCAACTAACCAGGTACAAACTTTCCAGTCCTGGATGAGCCTGTTCTTTAATGCTATTTTTAATTCTTCAAGCTTCTGATCATAACCTTCCGTTTCCGGGGCAGTAATGGTACACTCTAATCTTGCAGCTTTTCTTCCATATGTATTAATACCAAATTCGATATGATATTTTGCTCCTTCATCTGTACAAATATCAAAGGTCTCATTTGCTATACGCTCCGATGAACCAAGATACGTTTGAATTCCCCACTTTAGCACTGTTAATGTATCTGCAACAATCTGTTTACAATAGGTATCACCATGATAATATTCTTCCGTTACATCACAAGCAACCTCATTTGAAAAAACATGTGTCCACGTATAGAGTACATCTATATTTGTTATTTGATCCATTGAAAATTTTATAATCATTTTGTATCTCTCCCTTCCGGCAATCTTAATGATATCTATTCTTTTTATCTTCCAATCAATGTATTACTAGGTCTCTGATAAAGTTAAAAAGTCCCCCACCTTATGGTGAAGGACTAACCTTTCAATTCAACATTCACGTACTGTGTATTGATCAACAGGAAATTGTCATTACAAATGGCTATACATCAAAAAACTCACTTATATCCCTTCATCCTTAAATATTAACGTCTTTCCGTGAAATTCATAAAAGGAATATCGTATGCTCCATAAGGGGACGAAGCTGTCAACTGGGATACCAACGGTCTTATATATGATAATAAAAGTGTGGGAGCATTCTGATTTAGTAAGCGATCAATCTGTTCCTCAGTTAAACCCGAATCCCATTTAAATCTTGCTTCTTCTGTTACAGCAATATAATATGGACTTCTTTCATCTTTTTCTCCAATTTCAACATGTAATGCTACTGTTGCCTCACTTAATTCAGAATCTTTATTAAGCTCAACGGACATGTTTACCTGAATCTCTACACTACTTTTCCCTTTTGGATCAAATTCTTTATTTATTAAATAATCAACCTTTTGCAAATAAGGTTTTTTATACTGAAAAGCACTCTCCATATCTACTCCTATGCTGCCCAAGAAAGACAATTATTACCATTAGAATTACAATACAAACTATCCTCAACTACATTTACTGTTACCTTATCTAATTCCGAAACCACGTCCGAGAACACTACATCATCAACACTTATCTTAAAATTCGTTTGTATAACAATTTGTTCTTCATCAATATCCGACAGAAAAGACAGGTCATAATCTTTAATATTAGCTGTTATGCCATCATCGCAATCAACTACAGTGATTGACTTTTCAATTCTATCAAATACAGTTTCAAAATGTTCTATAATATCATTTGATGGTCTAATTAAGGAATTAACAAAATCAATTGAATCCTGTCCCTCTAGTACAAGCGTACCTATGCTATGATTTTCCATAATTGTTTTCCCCCTTATTCCAATATTATTTACGATATACTCTCTATATAATCATTCAATTCTTTCTGATACCTAAAGCAATCCATATACATTGCCCGTGTCACACCATCCTGTCCCGCCCTGTTATGAGGCATAAAAAGGAATCCCTCTTCTTTATACCAATGGATAAGTTCATTTCTTGCATCTATGGTTATTATACGTATAGGCCATCTTTGAGTTAATTGTCTCACATATTCTATAATTATTCTCAGCGTAAATGTTCCAAGATTATTACGATGATATCTCTTATCTATGGCAATAAAATTGATATGAACTGCAGATATTTTATTTTCTTTTTTCCCAGAGTCATATTCACTGATATCTTCAGGCAGGTCATTTAACTCAATATCTCTAAACATTATTTGAAAATAACCAACAATTCGATTATTTGCTATTATACTATATGCATATGCATGTTGTAATATCGTTGGATAATACGAATTTACAATATCTGCATTTATTGATTCTATTCCACAATCAAAATTAGATTGTTCAACCTTCCTTGAAACTATTTTGAATTGTAATTCCCCCATTAAACCTTTCCTTATCTTCAGTAACATTATACTAACATAGATTTGTACAGAAAGAATAACATTTTATGTTCGCTAATGCAAGTCAAAATATTCTTTGTTTCAGTCATTCATATTTCTATGGATTAATAAAACAATAACATGGGTATTCTCTCCTATATACTATTTCTCAATATTTTATATTCAACATTTTTTCTGGTTTTTTCCCATTTTTCATTTCATCCTTCTCTCAATCCCAAAATTCATCTGATGAAATTAAATTCACCTTGTAATTTTTCTTGATTAGCTCTTCATATATTACTTTACTCAATTCTTTGTAATCCTTTTTACTATAATAATATACATTCCACTTTGCATTTTCATTTACACTATCACGAATCTTTCTAAGATAGGGTAAATCCACTTCTCCACCAGACCATCCTATTATTATCACGGAATCAACATCTTTCAAGCTTTTCCAAAATCTCTGATGCTCTCTTATGTAAAAATCTGTATCCTTATATATGGATTCCAGATACTCTACAACTGCGCGGTGAATACTTGTTCCCCCTTCGTCAAATTGCTCTTCGCACTCCTTTAATTGCTGTCTGTGTTCTTGTATCTCTTTTAAATTACAATGTCCCATTACCGGTGGAATATCTGTTATGTTGCTTACACCTCCATGAATATGTAACACGTCTTCTATACCGTAAATCTTTTCAAGCAAATCCGTATAATTGAAATTAATAAAATAATCCGTACTATCAATTAATGTTTTCTTTTTGGGTACTATATGACTTGTATCAATGGTTTCAATCCATTCTTTTACATACTGTTGAAACTTTCTTACAAAGCCATATTCTTCCCTCCAATACTCATCCATGGTATCTTCAATACCTGTTAAACCGCCATCCAGATGCATATCTTGTAGTATACATTCTGAAGAGTCTAATATCTCATCAATATTAGGATGCCCCATTTTATCTTCAAATTCCCCCCATAATGTATCTTGAATAGCTTTTTCCCAACGCTCATATGTCCCTTTCCTAATTCTGGGATCTGAAAAATCAATACGTCCAATATTATACAAATGCTCAAATGCAACAAGAAAATCTGGATATTTATCATCCAGATATTCCCTAAATCTCCAATATGACGTATCTAAATTATGTGCTATGTCAAATCCATTGCCAATAATATATAAAGATTTCATACAAACAACCTTTCTTTACTTTTTTATATCTGTCACGTCTATTTTAAATAAAATTGCCTGTAAGCATTATATCCTTTACCACACTCCGGATCATCATATTCTTCAATATAATCTTCACAAGTTAATAAATCATATTGAACTGCCATCTCAATACATGTCCACAATTCATCAAAATCTATATCATATTCCCTAAGATAAAAATATAATTCTTCGGCATAGTCATATGCAGTATTTCCATTAGCAGAGTATACATTTTCATATATTATACATTTAAGATATTGATAAAAGTTCGACCGTTTGACTGCATTCTTATAAGAAAAATGTGTTAATTCTTCTGTTTTAAGCTTAAATCTTGTAAATTCACCAAACTCTTCTCCCCAGTAAGGCAACAACGAATAATAATCTAATATTCTATGAAAAACCATTATAAAATTATATAATTTGTAAAATTCCTTATCTAACAAAAAATTCGATTTCTCTATAAAGAAATGTGTTTCTCCATTTCTCAACCTTCCCAGCAAAGAAAGCGCTTCATCTACAATTTTTTTATCATCAGTGTAATCACAATAGTATTCCTTAAAAAGTTCTTTCGATAACTTACATATCTCATTATATTCGATAGAATAAAACTTTTTCATTACCTGAGCATCTATATTTTCAAAAAAATCATTTAGATTATGAGAATTGTAAAAATCTAATGCAGGATGGCCTTCTGCATCACATCCCTTTTTTACACTACACACTCTATGATCGTTATTATCTAACATTAATTGTTTTATAAATAACTCCACTGAATTATGTAAAAATGATACAAATTGTTTTCTATACTGCAATGTAGCCTTCCCGTCCAAAATATAATTACAATATTTGATAGCCATAGCCCAAGCTTCAAGTGCATTATCAATTAAAATATGTTTCATTTGAATTCTCCCATATTAAATTTTTTTATTCTTCTCACACCCTCAATATTAATACATATGATTAATAATGTATCAATCCCCATTTCTGATTTAAATCTACAGTTAATCCGTCCGTATGCAAATTCCAGTATTCAATTAGCTGTTCTTTGTTTTCTTTTATTTTCTTCTGGATTTTTCTAATATCTTTAGACCTAATATCACTACGTGCCAACTGTCTACCATCTATAATAGAAAATGTTCCATCATATTCATGCCTTACATTTACATGCACATGTGGTTCATTATGTTTACCTGCTTCCTGGGAATGCATATAATACCTTATTCCATCATCTTTGAAAACCTCTCCAGCATTTTCACTTAATAAAATCTGAATGTTTATGGTGTCTTCAACATTATAATGCATTTTATCTAAATAATAACTTAATGGTAACTTTGTATTTTCAACCCTATACCTTACATTATCAAATACCAAATATTTATTAAACGAATACTTCAACGTATTCCCACAAATTTTAAAATCTATCCAGTTCCATAATTCTTCTACTGTAAATTCATCTGCTACATTTCTAATACAGTACTCCATACCATTAATTTTTCTTAAAGGTGCAATTATTTCCTTGCCATTAATTCCATAGTTCTTATTATGTGGTTTTAATACTGCAGTATCCAATTGTTCTTCAACATATACATGAACTGTCACATTTATTTTATAATCCATTTCCATCCTCCTAATTTTTATATTTCAAATATTTCTGCTATCCTCTTCTAATGTAACCCGATTATATGGCACATTCCACTCTAACTGCCCTTCTATAATTATATATGGAAATGTATCATTCAATAACTGACAGCCATCATTCATATAATAGTTAAAAAATGCCGAAGTCATACCAATAGACCTCACCACATCCAATAACGGAAACTTCTGTTGTTCTTCTAATTCAATATTAATCAAATCCATCTGATCTAATACATATCTAATCACTAATAATTTTTTATCTGTCATCTTCCCTCCTGATTCCATTATCTATAAATACAACCACTTACACTTTTCATATGTATCAACCAAATTTCATCGATAATGCCATATGAATATTGCAAACACAAAAAGTCCGACTTCTCTCATATGTATTAATCCCAAATTCAATATGATATTTTGTTCCTTCATCTGTGCAAATATCAAAAGTCTCATTTTCAATACGATCTGATGAACCAAAATACTTTTGAATTCCCCACTTTAGCGCTATCAATGTATCTGCAACGATCTGTTTACAATAAGCATCACCATGATACTTCCGGCAATCTCAATATATTTTACTAATCTTTTTGCCTTTAAGTGTTATCCTTATATGGCTAAACTTCTGATTAAAGATCAAGTAATCTACAATCTATTTTCATCTTTCTCCAAAAAACTTAGCAATAAGCGCTTTTCTAATCAACTTTTTCAAATGAATTCTGTTTTATATCACATACCATAAAAGACACTTTTTCTTCACAAACAGCCCAAATAACATAATTCTGTGTATCTTTAAAGCACTCATTAAAATTATTGTCAAGATAAGTAGAAATTAAAAATTTTGAATTATCTAATTTGTCTTGCAAACGCCTATTAAGTAAAAAACCTATTTTCCCTGATCTATCTTTAGGAATCATTATATGACTTTTACTGATACCAAAAGTAGACATTTTATATTCTGCAATTTTATTTCCATCTAAATTCTCAAAACTGGCTTCATTAAATCTCACTCGTGCAAATGCTTCAGACGTGTTCACTATTGATACAGTTATCAGTACAGAATCTTTCAAATTACTTTCATCTCGAATATTACTGTAATAAGGATAATCAACACCTTTCAACGTTTTGAATTGGGTTCGATCAGCTGATAATTCCCCTTCAACCGAACTTATTTCTATAGAATCCACGAGTATATGAGGTTCTGTGTATAATCGATTCTGTTTTATTTCTATGTCAGCCTGTTTTTCTTCTAATTTAGCTAACTTACGACTGATAATAATTGTTGCTACCCCGACCATTGCTGTCACTACAACATTAAGTGCATCCCACACGACTCCCATCTCTGCTTGGAACAGTCCTCCAACAGATGACCTGTACACATATGAAGCCATCAATATATCTCCTATACCCAAACATATAACGATTAAACTAAGTACTATACATATATCTTTATTTTTCTTCAACAATTCATCCCTCTCTATCTATAACATAAGAATATATTGCATTTTTAATTAAGTTATCAGACCAAAAACACACTTTTTACTCTTGTCCTTAATTACTTTTCAACATATTGGTAGTTAATATTTTCTAAATTAATTTTATCTAATGAAAATTAACACTGAAAATTAATACATCTTTATATCCCTTTCGCACACTAAGCCAGAAAACACTCCTAATATAAATTGATAATCAACTTATTGTTCATTTTCACGTTTTTCATACAAACTCATACAGGCACTAAATTTTAAAAGGATTCTATTAAAATCCTCTTCTGAATATGCTCCTTTTCTATAAAGTGTTGCTTCAAACAATTGCCTTTCTCTTTCTTTCACCCGTTTGTAAATACTATCAAAAGCAAAAAACAAGCTCATTTGAGAATATTGAAAAACTTTAAACCAGACTTCCTTATTTGATTTTCCTAAATCAAATATAAATACCTGTTCTGTTGAATACTCCTTAGCAGCTTGCTTTCTATATAATTTTGTTGTACTAATATCCGAATGCTCAAATTTGCTACCCTCATTATATAAAGTAACGTACATTCCAAATAAAATAGAATCCTGTTTTGCCAGTTCTACGATGCTCTTGGTCTTTTCTCCAATATTCTCCCTTTTTAATGCTTCACGAATTTCTCTACTTCTTCTGTTTAATTTAGTGATTGTTTTCTCATTTTTTAATCTATCATCTAATGCATCGCCAAAATCACGTATCATTTTTTTCAGATTCTGATTTTCCATAAGTTGCTTTATATATGGTTGATAGGAAAATTCTTTGAATCTTGTACTATCTCCTTCTTCAGCTTCGCATAAATACTTTATCCATAAAGCATTATTAAATTGACTTCTTGCTAAGAGATAAGCCTCTTGTTCCATCCCATTTTCCAAAAGTAAAATGCAGCTATCACACAAATTCACCTGCTTGGCCATCAATGAAAGCACTTCTCTATACCAAGAATACTCATCAATCAAAATAATAGGTTGTCCTTCTTTAATTATATATTTAGCAATATCCTCCGTAATCTCTTTTAACAAATCTGTCAGTTCTGGTGCATGACTTCCATTCATATCTATATACCTCCTTGCTCAACCATTAACATTATTGTTCCTTATATATCTTACCACTTGGAATGCTAATTTTATCAATGCCCTCATACGCCCTATCCAAATCGCCAAAACATCCCAAAATAGGTTGATAAGTTATCCCTGGTAAGACAGGTTGACAATGAATTTCAAATCCAATCTTCATATATAATTTTCTCCACTTTATTTGGACTATACTGCATCATTATTTGAAAGAAGATACATACAATACTAAGTTCTTTTCTCCTAAAATTTTCTGCAAGAGAAAATGGTAAACTACGAAATTTTCTTAACTTAAATTGTTCATCGTATTCTTCTAAACTATCTGGCTCATAAATTACAATCCCAGTCTCAAGTCAGTTTCAATCCGTGTTTTCTTGAGCATCACTATCATGTACTTTAATTATTTTCATTGTTTCCACAGGTTATACATCCAGGAAACTCTGTATAAGAAACAATAAACTATCCTCAGTCATACTACTTTTGATAAAAAACTTACATTTTTTATTCAATTCTTCTCTTCATGGATTTTAATTAGATCTGCCCCAAAAAAGGCATAAAAGAAATCCCCCCTCTATTTGATTATTTATATTTTACATATTACCCCTATTTATACGCAAAGTCAACATTCTCCGACATCAAAATACTACTTTCCTTATCAAACAAAAAAGCCGGCCCGGTCTCCCCACTTCAAGGTTCCGCCATTCCAGCTCAATCTCGTTTATCTCTATTAACCACCAATCCACATATCCCCCTGCATATGCTCACAACCACGATAGCACTCACATATCCCAGTGCATCCAACACCAGATCAAAGGAATCAAAATGTCTTCCGGCAATGAATAGCCGAACTGACTGATCGCATAATGATATACACATGCACGTTAATAATGCCAATACCGACATCAGCCAGATTTTCTTCGTTGCACATACATAAAAAATACTAACACAGATGCCGATGATCAGGAATTCAAATACATGCGCCCACTGACGTACAGACCAATCTACAAATGCACCTACCCAATTAAGAAAATCGTCCACGACAGGCAAATGTCCCACCCTTTCCGAAAGGGTAACTGTATCATCCGGTGTCTGGAAAGTCAGGTAGAACAATATGCATAAAGTAATCAAAACAAATGCAAATGAAATGACCAATGATATTCTATTATCTGCCATCTTCTTTCGCATATATTCTCCCTTCTTTCTTTTACAACACATTTAAAATCATCTATCCTTCCGGCTCAACACCCCGCAATTCTTATGGCCTTGTCCTTACCGGAACATGCGACAAATTCAAGCTCGATTGATTTATCTTCCTGCAGCTGTGCATTCTTCCAATCAGCAATCGCCTTGTCAGAATCCTTACTGCCAATATTGTCTGCCTTACAAATGAAATAAAAGAAATCCCCCTCTATTTGATTATACATATTTTGATTCTACCCTTGTTTATACGCAAAGTGGTCCTATGTCAAGATTTAGTACAAGTTAAAATGAGAAACTTTTCCCATTTTAACCCGCCAGAAGCTCAGCCTCAGTGTGTGTTCTTTCATACAATCGTTCGAATTCATTTGGTGACATATAGTTACAATGGCTATGAATTCGTTTCGTATTGTAGAAAGCTTCCAGATATTCAAAAATCAAGCGGTATGCCTGCTTGTAATCGTAAATTTTAAAGCGGTTGAGCCATTCACGTTTGATAATCGAATGGAAGGATTCTATGCAGGCATTATCCCACGGAAACGCTTTCTTTGAGTAACTACGCTGCATATTTTCTGTTACTTTTTTATATTCCGTCGCAATGTACTGACTGCCACGATCAGAGTGAATGATCAATGGCTGGTCGATATTTCGGCGAGCTTTGGCTTTGTTTATCGTATCAATCACGCAGGATACTTCCAGTGTTTTTGAAAGTGTCCATGCTATGATTTTTCTGGAAAATAAATCCATAATACTGGTCAGATAGACAAATCCGTCTATTGTCCAGATGTAGGTGATATCCGAACACCAGACGGCATTCGGGCGTTCAGGATTAAACTGCTCATCGAGGATATTTTGTAATTCAGTGCTGAAATCAGAATCTTTTGTGGTAATTGTCCATGGCTTGCTCCACTGGGCACGGATTCCCATTTGACGCATGTATGTACCAACAGTTCTTTCCGAAATGACTTCACCGGTTTTCCGCAATTCTACAGTGATTTTCGGAGCACCGTAGTTCTGCTTGGAATCATCATATATATCCTGTATTTTTGCTTTTACAGATTCACGGCGTTTTTCTGTATCAGAAGGCACGCGGTGGAGCCATGCACGATATCCTGAACGCGAGACACCTAAAAATTTCAACATTCCGAAGACGGAAACCCGGCGTCCAGCTTTTTGGACAGCTTCCGTCTTCTCAGACACTTCGAGATAAATGGCTTCCTCCATTTTCCCAGAATGTTGATTGCTTTTTTTAATACATCAAGTGCATCTTGGGCATCACGTAATTCATGTCTGAGACGGGCGATTTCCTTCTGTTCATCGGATGCGTAATTACCAGAACCCCGAACAGGAATATCACCGGATTCACGGAAATCTTTCAGCCACTTTGTTAGTGTGCTGTATCCGATGCCAAGATTTTCTGCACATCCACGTACACCGAGATCTTTATGATCTTGATAATATCGGATTGCATCAAGTTTAAATTGTTTGTCATGTTGCATAGCCATATGAGATCCTCCTTCAGCATGTCTCTATTGTACCATGTTAATATGTATTTGGAATTTCTCATTTTGGCTTGTACTATTTATATTCTAGCACCACCTTTTGTTCTTTTGAATACATAAAAAGGCTCCTTTCGAAGCTCTATAGTAGTCCAGAATTTTGTCCGCACCCTCGTCTCAAAAAAGTTATAAGAATCCTTTTATTTGCACGATCAAGCGAAAATTTATGGATACTCACATATATCAGCATCACCAGTAACAATATTTCCACAATCTCATCCATATAAGTTATTCCCTGATACGCAATTCCAGTTGTAAGTCGTTGTAATGCTTTCTGGAAAAGTAATAACAAAAATACAATCACCCATATATTATCTTTCTTACTTCCCATAGTAAAGTCACAATACCTGTTAATAATAAAAGATATATCCCCCACAATTTCTGAGAAAAAGAAGAGTATACAAATTATGCAAAAATAAAAATCATTTTTGACCACCATATTTTTCCTCCATTATTAAAATCTAATATTTCTCTTCAAGGATATTCTTTTAGATAAAATACTCTTATTATTTACCTTTCATTTTTTTTAAAATCATATTTATAGCATACATAACAATTTTTTCTTTTTCAATTAACAATACACCGAAATAACATATTCCCCCAAATACAATTGATATTAATAAACAAAGAACCGATTTATCCATATTTTTTTGTAAAATATTTAAGAATATAAGCATACATATTCCTGCAATTATATATTTTTTGCTTGTCGCAAATACTCTTTTTACAGAAAAATGTTTTTCTTTATTAATGTATACAAACTCTGTTATCATAATAACTATTTCGCCTAGCACTGAGCCAATTGCAGCACCTGTTGCCCCCAGTGACGGAATAAATAATGCATTAATTGCAATATTCACTATGCCTCCAAATATTATTCTTTTTGTATATTCACTTTGTCTACCAGAGGCAATAAAAAATTGTGTACCTGATGTTTGATTCAATCCCATTGCAATGAATAATAAACTCATAACAGGTAGTACTTGAACAACCGGCTCATATCCTTGTCCAAAAAATACAGGAACTAAAACCGGTGCTACCCCAATCGTCCCAAACATTAGTGGAGTTCCCAAAAACCAAACAAAATTATATGCTTTATATAAATAATTTTTTGCATCCTCTAATCTATTTTCAGCATATGCTTTTGATACTTTCGGTAATAAAACAGTAGGTAGCGCAGTAACAAGCATCAAACACATTTTCACGATTTTCTCTGCCTGCTCATAATAACCATTTTGTACTGATTGATCTGTCATTTCCCCTATCATAGTTTTGTCTACTATTGCATATATCTGCAATGCAGCTGTTGGAATAAATAATTGTAATATTACATTAAAATCTTTAAACGGACATGGCTTATATCCCTTAACTCGAACAATATATTTTCTCAAATATGGCCATATGGACAAATTTCCTATCCATGTAAGAAAAGCCAAAGAAAAAACATATTTCCACAGATCATTGTAATTATGAATAAAAGCAAATATTATTATTACATTTACTACTTTAATAATATAATTTCTAATTGCAATTCTTTTAAAGTCTTCCATTCCCTGAAAAAACCATGATATATCAAACATTACACCTAATATATAAAAACTTTGAATGAAAGCAATTTCCTTATTCGAAGAAAACAGACATACATATATTACATAAAGAACTATGGCTATGCTTGATGTTATAAACCTTAGTGAAAAAATGTCCCAAAATTTTTTTGTTCTTTCTATAGGATTATCTTGTAATATACCAATTTTTTTATTTCCATATGTAGCTGTTCCCAATATCGCACATAATGTAAAATAGCATACTATTGAATATGTATAGCTATATATACCTATTCCACTTGGTCTAAGTACCCGAGATATATAGGGAGTAGTTATAAGAGGAACTATTAAAGCCAATAATTGATAGCTTGTATTAAAAATATAGTTTATTACTACTTTTTTTTCTTTCATTTCTATCCTCATTTCTAAATTAATCACATAACTATTTTGCTAAATACTTTTATCCGAGGAGTTTTCCATAATATTAAAATAAAAAATTAATATGTAAGCTATAATCCAAAAAGATGTTGTTCCTGGACCAATATAATGAGCAACAAATAATTCCATAAATGCATACAGCATTACTAAAAAAGAGAAAATATTATCTTTTACAATTTTAAAATATTGCACTGTGAATGTGATTGTTCCGACAATAGTACATTCCATATATATACGCAATATATCATTATGCATATTTAATTGCCCTGCTGCCCCTCTTTGTTCTAAATAATTTGTTACGGTTCCTAAACCATAATTAGTCAAATTTGCATCAATTACAGTATTAATAATCTGAAATCTTGTCATCGTAAAATAGTCAAAATCAATACCAAACTGAAGATAAAACCATCTGGCAAAGCTATCCGTGCACATTGCATACACCAAAAATGGAGCTGCAATAAATAATCCCATCGTAATCAACAATACTATCTTAGGTACCTTTTTATAATGAGGAATAAACTTATTAATTATCAACAAAATTATTAGCATTACTAATGTAAATCTTTTAAAACATAAAAAGCATAAAATTACTGAAATTGTACTTTTCCATGTCTGTCTTGTATAAAAATAATAAAAACAATATAAAAGAAAGAATTGTGCCATATCAGACTCGAATGGTGATGAGGAATCTATAAACGAAATTTGTTTTAAAGCTGCCAATGAAAATGTATTAGCAAATCGCACAAAGAACGCAATACATGATGCATAAAACAAAACATCTATTACATTTGCTATTCTATCCAAAGATATATAATTAAAAAAAATCCAAACCAACAATAAAGGAGCTATTAAATAATATACTTCTCCTAATGAATAACTTTTGAATTCCATATTCTTAACCTGAAATATCACTGTAATAAAATATAATATTCCTACACAAGTTAATATTTGCTTTACTTCATAAACAAGGCATCGGTTCTTTCTATTATCAATCAAATCCCACCCAAAAATAAAAACAGCTATTGATAATAATATATGTTTAAAGTGTAATTGATCTAAAATATGTAATTCCGGGCAATATTCACTTAATACAAAAATAGCACACGTTATTAATGCCAAGTAATACATCCCCTTATTTGTATGTGTTCTAGTATTCTCCAAAATATCTACTCCTTATTAAATCACATCCATGTAATTATAAAAATTCTCAATTTTTTTCTTTTCTTGCTTTATTACTGAATCCGCTACATCGAAATCAAACCCATCGAGACATACACTTTCTTCATTAGTATATTTTTTATCTACCAACTGCATTTTTTCTAATAATCCATCTATTCTTGAATCCAATCCTGCATTTTCTCCTTCATTATTCAGGCGAGGAAACACAAGAAATGGTTTATGATATATTATAGCAAATGCTACCGCATGAAAGGAATCTGTTACGATAAATTTAGCTTCCTTTATTGAATAAACAAATTCACTAGGACCAGTAATATAACCATTTTTTTCTTTTTTATTTGCAATTTCAAAAATTTTACACTTAACATTTTCCTTTATAGATGCAATCACTTTTTTATATTCCTCATTCTGAGGTCCCAAAAAATAACTTAAAATATAATCATTGTCTTCCATTCCATCTGGTTTGACAGTAATCTTATCCCATTCTGTTTTAGACGTTATTAATGTCGGATCTAAAAATACCTCCGCTTTTTTGTCTAAAATTTCTTTTATTATTCTCGCTCCCGCCTTTTCTCGTACATTTAAATGTTGCGTCTTTTGTAATCCTTTCACTACAATTCTTTTGTAATCATCAGGAATATTCTCCATTCCAAAACTAGGTGCAAAAAAAATTTTTTTATTACTTGTTGTAAAATTGGCAAAATACAAATTAGGTGTATCATTTACATATGGATGCCAAATTTGATCACTTCCCAAAACAAAAAAATCAAATTTTTCATTTACATAGTTAATAATCTTATCATTATATTCAGGAATATATTCAACGTTAAGATATTTTAATGTGAACTCTTCAAATTTTCTTTCTCTTTTAGCCTTATCAATCCCTCCTTTTAACATTTCAAATAAAAATATAACGTTCAACATTTTTCTTTTTTTAAGCTGTAGTTTTTGTTTTCTAGCTTTATACTTTTTGAAATCAGGATCATTCATTTCTAATGTTTCTACATAATATCCCTTTTTCTCAAAAAAGTTTTTTACCGCATAATTCTGCAATCTATTTCCATAATTATTGTAATCTGGAATTGTTATAATACCTATTTTTCTCATTTAATCATCCTTCGTAATATAAGTGATAATGATCTCCTATATATTTTGCCCGCACCAATCCTAAATTTTTTTATTAACGGCACTTTTGTTAAGCGTTTTACAAGATCATCTAAATTTTCATCATCTAAATTTTCAAAGAACTCTGTTCTTTTACTGTTCATCGGAGTACTCTTTATTATTCCCTTTTGACTTTTAACTATATCTGACACGATTATTTGTTTTATTGTAAGATTTTTTTCATAGCATTAAATAAATCAAAACCTTTACTTGACGCAACTATTATAACAGAAACACCTAATTCATTAAATATTTCAGGGCAGATAGATTCTACATTCCAAAAATCTCCTAATACTATATCAGCTTTATAATTAGGATATTTAAATTTACAATCATAACATGAATTTCGTAACGCCAAATTGCCTCCAAAAGCTTTATGAAATGTATCCTGCCTTGATTCACAAAAATACTCCTCATCATCTTCAAAGCATATTTTCATCCCATATTTTTCCAATCCATGTTCTTTCGATCGAAAAAATATTTCTTTTACCTTTTTTCTATATTTAATTTCCATATCATCTAAATATCTTTCAAATACTTTAGGACTTGCTACTCCGTGGCATAAAACAGTTTGTGTTATTAAATGCTCGTTAAAATCTTCCCCAAAAAACGTTTTCAAAGCTGCAGTTTAACAAGGTGTACCTGAAAATAACACTCTTTTTTCTTCTTGCAAATATTTTTTTATCTTAGAAAAAGAATCTCTTAAATCACTTTGTACATACTTAGATCCAAAGCCTTTTATCATTTCTTCATAGCTTAAAGCCTCAAAATGGCAAACATTTTTTTCCTCTATTTTTACTCCAAATGCAATTCCATCAGGATAGTTCTCAAAAAAACTTTTTACTAATATAGGATATATTGCTCCTGATGAACAAGGCGTTTTTTTATCCACCAAACTGCTATATCCCGCATATGTTAAATAATCAAAATTTGAACCTGTATTTTCTTTTACTATTGGACATACTTTTTCACATTGATTAAATTTAACACATTTATTTTTATCGATTTTCGGATACCGAAAACCTTCATCATTTCTTAGCATTTTTATAGCTTCATATCTACAAACATTCTGGCATGCAGCACACCCTACACATTGATTATTAACTTCTATCATTTTATCTACCCAAAATCTTGTAATTACATATATTACAAATATTATTTTTTATTCTTTTTAGAGTTATTTTCTTTCTATTAGTCCATATCATCTTACACAAAAATTTGAATTTTCCCTGTTTCCCATAAGTCCGTATAAACTCTTCGTCTATTATTTTATTAAATGGTTTAACAATATCCGGATATATAACATACCTGTCACTTTGATCATCACCATATACATATTTCATTGGTCTGCAAAAGAAATGAATATACATATATTCTTCTTGGCATACTGTATTATCTAAAAAAATACGATATAGTTTCCCTTTTTCCCATAGAAACACTTGATATTTATTAGTATATAATTTTTCTTTTGGCAATCTTTTTAAATAAAATGATGATTCATACTTTTCCAAATGAGCAAAATTGGGAGCAAAATAATATGGGATTTCTAATGCCTCATAAATTTCGTCCATACCGTTTTCATCAAAACTATATCCTGAATTTCCAGAAAATACTTTTTTGTAATCTGCTGTATTTGAAACAATATTTGTATATCTTCCATTCACAATTTCTGTATTTTTATAAATAGACGCATGACCTTTTGTCCCTATTCTCTCATATTTTTCTGTCAATTCATCTGTTATAAAAGCTCTTATATCTCCCCACATTAAATCTGCATCACAATATCCCCAAAAATCATAATCTTTTAATTCTTCTTTAAAAATTTGTCCATATGCAGGCTTAAATAATGATAAATTCCAAGGTTTTTCTATATTAATTTCAAATTGAAAATTTTCTTGAATCCTAACTTTTATCTCTTGAAAACTGCAATAAAATACTTTCACGTTTTTAGGATATTTAAAAGCAGTTTTATCATCTGTAAAAACTAAAAAATCAATTGTTGCATTATATTGACAACTCTTCAACCACAAATCAAAATTATTCGGTAGTTTTCCAAAGTAAGGTAATATGAAAGCGATTGTTTTCATTTTTCTTTCCTTTCTTCATCAATTAAAAATGTAATTGGATTTATTTTTAATAGATCTTTTACAAATAAATCTCCTGATTTTACATTTCCATACTTTTTACTTTCTCTTAATGTTTTTTCTTTTACCTCTTCATATGAACCTATGACCCTAGCAGGTACTCCGCCTACTACCACTCCTTCAGCAACATCCTTTGTAACTACTGCCCCAGCTGCAACTATTACATTAGGTCCAATAGTTACTCCAGGATTAACACATACATTTGCTCCTATATATACATTATCTAATATTTCTATTTTCCCAAATTTAGTTATATATTTATCTGTGTTTTCTTCATGATTAAATACTGTTGCAGCTATACTATGCGTAATTAATCTTACTCCTGCTGATATAGCGACATTATTATGTAAGCATACTAGAAACGGTTCTGCTGGTAGTATATTAGGTGTATAATATACGTTTTCTCCGATATGATAAAAAATTTTATGTTTTTTTAACCATCTTGCCTTTTTCCAACCATCTCGTATAGTTATCATTTTATACTGTCTATAATAACGTCTAAATTTATCCCCTATGATTTTTATTTTTGTAAACATTCTTGCTCCTTTTATTAAATCGAACTATAATATTCATGTTTCCATTTTAAATACAAAACTTGAGCAGGGATTACAAAAAGAAGATAAAAAACTTTCATAGAAGATTTTTTTAACAAACTAGGTATAGTCTTTCCAGCAAATTTTCCATATATATGATATTGCAAAATCGCTTTTACTTTTGCTTTCATATTACATTTTGAATGTAAAAAAACCTCTGCTCGTTCAACGCATCCTCTTGGAGATTGAATATTATGTTTTCTTCTATTATTCGTCAATCCATTTTCTAAATAATCCGAAATATAAATAACTCTATTAAAAAAACGCATTTTATACTTCTGTGCCATCTTTATCCAAACAATATCTTCCCCCAAAAATTTTTCTCCTTCAAATTCGGGAAAAGGATATTCCTTTAAGCAATGTGTATACCATACTTCTGCCATATCTCCGCCTATTCCACGATTTATACGACATTCAACATACGACTCTTTCATTCCCTCTTTCGGAACACCACTATCACTTAAATATCCTCCATTAGGTTTTCCCCTTAAAAAACTAAATCCACACAAATCTTTTTCTTCTTTATACTTTTCATATGTTGCTTGAATTATTGAAACTGCATCTGTTGTTAACGTATCGTCACTATCAACAATAAATGTCAATGCTGTTTTTATATGAGGATATGCATAATTAAGTGCTGTATGTTTTCCTCCATTTGGCTTTCTATAATAACTTATATGAAAGTCTGCCTCTTTTTTTATCTTTTCAATATACTCCTGAGTATTATCTATACTCCCATCATCTATAATAATCCAATCAAAATCTTTTCTATTTTGATCACATAAAGATTTGTATAACTTTTGCAATAAGTTATCTCTATTATAAGTCGGAGTAAGAATTGTAACATCGCTCATCTTTCTTATATCACACCCACTATTTCTCCATCTGTTTTGCAATATCTGCATCTACGATCTCTTCTCCAGTTTTACCAACCAGCTGTTCTTTAGACGCCGCTGATAATCCATCATTAATTGTTGCACACATATCACATGTACTACATTTATCTAACTGTTCTTTCGTTACTTTTCCTTCTTTGTAATCTCTTACAATCTTCAACTCATACATACTGTATTTTTTCTTTTTAAAGAATCTAAGGAATTTATGCTGAATTACCCAGAGTGCCGGTTTCCATATATATTTGTGCATAGCCGGGGACACAGATCCAATCATCCAACAATCACGATCGCAGCAACGTACTTTTGAACGTACTTTTTCTGCTTCTGGACTATTCCATAATTCATCCCAACTCTGCTCATTCAAATTACCCATAACTTCTTTATCTTTTGTTCCGTTACAAGGCATTACATCACCATATGGATCAATAAAAAATGTATCAAAGCTCATATCGCATGGAAGTAATCTCTTTTGTCCGTAAATATAGTTAATTAAACCATGATTAAAGTAAGCTCTGAACCATTTCTTAGGACTATTACTATTCAACAGTTCATTTACAAGATTTTCAAACTGCTTTGCTACCATCGGACGATTATGGATGATATTCTTAGCTTCTACGAAATAGAAACTGTTGTGTAAAGAAGCTGTCGCAAATTCCATCCCCATTTCATTGGAAATCTGATAAAGTGGAACCAAGTCTTTACAGTTTGCATCCTGTACAGTCATTCCGAATCCGACATCTTTCATTCCCATTTTTCTAAGCTTTTTCAAAGTTGTATAGCCTCGCTGGAATCCATTATCTAATCCACGAATTTTATTATTTGTTTCTTCCAGACCTTCAATGGAAATACGAATACCAATATTAGGGAACTCTTTACAAAGGTCAACAATACGATCTGTAAAGAAACCATTTGTAGAGATAACAATACGATCGGATTTCTTATATAACTCACGTACAATATCCTTTAAATCAGTACGGATAAATGGCTCTCCACCCGTAATATTTGTAAAATACATTTTAGGAAGTTTCTTAATTGTCTCAACTGAAATTTCTTCTTCCGGTTTCGATGGTTTTTTATAACGATTACACATATTGCAACGTGCATTACAACGATAAGTTACAATAACTGTACCATTCAGTTTCTTTTCTCCTGATTTTTTACCCATTTTCCTATCCTCTGTTTCCTTACTTTTAATCGATGTTAATTTTCTGCCTCTATATATTTTCATTAATTTATTGTAATATTCTTCAATAGTATCAAAACTAATGTCCTGACAATTCTTACTGTAAGAATCTGTAAGAGGCTTGTCCTCCCACAACTTCTCTATTTTTTCTTTTAAATCTTTTGCATTGGTACTTTCAAAAAGTTCTCCAGTCTTACCATTCTGAATAAGTTCTGGAATTCCTCCGATATTTGCTCCCAACACAGGTGTTCCATACATCTGACTTTCCATTACAGAGAATGGACAATTCTCATACCATTCTGACGGATAGATAGAATATCTAGCTTCTCTTATTAATGTTTCCAATGCTTCACCTGTTTGGAATCCTACATTTTTAATATTGCTGATTCCATTTACTGTATCTTCTAATGGCCCTGTTCCAGCAAATACAAACTGAATATTCGGCAATTCCTTACATACCTTTAATAATGTTCCAATTCCCTTTTCTTCTGAAAAACGTCCAAAGTATAAAACATAATCTTTCTTTTCTGTATCTTTCCATTCTACTTTATCAATAAAATTATGTAAGGCAATCGTTTTCTTTGCAAATAATGAATTTGTATCCAATTTTGTTTTCATAAATTCAGAACAACAAATCATAGCATCAATATACTTATATGCTCCATTCACTTTCCAAAATTCTGCTTCTAAAGTTCCAACCGCTGATTTTGCGATACTTCCATGAATACATTTCCCTTTTGTACAGTTAAGAAAATGTCCACCTAAACATTTCTCGCAGTTTTCATGGGTATTGGGGTTATTACACATATGATTTGGACATACCAACTGGTAATCATGTGCTGTAAAAATAATTCGACATTTCTTACCCGTCTGTTTACTCCATTTATGTATTTCAAGAATAATGGATGGTGTAAGCTGATAGTTAAAGTTATTAATATGACATACGTCCGGTTCAAAATCATCTAATACCTTTCTAATCTTCTTTCTGGCTTCCAAAGAATAGATAGTCTTCACTGGATATATAACTTTTGCTAATTTAGAACCTCCATGAAAATCCATATCACTTGTATATGCATTTACTCTATTTTCAACGCAACGACCCTCATGCTCCATTCCAAAGAACTGAACTTCATGCCCTTGTTTTTCTAAATATTCACCTAATTTAAAAATATATGTCTCACTACCACCATTAGGGTAGAGGAACTTATTTATCATTAATATTTTCATACCTTTTCACCCCTTTTACTTGCTCACTAATTTATTTGAAACGTAGTTAAATATATGCTGCATTGTGATTGCAAATATAGATGCCCCCACAATTACAATTACTACTGTGCAAATATATTGACTCCATCCAGTTCCTAACAAGGTATTAATACCTAGCTTTTCAATCACACGAAAAAGGAACATATGGGAAAGATAAATTTCCATGCTGATTCCACTGAAAAATTTTGTAACTTTATTCTCTAATATCCCCCCCATCTTTAAAATTGCATACATTAATAATAATGAGGATACCAACAGACACATTACAGAATATCCACCAATGATATAATAAAGAACTATACTAATCCAAGTCAGTCCCAATACAATCCACTGGTTAAAATGAGCAATTTGTTCTCTATAAAGATATATCAACCCTCCAGCTAAGAAAAAACACGCACTATATAAAATATTTGTTCTCCCAACATCAAAATAATTTGCACATGCAAAGTTATAAATTAAACTTACACCAAAAGCCATCCATGCTCTTCTTTTGTTCTCGATAAGAACACAAAAAAATGGAAATATGAGATAAAACACAAAGATCAATCCCAAGAACCAACCTACACCTATTACTGAAATAGTATCTGCCGGTAAAAATCCAAATACTAACGTTATGTCTGCAAACCCTTCATATATACTTCCCAAAGAATGTGTCATTGCCACATCAAGCAAGACAAGGAAACCAAAAAATGGAAGAATCTTTTTAAACCGTTTACCATAAAAAACCGACCAAGAAATTTGATTATTTAAAACTTTTTGATAATACCCACAACACATTCCAAATGCAGACACTATCATAAACAAAAATACAAAGTTTGTAAAAGATGGAATAATATTGTTATATACAAAACCAGATATTTCATAACTATTATTTGCTCTTATATGCATCATTACGATACCAAAAGCCGCAATCATTCGTAATCCATCAATTGTGCCATAATGCTTTTTTTCCATCTTTTATCTCCTGTACAACTTCAATGTACTCTCCACAACATCATCCCAATTATATTTTTGACAAATATAATCTGCTGCTTCATCTTTATATTTTTGTACCTGTTTTTCATCATCGCAGGCTTTCTGAAGCTTGTTCTGTAAATCATTTACATCACTTTTTTTAAATACTAACGCCTTATCTTCTACCACCGAAGCACATTCATCTATATCAGATACTAGACAACAATTACCGTAACTCATAGCTTCCAACAAACTAAGTGGCATTCCCTCTAAGTCGCTTGGAAGGCTGTAGATATAAGCATTACTATATAACTCATCCAGCAACTGTCCCTGAACAAACCCAGTAAAAATAATCCTGTCATCGTCTTTTGCCATTTCTTTTAACTGATTAGCAAATTCATCGGTATCCGAACTGCCTCCCGCAATAACCAGCTTCTTATCTGTCTTTACCTTCTTGAATCCTTCAATCAAATAAGTAATTCCTTTTTCCGGAACAAGTCGTCCTAAAAATAAAATATAATCATCTTTCTTTAATCCAAATTCCTGTTCAATAAGTTCTGTCTTTCTAATAACTGGCCGATTCACACCATTAGGAATAAACTTTGTATCACGTCCATAAACTTCCCTAAAGTAATTCTGAACCCCTTCACTTAGAACAATAATCTCATCAGCAAATTTAACCGCACATTTTTCTCCGAGCATAATATATGTACTGGCCAATTTACCCCATTTAGCTCTCTGATGATCCAAACCATGTACCGTAGCTATACAACGCTTTCCAAATAATTTTGGCAACCAGATCATTGCACATGGTCCTTCTGCATGAAAATGCACCACATCATATTTTCCAAACGCAGCTGCTACCGCTGCAAAGAACGAAGCACTCATCGCAGCCAAGCCTTTTTTATCTATTGTTGGCACATATTTCATTCGTATACCTTTATATTCTTTCAATTTTTTTTCATCAAATTCTTTGCCACTTACATGATGCCCATTACGATTATACACCGTAACCGTATGTCCCATAACTGTCATACGCGTTGCTAATTCTTCTACAACAATTTCAACGCCTCCTTGACGACTTGGAATAGTTTTATGCCCCAAAAATGCGATTCGTAATGAAGATTCATTTATCTTTTTGCTCTTATTCATCGAAAGTTTCCTCATGTTGCTTAAATATTTTATACAAATATCCATCTGTTTTTTATAAAAATGTGTAGATTAATTTGTTATAAAATCAATCTACACATCTATATCACATCGACCCTTCACCCTTCAACACAACACCCACTGTCTTGAACAGTATCTTGATGTCGTTTACAAGGCTCCATTCATCGATATACTTACGGTCTAATCTTACAACCTCATCAAAATCCGTGATGTTACTTCTTCCACTGACCTGCCAGAGACCTGTAATACCCGGTTTGATTGCCATACGTCCTCTATGATGGGCAGAATATTTCTCCCATTCATCCTCTGTTGGCGGTCGGGTTCCGATCAGACTCATATCACCCTTTAACACATTGAAGAACTGCGGGAATTCATCGAGTGACCAGTCACGGATCCGGTTTCCGATGCCCTTCTTGATCGTACCATCCGGCAGCTTCTTGCAGCCGATGATTCGCGGATCATATTCCATCTTGAACATCATACCATCCTTGACCTGATTCTGCTCCATCAGTTCGGCTTTTCGTGCTTCCGCATCCATATACATACTTCGGAATTTATAGATCTTGAACTTCTTACCATTCTTACCGATACGGTACTGTGAGAAGAAGATCGGTCCCGGTGATGCGATATAGATACATGGTGCAAGGATGATCGTAAGGACACCTGTAAAGATACATCCCACGATTCCGCCAAGGATATCGATTGCCCTCTTTACAAATGCCTGATACGTTGTTATATATGTAGTGCTGACGGTCAGTACATGATGACCAAGCTGTTTATCGAATACATACTGATAATCGGAAAGTTCTGCCGGAACACGCACCCGCACATGAACCGTGATTCCCATATCTGCAAACTGTCCCAGAAGATTCTCCGGAATATGCTTCTCAAATGGTATATTCACATAGACCTCATCTACCCAGCCATGCATGATCTGTTCCAGAACTTCGTCTGTATATGCATATATACTAAGCTCCAAATCTGCATATTCTGTATTGTAGTTTTCTGCCTCATCCTCAGTTGCATCTAATAATACAACACCTGCAACCCGATACAGATTATAGTATTCTGTATCCATTTCTGCAAGTAACGCATTCAGATATTCTTTGACTGTCACGATCACAATAGACTTTTTCGCCACACGATGTCTTCGTACATACTCCTTCCAAAGAAGCGTGATCACATAGCCCATAACCAGATATATCATGCCAAATAAGGCCATAACCTTTCTGGAATAGGCTGCGCCCATCTTCATCATGAACAGAACGAATACTGCCAGAAGTACAACCAGTACAGACTGCTTCACAGACGCAACAGCTTCACGGAAATATCCCCGTTTCAATACGCCTTTATATATATGACATACTATGGTAATTAATAATTGAAATAATGTCAGAAGTACGGCTATTGTCCGATATAACTTACTATGATACGGATTCTCTGTTCCCATCCGTATAAAATACGCCATACAATAAGATGCATGCAGTGCTATCAGATTCAGCACTGTAAAATCAAGATGCTTTAACCAGCCCTGAGGCTCTTTTCTATACATTCTATTCCCTCATTTCCCTCATAAATGTGTTCATCATGTATCTTTATCAAGTCAAGCTATATAAATATAGTTGTTAATGGCTTAGAAATCCTTAACGCTTCTTAACCACTAACAACTATAATTCAATTCTTATTAAAAGTCAATTTTCCAGGCTTAAGTTGAATGTAGAAATTTCTGAAAATAATACTGTTATTTTAGGCAATTTTTCCAAAGTATTTGACAAAGTTCTATAGCTTATATCCATTCTTCTTTAACAGCTCTCTGGCGGTTTCCGGTGAATCCACGCCCTCTGCATTCTTGATCGGTGCAAATTCATACTCTCTGATAACTTCAAATGGTAAGCAGTCATTCATAAACTGCAGCATATCAAGTGCCAGTGTCTCGAACTTGTAGCCGTTTGGTTCCGAAGGCTTCACCAGCTCTTTCTTCTCGTTCATATATGGAATAACCTTCTTCGCCGTATGAAGCGGCATTTTCTGATTCAAAAGCTGTTTTAACTGATTAACCGGGAAGATATAATTTAAGATCACTCCATAATTATAAGCATACTCGCCCATAACCGTTTTCTCATACCGCATCTCATCCGACAATTCATAATATTCTACTATGTAAGGCTTATTGTCTTTCTTACACAGTACGCCTACCCGTTCATATGGATCTGCTTTCTTTACGACTTTTGCCGCCGACTGATAATCCTCCATCATCATCGAGCCAAGGAATACCGGATCCGCGATCTTCTGCAAGACATTATCGACTGCGAATACATTGATATAGCGGATACCTTCTTTATCAAGCTGCTCTACCAGCCCTGCCCGTTTCATGGATGAGAACCAACCACCATTTCCATTTGGTGACAGGCAGATCTTTGATGGTGCTTCCATCAATATCTTTCCATTAAAATCAACGGATGGTACCAACTCCTGCTTGAAGAAATGCAGATACTCCTCCTTATATCCAAAGTTCTTATGTTCTGCAAAGAAAGATGTCGTTGCATCGTAGTTCTTATCGCTGGTCATGATATAGAGATGGATCCATCTTCCAAGTGTCTTCACAACAGTCAGGATCGTTTTCACCTGACATTCGAAGATATAGAGTTCTCTGGTCTCACCTATATTATAGGTTCCTTTCGGTCCATCATAGCCAAGTCTTGTTCCCTGCCCTCCGGCAAGCATTACAAGGGCAAGCTGGCCCTTCTGGATTGCCGTTTCACCAAGCACCTTATAGGCAAATTCATAGTCTTTGATCGTGTCAAGTGTCAAAACCTCTGTTGGTGTGATCATTCCTTCCTTACCGTCTGATTCTTTCTCTTTTAATACATCAAATATAGAGAAGTCGATTTCTTCAATCTGGGAAAGCAGGCTCTGCTTCTCCTCATCGTTTAATTCATCATAATAGGCAAGCACATGCTCCTGCTCGTACTTTTTCAAAACTTCTAAAGCGTTTTCATATGTCATATAATTTTCCCTCATTTCACACTATCTATAATTTTTAACTCGCTTCTTCACCGCAACCGTCTCACCAAACACCTTGAATATATCCTTTAATCCGATCCTTCTTCCACCCTTGCTGTCATCCCGGCTGTAGTTCAGCTCGATCGGAGCTTCGCAGATCTTTCTGCCATCCTTTGCTGCCATGGCAAGGATCTCGATATCGAATGCATATCCTTCTGCCTGCATCCGGCTTACGATCGGTTTGATCACTTCTTTTTTGAATAACTTAATACCGGTCTGTGTATCGTGGGTGTTCAGATGGAACATCATCTTTAACATCAGATAATATCCATAGCTCATAATCTTACGCAGCATCGGATAATGGAGCTTCGACTCCGGATGCAGCTTGGAACCGATCACGATATCGGCGTTCTGCTCCTTCATATCCTTTAAGAATCGTTTCAGCAGGATCGGTGGCAGTTCCAGATCGGAATCCAGAAATGCGATGTATCGTCCCTCTGCTGCTGCGATCCCTGTCCGGATGGCATGTCCTTTTCCACCATTTGGCTGATATGAGATTCCTCTGATATGAGTATCCTGCATTTCTGCCCGGCGGATGCACTCTGCGGTGTTATCTGCACTTCCGTCGTCAACTGCTATGATCTCATACCGTTTGACGAAACCGGACAGCACTCTGCTGGTTTCAAGCAGATTATCTGTTATATGTGCTCCTTCATTATAGGCGGGCATGACGACAGATAGTGTCACATCCCCTTCCTTATTTGTTTCCATGGTCAACGTTCTCCTGTCTGACAGTCTTATTCTTCTATGTTCGCCTGTTTTACAATACCATAGACTGCCTCTCTGACGATTTCCGACATGGATACGCCCTTCTGCTTTGCATATCTTGAAAGCAGTTCATGTGTATCTGTGTCGATCCTAAGTCTTAGAATTGTGTCTTTCCGTTTATCGGTCGGTCTTCCCGGACCTCTCTTGATTTCCTCTGCCATCTCCCTGCTCCGTTTCTTTTTATTTAAAGAAAATATTTCTTTACTCCATGTATCGCATATCCTGCAAAATATCCAAGTGACTTCACTGTTCCAAATCCCATCTTCCGGTATACCTGATACGTCATCTTTGCAGAATGTAATTTGGAACCTGATTTACTGTTCTTCACCATCCGGTAAAGCAATAACGGTTCATTGATGCCTGCTGCCTCCCCGTATTTCTTAAGGATCTGCAGCCAGCAGATATAATCCTCGTGAGCATCATCATCCCCCATCGGGAACTCTGCTGCCACCTCCCGCTTCATCACTACGGATGAGCAGTTGATCACATTTCCATATAACATACCTTTATAAGTGATCTTCTCCGGTACCGGCAAGATCCGCCCGGTATGGGTTCCGTCCTCTTCCATCAGTTCTCTGGCAGTTGAGGATAATACCACTCCGGTCTTCTTCATAACAGCAAGCTGCTTTGAGAGCTTTCCCGGCCGCCAGATATCATCGGAATCTAAGAATGCTACATATTCGCCCTCTGCAAGCTGCACACCTTTATTTCTCGTTGCTGCTACGCCAAGATTGGTTTCATTCTTATATAGTCTAACCTGTGGATTGCTTTTATATTCTGCCAGGCACTCCGTCAGATCCTCCGGCGAACAGTCGTTGATCACGATGATCTCTGATATCACATCCTGACAAAGTGCGGAATCGATTGTCTGTTTAATTGTTCTGCTGCAATTATATGCCGGAATGATCACGGATACTTCTGGTTTCATTTATTTCTTTTCCTCTACACTATAGAAGGCATCCTCGGCTTCATCATGCGGATGCTTGATGCCTGTTTTCTTTGTCCTGTCTTCGCGGATCGCTGTCGTCTGATTTGCATCGATTCCTTCCGTATTCTCCTTCTGGAATAAGATCTTGAAGGTCAGCAGGATCAGCTTCAGATCCAGCCATAAGGAATACTGCTCATAATATGTCAGGTCAAGTTTCACCTTATCTCTCGGTGTGGTGTTATATTTACCGTAAACCTGTGCATATCCGGTAAGTCCGGCCTTCATCTTCAGACGATAGTCGAATTCCGGGAAAGTCTCCCTATACTGTGCTGCGATCTCCGGGCGCTCCGGTCTAGGGCCTACGACTGACATATCGCCCTTTAAGATATTAAAGAGCTGTGGCAGCTCGTCTAAGTGTGTGGCACGGATCACACGGCCAACCGGTGTGATTCTGTCATCATGCTTTCTTGCAAGCTGTGCGCCATGTTCCTCGGAGTCCATCCGCATACTTCTGAATTTCATGATCTTGAATACCCTGCCATTTAAGGTCAGACGATTCTGTTTATAGAATACAGGGCCTCTGTCATAGAGCTTGATCGCAAGTGCGATCAGGATCATAAACGGTGAAAAGATAATGATCATGATCAGGGATACGATGATATCCATCAGACGCTTGAAGATCATATCTTCTCCTGTCAGTCCCTGGTTTCTGGATAATAATAACGGTGTATCAAACAAATGGATCGGTTCTGCTCCTAAGATAATGATATCCGATAACTTCGGTACCACATACGAACGGATCGAATGCTCGAAGCAGTATTTTACCAATTCGTTTCTGATATATGCCTTTGTCTCACAAAGGATAACACCATCGTACTGTAAGATTTTTTCTTTTAATGCTTTCTCACCTTCACTGACATGAATACGGTCAGCAATGATGTATTTGTCTTTTCTGGCATTGATCTTATCAATGAATTCGGTCGGTGTCTTATATCCGTAGACAAGCAGTAAATGTCTTGGAGGATAAAACTTACGGTACATCATCCTGCAGACAAATACCCATATAAATATAACTATGATCTCTAAGAATGTAAGCTCGATCATGTTCAGTGCCGGCAGATAATTACGGGCAATGATACACAGCTCGACATAACCTACGATATTTGCACAGACCAATGATAATATCTGTGAAAAGAGAACATCCATCACCCGGAGGAAGCCTACTTTATAACCACCATACAGCTTCGTAAACAGATAAATGATAATCGCATACATACCGATTACCGCCCAGTTACCTTTGTTCCAGAACGGAATCTGGATAGCCTGAGTATTATCTGCATATTCGGTATACCACATCCTTGCAAACAGCAGTACTTCCGCAGCTAACAGAAGCACGCCTTCCGAAAATGTGATAATACGTTTGTAAATGTCTCTCTTTCTCACATGTCTGGTTTCTTCCATATCAATCTCCATCCCACCATGAGAGGTGGTCATCAGGTGGATATGCCACCTGCTTTCTCTTCATTTTTTTCTATTGGTATCGATTATTTTAACAGTTCACGGAGCATCTGGTTTACGGATGCCGGATCTGCCTTGCCTTTCATTGCTTTCATGGTCTGTCCAACCAATGCGCCAAGTGCTTTTTCTTTTCCGCCACGGAAGTCTTCGATTGCTTTTGGATTATTGGCAATAACTTCTTCTACGACCTTGCGGAGTGCACCTTCATCATTTACGGTGGCGAGTCCATGTTCTTTTACATAGCTTTCCGGTTCAATATCATCTGTAAATATCTTCTCAAATACTTCCTTTGCGACATTGCTGTTGATGGCTTTCGCATCTACCATCTGTATCAGCTTTGCAAGGTGCTCTGCACTGAATGACAACTCATCTGCATCGATGGAATGTTCTTTCATCAGACGCATGGTCTCTCCCATCAGCCAGTTGGATACCTTCTTCGGATTTGCTCCGAGAGCGATCGTCTCCTCGAAAAGGTCTGCCATCTTCTTTGTATTTGTAATGATATCTATATCATAGTCTGGGATATCATACTCTTCTTTATACCGGATCTTCTTCTCATCCCGGAATTCCGGCTGACGGCTTCGGATCTCCTCCATCCACTCGTCACTGATCTGTACCGGTACAAGGTCAGGATCAGGGAAATAACGGTAGTCCTGTGCATCCTCTTTGGAACGCATCGGATATGAATATTCCTTGGTATCATCCCATCTTCTGGTCTCCTGTACAACCTTTTCGCCTGCTTCAATCAGATCGATCTGACGTTCTCTCTCATTCTCGATCGCATGGGCGATAGCCTTGAATGAGTTCAGGTTCTTTGTCTCTGTTCTTGTTCCGAATTCTTCTGCTCCGACTTCACGAACAGACAGGTTGACATCGGCACGCATCGAACCTTCATTTAACTTACAGTCTGATGCTCCGAGATACTGGATGATCAGACGTAATTTCTCAAGATAAGCAATTACTTCTTCCGCAGAACGCATATCCGGCTCAGATACGATCTCGATCAGAGGCACACCGGAACGATTGAAATCGACCAGTGAACTGTCTGTATATGGATCATGTACCAGTTTACCTGCATCCTCTTCCATATGGATCTCATGGATCCTTACGAATTTCTTCTTGCCCTCTACTTCGATCTCTACCTTTCCGTTTCTGCAGATTGGGTAGTACAGCTGAGAGATCTGATAGTTCTGTGGGTTATCCGGATAGAAATAATTCTTACGGTCAAATTTACAGTTCTGTGTGATCGTACAGTTGGTTGCAAGACCGACAGCAACTGCTTTTTCTACTACCCCTTTATTCAGTACCGGAAGGGAACCCGGCATACCGGTACAGACCGGACATGTATGTGTATTCGGTGCACCACCAAATGCGGTACTGCAGCCGCAGAATATCTTCGTCTTTGTCGCAAGCTCTACATGAACCTCCAGACCGATCACGGTTTCGTATACTTTACTCATCTTACAGACCCCTTTCTGCTACAGCGGCAGGCTGCTTGTACTCTCTTGTCTGCTCAAATGCATATGCCGCCTGAATGATTGCTTTCTCGTTAAATGCATCTCCTACCATCTGGACACCGATCGGCATGCCGTCTTTGTCGTACCCGCATGGAAGGGAAATACCCGGAAGTCCTGCAAGGTTGACCGGAACGGTGTATACATCGCCCAGATACATCTTGATCGGATCGGATAAGGACTCACCCATGGTCAGTGCCGTTGTCGGAGCAACCGGACCGAGGATGATATCATATTTTGCAAATGCTTTATCATAAGCCTGTTTGATCAGGGCTTTTACCTTAAGTGCTTTTACATAGTATGCATCATAGTAACCGGATGACAAGGTAAAGGAACCTAACATGATACGTCTCTTTACTTCTGCGCCGAAGCCTTCGGAACGTGTCTTCTTATACATGTTGTGAAGGTCTGTATACTCTGCTGTACGATAGCCGTATTTTACGCCGTCGAAACGCTCCAGATTCGAACTTGCCTCTGCAGATGCAATGATATAATATGCAGGAATCGCATATTCTACCATACCAAGATCGAATTCTTCCACGATCGCACCTTTTTCTTTTAATACTTCAGCTACATGGTACACAGCATCCTTGATCTCCGGATCCAGTCCTTCTGTGAAGTAGTCCTTTGGAAGTCCGATGCGCATACCCTTTACATCGTCCTTTAATGCACTTGTAAAATCATTATCGGTACGTTCTACAGATGTAGAATCTTTCTTATCATACCGGGAAATGATCTCTAATATCGTTGCGCAGTCTGTTACATCCTTTGCAAGTGGTCCGATCTGGTCAAGAGATGAACCATATGCAACCAGACCGTATCTAGATACTCTGCCATATGTCGGCTTGATTCCTGTTACACCACAGAATGCTGCCGGCTGACGGATAGATCCACCGGTATCGGAACCGAGTGCACACGGTACTTCTTCTGCTGCAACAGCGGCTGCTGATCCACCGGAAGAACCACCCGGAACTTTATTTGTATCCCACGGATTCTTTGTCTCGCCATAATAAGAAGTCTCGGTTGTACTTCCCATTGCGAACTCGTCCATATTGGTCTTACCTACGATCACGGCTCCTGCTTCCATTAATTTCACAACAGCATCTGATGTATAGGTCGGTACAAAGTTTGATAAGATCTTGGATGCGCAGGTGGTAAGTACACCGTTCTGACACATATTATCCTTGATCGCGATCGGCACACCTGCCAGCGGGCCTGTCAGCTCGCCGCTGTCGATCTTCTTCTGTATTTCTTCTGCCTGTTTGAATGCACCTTCTTCATCTACGGTGATAAAACAGTTATATTCTTTGTCGTATGTCTTTATATTCTCGATGCAGGCTTTGGTTGCTTCCATAACGGAGATCTCTCCGGCCTTGATCTTCTTTCCAAGCTCTACTGCTGTCATACTCATCATATCCAATGTCCGTTACCTCCTAATCAAATGTTCTTGGCACCTTATAGCAGCCATCTTTCTGCTCCGGTGCATTTGACAGCATATTCTCTCTGTCGTCGCCATTTGTTACTTCATCTTCACGGAATACATTATTATAAGAAAATGTATGGCTCATTGCTTCCACATTCTCAGTGTCCAGTTCGTTTAACTTACTTACATAGTCAAGCATATCTGACATATCTTTCTTTGCCTGCTCCTTCTCCTCATCGGAAAGTTCAAGCTTCGCCAGAATACCTACATAATCGATTGTTTCGTCTGTAATAACCATGGTATGTCTCCTTGTCTGGGTTTTATTTATAGTACCACAAAATTAGTTAGAGTGTACCACATAACTCCGTTGTTTGCAAGTCTACATAAAAAGGAAGGCATTCCACCTTCCTTTTTATGTCTTATATTCTATTTATCTCAAGTTATATAATTCACTATTTATTAAATGCTTCACACAATCCGGAATAGTTTTATTCTTATCTGATACTAATATTTTATTATATTTATCAATACACGCTTCTTTTGCAAATATAAAATCGACTATGTCTCCACCATTACTTCTTTCTATTGATGAATCTTCTACTCTCAATGACATAGGAAGAAATAAGTCTTTTTGTTTTTTTCTTGTTGATCTTTACTCTCTATTAAGCCTAATGTGAATTCCAGATTTGTTACACTCAATTTATATACAATCGTAATAGTCTTCAGATTTTTAAGAATACATATCGTATCATTTGTCAATTCTGGCAATCTCTTTAAACACGGTATTTTCTTTTTTACATTAGCAAATGGGTGCCTTGCATCAAAATAAAACTGATTATTGGTAAGCTTTCTTCTTTTCGCATTCTTATAAAATTCTCTGGCTGATAAGTTTGTTTCTACTCCGGTCAAGTGAAGAAAATGATCCACCGGAAAGGATACCTCAAAATATTCTTCACCATATACATATAAAAATACTTTACCCGCTAACATTTTACTGTATATTTCAGCCGATTCTATTATTCCCTGTCGTATTTTATTTTTCTTTTCTGTCTTTGTAGCCATTCACACCTCATCATATGCAAAGAGGAGTGTGATGAAAACCACACTCCTCTTTGTATTCTTCATAAAGAGTTTTATGCTGGTTGTCAGCCTCGATATCCAGTTAAGATATCTAAATCGGCGTGGAAATCATTAAGTCCCCCACGTGGACTACAACCATATCCTGATTGCACGGCTCGATATCAATTAAGATATCTAATGAAATGGATTTTTTACCCTGCTCCATTTGCAGCCCAACTTTTTACGATGCTCTTTCATCGAGAATATCTCTATTCTTATATTTATAATACTCAAATCATATTATAATAACAACATTTTTATAGTTATTTTATAACATACCTTCCAATGTCTCACGGATTGCTTTGATGAAGTTCTCGCTGTTTAATACAGTTGGATTCTCAAGGGTTGTGATAAGTGCAAGATCCTTTGTCATCTTTCCGGATTCGATTGTTGCGATCGTCGCTTTCTCAAGCTTGTTTGCGAAATCAACCAGAGCGTCGATGCCATCCAGTTCACCACGTTTTCTAAGTGCACCTGTCCATGCAAAGATTGTTGCAACAGAGTTTGTGGATGTTTCTTCACCCTTTAAGTGCTTGTAGTAGTGTCTCTGAACGGTTCCGTGTGCAGCTTCGTACTCATACTTTCCATCCGGAGAAACCAGTACAGATGTCATCATGGCCAGTGAACCAAATGCGGATGAGATCATATCACTCATTACGTCACCATCGTAGTTCTTGCATGCCCAGATGAATCCACCCTCGGACTTCATTACTCTTGCTACAGCATCGTCGATCAGTGTATAGAAATATTCAATACCTGCTGCATCGAATTTCTCTTTGTATTCTTTATCAAAGATCTCCTGGAAGATATCTTTGAATGTATGGTCGTATTTCTTTGAAATTGTATCCTTGGTTGCAAACCAGATTGTCTGCTTGATATCCAGCGCATAGTTGAAGCAGCATCTTGCAAAGCTTTCGATTGATTTGTTGATGTTGTGCTGTCCCTGGATCACACCCGGACCGTCGAATTCATGGATCGTCTCTTTGATCACTGTGCCATCTGCACCTGTAAATACCAGTTCGGCCTTACCGGCACCCGGAACCTTGATCTCTACGTTCTTATATACATCACCATATGCATGTCTTGCGATTGTAATAGGAGCCTTCCAGTTCTTTACACATGGCTCAATGCCCTTTACGATAATTGGTGTACGGAATACAGTTCCGTCGAGGATCGCACGGATCGTTCCATTTGGGCTCTTCCACATTTCCTTCAGATCATACTCTGTCATACGTGCAGCATTTGGTGTGATCGTTGCACATTTAACAGCTACGCCATACTTCTGTGTTGCATATGCGGAATCAAATGTTACCTGATCATTTGTCTCATTTCTATATTCAAGTCCCAGATCGTAATACTCGGATTTCAGATCGATAAATGGATAGATCAGTTCATCCTTGATCATCTTCCAGAGAATCCTGGTCATCTCATCTCCATCCATCTCTACTAAAGGGGTAGTCATTTGAATTTTTTCCATCTTGCTCGTTCCTCCATGTTCTTTTATTATAGTTCTAATTACTTATCTGTTTTTATACACGCCTAGAATTATACATGAAAAATGTTGCTATTTCCAGTTTTTTGAAAGTTTTTTACACATATCCGTAAATTCCGCGCACGGACACTTCCCCGGATATAATGATCGACTCCTGTCCATCTTTATCCTTCACACGAAGTCCTCCATTTGGTGCAAGTCCAAGGGCTGTGTATTCTGTCCGGTTATATCCTTCGATCACATAGACCTGTTCATCCTTGTTCACAAGGATGGAATTATATTCATCCAGCATAAACTGAAGATCCTGACATTTGACAAATGCGTCATACAGCTCTTCAAAATGATTTGCCACACTGGCGACCAGTTTGCTTCTGTCACAGCCGGTTCCGTTTTCCAGCTTGATCGATGTCGCCTTATCTGCCAGTTCTTCCGGAAATTCCATCATGGATACATTGATGCCGATACCTACAACTGCATATTTGATATCCATACCTTCCGAACTCATCTCTGTAAGAATGCCACAGATCTTCTTGCCGCCGACTACAACATCATTCGGCCATTTGATCTGTGCCTGTAAGCCCGCTGTATCGGCAAGAGCACGCGCCGTTGCAAGTGCCGACAGGATCGTAAGTCTGGATACATTCTCGATCGGTACATCCGGACGGAGCAGAAATGTCATGGCTATGCTGGTTCCCTTCGGGGTGCTCCATGCCCTTCCTCTTCTTCCTCGTCCTGCATTCTGTTCGTTTGCAACAAACAACGCTCCGTGTGTTCCATCTGTCTCTCCTGCAAGCTTTGCCCGTATATTTGTGGAATCCGTCTCATCATAATAATACAGTTCTCTTCCAATCACCGATGTCGTGAGTGCTGCCTCTATCTTCTCTTTCGTAACGATATCCGGCTCTCCGACCAGACGATAGCCTTTATTATTTACAGCATCTATAATGTAGCCTTCTGCCTTTAAGGCATTGATGTTTTTCCAGACAGCGGTTCTTGAGACACCTAATTTCTCACAGATCGCCTGACCGGATATATAATCACTGCTTGTCCGAAGCAACGCAAGGATTTTTTCTTTCATGATTTACCTTCTTTCTGTCTCACTTTCCTGATAAATTCCCATCTTCTTTAATAAATGATAATAGATTGCATCGCACTTATCACGTTTTCCGCTGAACGGCAGTACGAATTGCTCTTTTCCTATATCGATCTTCAATATGTAATATGGCAAATACGGATCCGGAATGACCAGATTCACATTTGTAATCTTCTCATATGGTGTATGATAAGATTTCTTTCCCTTTTCTATGATCAGTTCATCGTCTTCAAAATGATAGGTCAGATCAAATGCCGATTTTCGAAATGATGATTTCACCAGCACCAGTCCGTATACTCCAAGTGCAAGACCAAATGCCAGCTTAAAAATACGACCACCGGTACTGCCATGGGATTTGATCATCAACAGGATAAATGCTGCTCCGATAACAACAAAAAATACACCAACCATCCGGTATGCAATTCTGGTTGCTCTGTTTTTCTTTACGGTATGCTGCATGTGTTTTCCTCGTTCTTTCTGTATATTTTCTGTTCTCTATTATATTTTCTACAGTCATAAAAAGCAAGCCAGAGTAAACATGACATTTTGTACTAAAACCCCCGACAAAAAACATGATTTTTACCAGATTGATTTTTCTTATAAAAAGAAGTAATATCCAGTATGCATTTAGAATATGGAAGTCGTTGTGGGCAGTTTATTTAATAGAATCATACGACTTACCAATACAGGGACATTTGAGTCCGCCGGTACTCGATGGCGCATAAGCGGCATCTTAGTACCGCTGCAGGACTCAACGAGCGGAAGCGTTCCCTGTTGGCAATGTCAGTATGATTCGTAAATAAACTGTTCGCAACGACTAAACTAACACAAGGAGGTAAAATCATTGAAAAACTTACTGAAAAAAATTAACGGTTCCAAGGATCTGACTGAAGGCAATCCTATGAAACTGATCTTGAACTTTGGATTGCCATTATTATTTGGGCTTTTATTCCAGCAATTTTATAACATGGTCGATACAATCATCGTTGGTAAATTTCTGGGTGTCGATGCACTTGCAGCCGTCGGCTCAACCGGATCGATCAACTTTATGATACTCGGTTTCTGCATCGGTATCTGCAATGGTTTTGCCATCCCGGTTGCTCAGGCCTTTGGAGCAAAGGACACTGATAATATGAAGAAGTACATTACAAACTGTGTCTGGGCTTCGATCTTCTTCGCTGCCGTTATGACAGTTGCAGTCGGAATTCTTACCAGAAATATTCTGATCTGGATGAAGACACCGGACAGCATCCTGGATCAGGCATTTATCTACATATTTATTATATTTATGGGAATACCTGCAACCTTCCTTTATAATATGGTTTCCGGTATCCTGCGTTCTCTCGGCGACAGTGTAACCCCTGTTGTCTGTCTGATCGCATCCTCCCTGTTAAATATCGTACTGGATATCCTGTTAGTTCGTCCGATGGGTGTCGCCGGTGCTGCTGTTGCAACCGTTGTTGCACAGGCAATCTCCGGTGTCGGCTGTCTGATCTATATGTGTAAGAAGCTCGGATATCTTCATTTTACAAAACAGGACTGGGCATTTAGTATGCGCCACTGTCTGACCTTATGCGGTATGGGTGTTCCGATGGGGCTTCAGTACTCGATTACAGCGATCGGCAGTGTTATTCTTCAGGCTGCAGTTAATTCGATGGGTGAATCCGTTATTGCTGCCGTATCCGCCGGAACAAAGATTTCCATGTTCCTCTGCTGTCCGTTTGATGCCATGGGATCGACAATGGCAACCTACGGTGGACAAAATGTCGGTGCTAAGAAAATGGATCGTGTGGATGCCGGCTTAAAGGCATGTATCAAACTCGGTATTGCCTATGCGATTCTTGCATTTGTATTTATCCTGTTATTCGGCAAGAATCTGGCACTGCTCTTCCTGGATGCAGAAGAGACAGAGATCATCAAGCTTGTATATTATTTCCTGCTTGGCAACTCAGGAGCTTACATCCTGCTTGCCCTTGTAAATATCGTCCGGTTTATGATTCAGGGGCTCGGCTATTCCGCCTTTGCCGTTATCGCAGGTATCTGTGAAATGGTTGCCCGTACGATCGCAGGCTTTATCCTGGTACCAAAATTCGGTTATGTCTTTGTAGCACTCGGCAGTCCGCTCGCATGGATATTTGCAGATATCTTCCTGATTCCTGCCTATATCTATGTTGTAAAACGTCTTCGCCGCAAGTTCGGTCAGGAGACCCCGGCGATGCTGAAGCGTTGTCAAAAGAGCCTTGCATAATATATTCTAATACAGATTTTTCTATATAATCAAAAAACCATACCGGCAGCATATATATTTTTTATGTGATTTACCTATTCACCCAAATATATATGCTGTCGGTATGGTTTTTCTTTTTATTTATTATTTATTTCTGTAGATAATGTCGGTTCTCTTTGGTCCGTTTGAAACCATAGTGATCGGATATCCGATATGTTTCTCAATGAACTCAATGTAGTTTCTGCAGTTCTCTGGAAGATCTTCGTAGTTCTTGATACCACGGATATCTGTCTTCCATCCTGGCAGAACCTCATATACAGGCTTTGCTTTCTTTAACTTAGCTGTTGTAGGGAAGTCTGTTGTTACTTCACCATCGATATCGTATCCGACACATACAGGAATCTCATCCAGATAACCCAGTACATCAAGTACGGTAAATGCTACATCTGTTGTTCCCTGCATACGGCAGCCATACTTGGAAGCTACACAGTCGAACCAACCCATACGTCTTGGACGTCCGGTTGTTGCACCGTACTCACCGCCATCACCACCACGACGTCTTAACTCATCTGCTTCATCTCCGAAGATCTCGCTGACGAACTCACCGGCGCCTACAGCACTTGAATATGCCTTTACTACTGTTACGATCTGCTTGATCTCATATGGAGGAATACCGGCACCGATCGCACCATAAGCAGCCAGTGTGGATGATGATGTAACCATAGGGTAAATACCATGATCCGGATCCTTTAATGTTCCGAGCTGACCTTCTAACAGAATTGTCTTGCCTGCTTTGATCGCTTCATGGAGATATGCGGATACATCACATACATATGGCTCTACGATAGCCTTGTACTCCATCAATGTTTCATATACTTCATCTACTGTAAGAAGTGGCTTCTTATACAGATACTCAAGCAGAACATTCTTGGATGCGATAACTCTGCTGATCTTATCCTTCAATTCTTCCTCTGTGTCAAACAGTTCGCTTACCTGGAAACCGATCTTTGCATATTTGTCTGAATAGAATGGTGCGATACCTGACTTTGTAGATCCGAATGACTTACCGGCCAGTCTCTCCTCCTCGTACTCATCAAACAAAATATGATATGGCATAACCATCTGTGCTCTGTCTGAGATCAGGATCTTTGGCATTGGAACTCCCTTTTCTACGATGCTGTTCAGCTCTTTGAACAGAACCGGGATATTTAATGCTACACCATTTCCGATAACACTTGTTGTATGATCATAGAAACAACCGGACGGAAGTGTATGCAATGCAAATTTACCATAGTCATTTACAATTGTGTGACCTGCATTTGCACCACCCTGAAATCTGACAATAATATCAGATGTTTCCGCCAGCATATCTGTTATTTTACCTTTTCCTTCGTCGCCCCAGTTGGCTCCGACAACCGCTCTTACCATATTTTTATCCTCGCTTTCATGGCATTTTCCCGGAAATATCTTCCGAAATTGAACTCAATTACTTATACATTATAGCATGTATGTATTATAAGTAAAATCGATATTAATTATATATAGCATAAGGTGTACTTATATTTATTCTTTACAAATACATTGGTTCGGTTTACACTTTCAATATAACGATTGATCAGGAGCTTCGATTATGGATATTAATTATGAATATTATAAAATTTTCTACTATGTGGCAAAGACAGCAAGCATCTCTGCTGCTGCCAAAGAGCTGTGCGTATCCCAGCCCGCTGTCAGTCAGGCAGTCAAATCTTTAGAACAGGCAATCGGTATCAACCTGTTTATTCGGACGAAAAAAGGTGTATCCCTGACAGGTGCAGGCGAACTTCTCTACAAACATGTAGCCGAAGGATACGAGGCAATCTCCATGGGCGAACAGCAGCTTGCCCGATTGATGCACTTGGAAACCGGCGAGATCCGGATCGGAGCCAGTGATATGACACTCCAGTTCTATCTGCTTCCGCATCTCGAACGCTTCCACCAGCTCTATCCCGGCATCAAAGTACATGTAACAAATGCACCGACCCCAAGTACGATCGATCACTTATTTGCAAATAACATTGACTTCGGTATCGTTACAACTCCTCTCCCACAGAATCCGAATATGGAGATTCGAAACGCGCGGGAGATTGAAGACATCTTTATAGCCGGTCCAAGATTCAACGATCTGAAAGGAAAAATTCTTGACTATCAAGATCTGCAAAAGCTTCCGATCATCTGTCTGGAAAATGACACCAGCACAAGAGCCTATGTTGACCGGTTTCTTGCACATGAAGGTGTCACGCTGACCCCTGAATTCGAGCTTGCAACCAGTGATATGATCGCACAGTTTGCAAAGAGGAACCTTGGAATCGGATCGATCGTGGCAGACTTTGCCGGTGACTATATTGACCGTGGTGAGATCTTCCGGTTAAGTTTCAAGAACCCCATCCCCAAGCGGAACATGTGCATCATCAGCGACCGCAGACGTGGCATGAGCATCGCCGCTATGAAGTTGATGGAATTGCTGTAATTAAGTTAGTATATATTTCTCTTTTAAACAAAAAATAAAAGCATCCACATAAATGTGGATGCTTTTACGCCAAATACATGGCTACTAGCTTTCAATCACTAGCTTTACCGTACTATTATTATACCTAAATCAAAGAAAAATACAATATTTTTCAATTTATTTATTAACATTTTTTCTCACTTTCATCCATACGTCAAACTTTTTACGTCCCATCATTGCTAATGCCTTGTCTGCAATATTTTTTCTTCCTTTTATTGCCATTTTTATATAAAACATGGCAACTACTTTCTTTATATCCGCTACATTACCAAATAGCACAAATATCTTTACAACATCCAAATAATTCAATTTATCATGAGATAAAGATGCTTTAATCGTTATATCATTCATATAATTTAAATTTGCTTTCCGTTTTAACCTAAAACGTGTTATGAGTTCCAAATGTGCACATTGATTTCTTACCTCTTTCAATACGAATAATGCCTGTTCAAATACTGCTGCCTCCGACAATTCAAAACCAAAATCCCTTAACACCTTAGTTTTAACTGTATCATCTAAAAATACAAATGTATAATATAAGCTTCCTAACGGCAAGGCCTTGATAACAACCCAAAACGGCGGCTCTGTATACTGACATACATAATCTCTGTCTTTTTTTAACTCATCTATAAAAGACTTCCTTTTTACCCTTCCACTTTGTGATAACTGTGTCGTCCTAAATAAATCAAATGTAGAGAAAATATTTTTCATATGTTTTTTCTACCGTGTTTTTCTTTAATAAAATACTCTCAAAGCCATTAACAACATCAAAATAGTTATATCTCTTTAATATCTCCGCTGCTTTCTTTTTATCCTTAAATTTTAATCCTCGATCAACAAGACCTGAAATTTGCTCATCTATAGTTTTAAACTCTTTTGTAATCGGCATCCATTCACCTCTTTTTACTATACATATATAAATATTGGGACTATTATCTTTTGAATAATAATTCTAAAAACAATAGTCCCAACAATTATATAATCTAATTCTTATACATTAATCTCAGCGGTCATGCCAAGTATGTCTTTATTTGCATCAAGTACCGGCTTTACAACCTCTGTGATGAATTCTTCGGTCTGCTCCGGTGCGCGTCCGACAAAGTTCTTTGGCTCAAGGATGGCTTCGATCTCTTCCTTGGTCATGCCAAATGCAGGATCTGCTGCGATCAGATCAACAAGGTTATTTTCCTTGCCCTCTTTCTTTACAGTTGCGCCTGCCTGCATGGAGTATTCACGGATAAGCTCATGCAGCTCCTGACGATTGCCGCCACGTTTTACAGCATCCATCATGATATTCTCAGTTGCCATAAACGGAATCTCCTTCATGAATCTCTGATAGATAACCTTATCATATACAACCAGACCATCTACAACATTCAGATACAGGTCTAAGATACCGTCGATTGCAAGGAATGCTTCCGGAACAGATACACGTTTATTTGCGGAATCATCCAGTGTTCTCTCAAACCACTGTGTTGCTGCTGTAAATGCAGGATTTAATGCATCAGCCATAACGTAGTTTGATAAAGATGCAATTCTCTCACTTCTCATCGGATTTCTCTTATATGCCATTGCTGATGAACCGATCTGGTTCTTTTCAAATGGCTCCTCGATCTCTTTTAAGTGCTGTAACAAACGGATATCATTTGAGAACTTATGTGCACTCTGTGCGATACCGGAAAGTACATTTAACACTCTGGAATCTACCTTACGGGAATAAGTCTGTCCTGATACAGGATAGCATGCTTCAAATCCCATCTTCTCTGCGATCTTCTTATCGATCTGACGAACCTTCTCATGATCTCCGTTAAAGAGCTCTAAGAAGCTTGCCTGTGTTCCTGTTGTTCCCTTACATCCCAGGAGCTTCTGCTGACCGATCATGTAATCCAGATCAGACAGATCCAACATCAGTTCCTGAAGCCATAAGGTTGCACGCTTACCAACAGTTGTTGGCTGTGCAGGCTGGAAATGGGTAAATGCCAGTGTCGGCAGATCTTTATATTCCATAGCGAACTTGGACAGTTCGTTGATCACATTTAATAATTTCTTTCTGACAAGCTTCATAGCCTCTGTCATAACGATAACATCTGTGTTATCACCAACATAGCAGCTTGTTGCTCCCAGATGGATGATGCCGGCAGCCTTTGGGCACTGAACGCCGTATGCATATACATGGCTCATAACATCATGACGAACCATCTTCTCACGCTCTTTTGCTACATCATAATTGATGTCCTCTGCATGTGCCTTTAACTCATTGATCTGCTCCTGTGAGATAACCGGCTTGCCGTTTTCAGAAAGGCCGAGTTCATACTCCGTTTCTGCAAGGGCGATCCATAATTTTCTCCATGTCTTAAACTTCTTATCCGGAGAGAAAATATACTGCATTTCTTTACTTGCATATCTCTCGCAGAATGGGCTTGTGTATCTGTCTGTACTCATTTTTACCTCTCCTGTATTTCTTTATTTTACTTTTGAATCTTCACCGCGTTTGAAATTCTCATGTTCTCCGCGGATATCTTCCTTTGGTGGCTCCATCGGATATTCCCCTGTAAAGCAGCCGTGGCAGTACTGTCTTCCACCGGAGATCTCTACCAGCCGCTCCTTGCGAAGATAAGCAAGGGAATCGGCGCCGATGATCTTGCAGATCTCATCAACCGAACGGTTATATGCGATCAACTGCTCTCTGTCCGGGATATCCGTTCCAAAATAACAAGGATATAAGAACGGAGGCGAACTGATCCTTACATGAACTTCCTTTGCGCCAGCCTCACGAAGCATTCCTACGATACGGTCTGAGGTTGTACCTCTGACAATGGAATCATCGATCATAATGATACGCTTACCCTTTACCGCTTCTTTTAATACATTTAACTTCACGCGGACACTGGACTCTCTCTGGCTCTGCTGTGGCTTGATGAATGTCCTGCCGACATAGCCATTCTTGACAAATGCCGTTCCGTATGGAATGCCGGATTCCAGTGAATATCCCTGAGCTGCTGCATTTCCCGATTCCGGAACACCTACAACCATATCTGCATCTACCGGACTGTCCTTTGCAAGACATCTTCCCGCGATCAGTCGGGATTCATAGATTCCCATTCCGTCAAATACGGAATCCGGACGGGCAAAATAGATATATTCAAAGATACATCTTGCATGCTTCTCCTGACACATATCCTTATAGGACTGAATACCATACTCCGGTGAGATCGTTACGACTTCTCCGGGCTCTACATCACGGATAAATTCTGCACCGATCGTATCAAGGGCACAGCTTTCCGATGCAAGAATATAGGCATTATCACGTTTTCCGATACAGAGCGGGCGGAATCCAAATGGATCTCTGGCTCCGATCAGCTTTCTTGGACTCATTACTACAAGTGAATAAGATCCCTTCACTTTTCTGAGTGCTTTCATAACTGCTTCCTCGGCACTTGCACTGTTCACACGTTCTCTTGCGATATGATAAGCAATAACCTCGGAGTCGATCGTCGTCTGGAAGATCGCACCTGTAAGTGCCAGTTCCTTACGAAGCTCCGGCGCATTGATCAGATTACCGTTGTGTGCAAGACCAAGTGTACCTTTTACATAGTTCAAGACTAATGGCTGAGCATTTTCTATCGTACTCGCGCCGGCAGTTGAATATCTGACATGTCCGACACCGATATTTCCTTTTAATTTCTCAAAGGATTCCGGTGTGTACACCTCGTTTACCAGACCCATGCCCTTCATGGAGCTTACCTTCCCCTTGGGACCTTCCGTGTCTGATACTGCGATACCACAGCTCTCCTGTCCTCGATGCTGCAATGCAAACAATCCATAATAAATGGAGGTTGCAACATCATTGTTGTCAAAATCATACATTCCGAAAACACCACATTCTTCATGCATCTTGTCATCATTCTCAAAATAATGGGATCTTATATTCTCGTTCATGTTTTGCCTCTCGTATTTTATTTTTTAACACACTAAGACTTTATACGTTTTCTGTTTTTCTGTCAATGTTGGAATGTGAAAAATTATTCCGGAAATTAACAGCCATTTTCTCTATATTGCATAACCTTTCTCTTTGATCAGATCTACCATCTGATATACATATTTGTTGCAGAGCTCATCACTCTCTGCTTCTACCATAACACGAATAAGCGGTTCTGTTCCGCTCTGGCGAAGAAGAAGTCTTCCGTCAGAACCAAGCTCCTCTGCGATCTTCTGATTTAATGCCTGCACATCCGGATCATTCATAACCGCATCCTTACTGGATACCTTTACATTTACCAGAAGCTGCGGGAAGATCGTCAGGCTCTTGAAGCACTCTGATAATTTACATTTGCGTTCCAGAATAACTTCCATGATCTTCAAAGACGTCAATACACCATCTCCGGTCGTTGCATATTTGGAGAAGATGATATGTCCTGACTGTTCGCCGCCGATAGAATATCCATGCTCCATCATGGATTCAAATACATATTTGTCACCGACTGCTGTCTTATCATAGGAGATTCCCTTCTTATCCAGTGCTTTATATAAGCCAAGGTTTGACATGATCGTTGTTACGATGGTATTCTTATTCAGTTCTCCACGTTCCTTCATATAACGTCCGCAGACATACAGGATCTTATCTCCGTCTACTAACTCACCCTTATCATCAACACACAGACAACGATCTGCATCACCGTCATAAGCAAATCCTACATCCAGTCCTTTTTCTACTACAAACTTCTGCAGTCCCTCAATATGGGTAGATCCACAATTTGTATTGATATTGGTTCCGTCCGGATCATTATTGATTACATAGGTCTTTGCTCCGAGTGCATCAAATACTGCCTTTGCAACCTGATAGGCTGCACCATTTGCACAGTCCAGGCCAACTCTCATATTCTTAAAGGATCGGGTAGGGATCGTCATCAGGTATCCCATGTAACGGTTTCTTCCCATAGAGTAATCAATCGTGCATCCGATATTTTCTTTTGTAGCCAGTGGAATCTCCGGAATCTCACCATCGATATAACGCTCGATCTCTTCTTCAACCGCAGCCTCTAATTTGTAACCCATGCCATTGATGATCTTGATACCATTGTCATAGTATGGATTGTGGCTTGCCGAGATCATGATTCCACAGTCGAAGCCATCCGTTCTGACAATATAAGAAACACTTGGCGTCGGTGTTACATGCATCAGATATACATCTGCACCACTTGCCGTTAAGCCCGCAACTAATGCATATTCAAACATATAACTTGAACGTCTGGTATCCTTACCGATAACCACCTTTGCCTTGCCTTCCGGATTCTTCTTGCCATAATAATAGCCAAGATAACGTCCGACCTTGAAGCTGTGCTGTACAGTAAGATCCTTATTTGCCTCACCTCTGAATCCATCTGTTCCAAAATATTTACCCATAACTGTAAACCTCTTTCTTTCAACTCAGTTTGAACTACTTAACTTCTTCTTTTTCTTCTTCCGGTGATACCAGCAGAGAAACTGCTCTCCGATGTACAGAGATCTCGGATGTGGTATACTCCCCGCCATACTCTCCATCCAGTGTCCATGCGATCGGTTCTTCGCTCTCGATCACGACACGATTGGTTCGGAATGCTACCATATTGGTCTCATTCGTATTTCCAAGGAGCAGCGAATTGATGATTCTCTGGAGATCTGCAAGATTCTGGATCTTGCGAATCAGGACTCCTTCAAATAAACCATCGTCGAATTCAACTCCATGGCTGGTCAGACTTTTATATCCGCCGACCGATACTGAATTCGATATCATACCGAACATAAACTCACCGGTATATGTCTGGTTATTAAATTCTATCTTCAGATTATATGTGGGAACATTTACAAGACTCTTCATACCCTGTAATACATATGCCGCATGTCCTAAAATATTCTTCATATTCTGAGGGGTTGCATATGATGTATCAGAGAATATGCCAAATGCTGCAACATAGACAAAATAATTCTTATTCAATTCTCCGACATCTACTGAAAAAGGTGCGGCAGTGACAAGCTGTTCTGCTGCCTCGATTGCTTCTTTCGGGATCTCAAGACTTCTGGCATAATCATTTGTCGAGCCACATGGGATATAGCCAAGCGGCCGGTTCAGTCCACATTCCATAAATCCTGTGACTGTATTACCAAGCGTTCCGTCACCTCCGGCACATACGATCACATCGTAGTTCTCTCCTTCTTCTTTTACGACACGGGCAGCATCGCCGACTCCCTGTGTCAGATAAATTCTGACTTCATATTCTTTCTTGCAAAAGACATCTATCACATCTATAAGACAATTCTTCAAAGTTGTTCGTCCCGCTTTGGGATTTACAATAAACAGCATCTTCTTCATATTCATACCTCATTACTGTTTACAGGAACACATTTATCCGATTGCTCTGTTCCCGTCTGACTTATGCTTTATGCATTGTGATTCTTTTTATATTCCATGTAAAGATCGTATCCTTTTTTTCTGAGCTTACAGGATGGACAATGACCGCATCCTTCACCCGGAATACCATTATAACAAGTAAGTGTCATATCTCTGATAACATCAAGTCCGCCGAGTTCATCTGCCAGCTTCCATGTCTCCATCTTATCGATCCACATCAATGGTGTGATAATATCGAATTCATAGTCCATCGCAAGATTCAGTGTTGTATTCAATGATTTGATGAAAATATCTCTGCAGTCAGGATAGCCGGAGAAATCACTCTGGCTGACACCTGTTATGATGTCGCTGACGCCCTTCTGTTTTGCGTAGATCGCTACAAATGTCAGGAATACCATGTTTCTTCCATCTACAAATGTATTCGGTGTACCGACCTCCGGCGCATTCTCGTCTACCTTCATCTCTCTTCTTGTCAATGAATTTGGTGCAAGCTGATTCAACAGACTCATATCCAGAATATGATGCTCTACTCCAAATTTTTCAGCAATCTTCTTTGCACATTCTAATTCTTTTACATGCTTTTGTCCATAGTCAAATGATACTGCGTATACTTTTTTATACTTCTTAAGTGCCCATAACAGACAGGTCGTACTGTCCTGTCCACCACTGAATACAACAACTGCTTCATCTCTGTTCTTCAAATTCTGCATCTTTCATATCCTCCTATCGGTTCATCATCAATACTTTATTCTGTAAATTCACATCATTCTCAAATGCTCCACGGAACGTCGTTGTATAGGTCTTCGTTCCCGGCTTCTTAATGCCCCTTGCTGTCATGCAGCTATGATTGGCCTCGATCAATACGGCTACATCCGGTGAGCCTGCTGCCTTTCCAACCACATATGCGATATCGGATCCGATCCGCTCCTGAAGCTGCAACCGCTTCGCTACCATGTCTGCGATCCGTGCGATCTTGCTGAGTCCTAAGACCCTGCCATGTGGGATGTATGCCACTGACACCTTCATATCATACATCAGTGCCATATGATGTTCGCAGTAACTGAACACCTCGATATCCTTTACGAATACCATATCACTTGTATGTGCCGCATCTTCCTCTTTGAATGTCTTGCCAAACATCTCAGCAATCTCATCGTTGGTATAATTCATTCCCTCAAATACTTCTTCATACATTCGCGCAACACGGTCCGGTGTCTCTTTTAAGCCTTCCCGGTCAGGGTCATCACCAAGTGCTACAAGGATTCCACGAATATGCTCCTTTATTGCTTCTTTATCAATTGCCATTTCTACTCCATTCTCTTATTACTCTTAATCGATTATCCAAATAATATGTTAATATCAATATCTGCGGTTTCATCCGTTTTACACTCCACGCATCTCCGGATCCCAGATATACTTATGAAGCTGTAACTGTAATTTTACACCATTCATTTCATTCTCGATCATAAAATCAACGATATCCTCCGGATTGATCTTGCCGTATACCGGACTGATATAGACGTTTGATTTGATATCCAATGCCCATTCATGAATAATGTCTCTTGCTGTTTCCAGATCCTTGATCGAGCCGGATACGAACTTTACCGCATCCTTCTTATCAATATAGTTATAATTGGAGAAACACATATTGCTTTCCATTCCGCTTCCCGGAAGCTTATAATCAAGTGTAAATGCTACCCGGTCTGTCAACGCTTTAAACTCTGCGATATCCACACTCCCGTTTGTCTCTACTTCTACCTGAAGTTTCTCATCCATCGCCAGCATCAGGAGCAGCTTATCGATATCCTCCTGGATCAACGGTTCTCCACCGGTTAATGTCACGTTTCTGACTCCGGTTCGCTTGATATAGTCATAGATCTCTGCATCCGTCAGTTCTTCGTATGGGGCATCTGCTTCATTTGCCCATTTGGTATCACAGTAACTGCAATTCAGGTTGCAGCCTGTAAAACGAATAAATACCGCCAGTTCTCCGGCTTTTACGGATTCACCGTTGATGCTGACAAATCGTTCTGCTACTTTAAATTTTGCCATTTCTATTTCCTTCTTACTTTTTGTATATGATATCCTTCGATGTCATTTATCTATTATGACATCCTTGATCTTGCCTGTTATTTATTCTAAGTCTTTTTTGTCTTATATTATTTTACGCTATATAGTTTTTCTTCTGCTATTATGCCATATACGTCGCTGCATTGGTCGGGGTCTCATAAACTGTGGTACGAAGCACCTGATATCCCTTATCTGCCATATATTCATAAAAATACTTTGCCAGATTCTCTGCTGTCGGACGCATCGGAAGCTCGATGATACGGAACTGTTCTTCTGCCAGTGCTTCCATCGTTTTTTCCTTCAATGTACCTTTCTCCATAATCAGGCAATGATCCATCCCTTCTGTTTTCTCTCTGAGATCCCTTTTCAGATCTCCAAAATCTACAACCATGCCTCTGGTCTGTCCGTCCTGCATCAGCTTCTCGCCGCCGACTTCAACTTCAACCGTCCAGCGGTGTCCGTGCAGATTTCTGCATTTACCCTCATAGCCCGCAAGGAAATGCGCGCTGTCAAAACTTGAATTTGTCTTTAAACTGTACATATCTTCCTCTTTCTTTTATTTTCGAATGTTATATTACACAGTTGTCAGCTTGCACGATGTAATAAGCATCGACATTTGTGTAGTTTCGTTATGAGACCTGCACTAGCTGTCAGCACCAAGCCCATGTTTGAACCCGTATGGGTGAGTTTGGGCGACTGCTGACAAATAGGCGTGCAGGCCGAATAGAAACGAAACAAGTCGGGCGATTACATCGTACAAACTGACAGCTGTGCAATATAACATTCCTATGTAAAAAACGCGCATATAGGAAAATGCCCTTCATGCGCGTTTTTTCCTAGTTTTGTTTAGTGACAGGATGGTATTAATGAACTGTCATTTATTCTGTTTCTGTATTGCCTGTCATATCTGACCGGCATCTGTTTTTAGATGTTTAAGAACTTCTTTACGACGCTCTCCATTTCTTCTTTGTCACATACTGTGTCGTGAAGAACAGGAGCTGTACGGATGTCCTCGATTGCCTGTGGAACCTTTACACCGGATAACTTGCAGAGCTCATCGACTAATTCAAAGTCACTCTTTGCTGCATAAGCTTCATCGATAGATTCCATAACACTTCTTGTAAACTTGTATGGGCTTGCTGTAGAAGCGATAACCGTAGGAGTCTTATCTCCTGTTTCTTTTACATACTTGTCATATACGGTTGCTGCTACTGCTGTATGTGTATCCATGATATAAGAATCCGACTCATATACTTTCTTGATCGTTGCCGAGGTTTCTGCTTCTGTTGCATAACCGCCCGCAAATTCAGCAAGCTTTGCTTTCATCTCATCTGTGATCGTATATATACCTTCTGTGCTTAACTGCTTCATCAGTGCTGCATTCTTCTCTGCATCATTTCCTGCGATCTTGTAGATCAGTCTCTCTAAGTTGCTTGAGATCAGGATATCCATAGATGGTGATGTTGTTAAGATAAATTCACGATTTCTGTCATAAGTACCTGTTGTAAAGAAATCATATAATACCTTATTGTCATTTGATGCACATACGAACTTCGCGATCGGAAGTCCCATTTCTTTTGCATAATATGCTGCAAGGATATTTCCAAAGTTACCGGTTGGTACAACAACATTGATCTTGTCGCCAGCCTGGATCGTACCGTCCTTAACCAGTCTTGTATATGCATATACATAATAAACCATCTGCGGAACCAGACGTCCGATATTGATTGAATTGGCGGATGAGAACTGATATCCTTTCTCGTCCATGTATGAAGCAAGCTTCTCATCTGAGAACATCTTCTTAACACCTGTCTGTGCGTCATCGAAGTTGCCTGTAATTCCTACGACAAATGTGTTTTCACCCTTCTGGGTTACCATCTGCTTCTCCTGGATTGGGCTTACACCATGCTTTGGATAGAATACGATGATCTTTGTTCCCGGTACATCTGCAAATCCTGCAAGTGCTGCCTTTCCTGTATCACCGGAAGTAGCTGTCAGAATAACGATCTCGTTCTTTACATGATTCTTCTTTGCGGATGTTGTAAGCAGATAAGGAAGAATGGATAATGCCATATCCTTAAATGCAATCGTTGAACCGTGGAATAATTCCAGATAATATGCACCTGCTTTATGTACGAGTGGTGCGATCTCCGGTGTATCAAATTTCTTGTCATATGCTGAATTGATACAATGCTTTAACTCTTCTTCTGTAAAATCCGTAAACATCAGCTTCATTACTTCATAAGCAACCTGCTGATAGTTCATCTGCGCCAGATCTGTAAGACTGACATCAAGAGCAGGAATACTGTCAGGAACAAATAATCCTCCTTCATTTGCAAGACCTTTTAAGATTGCTTCTGATGCGGTTGCTGTTTCATTTGCATTTCTTGTACTTCTGTATATCAATTCCATATGGCACTCTCCTTCTGTTTTATTTACTCTTTTGATTTATGCAGGCTTTCTTTTTCCGATGCTTTCATCCAGACATCCTGAATTCGACCTGCAAGCGTCCACATTATAGCATACCCATTTTCAAAACACAAGACGGCGGAGGTATCTCTCAAATCTGTTTTTTATATTTTATAGAATTTGATCGATCTTCCGCCATCTGTATTTTCTATTCCCTTCTGTTACAAATGGAATTAATTATTTTACTTTAATGGTAATGGTTGCTTTCTTACCACTTCCGTCTTTTGCTTTTGCTGTGATCTTAACCGTTCCCTTCTTCTTTCCGATTACCTTACCCTTAGCTGTTACCTTTGCAACCTTCGGATTACCGGAGGTCCATGTCACTTCTTTACTGATTCCCTTTGTTGGAGTCAGCTTTGCTTTTAAGGTTATAGACTGTTTCTTCTTGATCGTTACTTTCTTTACTGCCTTTTTCTTCGATGTGATCGTAACCTTCTTAACTGCCTTTTTCATAACCTTAACCGTATAGGTTGCCTTCACCTTACTGTTACCGACTGCTGTTGCTGTTACCTTGATCGTCTTTCCCTTAGCAGCTTTCTTCACTGTCAGCACACCCTTGCTGTTAATAGATGCATATTTCTTATCCGATTTACGGATCGTCCATTTTACTTTCTTATTTGTCGCTTTCTTAGGTGTAACGGTTGCTTTCAAAGTCAGCTTCTTTCCCGGAGCTATCTTTTTGGTTGCTGCCTGAATCTTGACCTTTGCCGGTTTGACCGTCTTCTTTGGTGCTTCTGTTGTTGGTTCCTCGGTCGTCGGCTTTTCAATCGTTGGTTTCTCGGTTGTCGGTTTTTCCGGATTCGGCGTTGGTGTCGGTGTTACTGTTTCTTTCTTCTTTACCGTAACGGTGCAGGAGCTTGTAACACCACTTCCATCCTTTGCTGTTACTGTAATAATTGCAGTTCCGGCACTTACGCCCTTCACTTCACCGGTCTGTGATACACTTGCCGCTTTCTCGTTGCTGCTTTTCCAGTCAAATGTCTTCAGTGTTGCATTTGCCGGTATAACGGCCGCTACTGCGATCCGTTCTGTATCACCAATATTTAATACCACGCTGGTCTTATTTAACGTGATCTTCTCGATCAGGATCGTATCCGGGATCTCATCTCCATTTTCATCCTTTGGTTTCGACGAAAAGATATCCTTTGAACCTGAAGAGGATGCTACTGTATTGTCTCCGACCAGAATAATATTGTCTGATTTGATCGGTGGATTCTTTGTAACCTGATCTGCTCCGACCGTTACCTTGGAATCCTCAATCCGTACAGTATCTGCTTTGATCGCCGTTCCTGTCTCATCTGTTCCTGCAGCAAGCTCTGCATCCCGGATCAGAACTGTACCACCTGCCAAGACTCCTCCATCAACCGATACCCTTCCGCCTTTGATCGTTATATCTCCTGCTGCAGATATCTTACCGGATACTGTAAGGGATCCATTTTCGCTGATCACAAGTCCGCCATCCGTCTCGACATTACCTGCGATCGTTACCGTTCCTTTTCTTATGATCTCCGTCTTACCATCTGCATTTCCGATGATCGCAACGGCTCCAACCTCCGCCTGATTCAATGTGATCTTTGTTGCTCTATCTGCCTTAATAACAAGCTCCTTATTCTTTCCTGTAATCACATAGTCCCTGCCATCTTCCGTAAGTGTGAGAACCGGATCCGTATAGCTGACTGTTGTTCTGCCATCATCTGTCCGTAATGCATCCTGATATTCTTTGTCCGCAATCTTTGCTATATCGATCGTATATGGATCCTGAACAAGTGTATATACCGTAAGCAATTTCACTGTTTTTCCTGCATATGCAGTTGCAGTTTCTGCATAGCTGCCTGAAACTGTATACTTTGTAAAGCTTCGTAATCCGGCAAATTCAATTGTCTCTCCATTGGAAGCTGCCTGCTTCCACGTTGTTCCTTCCACTGAATACCGGACACCCGCCTGACCGGAGATCCGGATCGTATCCTTTGTTCTTGCAAGAAGTGTCACAGTATCCGGAACTGCTGTCTGTTCTGTCTTTCGTACTTTTACAGAAACTATCTTTTTATAAACGGCATCTTCATCAGAGTCCTCGATCTGATACTGTTTTTTGCTTGTATCACTCCATGTAAATACAACCTCATACTGATTGATACCATTTGCTACTTCCTGTTCGCCCATTGTTACATCCGGGGTGCTCCATGCAAATGTTCCATACTCGGTTGAACCGCCTGCAAAAGCAGAATCAGAAAGCTTCTGTCCATATACCAGCTCGGAAGCCTCCGGGAATGTGATAGCCGGAAGTCCTGCTCTGCTGACTGTTACCGTCACATTCTGTGTGATCGTTCCTGCTGCTGCATCATACCCTGTGATCTGATCAAATGCATAATTCTTCTTTGCATCGGAACGAAGGGTTAATACCACCTGTCCCTGATACGTTCCTCGTTCCGGTTTCGCTGCTGCATCTGCCCATGCAAATGTTCCATAGGTCTCATCTCCACCGGATAATTCTGACTCAGAAAGAGTCTGACCGGTTACGATCATTCCTGCTGTCGGGAATGTAATTCCCGTTACCGGACATTTCGCAACCGTTGCAGATACCGGAATCTGAAAGGACTGTCCATTATCTGCCTCTATCAGCAGATTGTCACTGTAAGTACCTGCATCCTTACCATTCTTTAATGATACGATCACAGTTGTTTTTCCTGCCGGTGCAAGCTTTCTTTCACTGTCGCCGGATAACGCAAATGCACTTCCTGCACCTTTCTCCAACTGAAGCGCTGCAGTTCCATCTGCATCTCCTTTATTCTCTAATACCAGTTCTGCCGCAGAACCGGTCTCATATCCATAAATAACCGGTGCACAGGTCAGTACAGTCTGGTCTGTTGAAAATACTGCCTTCGGTGCTGCTTTTACCGTAAGCTTGCAGCTTGCCGTAAGCTTGGTCCCATCCATCGTTGCCGCCGTAATCGTTGTTGTTCCTGCTGCAAGAGCAGTTACCTTTCCGACATCCGAAACCGTTGCAATCTTTTCATTCTCAGACTTCCAGGTAACCTTCTGTTCCGCTGTCTTTGGTATGACCGTTGCTCGAAGTGTAACTGTTTCCCCTTCTGTCAGCGCACAGGTTTCCTGATTCAGCTTGATCTCTGTTGCCTTTACTTCTTCCTCTGTATCATCACCGGAATTTGTTCCGTAATAAGTCTTCACGCCTACAGCAGCAAGTTCTGCCGCAGAGGCTGTCTTTGTACTATAATTCGTTGCATTCTTCTTTGCATAAGATAACTTTACTGTCTTATCATTCTTGTGAACCAGATAAAGTCCTGCCGCCGCACCAACCAGTCCGGCATTATAATCAAGTGCTACTTCATTGCAATAATAATCTCCCTGATCATCTTTATAGGTTCCATTTGCACCAGGTCCTCCTACCAATGCTCCAAGCAGCGTATAATGATCACTATTTATGATCTTCGAATCTGTCGATCTGGATGCCGCTCTATGATGCGGATATTTACTGGAGTTCTCATTATAGCCTACGATATAGCATCGTTTATTCGGATTATCTCCTAACATATAGTTCATCTGACTGGTTGCCCAATCTGCATATGTTGTTTTTCCTGTCAGCTTATCATATACCAGACCGGTAAACTGCTCAGCTGCACTGTATCTGCAGGAGCCCCAGTCACTAACACAGTTAAATACTCCATCGATGGCACTCTTGCCTTTGCATACATCTGTAATGCTTGCAATCTTTGCAGTATCCTTCTGAAGCATACATGCCAGTGCTCCGGTATTTGCCCAGTCGATCACCCAGTACTGATTCACACCATTCCCGGAATTATCTTTGTATGTATTATAAACTGAATTATAAAAGGTATTGCCTGTAGCAACAGCAAGCGCACTTGCTGCAAGTGCATAGTCATCACCATATGACGTAGACGCATAAAATGATGATGCGCCCTCGGTTGCACATGCTTTATTATTTTTCTCTACAAATGTAAAGAGATCCTTTGCTGTCTTTAAATCCTCATTATTTCCAAAGTTAATATAGTTCAATGCCAGCGCTGCGATCACAACACTCACTTCATCTGTAGCCGGATTGCTCGCATCTGCAAAGAATGCCGGACGACTGATCGTCTGTCCCTCCGGTGCTGTCCATACACCATGATCTGTATTACCGTCACCTACCTGATAGCAGAATGCGATAACCTGATCTCCCTCATACACTGTACACCGCTTAAAGTAATCGCAGAAATAATCCGTGATCTTCTTCAGATGTTCCTTCTGACCAAGCTCGTCAAATGCATCCTTGAACTGATAATAGCTCATTCCAAGCATGGATGCTGCATATCCCTGTGGAAGTCCGAATTTCACATGATCGCCTGCATCATGGAAACCACCGGAAGCATCTACATTGTAGGTTTTTCCATTCTTTGTATATGTTACATTTTTATCATAGGTATGGCAGTTTCCACGCCAGGAAAGTGCACAGGTGTCTTCCAGATAACCACACATATTTGCGTCATAGAAATACAGACTTTCCTGCAATGCCTTTGCATAGTTGAATTCTACATCCAGATCTTTATTCGTTGTGGTATCACCGGATGAGGTACCACCGGAACCGCCGGAGCCGCCTGTATTATCATTGGTATCTCCCTGGGAATAATCTACAGAAGATGAAGTTCCTTTGTTATAATAAACTCCCTTTACCTGAATACTGGATGCATCTACATATTTTGCTGCGAATCCACCACCTGGTATATCATTCTGCATTGTTCCTGCCGCAAGGACTGCATTTCCCCCACTCTGCATCGGATACATATAGATCGTATCACCATCTGCCACAAAGGTTGCATTCCAACACTTAAATGCCGAAGCTGTACCGGATGGTACCTGTAATACTACGATCCAGTCACAGATCGATGCTCCCGTATTATTGCTGATCGCCATTTCAAAGCCTGACCAGTCATTGCTTGGTGTTCCCTGATTCTTCACGGTTGCTGTCACACCTGATGAATACTCTCTTTCTGTTCCAAAATCAGAAGAATCGGAACCGCTGCCGGAATCTCCACCTGAACTGCTGCCTGAGTTTACCAGAACCGCTTCTTTGATCTTGTATGTGATACTTGTTACATTTTCAAACTGAAAACCAAAATTATATAACTGACCTGATTTACTATAGAACTGTGTCAAGTCCAGTTCTACGGTCTGAGTGCCGGAGCCTGCATTCACATTGATCCATTCACCCTTCCATGTTCCTTTCGCATTTACAAACGCCTGTCCGCCAATATTTCCGGTTCCATCGGCTGATGATACCTCGAAGCTGACACGAAGCTTGGTAAGCCCCGCACTCTTAAGCTCCGACAGATCGCTGTATCCGCCATTTCCAAGATCAAGGCTGACCTGATTATCCACATTTCCACTTGCTGTCACCTGATCCGTACTGTAAGACAGCGCAATCGTCTCCCCCGCTGCTTCTGTCTTGTCTGAAGGAATCACCACAAGGCTTACTGCCATTGCAAATGACAGCATCCATGCTATGACCCTTGTAACCCATTTGTCCCTTTGTCTGCTCATACCTTCTCCTTCCTTTTTCTCAAAAGCCGTTCCAGCAATACCCCACTCATCCATTACCTGTCTGCAACAGCTTTTTCTATAAATTCGCAGTTAAATTAATTATACCAATAACTGCCAGATCCCACAATGAAAATTGCCTGCCTAATCTCACAAATATTCCCCTCTATTTTCGTACATACGGGACAAAATATAAGGTCCGGATACTTATCTGCGCGATGAATTCTGGCCGTCATATAGAAATATGTGCAAGCACAATTTCTGCATAACATGTATAACAGATAAAGCCCATGTATGGTAACAGTCTTCTATGATCGGGAATGACATTCATGTAGTTTCGTAATGAGATACACTCTAGCTGTCAGCACCAAGCCCTTGTCTGAACCCGCAGGGTGAGTTAGGGCGACTGCTGACAAATAGATGAGTGTATCGAATAGAAACGAAATGAGTCATAACCGATCATAGAAGACTGTTACCATACATGGGCTTTATCGTTGCCACACAGTGAGCAGGGCATGGTCTACTCGCTGCGCAAAAAAGGACAGAACCTTTTGGGTTCTGTCCCGCTCTGTCTATACTGAATTATTTAACATATACATCAACAGTTCTTCTTCCGTAGTTTAAAGCTGCCTGATGGCTTGAGAAGAAAATATCAATTCTGTTACCATGAATTGCACCACCTCTGTCCTCAACGACATATGTATGCCCATCAATGATAAGCTCTGTACCAAATGCAAAACTGCTTGGTGCTGCAATGGTTCTTCCTTCTGTTGCATAAGTACCGCTGGCTGTAATTCCATCGGACTTACCACAGCAACGAGAACATCCACAATAAGCTGTTGTTGTGTATGTACCAAGATAAGTTCCTGGCTGGTAGCTGTCATCTTCTACAAGAATTGCACCTGCTGTTGCTTCCTCTGTAGCTTCTGTTGCTTCGATTCCTGTCTGCTGCTTCTTATCTGTAGCCTCTGTTGTATTCTTCTTTGATTTCTTACCGTTTGACTTTGCTAATTCTGTCTCTTCTGTAGTTGTTACTTCTGTGTCCTCTGTTGTTACCAGCTCGGTTGTAATATCTTCTGCAGTGATATCTGCGGAGGATGCTTCCTCTGTTGGTTCTTCAGCAGTCTCTTCTGTAACATCCTCTACGAGGTTTGCACTTGTTGTATCTTCCTTCTCAGCAAAAGCAAGCTCTGCTTCTGTAGCTATTGTGGCATCCTCTGTCGGTACTTCTTCTTTCTTTGCCAATGCAACTGCTTCTGTTACTTTTCCGGTCTTCTCAATCTTAGCTGATAACTCAGCGTCCTTGATCGACTTCTGTAAATCTGTGTATTCAATCTTAGAATATTCAACCTTAGTATCTTCAATTGCTGTAGATTCAAGCTGGGATACAGCTATCATTTTTGCATCGGAATGGAGTTTGGATTCATCGGATGCAAATGCGATCACAGATGCAACTCCAAGGGAAGTGGATACTACAGCAATACCTGCTCTTTTCAGATATTTCTTAAGATTCTCAGAAAACATCTGGCTGGAGCTTGAAAATTTCTTCATAATATTCTCTCCTTAATTTCTTTTCGGTTTCGAAATTGTTACAAAAAGATTAACTCTTGTTTGTATTGTTATTATAATGCCTGACAATCAAAAGGTCAAGCAAACCAGCCATTTTTATCAATTATGTCGTAGCTACAAAATCTTTCATCATTATTTTGTGGTATTTATAACCAATTTGTGCATTAATTAATTGTGTATATTGCACATTTTAGCATCTTAACAATTATGCAACAACTTAGCACATTGGACACTTCCACGAAGGTAATTTCTTAAATTTTAGCATCAAAAGTGCATTTTTTCTTAAAAAAAATAGAAATAATTTTGAATCACGCACGCATCCGGCTGCATATATTTCAAAATCATCTCTATTTGTTTCTATTATCCTTATTAATTATGTTAAAACATTTTCAAAACTGTATCATAACTGCATCTAAACGTATTATATTATAACTCCAAACAACGTCTGACACACCTGCGGATTCATACATGACTTAAAGCAGCATTCCATCTGTCCATGCATCAAGCAGTTCCACCATCTCGTCATAGTTCTCTACCTGATTGATCAGATTCCGAAGTCTGGAAGAATCATACATACCTGCCGAATACCATGCCACATGCTTCCGCATCTCATGGATTCCTGTAAATTCCCCTTTAAAATCAATCATCAGTCTGGCATGGCGAAGCATCGTCTCCTTCACCTGCTGCTTATCCGGTCTTGCCGGAATCTCTCCTGTCTCAAAGTATGTCTTTAATTCATGGAAGATCCATGGATTGCCACGCGCACCTCTTCCGATCATAAAGGCATCACAGTTGGTCTGCTCTTTCATCCGAATTACATCCTCCGGAGTCAGAATATCACCATTCCCGATCACAGGAATCTTCACAGCCGCTTTCACGTCTGCGATCACGCCCCAGTCTGCATGTCCGTGATAATACTGTTCTCTGGTCCTGCCATGAACAGCCACAGCAGCCGCACCGCTTTCCTCTGCTATATGTGCAATCTCCGGCGCGTTAATATGCCCACTGTCAAAGCCGCTGCGGATCTTGATCGTGATTGGCAGCTTACACGCTTTTGTCATTGCCGACACGATCTTTCCTATTAGCAACGGATCCTTCATCAGTGCAGATCCCTCGCCGTTATTTACAATCTTTGGAACCGGACATCCCATATTCACATCGACAAATGCAAATCCACGGTCTTCGATCTTCTTCGCCATCTCTGCAAGCAGCTCCGGATCCGAACCAAACAGCTGCACACCGATCGGATCCTCTGCCGGCGATACCGCAAGAAGCGGTACTGTATTCTTATTATTATAATACAGTCCCTTTGCACTAATCATTTCCGTATATAAAATATCGCAGCCCTGTTCTTTCGCCAACAAACGAAATGGCTGGTCACACACCCCAGCCATTGGCGCCAAAACAAGTTTATTCGTAAAATCCATAAATACTCCTATGCCTGTTTTTGTTTATCCATAATAATTCGAAGACCATACAGTGTCAGATCCGGATCATAGGTATCGATGCAGTCGGTATTCTCATAAATCATCTTACCAAGTCCACCGGTCGCAACAACCTTCATATTATCAAAGCCGGATTCCTTCCGCATACGCTTTACAATGTATTCTGTCTGTCCGATATAGCCAAGACATACACCTGCCTGCATACTGGAGATCGTATCCTTACACAGTACCGTATCCGGCACCTTGATCTCAATTTCCGGCAGCTTCGCTGTTCCGCTCCATAATGCATTTGCACCCAGGCGAATACCCGGTGAAGTTACACCTGCTATAAATGAACCATCTCCATTTACCAGATCATATGTGGTTGCAGTTCCAAAATCGATCACCAGCACAGGTCCGCCATACATATGGTACGCTGCTACCGCATCTACGATACGGTCTGCACCAAGCTGTCTTGGATTTGGAATCGTAATATTAATACCTGTTTTTACCCCAGGCTCCACGATCAGAGGATCTAACTTAAAATATTTTCTTATTCCATTTGTCAGGGAATGCATCACATTTGGTACTACAGATGCAATAATAACTTCATCAATTACATCTAACGGAAGATTTCTCATTCGAAGCAATTCTCCCAAAAATACACCAAACTCATCTGAAGTTCTCGATATTCCCGTCGTCATACGGAATGTCTTCTCTAACTTTTCTCCGTCAAATAATCCCATCGTGATATTCGTATTTCCTACATCAATTGCAAATAGCATCTCTCACCTCTAATAGTCTTCCAGATAAAATACCTTATAAAACAATTCCAGACTGGAAAACAACTGCTGCTTGTCCTTCTGTAACTGCTTGATCTTCAACTCACATCCGATCTCATCATATAACAAATCCTCATCAAATGCTTCTGTTACAAGATTCAGGCTTCCCTCCTGGTCAAATTCAAGCCTCAGTATACCACCTACATCCTCTGTAAACAATACACACATGATTTTTAATTCTTTTTTTATTTCTTCCGGAAGTCCTTTAAACTCCTCATTCAGATAAAATTTCTGTTCGTACTTCGAACTAGCACATAATACAACCTTTTCTGGTTTCATTGTTTCTCCTATCCTATCACATCTGCCATATCATACATGCCTGCCGGTTTTCCTGCCAGGAATTTTGCGGCTTCTACTGCGCCCTTTGCAAATACTGACTTGGAATATGCTGTATGCTTGAACTCGATCACTTCATCGATTCCCGCAAAGATGACCTCATGTTCTCCAACAATCGTTCCGCCACGAACGGCTGAGATACCAAGCTCTTTCTTATCTCTCTTTTTTCTGACCTGACTTCTGTCGTAGACATATTCATATTCTCCGCCTCTTGCTTCATTAATAGAATCCGCAAGTGCTATCGCTGTTCCGGATGGTGCATCTACCTTCTGGTTATGATGCTTCTCAATGATCTCGATATCATAGCCTGCCGGTGCAAATACATTTGCGGCATCCTTTAACAGCTTCATCAAAGTGTTGATTCCAAGTGACATATTGGCTGACTTTAAGATTGCAACCTTCGCACTGCATTCTTTTACCTTTGCAAGCTGTTCATCACTTAAACCGGTTGTACAGAGAACTACCGGGATCTGTTTTTCCACACTGTAATCAAGAAGTGCATCCACTGCTACTGCTGCTGCAAAGTCAACGATTACATCTGCCGCCACATCACACTTTTTAATATCTGTAAATACCGGATATCCGTTATCTCTGTTATCTGCGATATCAATGCCTGCAACGATCTGTGCATTCGGATCATCCGCTACAAGTCCTGTGATCACCTGTCCCATCTTACCATTACATCCATGCATTATAATTCGAACCATTTTCTTTTCCTCCATTTATCCTGTGTTTTTCTCATTCTGCCGTAGCAGCCGCCAAATCTCTCATGCAGACATGAGCTTTGGCTGAGTACCCGCAAACTAAACAAAAATCCCGCAGAACCTGCGGGATTTTATATACTACAGACAGATTCCTGTATCCCTTCTGTCCATCTTTGTTTATATCATACAGCCTAATCCTCTACCGGATCATCTGTATTTTCTTTTTATTCTAAAGTAAGCCGTACGCTGTCATTGCGGCCTTTAACTTCTCTACATGTGCAGGCTCCATCTCTGTTAATGGCATTCTCATTGTTCCGCCGCATAAGCCCATAAGCTCAACTGCTTTCTTAACAGGAATTGGATTTACTTCACAGAACAATGCCTCACACAAATCGATCGTCTTTAACTGGATATCAAGACTTCCCTTTACATCGCCGTCCATGAATTTCTTAACCATATCATGTACATCTCTTGGAGCAATATTTGCTGTTACAGAGATAACACCCTTTCCACCTAATGACAGGAGTGGTACTACCTGATCATCGTTACCGGAATAAATATCGATACAGCCATCTGCCAGTTTTGCAAGCTTAACTACCTGTGCGATATTACCGGACGCTTCCTTGATACCTACGATATTTGGTACAGTCTTTGCAAGTGTAACTGCTGTCTCCGGCTGAATGTTACATCCTGTACGGGATGGTACATTGTATAAGATAATTGGAATCTTTACAGAATTCGCAATAGCTGTAAAGTGTGCGATCAGACCATTCTGGGTTGCCTTGTTGTAATATGGTGTTACTAACAGTAATCCATCTACGCCATAGCTCTCTGCCTCTGTAGAAAGGTAAATAGCTGTTCCTGTACAATTAGAACCTGCACCTGCGATAACAGGGATTCTGTGATCTACATATTCTACACATGCCTTTATACATGCGAGATGTTCTTCATGTGATAATGTAGATGCTTCACCTGTTGTTCCACATACGATAATGGCATCTGTACCATTTGCAATATGGAATTCAACAAGCTCCTTCATCTTATCGAAATCAACCTCGCCATTCTCCTTAAATGGTGTTACTAACGCTACACCTGAACCTTCAAAAATTGACATAAATTTTTCCTCCTTAAAATCTAAAACCTGTAAATCCTCGTGGAATCAATTTTACTTCTTCTATACAGTATAAAAGGCCGGCACGCGAGCGCCGACCTTTAGAAATAATATACTTTCTGAAAAAGTAGCCCTCCATCTGTGACGATGACAGTCATACAGTTATTCGCTGCACAACCAGGTTACAGCCCTATGGATAACTGCTTCCTTCGGCGGTATCCCCTTTCAACACATATCATCTACCTCCATATATATCCATATATTTACTGATAAATACCGCGCCTCTACTGAATTTTCTTTTTTCCATTAGATAAAATTACTATATCATTCCTGTCTGTTTCTGTCAATATGTAACAACTTCTTTTCCCTGCCTGTTCATTGCTTTACCGTCCCTTTGCCGTGCTACTCCAGACATTCCATTTTGCTGACAGATACCTCATAAGCCGTCTTGCTGATGATCTGGTCATTCCCGATCCGTTTCTGATATTCCCGGCTCTGGATCCTGCCCCAGACCGCAACATGCTCCCCTACCTTCAGCTTCCCTGCAAATCTTGCATTTCTGCCCCAGCAGATACATGGAATATAGTCACTCTTGCCATATGCCCGGTTAACTGCAAGCAGAATATCTGCAATCTCTCTTCCAAGTGGTGTCATACGGTACACCGGCTCCTTGCAGATATAACCATCCAGATAAATCTGATTTGGTTTGTTTCCCGCTTCGTCCTCCTCATCATCCAGTACCGATATCTCCCTGACAAATACCGATAAGATCAGACGGTTTCTCGTCTCCTCATGTTTGTTATAAGAACGGAACTGTCCTCTTGCAACCACCTTTTCCCCAATATGGGAATTTTCTACATCAAATAACCGGTCAGATACCATAAGTGGTATTACGTCATAGGTATCACTCAGTCTGGCAACAACAAGATCCACCATATAAAATCCCTCTCCGAAGATCTCATGACTGAACGTAAAGTCTGACGCGATCTCCCCCGCTACGATCACCTGGTTATTGTTTAATGTTTTTTCCATGCTTTTTCTCCCTTCTGGTATATCCCTTCGAATGTATACCATAAAATATATTCTTATATACCAGAAGATATGCTGCCTTTTTTTGTCTTGTTTTGTCTATTATCCGATCATTTTCGCTGCCTGTATGCTTCATATGCAAGAAGTGTCGCTGAAATTGCAGCATTTAAGGATTCCACCTGACCTGCCATCGGAATACGGATCAGGCGGTCAGCCTTTGCAGAAAGTTCATAGGTCAGACCGTTTCCTTCATTTCCGATCAGGAATGCATTGTTCTTTTCAAGTTTTCCCGCGTACAGATCCTGTCCGTCCAGATGCGCCCCATAGACAACAATTCCATGTTCCTTTAACCTGTCAACCGTACCCATGAGATCATCCACATAGACAAATGGCACCCGGAAGATCGTTCCCATTGTAGATCGTACCACCTTAGGATTGTATATATCACAGGAATCCCCTCCAATGATAATACCTGTAACGTCAGCAGCCTCTGCTGTCCGCACGATCGTACCTAGATTACCGGGATCCTGTATGGATTCCAGCACCAAAAAAGTGTTTCCCCCCTCATGTTTAGTCATCACAGAAATCAAATCATCCATCGTGTAGTGATATCTATCCACGACAGCAAGAAGTCCCTGCGGGGTTTTCGTCTGTGACATCGACTGAAACACACTGTCTGATACAACAACCAGTCGTCCGTCCTGTTCTGTGATCCCTTTTACAGAAAGCTCCGCTTCATATTTTCTATATGCCGTTTCCGATACAAACACCTGCTTTACCCGGTCAACCGGAAGTTCCCGAAACATACGGCTTCCTTCTACTATAAATACCTGTTCTTCTTTGCGGAATGCCGCATTTTTATTTAACTTGTTGATATTCTTTATCTTAGGATTTGAATTTGCAGTAATGATCTCCATACCTGCATCCTCCTGTCATTTTCTTTTCCAGCAATCCTTCAGAATCTGCCATGTAAGCAATCCAGACAAGAACGCTGCTATTTCTTCTTATTCGGACGAACGGTTACACGGCTGACACCATATTCCAGCTTCAGCCGGTCTACGATACCGGAAGCTCCGTCTACCATAAAGCCCCTTCCCATATTCTTGTATTGCTTTTCCTGTTTGATGAATATATATACCGGACAGTTTCCTTTATATTCTTCCAGGATTGACAGGAACTCTTTCTCCAGCTCATCATATTCTTTTCTATCATCAAAGCATACCCAGACCTGCAGATCACCCTCTGTAAATTCCGGTTTTCCTGTATTTTCTCTGCGAGGCTTCATCCTGCCACTGTTATTATAACGGCTGAAATCATTTCCTGCCGCCACTTCATCAAAGGTCAGGATCTCTTCCGCGATCAGCTTCGCGTCCTCCTCTGAAACCGTCGCCCGACCCTTTACAAAGATCTTATTATCTGCCGTCAGTTTCTCCCGATAATCTTCATATTTCTTTGGAAATACAATGATCTCCGTCTGTCCGACCATGTCCTCCAACGTAACAAATGCCATGTTCTGATTGTTCTTTGTCAGCTTCACCGTAACACCTGCTACCATGCCGCCAAGAATACAGATACTCTGATCCGGAACTCTTGCCCGTCCTTCTTCCTCATCGATCATGAAATCCACCGATGAAAATGCCGTTTTCTCACTCATCAGTTTCTCATAATCAAGAAGCGGGTGGCCGGATATATAGATACCAAGCACAGATTTCTCAAGTGCCAGCTTCTCCTGCTCGTCATATTCCTCTACATCCGGGAATTTCGTCTTTGCCGCTTCTGCAAACTCACCGCCAAAAAATTCTGCAAATGACATCTGTCCTGCAGATGAATTTTTCCGCTCTTTATAGACTTCATCGATCATCATCGGATATGCCATCATCATCTGGCGTCTCTTCACACCAAAGCTGTCAAATGCACCTCCAAGGATCAATGCTTCAACCGTCTTCTTATTGGTCTCCTTCGGTGTCATACGAACCAGAAAGTCCTTCATGTCTTTATACGGTCCATTTGCCTCCCGTTCTTCTACAATCCGGTCTACTACTGCACTTCCGACACTCTTGATCCCTGACATGCCATATCGTATCGCACCCTTGGCTGCTGAGAAGCCGCTGTAGCCTTCATTGATATCCGGCGGCAGGATCTGGATTCCCATCTGGCGGCAGGACTGAATATAACCCGCCACCTTGGAACTGTTATCCTTTACTGATGACATCAGCGCCGCCATAAATTCAACCGGATAATAGCATTTTAAAAATGCTGTCTGATAGGCAACAACCGCATATGCTGCTGCATGAGATTTGTTAAATGCATATTTTGCAAAATCCGTCATATCATCGAAGATTTTATTTGCAGTTGCTTCCGGGATGCCTCTGGCGATACAGCCCGGCACTCCTAATTCTTCATTTCCATATACGAAATACTGGCGTTCCTTCGCCATGACATCTGCTTTCTTCTTTGACATGGCACGGCGCACCAGATCGCTTCGTCCTAGTGTATATCCGGCAAGCTTCATAACGATCTGCATAACCTGCTCCTGATATACAATACAGCCATAGGTTGGTTCCAGGATCTCCTGAAGCTCCGGCACGTCATAGGCAATCTTCTCCGGATGTTCCTTACCATTGATATAGTTTGGAATAAAATCCATAGGTCCCGGGCGGTACAGAGAGATTCCGGCTATGACATCTTCCAGACTCTGAGGCTTTAACTCCTTCATGAAGTTCTTCATACCGGAACTTTCAAGCTGGAAGATACCCTCTGTCTTACCTGACGTAATCAACTCGAATACCTTTTTATCATCATAATCGATATGATCGATATCAATATCAACTCCGGTCTCCTGCTTTATAAACTTTACTGCATCCTGAATAACGGTCAGAGTACGAAGTCCAAGAAAGTCCATTTTCAGAAGTCCTAATCGCTCGATTGTTGTCATTGTAAACTGGGTGATGATCGAATCATCACCGCCTCTTGCAAGCGGTACATATTCATCGATAGAATCTCTGCCGATCACGACACCGGCCGCATGCATACCGGTATTTCTTGGAAGTCCCTCTAACTTTCTTGCCATATCGATCAACTGTTTGACATCTGCATTTTCCTCATACATCTCTTTCAGATCCTTGCTGACCTTCAGAGCTGTGTCAATATTCATGCCGATCTCCATCGGGATCGTCTTTGCTACCGCATCACAAAGTGCATATGGGAGATCCAGTGCGCGACCAACATCACGGATAACATTTCGTGCCGCCATCGTCTGGAAGGTTACGATCTGTACGACCTTTTCTTTTCCATATTTACGGACAACATAATCGATAACTTCCTGCCTTCTCTCGTAACAAAAATCCACATCGATATCAGGCATGGATACACGCTCCGGGTTCAGAAATCGTTCAAACAGTAAGTTATAACGGATTGGGTCAATATTTGTGATCTCAAGGCAATACGCTACGATACTGCCTGCCGCAGATCCACGGCCGGGTCCGACAGCAATCCCATGATCCTTTGCATATCTTATAAAGTCCGATACGATCAGAAAATAATCTACATATCCCATTTTCTTGATCGTATTGATCTCATAGGTCAGACGCTCCATCAACTCCGGTGTTACCGGGTTATAACGCTTCCTGATTCCCTCCATACAGAGCTTTTCCAGATACTCCTCGGCCGTCAGTCCATCCGGCACATCAAATTCCGGCACCTTCTGCTCGCCAAATACGATCTCTACATTACAACGGTCTGCAATCTTCTGCGTATTTGCAAGAGCCTCCTTCGCATAAGGGAAAAGCTCATACATTTCTTCTTTGGATTTCAGATAATACTGTCCACCTGTATAGCGCATACGATCTTCTTCATGTACCTTCCGGTTTGTCTGGATACACAGAAGGATATCGTGTGCCTCCCAGTCCTCTGCAAGGATATAGTGAGAATCATTCGTTACGACCATCGGGATACCCAGTTCTTTGGACAACCGCATAACACCTGCATTTACCGTCGCCTGCTCTGCCAGCCCATGATCCTGCATCTCAAGGAAATAATTGTTTTCTCCAAATATCTTCAAATGACGGAGTGCTGCCTCTTTCGCTCCTTCATAGTTGTTCTTTCTTAAATTGACGGCAACCTCACCCGCCAGACAGGCCGAAAGCGCGATAATGCCCTCATGGTATTGTTCCAGCACTTCCATATCTACTCTCGGCTTATAATAAAAGCCCTCTGTAAAACCTCTGGATACAATCTTAGACAGGTTCTTATATCCCTGATTGTTTTCTGCGAGCAGCACCAGATGATAATATCGTTCCTCACCTCTGGTATTCTCACGGTCAAATCGTGACCCCGGACTGACATAGATCTCGCAGCCTATGATCGGCTTGATCCCCTCTGCCCTTGCTGCCTCATAAAAATCAATAACTCCATACATAACGCCATGATCGGTGATCGCAAGTGAATCATACCCCAGTTCCTTCGCACGCTTTACCAGACTCTTGATCTTCGCCGAGCCATCCAGCAAGCTATATTCTGTATGCACATGTAAATGTGTAAAATCCATATTTATCCCTCCGGCTTTTCAGCCTCTCTTCCGTTTGTTTACTTTCTCCAGTCTGACGTTACTGTCAATAACGATCTTATTTCTATTTTTTCTTCGGTCTTTTATTATGCAGTACTTCCCGCCGTATATAGTCAAAGGTATAATCCTCCCCTTTTTCTGCCAGCATCACCAGCAAACTCTCAAGCAATGCATCCGTTTCCGGATGGAGCAGATGATTCTTTCTAGCCTTACCTTTTCTGAAATATTCCAATGGGAAAGAATCGTTATACTTCTCTTTATTATAATTCTTACTTGCTGCAATCCGGTCACAGAACATCTCAACTACATATTTTTCCGGCATTTTACAGCCCGCTAACGCACCGGAATGATCTGTGCTATAATCTACCCAATATTCCAGATGATGCTTATTCCTTCCTTTATGATGCAGCCAGGCACTTGTATAGCCTTTATCCTCTCGTTCCGCATCATTCGGGCTTCGGTCTCCCTGATAATACTTCACCCCCACTGAGAACTCCGTCCAAGAATATTTGGACAGATCATGCAGCAGTCCCTGTTTATATAAGCCTACCCGGAAGCAGTTTTTCATAACCAGCCACTTATGATGGTTGATCGTTTTCAAATGTTTATACCAGTTCATGTTCATGAAACGTTTCATCTCCGATTTTATTCTAAATATTATCCATCTTTTTATTGTATTTCATTTTTTCCTTTTTGCCAACACCCAAGGAAGCAGTTACCTGAGAAAAATTGCGATTATTTTTATCATCCATTAAAAAAGGATAATACCTCCGCTTTATTATAATTTAATTTCATAATTCTACCCCTAAACTGCCCCTAAAACCATTTTAAGACATAAAAATACCCCGAATCCCTTGCTTTCTCTTAGGTTTCGGGGTATAAGGTTCAAAGCCGAAAAAGGGACTCGAACCCTCGACCCACGCATTACGAATGCGTTGCTCTACCAACTGAGCTATTTCGGCGTTTGTTAAAAGTTCCAGATGCCGTATAGCGGAACATTTAAAAGTCCGTTATTCATATACATGTCATCTGTTGAAATTCTGATAGACGTTGCATTGTTATATCTCTGCTTGAACACCTTGGAACTCTGTGCTTTCGTATGTGGCTCTGTCTGTACATCAACCGGTACAACCTCACCATCACCTTCATACACAAAATCAACCTTCGCTGTTGCAGATGATATCCAGAAGAACAACCTGCCAATATTCTTATTCGCATATAATTCTTCCATCGCATACTGCTCGGCTATCATGCCATCCATCGTATCAACGATATTGGTCTGATCTATATCATAATAATGAATGCCTGCCATAATCCTTAAAAGGCCATGATCCAAATGATAGATCTCAAAGGACTTTTCATCCACCTGCTCTGCAAGTGGCAATATACCATGTTTTACACGGTACACCTGACGGACAACTCCGATCCGTACAAGATGGTCAACTGACGACTCATACTCTCTGGCTCTCGCCTTTGGATCTACGTATCCGTACATAAACTTTTTATTCTCTTTGGTAAGCTGAACAGGAATACTGTTCCAGATCAGCATCACCTTTGTTAAAAGTTTCTTCGGTGTTACTTTTACTATATATTCGGTCATCTTGTCAAGTGTTTTTTGCAAAATACCGTCAACTTCTTCAAAATTTTCATTTTTGTAATATGCATTTACCGCTTCCGGCATTCCCCCGGTCACTAAAAATGCATCCAGCATCGTATCTACGCTTGCCCGTACCTCCTCCGGCAATCCTTCCAGTCTCTGGTTCTCAATGTACTTCCAGAGCTTTCTGCCTTTTCCTGCCTTTAAAAACTCATCAAAGGTCATCGGCGTTAACTCATACACAAAGAGATCATCCTGGCATTCTGCTTCACCCGGCAACATTCCATTCACTGTTGCAAGCATACAGATTCGTACGCCGCTGCTTACTCTGGCATATTCTACCAGATTCGGAACCGCCATTGTACTAAGCTGTACATTATCAAAAATCAATAACTTTCCCTGAAAGTCATATTTATCCAATGAAGTTGTTAATTTCGCATGTAGTTTCTCCGGCTTTCTCTCCTTTGAAATATACTGACAAAAATCCGGATACTGCTCCAGATCGATAAGAATGTGTTCATCAAAAAAACCTGTAGCAAAATCAAGGGCTGCCCATGTCTTTCCTACAAACTTTCCTCCTCTAATGAGTGCTGCTTTATTTTCTCCAATCTCATACCATGTTGCCAGATTGTTCATGATATTTCTAAACATTTGTACTCACCTCTACGACAAACACATTTGTCATTTCTACATGCTGCTTCAACAGACACTTGCCCGAAGAATTATTCTCCGGGCAAGATACTGCTTTAAAACATATTGTTCTAAATTCTATTAAGCATCTTTTCCTATCGAAAGGAATCCATTCTCATTTGCCTTAAGAAGGAATGCAAGACCAATGTTCTTTCTGTTTTCACCTGTTGCTTTGTAGATCTCACCAGTCTCAACCAGAGATTTTGCAATCGTGTTCAATACATCTTTGAACTGCATCATCTCCCGTCTGTCCTTCGAACTAAGCTTAAAGATATACTGATTCTTTGAGCTGATCAAAAGAATACTGTATGTATGGATGTTATCCTTCGAACTTCTGATCGCGGAACCGATCATTCTGGAGTTCGCAATAATAACCTCTGCATTCTCATCTGGCAGATATTCTGATACGATCAGTTTATAAATCTTCAGATAATCCTGCTCTGCTGTCGCATTGACAGGCATCTCAGCCACCGCAAATTCAACAACAGAATCGGCGAGCTTAATCGTACCGCCTTCATCATTGATCGTTGCTGAACATTCTTTTGGAACACATAAGCGGAAAAACTTGTTCTCCACAATCTTCTGTCCCTTACCCGGTTCACGGATAATCAGATCTACATAATGCATTTCCAGTTTGTTCATCGCTACGATAGCAGTCTCATCACCAGTCTCTGCTAGCTCGATCAGTGCATCATACAAACTCCAGATCTGCTGTGTTGTAAACGGAACCAGTTCAAACAGCTTTTCGATAGCCGGAACGTAACCCATACTTGCATTTTCGATATAGAGCTTGATAGCCTCTTCGTTATCGAGTCCCTTTTCAACCTTGTAATTAATAACTCTGAACAGATTTTCCTTATCCCAGTCATCAAAGTTCGCATTAAAGGCTTTCTCAAAATACTTGATACTCTTGATCTCGCCCTTATAGTTTTCCTGTTTCTCCTGAAGCTGATAGATACGTCCAAGTTCATATCCTGCTCTGGCACTTCCAAGTCCAAGTGCTTCCAGATATGCTTTCTCAATCTCGTACGGCGTTGCTATATAGAAAATCTGCTGTTGTTTCATCATTGCGATCTTAATTGCTGCAGATTCACTTCCTGCCTGAACCGCTCTTTCCCATTTCTCAACGGCCGTCTGGAGATCTTCACCCTTCAGTTCCTCAAGATCCTTGATATAACCTTCTGCTTCCGGTATACCGTTCCCTCTTGCCTTCTTGAAATATTCCAGAGCCTTTCTTCCATCTCTCTTGGTACGGAGTAATCCATAATAATAAATACGTCCCAGATAGAATGCAACTCGCTTATGTCCCAGCCGTTCTGCATTCTCGTACCAGTTCAAAGCTTTCATGTAATCTTTCATCTGCTGATCGTATACATTACCAATCAGGAACGCAAGTTCCGGATCCTTCGTCGCTTCAAACAACTGCTTTGCATAACTGATCGTCTTTTCCAGATCACGGTATGGGCTGTCCTCATCATAGTATAACTCTACAAGCAGATAACTTGCTTTGATGCTTCCAAACTTCAGTGCCTGCTTTGCAGCCTTCATAGCACCTTCATAATCTTCCAGATAGTAACAGTAGATTGCTTCATTGTAATACTGCATATCTCTCCGGTTTGCACTTTCTTCACTGACCAGTGTCGGATCAATAAATGCAAATGAGTTTGCTACCTCGAAGATAATCTCCTCGTACTGTTCAATGATCTCCATCGTTGCACATACGAAACGCATACATGCCAGTCGTCTTCCCTGATAGAACGCAAATGAAACAATACCCTTTTCCATATCCTTATGGTAGTATGTCGTGCAGATACCATCTGCATACTCTGTAATATATGCTTTCAACTGTAAATCTTCGTCAAATGCATCATTACAATATCTCAGATAGTTTTCCAACGTCTTCTTAGAATCCTTTGGTATACTGTCATAATAAACATAGATTGCAAAGTCTTTATATGTAAGGCTTGGTGCGTAATATTCTTCACCGGTTGACTCATTAATCGTCTTTACCCAGTCTTTTGGAAGTTTGTGGATATATCCTTCCACCTGATTGTGTACATAGGAATACTGATACTGTAACCTGGATGCCTCGATCACCTTATATCGTGGCTCTTTTCCCTTTTCTTTTCTTCTCTGGGAAATCTCCGTATACAGCTTATCTTTTTCCTCAAATTCCAGACTATCTTCATGTGTGCTTGCATATAACACGCGCTCATAAGATGCCCTTGCCTTTGCGTCACCGGCATCAGCAAGCTTCTTATACCACTGCATTGCCTTTTCCAGATCAACAGGAACGACGAAATCACTCTTATTTCCATATTCATCAATCCGGTTCAGACCACTTTCATAAATAGAACCAAGGCTCATGTATGCTGCCTTGATACCATAATCCGTTGCTGCCATCTCGAAGTACTTGATTGCCTTTGAAAAATTCTGGATTTCCAGCATCATCTTAGCAAGCTTGTATATCACATCACCATCACGGTTCTGATTCACATACTTCTCGTAGTATTTTGTAGACTTGTTCATATCTACATTTATTTTTGCGTTGCGGTAAACACCCTTTTCATAAAACTCAGCAAGTGCGAGAAGGGCATCATCTCCATATGATTTGTACTGGGTATCCATAATACCGATATCTGCAACCTGTTCCAGTATCTTAACAGATTCTTCAGAATCACCATTATCCATAAGATTCATAGCCTTGTTATACTGTAACTCTACATTATTAACCGGCGCTTTCTTTTTCGAGAATCTGGACACGAAAGGTATTTTCTTAAAAATTCCATCAAAAAATCCCATATCTGCTTCCTCCGATGACACATATCCATTAATAATCTGATTTTATCACATTCAACCAAAGCGTGCAATAAAAACACCAATTAATTAACAGAAGATTTTATGCATTCGCTGTCAGATATTCTGAGATCTCCTTTACTGCTGCTGCTTCATCTTTTCCATCTGCAATGACCGTAATCTCCTGTCCTTCTGTAAATCCCATACTCATCATGCCCATAATGCTCTTGGCATTGATTTTTTTGTCATCTGATACAAGATGAATCTGGCTCTCATACTGACTTGCGATCTGTACAAGCACTGCCACTGGTCTTTCTTCGGTTCCTTCGGTCATGGCTACCTTAACTGTTCTTTCTAACATTTTTTCCTCCTACACATACGACTTTTGTCTTAGGTCTTCTGCTATTTCACTTATTTTTCTTAATCTATGATTGACTCCCGATTTTCCAATGGGAGGATTCATCATCTCGCCTAATTCTTTCAACGACGCATCCGGTTCTTCCAGCCGGAGTTCTGCAAGACTCCGCAGATTATCCGGAAGATATGTGATACCTCTTGTTTCTATCACATAATTGATATCCTGGATCTGTCGGACAGCCGCACTGACTGTTTTATTCAGATTCGCTGCTTCGCAATTTACCCTGCGGTTTACATTATTACTTATATCTTTTAATATTCTCACATTTTCCATATTCATTAAAGATATGTGAGCGCCCATGATGTTCAACATATCAACGATCATGGTTCCATCCTTTATATAACAGACACTATACTTTTTTCTGGCAATGACACGGCTTTCGATATCAAGCTCCGCCATGATCTTCCCGATCATTCCGGCACGATCCTCATTATTACAGACGATCTCCAGATGATATCCTTTCTTCGGATCACTGACCGATCCGGATGTCATAAATACACCTTTGATAAATGCCCGTTTGCAGCATTGCTGCTGCACAACCATCCGGTTGACTGTCATATCCTGACAGCTTACCTTTGCTACGCCATTCTGAGATATCCCAAAATCAGGCGAGAGCTTCAGTGTCTGCATCATCCGTTCGATCTCCTGTTGCTGATCTAACACCATCCGGTAGATTCGGCTGTTGCTCCCGGTTCTTTTTACGGAACATTCCATACGGATATCAAATAATACCTTGATCAAAGCTGCCATCGTCTTTGCTATAATACTGCGTTCTGTCGTTATACAGAGTTTAAAGAGTGAACCATTCCTGTACCATACATCTGCCACCATCGACATCATTCCTGAAAGCTCTGCGATCCTGCAGTGTCTGGCACTGCTGATATTCTTCGCAAGTTCTGCTTTTACTTCCGAGGAAAAGGACATATGTCTCACTCCTGTTCTACAATTTCTTTACGACTGCATCTTTTCCGATATCACGGTGATATATTCTCACAGTGTATGTGGATTTCTGCAGACGACTATATACTTCATTCGCGATCGTTACAGAACGGTGTTTGCCACCGGTACAGCCGATCGAGATAACAAGCTGGTTCTTGCCTTCTTTAATATAATTCGGAATCAGGAACTGTACCAGATCTATAAATTTATCCAGAAATTCCGGTCCTTCCTTACAGTTCATGACATAATCCTGAATCACCTTATCATTTCCGGTCAGTGGTCTCAATTCTTCATCATAATAAGGATTTGGCAGGAATCTTACATCCTGCACAATATCCGAATCTCTTGGGATTCCATATTTGAAGCCAAATGACATAATGGTAATGATAAAATTCCCATATTCCATATTCTGCACAAAGATCTTATCCAGTTCAGATTTAAACTCCCGAACCAACAAATTCGTTGTATCTATGATATAATCGGCTTCATCCTTGATAAAGCCAATCAGTTCTCTTTCTTTTTTGATACCATCTATGATCCTTCCGTTCTTTGCAGATAATGGATGATTCCTTCTTGTTTCCTTGAACCGTTTTACCAGTTTCTCATCTGAACATTCCATAAACAGGATCTCATACTGGTATCCATTTTCTTTCATGTCATTTAAGCAGGCATTCAACTGGCTTAACGCTCTTCCACTCCGGATATCGACACTGATCGCCACGTTATCAACTTGAATCTGTTCATCATATGCAATTTCCGCAAAACGCTTAATAAGCTGGATTGGAAGATTATCCACACAGAAGTATCCTGCATCCTCCAGCGTTTTCATCGCTGTTGTCTTTCCTGCGCCGCTCATTCCTGTCACAATTACAAATCTCATCCTAGAATGCCCCCAGTGTCTTTATCTCAAGCTCCAGATCCACACCGGAACTGTCTTTTACTTTTTTCTTTACATCGTCTACCAACTGCATAACATCAGCCGCCGTTGCGCCGCCTTTGTTCACCACAAAACCACAATGCTTCTCTGATACCTGAGCTCCTCCTACAGTATAACCGCGAAGTCCCGCATCCATGATCAGTTTTCCTGCAAAATATCCCTCCGGTCGTTTAAAAGTCGATCCTGCCGACGGATATTCCAGTGGCTGCTTTGAGATTCTCGCTTCTGCCAGTCGTTTCATCTCTTCATCTATCTTATCCATATCTCCGGTCTGAAGTTCAATTACAGCTTCCAGCACAACCAAGCCATCCTGTTCTGCCTTACTGTGGCGGTAGCCGAATTCCATATCTGCACCCGCGATCTCATAGATCTGTCCATCCTGATCCAGCACCTTTACAGATGTGATAATATGCTTCATCTCTCCGCCATATGCTCCTGCATTCATATAAACAGCACCACCAACGCTACCCGGTATACCAGATGCAAATTCCATTCCGGTCAGTCCGTGCTGTTTTGCTGTTACCGCAGTTTTAATCAGGGATGCACCTGCCTGCGCAGTGATCCTTGTTCCTTCCACCGTGATCCTAGACATTCCATCTGCTATATGAATGATCATTCCATGATAGCCATCATCTGATACCAGTAAGTTGCTTCCATTTCCCATAATAAAAAACGGAACTTTTTCCTTTTTACAGAGGTCTGCAAGCTCTGCGATCTGCTCCGGTTTCTCCGGTTCAGCAATAAAATCTGCTTTTCCACCGATCCGGAAGGTTGTATATCGGTTCAAAGGTTCTTTTGTTTTTATTCTGTTTTCTCCTGTGATCGCTGCTGCGCTCTCATAAAACGATGTCATATAATTTTAAACTCCTGACCTGTTTTTATTCCGGATTCTCAAGAATCTTATAAACCTGATAGACAAAACAAAGCCTTTAACATAAGGTTTTGCATGCTGTTCCAGTTGATTTCTCAAAATCTCAAACACTACCACACAATATCATACATTAAAGGCTTTTAGAATTCAATATTAAAAATGTATAGAATTTTCAGGGCGTTTCAACCCGATTTATGTAATTTACACATAGTTTACTTAATACTTTTACTGATTCAGTATACTGCACGCACCACCATACATACCCGCATCGTTACCAAGTGTAGCAAGTGCAAACTTGGTCTGTCTGCATGCATGAAATGCATATTGTGCAAAATATTTTGCAGTTGTATCGATCAGGATATCTCCTGCTCTGGATACGCCACCACCGATTACGAAGATTTCAGGATCTACTACACATGCGATCTGGGCAAGTGCTTTTCCAAGAACCTTTCCATGATTTTCTACCAGTGTTGCTGCAAGCTCATCACCTTCTTTTGCTGCATCAAAGATCTCTTTTGCTGAAATGTACTGGATCTGACGAAGCTTGGATGGCTTGTCTGTTGTATTTAAAATGATCTTTGCCATACGAACGATACCGGTTGCTGATGTATACTGTTCCAGACAGCCCTTGTTACCACATCCGCATACTTCTGTCTCGTCGTCATTTACGCAAATATGTCCGATCTCACCGCCTGCACCGTTGGTTCCCGCGAGCATCTTTCCATTTAAAATAATACCGCCGCCGACACCGGTTCCAAGTGTTACCATTACGATATCCTTATGGCCTTTTCCGCCGCCCTGCCACATCTCACCGAGCGCTGCCATGTTTGCATCATTTCCGGCTTTTACAGGAAGGTCTAATAATTTGCTGAGTTCTTCTTCTACATTGAAGATTCCCCATCCAAGGTTTACACATTTGATAACCGTGCCGTCTGCCTTTACAGGACCCGGAACACCCATTCCAACACCTGCTACATCAGACTTCTCGATCCTTTTCTCTGCCAGTTTATCTTCAACAGATGCTGCGATATCGCTTAAGATATATTTTCCGCCTTCATCTGTTCTTGTTGTGATCTCCCATTTCTCAACCATCTCACCCTGTGTTGTAAACAGACCGATTTTTACGGTTGTTCCTCCAATATCTACTCCAAATACATAGTTTGCCATTTTTCTACTGCTCCTCCTTATTTGCATTGCCCTTCATAATATTCTGCGTCACTCTGTTATATAATTCCTGTGCCGCATTATATCCCATCTTCTTCTGTCTATGGTTAACCGCTGCAGATTCAACAATGATCGCGATATTTCTGCCCGGACGGATCGGAATATTATGACTTACGACTTTATTTCCAAGGAATTCCGTATACTGGTCTTCCAGTCCCAGACGGTCATACTCCGTATCCTTGCTCCACTCTTCCAGATTGATAACCAGATCGATGTTCTGATCCAGCTTTACACATTCTACACCAAACAGTGATTTTACGTCAATGATTCCAATACCACGCAGCTCGATAAAATGTCTGGTAATATCCGGTGCTCGTCCAACCAGCGTCGCATCACTGACCTTCTTGATCTCAACCACATCATCTGCAACCAGACGGTGGCCTCTCTTGATCAGCTCCAGAGCAGCCTCCGATTTACCGATACCACTCTCACCCATGATCAGAACACCTTCGCCGTATACATCGACCAGTACAGCATGTACGGATATTCTTGGTGCCAGTTCTACATGGAGCCAACGATCTACCTCATGTACAAATGCAGATGTAACGGCACTTGATGTGAGGACAGGCACTCCGTGCTTCTTTCCTGCTTCTATAATAAATTCATATGGTTCCAGATCTCTGCAGAATATCAGACACGGCGGCTTATATGAGAAAAATTCATTTATGATCTTGATATTTTCTTCCTCTGTATGCATCGCTGCAATATAGGCATGTTCTACATTTCCGCATATCTGGATACGTCCTGCATCAAAATGTTCAAAGAATCCTCCAAACTGTACCGCCGGGCGGTTCATACCCGGATCCTGGATCAGAACCTTATCGGTATCGATCTCCGGTGTATAATTCTTCAGATTCATTTTCTCTATGAGTTTGGATACTGTTATACTATAAACCATCTTCTCCTCCTGTTTTCCCTAGTTTCAGTTCTTGTTTCATTATATTCTACAACCTATTTATCGTCAATTCATCAATTTATTTTTTCAGGAAAAAAGCCACCTGTTTTCTGAATCTTATGTTATACTGATTTTTATGTGTGAATCTGCTGTTTTTAGAATACGCAGCGGAAAGGATATGAATTCAAAGTATGTTTAATTTTGAAGAAGAATTAAAAAAACTGCCTCATACACCGGGTGTCTATCTGATGCATAACAAGACCGATGAAATCATCTATGTCGGCAAAGCCATTGATCTGTATAACCGGGTACACCAGTATTTTCAGTCAGGATATAAACGCTCACCTAAAATCGAAAAAATGGTCAGCCACATCGCGTGGTTTGAATATATCATCTGCGAATCTGAAATTGAAGCACTGGTGCTGGAATGTAATCTGATCAAAGAACACCGTCCGCACTACAATACAATGCTTACGGATGACAAAAGCTATCCATACATCAAGATCACAGTCAACGAGGATTTCCCTCGTATTCTGTTCTCGCATCAGATGCACCGGGATCACGCCAGATATTTTGGTCCTTATACTAATGCAGGTGCTGTCAAGGATACCATTGATCTGTTAAAAAAACTATATCATCTGCGAAGCTGCAACAAAAAGCTGCCACAGGAAACAGGGCTGGATCGTCCATGTCTGTATTACCACATCGGACAGTGCAAGGCTCCCTGTCAGGGTTACATCTCAAAAGAGGACTACAGCAGACAGGTGGGACAGGCAATCCATTTTCTGACCGGGCATCACCAGCAGACGGTAAAAGAACTGGAAGAAAAGATGAAACAGTTGGCAGCCGATATGGAATTTGAACAGGCGGCAGAGGTTCGTGATCTGATCGAAAGCATCAAGCACATCGCATCAAAGCAGCGTGTTGACAACACAACAACCGATGACCGTGACGTGATCGCGATGGCTACCAACAACATGAACGAAGGCGTTATCTCGGTCTTTTTCATCCGAAACGGCAAGATGATCGGCAGAGAACATTTTCATATGACCGGTGTGCAGTCGGAATCTTATGGAGATATTATGGCTGCATTTTTAAAACAGTATTACGCTTCTACTCCATTTCTCCCTAAGGAGATCATTCTGGAGCATGAAGTAAATGAGCAGGAGCTGATCGAACAATACTTAAGCGAACGACGGGGAAATCTGGTACACATCCTCACACCTCAAAAAGGTGACAAAGCTAAGCTGTTAAAGCTTGCGCGTGACAATGCTTTTCTTGTTCTGACACAGGATACTGAAAAGCTGAAACGGGAGCAGGCTCGAACAGAAGGTGCTGCAAAGGAACTGGCAGAACTGATCGGTGTCCCATCTGCCAAACGGCTGGAAGCCTTCGATATCTCGCACATCAGCGGCTACCATTCGGTTGCTTCGATGGTGGTCTTTGAAAATGGAAAAGCCAGACCCAATGAATACCGCAAATTCAAATTAAGAACGATCGACGGACCGGATGACTACGCCAGTATGCGCGAGGTTCTGACAAGACGATTTACCGATGAACGTTTTAAGGTCTATCCTGACATCCTTATGATGGATGGTGGTAAGGGACAGGTCAACATTGCCCTGGAGGTTCTTGACGAACTGCATCTGAATATTCCGGTCTGCGGTATGGTAAAGGATGACTACCACCGGACCAGAGGACTGTATTATAACAATAAAGAAGTGGAATTTCCAAAGAATACACAGGCATTTGACATGGTTACCCGTTTGCAGGACGAAGCCCACCGTTTTGCCATCGAATATCACAGAAGCCTCAGAAGCAAATCTCAGGTACATTCTATCCTTGAGGATATACCGGGCATCGGTCCTGCCAGACGAAAGGATCTGATGGGGTACTTCAAGGATATTTCAAGGATCCGGGAGGCATCCATCGAAGAACTGATGCAGGCGCCATCCATGAACCGGAATGCCGCCGAAGCGGTGTACGGATTTTTCCACAAGGAGTGAGCTAACCTGTGAATATATCTGCAAAAGATGGAAATGGCATAATATATTTGGACACTTTTGACCTTACCAACCAGGGGACGTTCCCACTCGTTTCCACTCTGTGTAACTTCGAACTAACCTCGGCTAAGCCTCGCTAAGGTCTCAGTTACTCCTGCAGCGGTACTAAGATGCTGCTAATGCACCATCACACCACAGGGGTGCGCTTTCGTTCTAAGCTCGTGCAAGCACTCACTAAGTACGAAATGTGAGTACCGGCGGACTCAAATGCCCCTGTTTTGGTAAGTCAAACTGTCCAAATATAATTTACTTTCTTATTTTTTTGCAGATATATTCACAATTATTTAATAAGGAGATAAAGATGGAATATAATTTTTTTGCTATGATTTCGAGAATGAAATACATCGACCGCTGGGCGTTGATGCGGAATACCAGAGAAGAAAATCTGTGTGAGCACAGTCTGGAAGTCAGCATTATCGCTCATGCACTTGCCGTGATCGGCAATACCTATTATGAAAAGGATCTGAATGCGGAGCGGGCTGCTCTGATCGGACTATACCATGACGCTTCAGAGATCATAACCGGTGATATGCCGACACCGGTCAAGTATTATAACGATGCTATCAAGGAATCCTTTAAAATGATCGAGAAAACAGCCTGCTACAAGCTGTTAAACAAACTGCCGGATGAAATGAAACCACAGTATGAACCACTCTTCTTCCGCCAGTCCGGAGATGAATATATCTGGAAGCTTGTAAAAGCGGCAGATAAACTATCTGCTCTTATCAAATGTATGGAAGAAACCTCTGTCGGCAATCCGGAATTCTCCAGCGCCTACGAATCCACAAAGGCTTCTGTCGACAAGCTGGCTGCCGACCTTCCGGAGGTTGAACGCTTTCTGTCTGACTTCCTCCCGGCCTACGGCAAAAACCTCGACCAGCTTCAATTTTAATTTTAGTAATGCCGTTTTTGGCGTGGCATGTAATACAACTATTATTCCGCAAGACGCTTGCGCTCTATTCCTCGACGTAACGGTACATAAAGTTGCAAAATACGCAACTTAAGTACCGACGCTCGGAAATGCTTGCCTCATAACAGTGTATTACATGCCACGCCAAAAACGGCATTTTTAAAACTACCACAAAATATTGCAACTATGCGGTGGTATATGTTTTTATGGGATATCAAAAATACCGCACATGGATGGTTATATTACACACTGTTATGTAGCAAGCCTTTTTCCACGCCGGTTCTTAGTGAACCGCCACAGGCGGAGAACTTAGCACCGCTGCGTGGAAATAGAGCGCAAGCGTCTTGCGGAATAATAGTTGTATGATATAACCGTCCATGTGCGGTATTGCACCTATCTCTGTGGTTCCACCTGAGCAAGAATTGACATGAATTCTTTGCCGGTGATCGTTTCATGTTCTATAAGGAAGCTGGCGATAGCATCCAGGGCTACCATATGGGCAGACAAAAGCTTTTTTGCCTTGTTGTAGGAATCTCGCAGCATATCACGGATCTCCTTATCGATCTTGGTTGCAGTCTCATCGGAACACTGAAGGGCAAGATTTCTGTCCAGATACTGTCCTTCTATTGATTCAAGCTGCACCATACCGAATTTATCTGACATACCATACATGGTTATCATAGCCCTGGCGGTCTTGGTCGCCTTCTCAATATCATTTGATGCTCCTGTCGTTACAGAGTCAAATTTCAATTCTTCCGCTGCACGTCCGCCAAGCAGGGTTATAAGCTCTGCTTCCAGCTCTTTCTTGGATTCCAGATATTTTTCTTCTTCCGGAACCTGCCATACGTAGCCCAGAGAACCCATGGTTCTTGGAACGATCGTAATCCTCTGGATTGGCTCCGTGTGTTTCTGAATTGCAGCGAGTAATGCATGTCCGACTTCATGATAAGCAACGATCTGTTTTTCTTCTTTGCTGAGCAGACGATCCTTTTTCTCTTTGCCGGCAAATACAACCTCTACCGCACCGATCAGATCCTGTTGGGAAACCAGACTTCTGCCATCTCTGACGGCTGCCAGCGCTCCCTCATTTATGATATTTGCAAGATCCGCACCAACCGCACCTGAAGTTGCAAGTGCCAGTTCATGAAGATCAACCGTTTCATCCATCTTGACATTCTTGGAATGAACCTTCAGTGTATCGATTCTTCCCTTCAGATCCGGCTTCTCTACGATAACTCTGCGGTCAAATCGTCCCGGACGAAGAAGTGCCTTATCCAGTACCTCCGGGCGGTTCGTTGCCGCAAGGATCACAATACCCTTTGATGTATCAAAGCCATCCATCTCCGCAAGAAGCTGATTCAGGGTCTGCTCCCGTTCGGAATCTCCACCATGTCTGGAATCTCTGCTTCTTCCAATTGCGTCGATCTCATCAATAAATATAATACATGGTGCCATCTGTGTCGCCTGTTTGAACAGATCTCTGACACGGGAAGCCCCCACACCGACATACATCTCTACAAAGCTGGATCCGGACATGGAGAAAAATGGTACATTTGCCTCACCTGCCACAGCTTTTGCAAGCAGGGTTTTACCGGTTCCCGGAGGGCCGACAAGCAGCGCACCCTTTGGCAGCTTCGCACCGATATCCAGATATTTCTTTGGATTATGAAGGAAATCGACCATCTCTGTCAGAGATTCCTTAGCCTCTTCCTCTCCGGCAACATCCGCAAAGGTAACACCTGTTTTCTTCTCAACGTAAATCTTCGCATTTGCTCTACCTACACCGCCGCTTCGCTTCATGATCATCGACAACAACAGATAGAATGCAACGATCATTACAATGTAAGAAATGATCGTGCCAACCATGGCACTTCCGCTCTCATCAATGCCTTCATATTCTGTTCCATATTTCGTCTTTGCCTGACGAAGCTTCTCTGCCAGACTGTCATCCGATATTCTGGTTGCAGTATATTTTGTCTTACTGATCACCTTATCATCGGCATTATTTTCAAATACGATCTTGCTTCCATAGATCTTTACGGAACCAACCTCGCCCTTATCTAACATCTCGATAAACTGACCATATGTGACTTCCTCTTCCCTGCCGGATGACACCCGGTCAAATACGCGCCAGAATAAAAATGTCAGTAAAATGGAAATAACCAGGATCACCATGATCGAGCGATTGTTTCTTCCCTTATTTCCATTATTATTGTTATTATTGTTATTATTGTTGTTATTACTGTTATCAGGTAAATTGTTGTCCAATCAGAACCTCCTTTTTATACAGCCTGCCTGCTGTATTCTTCTTTTGTATATATTTCCGGCAATTCCGCATCCATTATAACCACGTTTTTCCCGGCTTTCAAGATGGTACTGCTTTTGTTCATGAAGATTTAACCTTTCTATTCACCCAGATAGTCCATCGCAATACCAAGAGAGGTTTCTCCTCTGCTGATCGTCAGGCTCCATTTTCCGATCTGAAGGTCTGTATAATTTGCACTGGAATCATCCGCAGAATACTCCTTTTCCTGATAGGAGCGGATCATCTCTGTTGTCCGTTCCAGACTGTCGCCCTGAAGCGTTTCATCCTCAAGTGCCATTACCAGATCTTCATAGATCTGATCCAGACAGAAACCATCATCGACATCCGGCGGATACTGCCATATTCGGACAGAGTGGATCGCCTGTGTATTCAGATCACTGTTTATGCTCACATCAATGCCATATTCGTCATCTGAAATATACTTTTCTTTATTATAGTATGTAAATGTATCTCCGTTTTGATACGAGTATTCATACAAACTCAGATTCCCGGCAGTCCCTGTACTTGTATCTTCAAATAAAATGTCATCTTCCTCTGCATTCTGTAAAAAAGCAGCCTCCAGCTCATCACTGGTGACGCCCTCATAATGAGCCACACCATCACAGGCTTCTCCCCGGTCATACACTTCATCGGCTGATAAGCCAACCAGACTGTCTGTGCCATAATCCGTGGTTTCTCCCGGCTGATAGATATAGCGGTAGCTGTATCCGTTCTCATCTACATAGTTTTTCTCATCCTGTTCATCCAGCATCTCATGTAATTCATCCAGAGATTCCTGCATCTTCTGCTTATCCCGGTACTGCTGCCATGCATCCCACAAGCTGCTCATCCGGAAGCATACTCCAATCGCAGCCAGAAAAAGCAGGCCAGAGATCACACTCTCTGCTTTCTTCGATTTCTTTTTCTTTGTCGTATAGGTCGTATCCAGATTCGGCATAGGGTTTGCCGATGTCGGAGTCCGATTCGCCCATTTCGGAAGCTCGGTTTCAAACTCATCATGGCAATCCGTTACTTCATCCTCAACTTCAGGTTTATCCGCACTGTAGTCCGATACATCCCCACTATATTGATACTCTCTCTGATAATCTTCAGGCTCTCGTCTTTCGTTCAGATAAAAGCTGTGGCTGGTTTCTATCGGTGTTACAAACCGTTTACAGGTTTTACAAAAATTAATACTGTTTACTTTTCCATCACATATCGGACAGATCTTTGTTCCCATAAGTACCTCCTCTTTCTTTTCGATACTTTATTTCTAACGCTAACTTTATATTCTTTTTCGGCATCCGTCAATATTCTTTTCTCCGGCTTGACATCCCCATGGAAACTCACTATTATTTTTTTAACTTATGATCTACAGGAGGTTTATGTCACATGCCCGGTTTTCTGATGCATCTGATCGAGGGTGAAATGATAATCAATAAAATAAATACAGGTGTAACTTCCGCAGCCGATTCCCGTCTGTTGGCAATAAAGGCCGACCCGGAACAGTTTCTCCTCGGCTGTATCCTGCCGGATATCACGGATAATAAAGAAAGAACGCATTTCCGTCCGGCATGGCAGAAGAATCTGATCACTAAATATCCGGATCTTGATTATATCCGTGCTCTCTACCCGGATGATGCGATATTGTCACCGGCTGACTATGGCATCCTGGCACATCTGCATCTGGATACCCACTATGTGACTGATTTCTGGCCGGACTATTTTACTATAGAAAATACCGCAGGGAATACCTGTTTTGATACAAGACAACCTTTGTATGTTCACATTTCCTCACAACCGGAAAAAAAGATTCCTCTGGCAGAATTTTTCTCTGACCGGTACTTTTATGGAGAATATGATAGGATCAATCCACGTCTGCTAAAGGACTTTCATCCATATATACCGGAACAAATCACTTATCAGCCGGAGCTTGTACATATTACAGAATGCCGGCCGGAGGATCCGTCACAGATCACAAAAGCTCTGCAGACGTACATTATTCAGAATCCGTCACCTGCCCCGGAAGCTTCCGTCACCCGTGCTGAGATTTTTCCATATGATGCAGTCATTGAATTTCTGGAACATATGGCAGATACATTTTTTACAGAATTCATTTAACCTGTCTTCCATATCAGCAGCCAAAATAATATTTATAATTTCACCCATAACAAACAGCCATCGATGCATCGGAAACGGATCCGTATATGGATCCGGCTTCCTTTTCATCAATGGCTGTTTTTTTATTTTCGGCTTATTTGATCTTCGCTTTTACTTTAACGGAATAAGCACCATATGTTTTTTTCTTATTCAGAGTCTTGTATGCTCTGACCTTGAAATAATATGTCTTTCCTTTTTTCAGGCTCTTCTTTGTCAGATTCAGCTTCTTTGTATCGCCGATCTTCTTATACTTGCCTTTCTTTGAGGTTGCCATATATACCTGATATCCACTGGCACCGGCTACCTTCTTCCAGCTTATCTTACATGCCTTTGATTTCGCTGTCGTCTTTACTGATTTTACCTTTGACGGCTTCGTTACAAAGGCCTTACTCTTCTCTTTGCCCTTTATCTTAGAGTTTCCTGACTTCTTATAAGCATATACACTATAAGTGTATTTGGTTCCTGCTTTCAGCTTCTTCGCATTGTAAGAAGATGCATTCTTACCCACCGTTTTTATAAGTTTCTTCTTGCCGGAGCCCTGCTTCTGGTAGATCATATATCCATCTGCATCAGATACCTTCTTCCATGTGATCTTTGCAGAAGTTGTCTTGATCTTGCTTACTGTAATCTTTTTCGTTACACCAGGCTTCTTCACATTTGGTGTGGTCTTTGCCTTAATTGCAAATGTCTTTGACGCACTTCCTGTATAATTGCCTTTTCCGGTTATCACAACCTTCGCTGTACCAACATTTGTATTGTTGGAATATGCTGCCGTGTAATCTGTATTCAGCTTCAGCACCTTACCCTTTAATGTAACAGTAACTGCAGGTGTTAACGCTTTTCCGGTGTAAGTCTGATCTGCCACCGTTATAACTGCCGCAGACAGATCTGTCTTTGTAACCGGTGTCGTCTGTTTTACAATTGCAAAATACTGTGTCAATGTACCGGTGTAATTTCCATTTCCTATAATCTGTATCACAGCCTTAGTTGTCGGCTCTATATTAGACTGATACGATACCGTATAGTCTGCAGATGCACCGGCGCTCAGCACTGCATTTCTTGCTGTATCCTTGACAATAACGGAAGGTGTGACAGCCTTTCCTGTATAGGATACGCTCTTTGTATAGGACACTGTACATTTCTCTATCTGTTTTGGAAGGATCGTAAAGGTTCCATATCCTGTATTTTTAAAGGAATCCGAAAGACCATTTACCGTGATCCTTGCAGTTCCGGCATTGATATTTTCAGAATAGAGCACACTGTATTCGGATGGATCGATCACTCTACCGGATACCTTTACTGTAACAGCCGGCTTCTGTTCCCTGCCGTTATAAGTCTGGTTCTCGGCCGTTATCTCTGCCTCCTTGAGATTGATCTCCTGTTTCTGGATTGAGAAATACCGGTCTATTGTTCCTGTATAATTTTCTTTTCCTGTGATCCGGATCCGTGCAGATGTTGTCACTTCTGTATTGTTCTGATAGCTGACATCATAATCCACATTTTTCTTCAGCTCAACTGCTCCATCCATTACCTTTACTTCCGGACAAACCTGCTTTCCTGTATATGCCATCAGATTTGCGTAAGTCACAGAAGTGTCTTTCAGAGGCTTCGCCTGGATCGTAAATTTTTCAGTTATCGTTCCCTTATAATTGCCTTTGCCTGTAACTGTGATCGTTGCAGTTCCGACATTGATATTGTTGGAATATGTCACATCATAGTTTGCAGCCGCCAGTGATCTTCCACTTATCAGAACAGTGCATCCCGGTTTCAGTTCTCCTCCTGTATAGGTATATGGAGAACCTGTAACCATGATAAAACCGCCATTATTTATATCAAAAGGCTGAATGGTAAAGGTCTTTTCAACTGTTCCATCATAATTGCCAAGACCTGTAATCTTTGCTTTTGCAGTTCCGGCATTGATGTTATTTGTAAATGCAGCTGCATAATCCTTGCCCTTTGTAAGCGTTTTGCCGTTAAAGGTTACTGTAATATCCGGACTTAACGCTGATCCTGTATAAGTCACTGTACCCACATTCATTACCAGTGAATCATTCAGCGATTTCCGCGTGATCGCAAAAGTTCCGGTTGTGGTTCCCTTATAATTACTGCCGGTTCCGGTCACAGTAACGGTTGCCGTTCCGACATTGGTATTGCCGGAATATGAAACACTGAATTCTGACAGATTTGTGATCCGCTTTCCACCTGTGGTTGTAAGGCTTACAACTGCCGGTGTAAATGCCGCACCTGTATATTCATATGACCGCTGTACAAGTGCTACTTCTGCACCTGTAATATCTGCTGCCACGATCTTAAATGTCAGGGTTCTTGTACCTGTATATGCTCCGATGCCCTGGATCGTAATGGTTGCAGTGGAACCGACCGTCTTATTGTTGGTTACTGTTACAGTATAACTCTCACCTTCTACCAGAGTAACTCCATCCCGTGTGATCCTGAGCTTCGGAATAATGGCTTCTCCTCCCTGATACTCCTGATCTCCGATCGATGCTATGCTGATTGAACTGTCATTGATGTTTGTTACAATCTTTGTGATCTTAAATGTACAGGCCTGTGTACCGCTGAAATTTCCATTTCCTGTGATCCGGATCGATGCACTGTCTGTTTCATTTATATTATTGCTATAGGAAACAGTGTAATCCGTTCCTGCCTTCAGTTCATAGGAACCATAGGTCAGTTTTACAGAAGGCTTTACCTCGGATCCGGTATATACCATCTCTTTGCTGTATTCTGCCTTACAGCTTGAAATAGCTCTGGCTGCGATCGTGAAGGTCGTCTTTGAACTTCCGCTATAGTTACCTTTTCCTGTTGCTGTAATCGTTCCTGTACCGGCATTGATATTATTTTTATAGGATAATTCATAATCTGCATTGGCAGCTAAAGTCGTAGTTCCAATCTTTACGGTTGCTGTCGGCTTCTGTTCACTTCCTGTAAATGTACATGCTGTAATATTACTGAAAACCGCTCCGTTGATCGATTTCTTTGTAACAGTAAATGTTCCCACTGCATATCCTGTAAAGTTTGCATTTTTTCCTTTTATAGTTACCGTTGCCGTTCCGCAGTTTGTATTATTCGAATAATTCACAGTGAAATTCGTCATACTGGTGTAGGTCTTTCCGGATACAGTTGTAAAGGATGTAACACCCGGAGTCTGTGGCATGCCTGTATATTCATAACTGTCTGCTTCCAAAACAACCTTTGCATTTGTCAGATCAAGTGCAACAACATTAAAGGTTACTGTTCTTGTTCCTGTATAATCATTGATTCCCGTAATAGTTACTATTGCTGTAGATCCTGCAGTATAGTTATTGGTATAAGTAACCGTATAATCTGTATTCAGAGTAAGGATCGTACCACCATTTCTGACTGTAACAGCAGGTCGGAGTCCCTGTCCTGCATTGTATTCCTGGTCTGCGATCGCATCGACTGTAATCGTTGAAGCATTGACGTCCGTACGATCTCTGGTGATCTTATATGTCAGTACTTTTCTTCCTGTAAAATTACCTTTTCCTGTCACTGTAGCAGTCGCTGCCCTTGTCTCATTTATATTATTGGAATAAGCAACGGTATAATCCGTACCCTCTATTAAGAGCTTCTGACCATATGTGATACGGATATTCGGAGTTACGGCACTTCCTGTCCATTTTACGCTCTCATCATAACTGAGCGAGCAATCTGCCAGCGCTCTTGCACTGATCTTGAAATTTACAGATTTCGTTCCACTGTATCCGTTCTTTCCGGTGATCGTAACCGTACCTGTACCACAGTTGACATTTGTGCCATATGAAACGGTGTAATCGCTGTCCTTCGTCAGTGTTTTGCCATCATAGGTCACTGTAACCTCCGGTTTGATCTGTGCTCCGGTATAGGTCTGATCTGCAATTGTACTGCACACTGCCCCTGACAGATCCGGCAGGGAAGAAGTGATCGTAAAGTACACGGTTTTGGAACCTGTATAGTTTCCCTTGAACGTAACAATTACCTTTGCCAGATTGCCGGCTGCTACATTATCTTTATAAGATACCGTATAATCCGTTCCTTCGGTCAGTGTATATCCATCTGAAGTGACCGACGTTACTGTCGGTCTGATCTCTGCACCGGTCTGATCAAAGGATGTCTGGTTCAGTGTTACCCTTGCTGTATTCGTCACATCCAAAGGATTGACGGTCAATGTACCGGTAACGGTTCCTGTATAATTGCCTTTTCCTGTCGCACTGATTGAAACCGTACCGGCTGTCTTTGCTACATAGCTTGCAACTGTATAATCGGTTTTATTCGTCAATGTTGTTCCCAGTTTGCTGTCATAAACACTGATCTTTGGTGAAAATACTTCTGCTCCATATTTATATGTTGCAGGCTCTGCCGTCAAAGTCGCCTTTGAAATATCTCTTGGATTGATCTTAAAAGTGAGGGACTTTGTATTTGTATATTTGCCGCATCCACTGATCAGAACCGTTCCATTTCCTGCATTTGTATTTGCAGAATAGGATACCGTATAATCCGTTCCATGCTTTAATGTCGTGCTTCCATCCTTTACCGCGACAGCCGGTGTCTGTGCCTGTCCATTATATGTACATGATGCTACATTCACGGTCGTCTGTGATATATCCTTTAAGGCTGCACTTCCACTGCTGATCGTATAGTTCAGGGATGTGCTTCCGGTGTAACAATCCTTACCTGTGATCGTCACGGTTGCGGTTCCCGGATTTATATTGTTGCTGTAAGAAAGTGTATAATCCACGTCTTCTTCCAGATACTGATAATCATTATTCTCATCCAGCCAGGAGTTCACATCGGCAATCGTAACCGATGGCTTCTTTTCCTTTCCGTCATAGCTGTAATTGGAATTGCTTAGTGTGATGATCTGATCCTGGATATTGGCAGCCCTCAGATACCAGGTATAGGTTTTGGAACCACTGAAATTATTCATTCCCTTAATCACTGTTGTTCCCTTAGAACCAATCTCCAGATAATTCTCTGAAAGAGTAACATTCTCATAATAATCTTTCTCCGCTACCAGAACCTTTCCATTCCAGGTAACCGATTCGACTGTCGGAGAATTTGCCAGATTCTTTACATACGGAACATAATACTTGCCGGATACAAGCGTCATATCGGATGCAAATTTGACCTTTGCTTTATTGATCGGTGTGACACGAATTTTGAATTTTGCCGTATTGCTTCCTGTATAACCCTTTTCCGGTTTACCGGTTATCGTTGCCACGGCAAGCTCGGTTGCAGTTGACACGTTCACGTTATTTGTGTATACCACATCATAACAGTCCGACGGTACTTCCTCCCCATCTACCTTTACCGTAACCGGTGCTTCGATCGCCTCTCCGGTATAATAATTACCAAGACCGGTTTCCGTCGTTGCTACAACAGTAACCTTATGTGCTCCATCCTTTCCGGACAGATCGATCAGATCCGCTGCCTTCACCCAATCTGCAAATGGAATTCCTGCCCCGCCATACGGCATGATCATCGTGATGACCATGACAACGGTAAGGAACCATGCTGCCACTCTTTTTCCATGTTCTCTCATGCTTCTAAAATGCCCTCCTTGCTGTTATGCCCGCTGTATTATACACTTTATACAAGATGCCTCTACATTTGTACTGCCCCTCTGTGCATATTTTTCATTTCATCCTGTCTCCTATGATATTACATAAAAAAATACCCCAAATGCAGTTCCGCGCGAACAAAATTTAAGTGAATTTTACCATTTTTTGCATGCCGCTTCAATCCGCATTTGGGATATTTTTTATTTTTATTTTATAATATGTCACACTAACTGGTTGGAATATAGAAGATATCCAGCATCTCTTCTACCAGACTTCCCGTATCCACCTGATACTCATCAAAATGAGCAGGGCGTTCATACGTTCCCGGAAGCTCCTGTATATCCTTCTCTGCAACTGCTATATCCATTCCACGCATTCTGCTGAACAGATACAGGCAGGCATCTCTGTCCAGATTCGTCTGCAGATATGGACTTGCTGCCTCGTATACCTTCTTTATGATTCCCTTATCATCGGAATAGCACTGTTCAAACCGCTCCAGCCAGCCTGCCAGATACTGACTCTGACGTTCCATCCGCCTGCCGTGTTCACCGACTGCATCCGTTACCGTATCCATCTTTTCCAGATACCGGTATGCGTCATTGCCCTGTAAGGTGACTACGTCCTTCTCAAAGACATTCTCACTGATCGTATCTCTGGCTGTCAATGTTACCCCGCTCAGGACGTCATTGATATCTGCCATTGCATCCATGTCAAAGGCCACATAACCGTTAATCGGAAGATTATACATCAGTCCGGATACCGCATGTGTAAAATTCTCACAACTGACGATTTCTCCATCCCCATAACCATACGCCAGTCCGATCTGCATCCGATCTGTAAGTGCTGTTTTTCCTTCTATGGTTTTAATATCCACATCTGTCATACTGTCACGATTTATATTAATAACGTGAAGCTTATCATTTCGAAGATCAAATACCACCAGGAAGCACAGATCGATCCTTCCGCCATACCGGACATATTCAGATCCATTTGCATCCGAATAGATCAGGGCATCATCTCTGTCTCTGAGATCTGCTTCCGTCGTAGCTTCTGTATCCTCTGAGGTTTTCTTTGACTTCTTTGACTTTTTGGGCTTTGTTTTCTCCGTTGCCGCCTCTGTTGTCTTCGGTTCTTCGTTCTTTTCCGATTCCTTCGGCACATATTCGGAATTATCAACACCAAATACCAGAATCGATACGGTATCTGTATTATAAACGTAGTTCTTTCCTTTATATGTGATAGCCGTTGAAGAAGATCCGTCTGTATGAAAACTCACCTTTTCTCCCTGCGCATTTTCTGCCAGCCGGTTCTTTCCATTCATATACATTCTGGCAAATATACCGGCAGGGATCCCGGTCACAACCAGTACAACAACAAGCAGGATCACACAGACCTTTTTCCTGAGACTCCATGGATCTTTCAGCTTTTTGGGTGCATATACCGGTCTGGATTCCAGTTCCGGATCCAGCTTCTTCTTTTCCCGTTTCGCTTTCTCTGCCTTCTTCTGAAAAAATTCTTTTCTGATATCCTCTGTCTGGATACCTTCGGCAGCGATCTCTTCCTGTGTTTCCTGCACGATCTCTTTTATAAGCTGATCGACTGCTTCCTCACCAGTCTGCGGAACCGGAGCAGCAACCGGTTCTTCCGTCCGGCTGACCGGACGGCTGTTTTCGGTTTCCTGTTTTACTTCTGTCTTTTTTTCTTCTGACTCTTTTTCTTCTGACCGTCCATCCTGCAATGCTTCTGCAAGCCGAATCGCTTCTAACAGCTTCTCGTCAAATAAATCTTCCATATAACAACCTTATGCATACAGTGGATACTTCTCTACAATACTCTTAACAAGTGCTTCTGCTTTTGCCTTGTCATCATCAATCACTGCTGCCTTGATTGCCTCAGCAATTGTCTCCATATCAGCTTCATTTGCACCTCTTGTTGTAACCGCCGGTGTTCCGATACGGATACCGCTTGTTACAAACGGAGATTTTGGATCATTTGGTACTGTGTTCTTATTTACAGTGATATGAACCTCATCTAAAAGCTTCTCTACTTCCTTACCGGTACGGTCCAGATTCTGAAGATCCACCAGCATAAGGTGGTTATCTGTACCACCTGATACGATATTGAAGCCTCTTGCCATTAATGCAGATGCAAGTGCTGCTGCATTCTTTACAACCTGTGCCTGATACTCCTTATATTCCGGCTGTAATGCTTCCTTTAAACATACTGCCTTACCTGCGATGACATGCATCAGAGGTCCGCCCTGGATACCAGGGAATACTGCCTTATTGAAGTTGAACTTCTCATTGATCTCGTTGCTGCACATGATCATACCACCTCTAGGTCCACGAAGTGTCTTATGAGTAGTAGTTGTTGTAACATGTGCATATGGAATCGGGCTCATATGAAGGCCTGCTGCTACAAGACCTGCGATATGTGCCATATCTACCATCAGATATGCACCAACCTCATCTGCAATCTCACGGAATCTCTTGAAATCGATTGCTCTTGCATATGCAGATGCACCCGCTACGATCAACTTTGGCTTGCATTCCTTTGCGATCTCAAGAACCTTGTCATAATCTATAAAGCCATCATCATTTACACCATAAGGTACACAGTGAAAATATTTACCGGACATATTTACAGGTGATCCATGTGTCAGATGTCCGCCATGATCCAGATTCATTCCCATAAACGTATCGCCAGGATTTAAAATAGCAAAAAATACTGCCATATTGGCCTGTGCTCCGGAATGTGGCTGAACATTTACATATTCACATCCAAATAATTCTTTTGCACGCTCTCTGGCAAGATCTTCCACTACGTCTACATACTGGCATCCGCCATAATATCTCTTTCCAGGATAACCTTCTGCGTATTTGTTAGTCAGATGGCTTCCCATGGCTGCCATAACTGCCTTTGATACGATATTCTCTGATGCGATCAGCTCCAGATTGTTATTCTGTCTGTTCAATTCATCCGTCATTGCTGCCGCAACTTCAGGATCTACTTTTGTAATTTCATCAAATCCAAACATTTTCTTACCTCCTGGTATGTAATAATATATAACGCATTAATAGAAACAGTATACCATGTCCTCCCTTTCCATACAAGCCAACAAGTAATAGAAATAGGATAGAAATAAAATTGATGGGAATAAGATCAGATCTTATTTTTCAGAAATGGAAATATTTTCACTTCGCCCCTTGACAAATAAATTTCTCTATACTAATATTGATGAGTATGTTTACATTGAATTGTCCGTGTCCGGTTTTAATGTAAAAACCTTATTATAATCTATAATTCAAATGGAGGTAGAGAATTTTGGCTAACATCAAATCTGCAAAGAAAAGAATTGAAGTAATTGACAAGAAGACTTTAAGAAACAAGATGATCAAGTCTAAGGTTAAGACAGTTATCAAAAAGGTAGAAGCTGCTATCGCTGCTGGTGACAAAGAAGCTGCTCAGGCAAATCTTCTGGTTGCTATCTCAGAGATTAACAAGGCTGCTTCAAAGGGCGTTTACCACAAGAACAATGCTTCTCGTAAAGTATCACGTCTTACAGCCGCTGTCAACAAGATGGCTTAATCTGACTCATATATATTTTTATAATTGATTACATATGTAAGGCTGCACATATATAATCAAAACCGTCAAAAAAACAGAACCCATTGAGGTTCTGTTTTTTTGTGTAATAATTCCGGCATCCAAATCGCAATACCTACGGTATGTTTTGACTCACTGCATTCCTGCGCGTCACATACCAGCTACCGACTCAATGATATTAACAACACTTCCACTGCCACTACATCCGATGCCTGACTGGTCTTTAATTTGTAATCGGTATCCTGACAGGCTTCCATGATCTTCTTCAGCTCCTGTTCCGAATAATTCTGGCACTGTTCCGCATATTTCTTCACCGACCATGACGGAATGCCTAGCACCGATGCCGTATCTGCATAATTTTTATTCTCGGCAAGACACATCTTTGTTTTTAATAACAGATCATACTGTCTGGCGATCAAAAACAGAATTCGCATCGCAGGCTCCCTGTTTTCAAGCAGCTCATGATACAGGTGAAGTGCACGATCCTGCTGCTTTCTGGATATGGCATCGATCATCTCAAATATATGTCCCTCCGAATTGCCAACGCAGAGAGCTTCCACATCGGATACAGTTACATCCTCCCTGTCTACCGTATAGCTTATCAGCTTATCAATCTCATTCTTGATCGAATTCATATCTGATCCGGTATGCTCGATCAGGGAACGGATCGCATCATCGGTTATCCGTTTTCCTTCTCCCTTGAACATTCCCTTAACCCATACAGCAAGCGTCTTCTCATTTGGTGTTTCAAAGCACAGGGCTTCTCCCAGTTTATCAACGGTCTTATATAATTTATTTCTCTTATCAACTTCTGACTCAACAAACAGGATCAGCGAAGTATCCGGCAGCTCTTTGATCCGCTCCGCAAATTCCTCACAGCTCTTTTTAAACAATCCGGTTCCTTCTGCCAGCACCACACGCCGGTCAGCGAAGAATGGCATTGTCTCACAGAAGCCTATGATCTCCATCGGGTCGATCTTCTCTCCTGCAAACTTTGCAAAGTTCATATTGTCCTCACGGTCTGTTACCGCCGAAAGCAATTTGTCTCTGTACTGGTTCACAAGATATGTTTCATCTCCGTATAACAGATATACCGGAGCATAGCTTTCATTCTTTATATGCTCGTTGATAACCGCCATTGCATCCTTACCGCTCTGTTTTTTTCCTGCTGCCATAGCTATGTCTCCTTTCTTTCCTGTTCCAATCCATTATGCCAAATACCGATTTGATTTTCAACACCTGTCTATGATATTCTTCCGTAATACAGATGGTCACGCCATGTTCCAAATGCTTTTGTTACCAGTCCCAGTGCAAAGCCTACCAGAACCGCTGCCATGACTGTTCCGATTCCCACACTGCCAACACTATGTATTGCGATCAAACATGTAACTAACGATATGATAACCATACTGCAGTCAAATCCGATCTTAACCTTTGGAAATGCAATACCGGTGATCGCTGATACTGCCTGCATCGCTCCCTCTCCTGCAAGCGGCATAATATTTGCCGGCAGATAGAAGAAGATTCCGACAGCGATCAGAACAACACTGATCAGCATCATTCCCAGTCGTATCAACATATTATCGGTAGATGGCAGCAACGCCACAAGTGAATTACATAAAGTTGTAAATTTTCCAAATATAATTCCAACTACAATCTGACACAGATTGATCCATTTAAAATTTTTCCGTAATAACAGGATCTGCAGCAAAACCAGCACAACATGAAACAGGATAGTTGCGTTTCCCATCTCCATACCAAATACACAGGTAATCGTATATGGGATCGAGCTTACCGGCGATACCCCAAGGTTTGATTTTACCGATACGGCTATTCCTGCCGTCATGATAAATAAGCCTCCCAGATATGCCACCAGCCGGATTCCCAATCGATCTTTCCACTTCATTTTCTCTCACCTTTCTCTTTCTGACTTTAAACCACAAAAAAAATCTGGTATCATACATCTACCAGACTTTTATCTACTGATCTATTGTAAGAAATGGCACTGGCGAAGTCAAGCGGCTTTGCGTATAGTTTGTGAGATATTACCAAATCCAGACCGAAATTCAGACCGTGATTTCGATCTGATTATCCTCGATACATAGAACACAGCTCTCATAATATCCATCACCTGTCACCCGTGGTCCGCTGACAACTTTATATCCGTCCTCCTGAAGTCTCCTGGTAAGCTCATCTACTTTCTCTCTGCTTCCAACCGAAAACGCGATATGAATATACCCTGTTCGTGCCAGCTCTTTTCTCACATTGGATACTCGTGGTTTCTGCATGATCTCCAGTCTTGCTCCATCGTCAAAGCTTAAGAAATACGACTGAAGCTCCGTTTTCGGATTATAATACCGCTCGCCCGCGTTTGCCCCAAAATATTTTATAAAAAAATCTTTTGTCTTTTCCAGATCTTCTACATACATTGCCACATGTTCTATCTGCATATCTGATATTCTCCTGTTTTCTATGTGTTTCAAAAAAATAACCGAAATATAAAATTTATCCAACCCGGATTATCCAGGTTGTCAATTCAACTCTTTTCTGTTATAGTAGCAGAGGTTTTTGAGAATATCAAATACAAAAATCTAAAATTCAATTTTCAAATGGAGGTGAATTTTCATGGATAGTTGCGATCGTATTGGACGAAGTAAAATATGCGATGTTAGGATAAGGAAGCATAAATGGATGTGGCTGTCTATGAAGCTCCGATAACCCCATCTTATATTGTTGTGTGCCTTTTCATACATCGCATCAGACGATCCTGACCATCCGGTCTTCACACTGAGACGATGTATTTTTATGCCTAAAAACAGGCAGGAAGGAGGTCACAATGACAAAAATCACAGTATTTAAAAAAGATTATGTAACAGAACTCGTAAAAATCATTCGTAATGCAAAGAACGCACAGGTATTGCAGAAGCATTTGGCAAACTATCACGACAAAGATGTCGCAGAAGCAATCACACGGCTAAACGAAACAGAACGAATCCGCCTGTATACTATGATCGGCACCCCACGGCTTGCAGAAATTTTCTCCTATCTGGATGATGCCAAGCCATATCTGGATGAACTGTCACTCGATAAAGCCGCAAGAGTCATATCTGATATGGATGCAGATGATGCTCTGGATATTCTGGATGAATTCTCTGACGAACAACAGCAGGAAATGGTTGCCCGGCTGGACGACGACTCCCGGAGAGATGTAAAGAAACTGCTTTCTTATGAGGATGACGAGATCGGAAGCTGTATGACGAACAATTATATCTGTATTCCTGACACGCTGTCTATCCGTGAAGCTATGAGCGCACTGGTTCGGCAGGCAGGAGAACATGATAATATCTCGACGATCTATACCACCGACCGGGCTGGTCAGTTTTCCGGTGCTATCGATCTGAAAGATCTGATCATCGCACGAGAAAATGACCATTTGTCAAATATTATCAGCCGCTCCTATCCATCTGTCTATGAGCATGTGAAGATTGCTGACTGTATCGAAGATCTTACCGATTATGAAGAAGATTCCATCCCTGTTTTATCCGAAAATGGAACCATCGCCGGTATCCTGACTGCAAATGACATCGTAGAACTGGTTGATAATGCCATGGGTGATGACTATGCCAAGCTCGCCGGTCTTACATCTGAAGAAGATCTGAACGAGCCTACCTTTACCAGCATGAAAAAACGTCTGCCATGGCTCATCATCCTTCTGTTCCTTGGCATAGCGGTATCCTCTGTGGTCGGAATGTTTGAATCCGTTGTTGCGGTACTTCCGATCGTGATCTGCTTCCAGTCTCTTGTCCTTGATATGGCTGGAAATGTCGGCACACAGTCCCTCGCTGTTACGATCCGTGTACTTATGGACGAAGACCTGAGTACTAAAAAGAAGCTTTCCCTTCTTATCAAAGAAATGAAGATCGGCTTCTTAAATGGTGCAAGCCTTGGAATCATGGCACTCCTGTTTTTAGGAATCTATATCCACTATTTTAAGAAATATATATGGGCATCTGCATTCCTGATCTCTGGCTGTGTCGGCATCTCGCTGATCGTTGCAATGGTGATCTCAAGCTTTGTCGGAACTATCATTCCTATGTTCTTCCACAAGATCCATATTGATCCTGCGGTTGCTTCCGGTCCACTCATTACAACGGTCAATGATCTGGTTGCCGTGATCACCTACTACGGACTGGCAATGGTATTTTTGATCAATATTTTTCATATTTAGGTTTTGAATCTTCATCGTTCCGGCAAAAGACAGGTTGTTTTCTATAACAGAAATCACTTCTCTTTTGCAAGAACTTTTTTACATCGTGTTTCTGTTTTCTTTTACCGGAACTTTTTTACATCATGTTTCTATTTCCTTTTGCCAGAACTTTTTTACACCAGGTTTTTGTTCCACATTTTGGACATTTCAAATATCTTGTTGAAATCATATGCATTCCCATTGTATATGCACCAAAGGTCGGAACAAACAGCTCATTGCAATGACGGCATTTGTAATAACCGATGGTGCGCTCGCCTTCCATCGCAACCATAAGTCCACAACCAAATATAACACATGCGATCACTATCAGTAATATCTTAACCGGTACTGCGATCACCTCTGTATACACTGCAACAACCATGATCAATGTAATAAATGATATCGTTGCAATTAAACCCGTTATAATTGTAGGAATTAATTTCTTCTTGTTTTCTTCTCTTTCTTTAATCATATTCACCATATTTTCCTCCGCTTTCTTTTGATATTCTTCCTCAGACACTCTTGCACCGGACAACAGTTCATTTACCGTAATGTCCAGTTCCTTACATAAAGGTAATAACAGAGACACTTCCGGGAATCCCTTTCCACATTCCCATTTAGAAACTGTTTTATCACTGATATTCAGTTTTTCTGCAAGCTGCTTCTGTGTACAACCTTTTCTTTTTCTTTCTGCTGCAATAAACCTGCCTATACTGATCTGATCCATATCTGCCTCCTTTCTGACCAGATTATTACATACCTGCATCCGGCATCATACCCATAAAGCGTAGAAAATGGTGAATTTCTGCGGATTCTACGCACTGTAGAGTATAGTTTGCCGTTTCTTTATACTAATTATATCATGTGCTTCGCACATTCTATGCATTCCGCAAAATCAGCATCCTTGCGAGCAAATAATTTTGCTTTCATTATATCAAATGTGTCATTTATCCGAAATAATATTCTGCCACTTGCTCTATTCTTTCCATTCCAATAGGACAAGCACTGGTTTCATATGTCATAATTAAATTAATAGATGGTATTATTCCATTATCACAATATGTTTTTATTTTCCTGCAGGCATGACTCGCATATTCTGGATTGTCCATCATACCGAAATGTTCCCAATAATAATACTCTCCTGTTTTTGGATGTCGAATCGTAAAATCCGGATACATTACTATCCCATCCAGCACCAACTGATTTTCATATCGAAATGGTATTCTTTCCCGAAATAAAACATTATCGATCATTGCTTCTGATTTAGAACGAAGATACTTACCCTGCGTCCCTTTTATATTCAAATTCTCCGGATATTTCTTATTTGTTTCATATTCTTCTGTCATCCATGCTTCTAAATTTTCTGAATGCGGTCCAAATGCCTTTCCCAGCAATTCAATGTAACCATCATTTTCCAATAACATATCAGATGCATTATTTTCCTTTTGCACTTTTCTTATATATGCATTACATGCTTCAAGCTCGCACATTAAATCCCGTTTTCTTAACATATAATACTTTTTCATAGCAAGTTTTTCAGCCAAGAGTCTCTCTTTCTTTGGCAGATATATCGGCTTTCCTGCACTCTTCAAATACCACTTATATCCTTTTCCATTTTTGGCACATATTAATTCTTCTTTCGGAAATGTTTTCTCTAATATCTCTATCTTCTGTATTTCTTTTTTCAATTTGACGATTCTCTTTATTATTATATCTTTAATCATACGCATTCTCCTCGTTTCTTTTATGTTCTTTTTCTGCAATATTTTTATTGGTATAATTTCCATTTTTATTTGTTAATACCCCCTGAAAACACTTCTCCCATGGTATCAGGCTATTTCCCCACTTTGCATACCCTTCTGCTCATCCTGTTTGTGGTATATTGTCTAATTTTCTTTATCCATACCCTTGTTCAATCCGCTGTAGCGGGTATTATATTAGCTTGCTTTCTTCCATACCCTCGCCAATCTATTGTAGCGGGTATTATATTAGCTTGCTTTCTTCCATACCCTCGCCAATCTATTGTAGCGGGTATTATATTAGCTTGCTTTCTTCCATACCCTCGCCAATCTATTGTAGCGGGTATTATATTAGCTTGCTTTCTTCCATACCCCTTGCACCGCCATTAGCCTTGGTATAACAGTCCATTTTCTTGAATAATACCCAAAATTCTTCTTTCATCGATGGTATTATCCAAATCTTTTCTCTCATATACCCATTATTTCATTTGGGGCTTGGTATCAATGCTTAATTTTATCCTCCGTACCCATGAAGCATAATTTTTCCTGCCCGTATCTGTAAAATTACAGCGCCGCTGCTGTCGGTGCGGTAAACCTCCGCACCAGCAGCCTGCAGTCTCTCCAGCGTTTCTTTATGTGGGTGGCCATACCGGTTCTTTTTTCCACAACTGATCACCGCATACTGCGGCTTTATATATTGAAGAAATGACTCCGAGGTTGCATATCTGGAGCCATGATGCCCTGTTTTTAAAACATTAACCGCATCCAATCTTCCAGTCTCTGTCATCTGCTGTTCTGCTGTTTCCCCTGCATCGCCTGTAAACAAAAGATGAAAAGAACCGACACTTGCCTGCAGCACAAGAGAAGCTTCATTTGCATCTGTGTGAACATCCGATTCTCCCGGATATATGCATGCGATCCGAAACATCCCGGAAGCTCCGGCTTCCGGTTCAGAAAATATGCTACCCGCATCCATATATATAACCTCCGTTCCATGTTGTGCTGCCAGCTCGATCAGTTCCTGCAGTCCTTCTCGGTCACCATACTTCGCCACAACAAGGTTTCGGATCCGGATTCCGGTATGCTCAAGTTCATATAGATCCAGAAGTCCGGATATATGATCCTGATCCCCATGTGTTACAAAGACATAATCCAGATCCACCATCCCGTAATACCGGAGAGCCGGAAGCAGAACATATTCTCCCACCTTTTCATTATCCGAAGATCCGCCATCGATCATAATATTGGTTCCCTGTTCCGTCCGGATCAGTATGCCATCCCCCTGCCCGACATCCAGAAAGGTAACCGTAAACGGACGATCGAGCACGCTTCCTGCATATATACAGAATATCAGCACGACAAAAATCTCTGCGATCCCATACCGGATTTTTCTGTGTTTCCGTTCCTTTATCGTCTGCTGATCACACTTTTCTTCCACTGCCTGATTCCTACGGACCTGCCATTTTGACTTTTTTACGATTTTTTGAGTCTGTTTTCCTTCCGTTCTATTTCCTCTATCTGCTCTCATCCTGGTCATAAAATATAAAGATACCAGTAATGCAATATAATAACCCACCACCAGCTTCACCGGGATATGTCCAATATTGATACAGGCTCCGGGAAGCTGTTCCATTCCCTGACACAACTTTTCATATAACCACAAAATCCCCTTCACCGGAATCGTAAGCCAGCCCGCCACCTGAAGTGATATGCAGCCACAGATAACCGTTCCGATCCCACCGGTCAGGATGACCGATACACACGGTACGACGATCAGATTTAATAAAATGCCATACAATGGAAACTGGTAATAATAGTAGACGATCACCGGCAGAGTCGCCAGAAAGGTTGCCATACTGACAGCAAACGATTGCCGGATTTTCTCCCCTACACCAAATATGTGTTGTAACACCGTCCCTGCACCAAGCTTATTGATTAGGTCGGCACTTCCCCTTTTGCTAAATACCCGTTGTAACACCGGCACGATCACAGCTATCCCGATTATCGCTGCAAATGAAAGCTGAAATCCGGCATCTAATACAACATAAGGATTTATCACCGACATCCATACCCCGGCAATTCCTGTTGAGGTCAGAAGATCCACCGAACGCCCAATGGCTTTCCCCAATAACAGGAGCCCCATCATAATGATCGCCCGCATCGTTGATCCTGCAAGTCCGGTCATCTGTCCATACAGAATAACCAGAATACTGCATCCAATTCCCGCACTCCAGTAGGAAACTCCCCATTTTCGCATACGCCGATACAAGGTCATACCAATGATCGCAATATGTAATGCCGATATTGCAAGAATATGTGCAATACCATTCAACTGATACATCCGTTTCACGTCACCATCCATCCCCTGTCGTTCACCCAAAAGCATCGCCCGGATCACAGATGCATCCTCCTCTCCGTATAAGTTACCAATTACATCTGATATCCGTTTTCGGAGCTTCCGGAGCCCCGCCCGTATATACGAGTACTGTTTTCCTGTTTTCTGCAGCTCTGCATCTGAAAGTATAAGAAAGATCCCCTGGCTCCTGTAGTATCGATATGCATCAAAGGCTCCCGGATTTCCCGCATGTTCCGGCTGTTCAAATCTGCCGGCAAATACTGCCTCCTGTCCCGGATACAAGGTTATCCCTTTCTCCACATATACAAGCAGCTTCATATTTTCATGAAACCCAGTCCATTCTTCACCGGACATTCCTCTTGCATCCACGATCTTAATAAAGACCTGCTGCCTGTTTTCCGTTTCCTTTATCTCGTATATCGTTCCGGAAATTGTTCCGGAACAACCGTTCAGCCGGGAAGCATATTGTTCCTGCTCATGCAATATGTTGATATTCATATACCCCATTCCGGCAAACAGCACATATATGAGAATTCCGACAGTTACTCTTACTGTTCGTTTTACATCCACACTCCGCTTTGTCTGTCTTCGCCTGTCCGACATCCGTATTTTTTCATCCCAGCCGGACTCTTCTTTCTGTTTTTGCCTTTTTCCCTGTTTTTGCCCTTTTTCTCCCGTAAACAGAAAAAAGGCTGCAACTATCATTGCAGCCAAAGTAAACCACCTGCTGCCAGCAATCGCCTCCGCCTCTCCAAGCATAAATGCACATGCGGCCCAAAATAGTGGTCTTTTTATTTTCTTTTCCTCCGCTATCTGTCAGTACCTGTCTAATTACACATTGAATAATTCGCTGTGTATGTCTCTGAGAAATCCAAATTCTCTCCATATACAAGATCCTGACTGCCTTCTACCTCAAATACAACACCATCCACATCTGACAGCTCTGTCAGAGAATCAACCAGCGAATAAATGATCACTTTGTCATCATAATCACCGACATGATCCAAAAAGGTCTTGCTGAAATTAACATAACACACCCGATCCAACACATAGATATCAAGAATATCTACATCCTTATCGATCGGACTCTTCCATTCCTGGGAATTTCGAAGTGCTTCCATGATCTGTTCCTCCGGTGCTTTGTAAGACAACGCATCAATCTCCGTCGTCTGCTTATCCAGCCGTTTTCCGGTATTATCCGGCGTATAGATCGTCACAGAATAAGAAGCCTCCATAAAATTATCACCGATCGTTGAAAATGATTCCGCATTGTAAACACTTGTATCTACCTTCTTCTCTCCAATCAGATCCGACAATTCAAATGAAACCCCTGAAATACCATTTACCTGACACAGGGTTTTTGTAAATGCCATTTTACACAACAGGATCTGATAATTCTCTGCGGTATCATAATCCAGATTGAACATGATCGTTACCAGTCCTTTTCCATCATAAGAATATCGCTGATAGGTCATTCCATCTGCAACCGGAATCTTATAAAGCTGCTCGTCTTCTGTTGATATCAACAGATTCATCAGCTTATCTATCACATTTTCCGTTGATTCCAACTGATCGATCTTCGTATCATAGACAGAAAACTCTGTCCATTTCTGATTCATATAATATACGGAATATGTCTGCATCCCGGCATCCGTACCGGTATCTGTTCTCTGACTCTCCGCATGTCCACTTTTCCCACATCCGGTCATAGACAGCAGAGCTACAACTAACAGCATCCCGCTTATAATATGCATGATCCGTTTCTCCATCTTCTGCTCCTTTATTTCACATAGTTCATCGGAACACGTACTGTAAATGTGGTTCCCTTTCCAGGCTCACTGTACACATTTATAATACCCTTATGCATAACGATAATATTCTTTGAGATTGCAAGTCCAAGACCGGTCCCTCCGGTATCCCTGCTTCTCGCCTTATCTACTCTGTAGAAACGTTCGAATATATGCTCTACACAATCCTCCGGAATACCAACACCGGAATCGGCAACCTTAATATACAGATTCTTATGATCGGCATTCAGGGATACGCGGATCCATCCGCCATCCACATTATATTTGATTCCATTTTCGATCAGATTGGAGATTGCCAGCGTAAACTTCACCTTATCAATATCAGCTTCCACTTCCCGGAAGCTTTCAAATGTGATCTCAATGCTTCTCTTTTCTGCCAGAGGCGTCAACCGTTTCAGAATAACCTCCATCAGCTCATTGATATCCACCCGCTCGATATTCAGGCTGTCTGATCCCTTATCTGTCTTGACCAGCGTCAGCAGATCACTGATGATCTGCGCTTCACGGTCAATCTCTAAAACAATATCGTTCATGAATTCCCGGTACATCTCAACCGGAACATTATCCTGCATCAAGATCGATTCTGATAAAACCTTCATTGAAGTAATCGGTGTTTTCAGCTCATGTGATACATTTGATACAAATTCCTGCCGGGATTCCTCCAACAACTGCGATTTGGCAAATATCCCATTCATATTGTCAACAACGCTCCCAGCTTCTCGCCATAAACCATCCGATGAAATCTGTCCCAGAAATCCATCCTTCATATTTACAAGTTGACTCTTGATCTTTCTGGTATCACGAACCGCCATATAAGAAATGAAAAATGCTGTCAGCACCCCGATCACCATAAAAATACAGATCAAGATATTGGCACGGTATGACAAATATCCTCTTTCGTTTTCCATGCTTTCCAGACTGACTGCGATCACAGCTACATCATCAATATAACCTTCCCGGTTCACCACAGGAAACATATACTCAATGTAGGACTGTTCCCGTACCAGCCGTTCGTCTCTGTCTCCCTTCATGATCTCATAGATATCATTATTCATGATATAGGTATCCTTCAACAGACGAAAGCTGTCATAGGCTACCCTGTAATCAGTATCTACGATCATAACTCTGGCAGACAGGCTGTACGCCAGAGTGTTCATACCATGAAAAGTCTTGCTTGTACCTTCTGTTTCCGAATTAATATCATTGATCAGATATTCCAGATTTTTTGCGTTTTCCTGCAACAGTGTTTCACAATCACTATATCTCTGATTCAACATCAACTGCAGCAGAACCGTTTTCATACTGATTGAGATCAGATAAAAACCTGCCATGATCATTACAAAGATAACAACCTGAAGACTGATCCTCCGCCTGCTGTTTTTCCAGATATTTTTATTCTTATTTTCTACATTTTCATCTTTACTTTTTTCCATTCCAAAAAAATCCAGTAAGATAGGAATGCTCTACGCATTCCCTGTCTCATCATCCTTTAAAATAGTAGCCAACGCCCCATTTTGTATGAATATACACCGGCTCACCCGGATTCTCCTCAATCTTCTCACGAAGTCTTCTTACATGAACATCCACAGTTCTGGCATCTCCCGGATATGTACTGCCCCAGATCGTATCTAACAGTTCATTTCTGGAATAAACCTTATTCGGATGCGCCATCAGAAGCTCCAGCAAATCAAATTCTTTTGCTGTCAGATTCAGTTCCTTTCCATGAACAAATACACGGCGGCTATCCAATTCTACCTTCATGCCATTGATTTCTAAAATATTTACCGGTTTTACAGGCTCTGCCTTTTTTCCGCTTCTTCTTAAGATAGCTTTGATCCTTGCCTTTACCTCCAGTATGTTAAATGGTTTGGTGATATAATCATCTGCACCATATTCAAGACCCATGATCTTATCCATATCCTCACCCTTGGCCGTCAGCATAATGATCGGAACATTGGAAAATTCACGCACCATCTGACATACTTCAATTCCGGTATAAACCGGGATCATGATGTCTAACAGAACGATATCATAATCATTGTTTTTGATCTTCTCAAACGCCTCTCCGCCATCATATGCCACGTCTACTTCCATATCATCCTGTTCCAGACTGAATTTCAGACCTTTCACGATCAGTTTCTCATCATCTACGACCAATACCTTTTTCATACCAGATTTCCACCTTTCCTTTGTTTCTATATCTCTACCGACCCACGCAAATATCGTTTTTTATCTTCTGAAATAAATTCTCTCCGATACCATTCACATTCATAATATCTTCTATTTTTTCAAATGCGCCCTGTGTCTCTCTGTAAGTTATGATATTCTCCGCCTTTGCCTCACCAATCCCGGACAATGACATCAGTTCCTCTTTCCCGGCAGTATTGATATTCACTACTCCCGCTTCCATTGTCTGTCCATTCGTTTCTGTTTCCGGATCCTGCCAGCGTTCCGGCTGCTCCTGCACCTCTTCCTCCGTCGGAAAATAAATCCTCTGTCCATCCTCGATAAAGTCTGCAAGATTTACCACCTGCTCCGCAGCATTCTCTGCAAATCCGCCTGCTGCAAGAAGTGCATCATTGATCCTTGCACCTATTGGGAGTTCATATACTCCTTCTTGTTTTACTGCCCCACAGACAAATACACAGATTCCTGTGTCTTTTATAGCTTCTGTGTCTTCCTGATCCCTTTCTGTAACAGAACCTACCACGGCGTCTTCGGCATATGCCGTATCACTCTGTGAACTGGTATTCTGCTCTGTTGTCTCAAGTATCATGCCATTTTTCCGGCATCCGACCAGAATAATCCCGGACAACAACATCCATCCGGCAAGTCCTACATATAACAGTTTTTTCTTTATTATCATACCTGCATACCTCCTTGATATGCCGGTACACTCATGCACACCCCCATTTTAACGAACTTCGATTCCTTTTACAATAGCAAAATAGAAAAAGACCAGTCCTGCGGCATCCGATTTTTCTCGTTATCGGTGCACAGCTCCGGTCTTTTTCTGTTTTACTTTTAACTTTTCATTGAATGTGCTTCTTAGAATAATGGCTCTTTTAAGATTGCAGTACCAATACCCTTCTGAGTAAAGAACTCAAGAAGCAGGCAATGCTTCAGGCGGCCATCCAAAATATGGACTCTTGATACACCATTTTCCATGGCTGTGATACAGTTATTAAGTTTTGGAAGCATACCACCGCCGACAACACCTTTCTCAATGATATCCTTTGCCTCATGGATATCCATTTCTGAGATCAGGGTAGACTTATCTGTCGGATCGATAAATACACCTTCAATATCTGTTAAGAATACCAGTTTTTCCGCCTTTAATGCTGTTGCAACAGCACATGCAGCATCATCAGCATTAATATTATAATCCTCATATTCTTCACTGACACCGATAGGAGCAATAACAGGTATAAAATCCTGATCGACCAGTGCATCGATCACCTCTGTATCAACCTTTGTGATCTCGCCTACATAACCAATATCTTTTCCACCCGGCAGACGCTTCTTAACGGTAAACAGTCCACCATCCTTTCCACTGATACCCACAGCCTTTAAACCAACCTTCTGCATCATGCTGACAAGACTCTTATTTACCTTGGATAATACCATCTCAGCAAGCTCCATTGTCTCACCGTCTGTTACACGAAGTCCATTGATAAATTCAGGCTCTTTTCCAATCTTCTCTACCCATTTGCTGATCTCCTTACCGCCACCATGCACGATAACCGGTTTCAGTCCAACCAGCTTTAATAATGCAACATCTTCGATCACATTGTATTTCAGATTCTCATCCAACATAGCACTTCCGCCATATTTTACAACAATTGTTTTCCCCTGAAATTTCTTAATATAAGGCAAAGCCTCGATCAGTGTCTGTGCTTTTGATATTACCTGATCTACTGTATAATCTCCCTTTACCATCTTATTTACTTCCTCACTTTCTATACTCTGCATTTATCTTGATATATTCATATGTAAGGTCACAGCCCCACGCAGAAGCTGTCTCTGTACCTGCATGCATATCCGCATAAAAACATACCTGATCCGGCGACAGGATCTCCGTCGCTCTTTCTTCATCATAATCGGTACAAACCCCATTTTCAACTATTTTTAAGGAACCGGCTTCGCTGGATATTATGATATCTACCTTATATGGATCAAATGCGATCCCGCTCTGTCCCATCGCGCACACCAGACGTCCCCAGTTCGCATCCGAGCCGTATACGGCGCATTTTACAAGGTTTGAGGTCACCACGGATTTTGCAAGCTTTCTTGCGCCCTCCTTGGATTCCGCCCCTGCTACCTGTACCTGAAACATCCTCGTCGTTCCCTCTCCATCCGCCGCGATCAGCTTCACGAAGTAGGTGTTGATATATCGAAGCGCCTCCACAAATGCCGGATAATCCGCATCCGTTTCAAGCAGCTCATCATTTCCTGCCATGCCATTTGCAAATATCATAACGGTGTCATTCGTTGAAGTATCCCCATCGACAGATAACATATTATAAGTGTCTATGACATCATTTCTCAGTGTTTTCTGCAATAACTCCTGACTGATATTCAGATCCGTTGTCAGGAATCCAAGCACCGTTCCAAGATTCGGATTGATCATACCGGAACCTTTGCACATACCTCCGACGGTAATTGTCTTCCCTTTGATCTGCAGCTTTACCGCGATCTCTTTCTTATATACATCAGTCGTCATAATGGCTTCCGCTGCATGACTTCCACTTTCCAAATCATCGGAAAGCATCCCTGAAAGTTCGCGGATTCCATGTGCGATCGTCTCCATCGGAAGCCTTATACCTATTACTCCGGTCGAAGCAACCGCAACCTGATCAGCCGGTACCTGAAGTTCTGCTGCCGCAAGCTCTGCCATATGCACCACATCAACATCTCCTGCTTCTCCGGTACATGCATTTGCCACTCCACTGTTTACAACCAGTGCCTGACATAAGCCGATATCGTCACATAATGCTTTGTCCCACATAACAGGTGCAGCCTTGACTACATTCTGTGTAAATACTCCAGCTGTCTTCGCCGGACACTTGCTGACTAGTAATGCCATGTCTTTTTTCTTTTTATTTTTTCTTACTCCGGCGTGCATACCTGCTGCCAGAAATCCGATTGGAGCTGTCACTCCGCCGGAAATGATCTCCATACCGATCACCGCCTTATATCATCTGTTCTTCCACGATATCCGATGCCGTTACTCTTTATGGGAATACCGGAGCCATCAGCAGTCCTTCTTCTTCCGGAAGTCCAAACATAATATTCATATTCTGAACTGCCTGACCGGCTGCTCCCTTTACCAGATTATCAAGTGCTCCCATTGCAATGATACGTCCGGTTCTTTCATCAATCTTAAAGTTGACATCTACATAATTGCTGCCCTCTACCCAACGTGTCTCCGGACATACATCCTTGTCAAGAACACGGACAAATCTCTCGTTTGCATAATATTTGTCATATGCAGCACGAACAGTATCGTAATCTACCTTTTCTTTTAATGAAGCATATGCCGTAACCAGAATACCACGATTCATCGGAACCAGATGTGGTGTGAAATTAATCATGATTGGACTGCCGTATGCATATCCCAGCTGTTCTTCGATCTCCGGTGTATGGCGATGAGTCGTTACTCCATATGCCTTAATGCTTTCATTTACCTCACAGAACAGGTTCGGGATCTTTGCTCCTCGTCCTGCTCCTGATGTACCGGACTTAGCATCTACAATGATCGTATTCGGATCGATCAGCTTCTCTTTTACAAGCGGATATAAAGAAAGAATGGAGCAGGTTGTATAACAGCCCGGATTTGCCAGAAGTCTGCATCCCTTTACCTTATCTCTGTTGATCTCACACAGACCATATACGGCCTCGTCGATAAATTCCGGACTCTTATGCTCGATCTTGTACCACTTCTCGTAAGTAGCAACATCCTTAATTCTGAAATCCGCACTCAGATCAATGATCTTAACCTTTGATAAAATATCCTCATTTACAAGAGAAGAACATAAGCCCTGTGGAGTTGCCGTGAAAATAACATCTACCTTCTCAGCCAGCTCATCCATATTCTCGCCCAGACAGGTTGCATCCACGATCTGAAACATATTTCCAAATACTTCGTAATATTTCTTATCTATAAAACTTCTGGAACCATACCAGACAATTTCCACATCCTTATGTCCAAGAAGAATTCTTACTATTTCCTGACCGGCATATCCGGTTGAACCAATAATTCCTGCCTTTATCATATCTTACTCCAATCTGCTGCAACCGGTCATTTTCCGTTACAGCCATCGTCCTATTTGTATTTCTACACATTCACCTATCTTACTCTCTGCATTTTCTTCCGTCAACCGCTTTCATAGGAAAATACAGTTCGTATAATCTTCCATGATTATACAGTTATTATGCATAATATTCAAGCATTAATTAATAAATATACAAAAAATTATTTTGATATTTATTTTTTTATTCCATTTTTAATATGTCCGTATACTTTCTTTCTGTTTTGAAAACTGATTTTACATTCAAAAAACTCTTGTACAAACACATTTTTACGCATTTCACACAAATGTTAAAGCCGGCAGGACAGAATGTTTTTCTGTCTGCCGGCTTTATGCATATTATGTATATTTTATGTATAATATTAATCCAATGCTTCCTTCTGAGGTACGGTTACTGTCGCTTCATAGCAGGAGAAGATCTCCTCTACGCGCTCCTGATCCGGTTTCTTTGTGATCAGACTGACGATCGGAACAAGGATCAATCCACCGATCATCGCTGCTGCACCACAGTTTACAGGTGACTGTAATGCCTGTGGAAAACTAAATAACTGCCATGTATTACTGATAAAGTTCAGTGTCATGATGCCTACGCCCCAGATAAAACTAACAAGGCAGGCTGCCACTGTCGTGCGTTTCCAGTACAGACCATATAAAAACGGAGCCAGACAGGCACCTGCGATCGCACCCCATGAAATACCCATAAGCTGTGCGATAAATGCCACCTTGCTGGAATACTGAATGACTGCAATGACCGCCGATAATGCGATAAATACTACCAGCATGATCCGCATTGTAAGGACCTGCTTCTTCTCTGACATTTTCGGTGCGATCGATGCTTTGATAAAGTCGATCGTAAGTGTGGAGCTTGAGGTCAGAACCAATGAAGATAAGGTAGACATCGAAGCAGATAATACAAGGATAACCACCAGTCCCATCAATACTTCCGGAAGATTCTCAAGCAGGTGTGGAATGATCGCATCAAATCCTTCTGTTGCTACATCCGTCTCGGTCAGACGTCCAAAACCACCAAGGAAATAACATCCTCCGGCTACGATCGTTGCAAATAAAGTAGATACGATCGTTCCAGTCTTGATTGATTTCTCATCTTTGATCGCATAAAATTTTTGGATCATCTGAGGAAGGCCCCATGTTCCAAGTGAGGTTAATATGACAACACATACCAGATTGAAGATATCCGGTCCAAGGAAGGATGCAAATACACCCGGTGTATCCGAAACCGCCGGATCATTTACACGAGCCAGCTTGTCTAACGCACCTGTAAGTCCGCCTCTCTCGTTTAATACTGCATAGATAACTGCTACTATACCAACCAGCATGATCAGTCCCTGAATAAAGTCATTGATCGCTGTCGCCATATACCCGCCAACAATTACATAGATACCGGTAAGAACTGCCATAGCAACAACACAGATCTTGTAATCAATGTCGAACGCCATTCCAAACAATCTGGAAAGACCGTTATACAATGAAGCCGTATATGGGATCAAGAATATGAATATGATCCAGGAAGAAATGATCTTCATGGATTTGCTGTTATATCTTCTCTCAAAGAATTCCGGCATTGTTCTGGAATCCAGCTTCTGCGTGATCAGTCTGGTTCTTCTGCCAAGCACTACCCATGCAAGCAGAGACCCAAGGATTGCATTTCCAATTCCGATCCATGTGGATGCAATTCCGTATTTCCATCCAAACTGTCCTGCATATCCAATAAAAATAACTGCCGAAAAGTAGGACGTACCATATGCAAATGCTGTAAGCCATGGGCCTACGCTTCTTCCTCCCAGTACAAATCCGTTCACATCTGTGGCCTGTTTTCTTGCATAAAATCCTACACCGATCATTATGCCAAAGAATACAACAAGCATAATCACTTTAATAACCATGTCGACCTCCCGTCACTTCTCATTTTTGTATTCGCAGAATTTTACAGTCAACTTTCCACCAACAATAGCGCATCTTATAATTTCTGATTTTCGAATTCTGACATAATCCGGCTAATTTTGCTTTATTGCGTTGAAGTCAAGTGACTTTAAAGTTCTACGTTTTAAACCACAAAATAGATTATATTGGATACATCCATTTTCGTCAATATAAAAAACGACTTCCTTGCAGATATTTTTTCAGCTTTCGCCAAATATTTCATTCTGCTGTTCAGAAGTCGTTTTTCCAATCTGTTTTTAGCACTTCATAAACCCGCTGCATAGATCCAAATTCATATCATTACTTTGGATCTATGCTGTTTGCGCTCGATCTTCACATTAATGTGTCTTCTCATATGCCAACACTTTTTCTGCAATCGTATCCATGAGTTCTTCTACGGAAAGTCCCTCGGCTTTTACCGTGATCTGTGCATATTTTTCATACAATAAGATTCTCTCGTTATAAAGATCCTTTAAAGTCTGACCATCCTTCAACACTACGCCACGCCGTTTTACATTTTCCAGTCTGGAAGCGATCACTCCATATGGGAGCTCGATATATACTACAATATCATTTTTTACATAATGCTGCATGGCTTCATCACAGTATACGACACTTCCTCCGGTTGCAATAACCGTATTCTTTAAGTCAATTTCTTTGTTTACATCATTTTCTATCTGAAGGAACCCATCATCTCCATATTCTGCGATCAGCTCACGAAGCAGCTTACCATGCTTCTTCTGGATCAACACATCTGCATCTACAAAATCAAATCCAAGAACCTTGGCAAGTACCACACCGATCGTACTCTTTCCACAACCAGGCATTCCGATCAAAACTATATTTTTCATCTTCTTTCTCCATTCTCTGTATTTTAATTTTCTATATTATCCTAATCTTTTCATTTGTTCTCTGTATTCATTACTTCTAATTTAATCCCATTTCTGTTTATTCAAGGATTTTTATTATTACTTGTGTCATATACATCCCATAACGCGAAGGACATATACCCATACCGTTATCGTGACCGATGAAAACAGGGTTGTCAGCACGATCGTATTTGATGACAGGACTTCATCATTATTCATATTCTTAGCCATGATATAACAGGTTACCGTGGACGGTGAGCCTGTCATGATCAGGATTGCTGCCAATTCACTCGGTGCAAACCCAAGCTTAACCGCAATCGGCATATAGATCAAAGGAAATACGACTAGCTTCATAAGAGCTGCTGTAACCGCAGGCTTCATTTTCTCCAGTGCTGCTTTTGTATTAAAACCTGCTCCTATGGCGATCAATGCGATCGGAGTCGCCGTCTGTGCGATATAATTGATCGTCTTCATCGGTATCGCAGGAATCGGAATATTCAATAATGAAAACGGAACTCCGAGCACGATGCCGATTATGATCGGATTCTTTAAAATATTAATGCATGCCGTTTTGATTCCGTCTGCACCATGGATATTATCTCTGCCCCCAAAGGTCAGCATAATAACGGACAGGATATTGAACAATGGTACCGCCGCAACGATCATAAGCGGAGCCATCCCTGAGCTTCCACAGATATTTTCTACAAAGGCAATTCCAAGCACCGCCGCGCTTCCTCTTGCCGATGCCTGCGCAAACGCTCCGACCATCGTCTTATCCCGGCAATATATCTTTGCAAAGCACCATGCACATGCAAACATAATAAAAGTTCCGAAGAAACAAAACGCCACAAATTTCATATTTACGTCTTTTAATACCGAGGTTGTTGCGATATCCCGAAACAAAAGCACCGGAAGGGATACCTTAAACACATATTTATTTGCTATATTTGCAAATTCATCATTGATCAGCCCAATCCGTTTCAGAAACCACCCCAACAGAATCACCAGAAAGATCGGCACTGTCGCATTTATACTAAATAAAAAATCACTCATTCCATTCTCTCTTTTCTTAATTAAACTGTCGCAGCCCTTACTATAGCACAGCTTGTTACCCGATTCAATTTTTATCCGATTTTTTTAAAAGATCTATATGCAACAGATACATACCTGCCAGATCTCGAAAACTTTAAATTAATGCTAAAATGTATGAGATTATCATCAGTCCATATATAATATTCAAAAAAATAAATACTGGAAAGTGGCTTAAAACCTAAGGAAATCCGCTTTGCCAAAAAAAATGCAAAAAAAAATAAAATTTATTGTTGACATCAAAGGGGTGTTTATGTATAATATGTCTTGCGTCAGAGATATGACGAACATAAAAAAACGACAAACACTTTGTTCCGGGGTGTGGCTCAGCTTGGCTAGAGCGCTTGATTTGGGATCAAGAGGTCGCAGGTTCGAATCCTGTCACCCCGACTTAGATAATCATAAATCTAAACACTGTTAAGCAATCATGCGGGTGTAGTTCAATGGTAGAACACTAGCCTTCCAAGCTAGATACGTGGGTTCGATTCCCATCACCCGCTCTTTATTTTCGCTAATATTTATAGCGGGAATTTAAAATGTGTCCGTAGCTCAGCTGGATAGAGCAACGGCCTTCTAAGCCGTGGGTCGGGGGTTCGAATCCCTTCGGGCACATTTATTTGTTTCATTCTGTGGCACTACTGCTGTTCCATATGGATGTTTCACTTATATGGTGGGTATGGCGCAGTTGGCTAGCGCGCCAGATTGTGGCTCTGGAGGCCGAGGGTTCGAGTCCCTCTATCCACCCTTTTCTTTATCGCATATTAAGCGATGCTTTTGGGTTATCGCCAAGCGGTAAGGCACAGGACTTTGACTCCTGCATTCGCTGGTTCGAATCCAGCTAGCCCAGTCAAAAACTTAATTTATATGGGCCATTAGCTCAGGCGGTAGAGCACTTGACTTTTAATCAAGTTGTCCGGGGTTCGAGTCCCCGATGGCTCATTAAAATTTCAGATATAATTTTATATCTGATTTTTTTATATCTACTCTTCTATTCTTTTATTCTATTATATATAGAAGAAACTCTGCGGATATGGCGGAATTGGCAGACGCGCTAGATTTAGGTTCTAGTGTCAACAGACGTGCAGGTTCAACTCCTGTTATCCGCATCAAAAAAGGCAATCATAATCGATTGCCTTTTTCTTTTATCTGATATTCTGTTACTAATTATTCAAAATTACACAGGACATCTCCATATTATACTCTCTTGTAAATCCATCATCATCATACAACTGATAACTGCTTCCCGCATACCCAAGTAACTGTAGCTTCTTCGTATCAATATCCGCAACGCACTCGGCAAAGTCAGCAAGAGGAATGCATTTTCCTTTCCGAATAAATAAAATCACTTCATTCAACGGCACTTCTACAAAATGATGTCCTTTTTTCATCTCGGTCTGTTCAATATCACCCTCAGCCTTGAAACGGACAAGCATCATATCCTCCGGCAGATAAACATATCTTCCGATTGCATTCTGTGTATATACCGGTGCGATCATGATCTCATTACCAAGCATAAGCTGGTCTTCTACATTTACCGCCATACGATCTTCCGGATATTCAAATGCAAGCGGTTTGAACATCATTTCATCATTTAAAGCAGCCTTCATATATTCACTGTAAATATATGGAAGCAACCGATAACGAACACCTATGATATGTCTGAAATCTTCAATCTGCTCAAACTGATAGCACTCCTGCTCTCTTGTGCCAAGGCATGCATGATTACGCATCAGCGGTGTAAATACACCAAGTGCGAGCCATCTGAGCAAAAGATCTCTGGTCGTATTACAGCCAAATCCGCCCAGATCTGCTCCTGTATATAAGAAACCACACATATTTAATGATGGAAGCATTTTTAGATTCAATAGGATATGGGACCACCAGGATTTATTATCTCCGGTCCAGATACCACCATAACGATGCATTCCGATATAAGATGATCTGGAAAACAACAGGCATCTTTTCTCCGGACAGATTTCCCGAAGTGCTTCACCTGCTGCCCGCGTCATATTATAACCGAAAAGGTTATGTACCTGATCATGACGCACCATCTTTCCATTCATATTATGATACATCGAAGCATAGTCTTTGGCATTATTAGCCAGATCTGCTACCATATCCCGAATTCCCCAGACATCATCCACGGATTCTTCTTTATCGATAAATTCCCGCATTGCCTCTTTCACATCACAAACGCCTTCCGGTGTATAAAAAATTGCCGGTTCATTCATATCATTCCAGAAGCCTTCAATTCCTGCATCTATAAGAAGCTTATATTTTCCGCCAAACCATTTTCTTGCTTCCGGATTCAATACATCCGGAAAATGTGTGTATCCCGGCCATACAGCTGCAACAAAATCACTTCCGTCCTCTCTTTTACAGAAATAATTGTTTGCTACGCCTTCTTCATACACATCATATCCTTCTTCAATCTTCACTCCCGCATCAATAATCGGGATCAAGCGTATATTTTCTTTTTTCAACTCTTCTACATATTCAGAAAAATCACCAAATGCTTCATTTATCGTAAAGTCTTTATAATGATCCATATAATCGATATCCATGTATACCATATCGATCGGTATATGATTTTCTCTGTATTTCTTCACAACATAAGCAAAATCTTCCGGTGTCTTATAACCCCAACGGCTCTGTCCAAAACCAAAAGCAAACTTTGGGGCAATATAACTTTTTCCTATCATTTGTCTGAATTGTTTTACAATATCATATATACTTTCGCCTGTGATCACATAGAGATCCAAATCTGCTTTATCGCAGAAAATATGAAGTTCATCCATCTTAGTATATCCGATATCAAATACCAGCGAAGACGGATAATCTATGTACAATCCAAATGTTCTCTCTCCGGATATAATAACAAAATTATGAGATGCATATAAAGAATAAACATCCTCATGATGATTCGGAATATCTGTATTATTGCTTATATATTTATATCCTCTTTTGTTGATTCCACGATTTGCTTCACCAAGTCCATATACTGCATCCTCTGCTTTCATATCATAAAGAAATGAAAAGCCATCATCCAGATTTACTGTTCCAACTTCAGGCATACCTTCCGATGCCTCAAATGACGCAACAACCGATTCTGTAAAAAACGGATTACCATATGTGTATTTTTTTATCATTCTCATTTCCTCTTTTTCTTTTTATTTGGTATATAATTTATTATACCTGATAATGTTATTATATTATCTTTCCATTCGTTTTTCTTACATTATTTTTATAAATTTGTTGCACAATATTGACTTATTAATTTCTTCCCCTCGTCATCCTATGTCATTCACTTTTTTCCCAAAAATCAACCGGTTCGAAATCCAGCAGTTTCGCAAGAAAACCACATTCCTCCAGATCCTTCTGAATATTATCCAGGATATCTTCTGAATCTGCCTGTACCGTGTGATAATGGTAATTGTCGGTTATCTTAAGAAGCGGCGATGATTTTCCACTGCTCAAGGTCTTTACATATTCATAAATATCTTTTCTGGTTTTTATGTTCATCGGAGCTTTTACAACTCCATAAATCTTATGATATACAAATACATCCAGAATCCTGCCGCCATTATCTACGATGATCTGTAATTCTTTCTCTATCTCTTCCGCAGTATGACGCACCTTGAATATTCGTTCACATTTTCCTGGCTTTAATAACACATATCCCCGGTTTGTTGAAACAATATTATTGTCAGCCGCACGAAGCAGGGCAATATCCTGTACGATCACCTGCCTACTCACACTGAGCCTCTTTGCCATCTCCGCCCCCGCAATCGGCTCTTTACTCTTCGCAAGCATCGACAACAGTTTTTCCCGTCTTTCAACTCCTGTCATGTTCTTCCTCCCAATCTTATCATCCATTAGCCCATTCTATTTCTCATGTAAACCTTCCCTGCACCCAAAGGCACCAGAAATTTTGTTACAATATTCAGTTAGATTCTATGAAGATTTTTCAGAGAAATATCCATGATCGGAGCGGAATGTGTCAGTGCTCCACTTGATATATAATCAACACCAAGGTTCTTCAAGCGCTCGATATTTTCTGCTGTTACATTACCTGATACCTCGATCTCTGCCTTGCCATCAATGATGCCGATCGCTTCTTTTAACATTTCATCTGACATATTATCCAGCATGATAATATCCGCTCCGGCTTCAACAGCCTCCTTTACCATATCCAGATTCTCAACCTCGACTTCGATCTTTCTGACAAACGGTGCATATTCCTTTGCCATACGGATTGCCTCTTTCACTCCGCCTGCTGCGCCTATATGGTTATCCTTCAGAAGGACTCCGTCCGAAAGATTATATCTGTGATTATGCCCACCGCCGACACGAACTGCATATTTTTCAAAAATACGATTATTCGGGGTTGTCTTTCTGGTATCAAGCAACTGGATCTTGCTTCCTGCAAGAAGTCCTGCAACCTTATATGTGTACGTAGCAATACCGCTCATCCTCTGCAGATAATTCAGTGCTGTCCGTTCTCCCGATAACAATACACGGATATCCCCGGTTACAACTCCCATCAACTGTCCTGCCTTTACCTCATCGCCATCCTTGCAGTAGAGTTCTGTCACGGTTGTATCATCTAATAATTCAAATACTCTCTTAAACACCTGTAAACCACAGATGATTCCATCCTGCTTGCAGATTAACTCTACCTTTCCCATGCATGCCTCCGGCATAACGGAATTTGTTGATACATCCTCACTTGTAATATCTTCTTTTAATGCTCCAAGAATAAATGGATCTACATTTAATTTTAAAGTAATCTGATCGTACATAATATCCTCCTGAATGATTTTTCTATGCTTCCTGTCTGTGCAGGTCTTCTTCGTTTTCCCTTGCAATCTCAGCCTTAAGCAGTGCTTTATATTCTGTTGCCAGCTTCTTCTTGTCTGTATAATCGTCTTCTCTGTAAGAGATTTCTTCTATCTTTGTCCGGTCGAACTGCTCAGTCATTTCCTTTGCGGCCCGCTTGGCAAATACCAAGCTCTCAAGAAGCGAATTACTTGCCAGTCGATTCTTGCCATGAACTCCGTTACATGCAGTCTCTCCGATCGCATACAACTGATCCATCGATGTCTTACTGGACAAATCCACCTTGATACCGCCCATGAAATAATGCTGTGCCGGCACAACCGGTATGCATTCTGTATACACATCATATCCCATTTCTTTGCAATGCTCAACGATATTCGGGAAATGTTCTTCTAATTCTTTTCTATCAATCACAGTCATATCTTCCCAGACATAATCTGTCCCGTCCTTCTCCATCTGTTTGCGAATCTCGATTGTCAGCAGATCCCTCGGAAGAAGTTCATTTACAAACCGCTCATGATTCTTGTTATAGAGCAGCGCCCCCTCGCCACGAACCGATTCCGAGATCAGAAAACTCCTGTCTTCCGGCTCTTTGCTATATAAGGTTGTCGGATGAATCTGGACATAGTTCACATGCTCTGTCTCAATCCCATGCTTTAATGCGATCGCAACGGCATCTCCGGTCAGGTGTCTGAAATTAGTCGAATGTCTGTAAATACCACCAATTCCCCCACAAGCAAGCATGGTATAGTTTGCCATGATCGGGAAAATCTTATTCTCCGCATCCCTTGCCACCACACCGTAACAGCAATTATCCTTACACAGGATATCCACCATGGTTACATGTTCGTAGATCGTCACATTCGAAAGCTTCTCTACATTGCGGAGCAGGGTACTTGTGATCTCTTTTCCTGTTACATCCTCATGAAAAATGATACGGTGATGGCTATGTGCTCCTTCCTTTGTATAGCTAAGACTGCCATCCGGCTCCCGATGGAAATCCGCTCCATACTTTACAAGATCATTTACAACATCGACCGATGAACGTATCATAACTTCTACACTCTTTGGATTATTCTCATAATGTCCCGCCTTCATGGTGTCTTCAAAATAACTGTCATAGTCATCTTCTGATTTCAACATACACATGCCACCCTGTGCCAGGAAGGAATCACTGTGTTCTACGATATCCTTTGTTATGATCGTTATCTGTTTATCACTGGGGAGATTCAATGCAGCATATAAACCTGCGCATCCACTTCCCACAATTAAAATATCTGTCTTCATATTGTTTCTCCAACTATATTTATTCGTTTTTCTTCTTGTATAAAAAAGCGTTGCCTTAGTATACCACGTTCTGTTGTACATGACAATATAGTATTTTACACCACTTTACAGGTGTCTTGTCAGTAGATAAAATGAAAGACAGCATTACTTATTATTCCGTAAGACGTTCGCACTCTATTTTAACGCAACGGTGCTAAGCTCCTCGCCTATGGCGACTCACTAAGAACCGGCGTTAAAAAGGCTTACTTCATAATAATAATGCTGTCTTCCATTTTTATCCAAACACCAATATCCGGAAATGGCTTGCTTCATAAAGCACATATACTCCAATGCCAAATCTCACTTCCCATTTTTGATCTAAACATTGATATCTTGATCTATTATTTCTCCCTTTTCCACAAAATTTCCACTAACTATAAATGAATACTTTTCATATATCTTTTTAGATAAAAATAACCGAATTAGCTCTTTATAATTCAAAAAACTAATCCGGTTATTTTACTCACTTTGATTCAGCTCAAATTTTTGATTATTCAGCGTCTGCTACAGGCTCTGCTACCGGTGCTTCTGCTGTCTCGGCAGGCTGCTCTGCCGGTGCTTCTTCCTCGTCATCATCGTCATCATCGAAGAAGTCATCATCAAAATCATCATCAAAATCATCATCAAAATCATCAAGAAAATCAGGTGTCAGGTATGAATATACTGCATATGCAATACCTGCGATCGCTGCTACTGCACCGATAATCGCAAGGATCACAAATACAACACCTTTTGCCTTTTCTTCTGTTGGTTCGCTTTTTACTAAGATTACATCATTATTTTTCATTATAAACTACCACCCTTTCATTTAGTTTCTGTATGCCGTCATTATAGCATACTCTTTTTTCTATTTCTATATTATCTTGGAATTATTATAATTTCTTTATTCTTCCAGACGTTTTAATTTTGCAAAGGAAGCAAACATTTTTCTTGTACCGCCACGATCAAAATCTACCGTCACCTCATAATCTCTGCCGCCCTTTACAAGCTGCGTTACAGTTCCATTTCCAAATTTCATATGACGCACCCGATCACCTTCTCCATAGTCGAGAACCAGCTCCCGGTTCACGGTAAATTCTTTGCCAAATGATGGTTTGGTCGATGGTGTTATACTGATCGGCTCTTTCTTTGCCTTACTGTAGCTACTGTATGGATTCGATGAAGAATATCCGGAACCCGTTTGCGACGATCTTCCATGATATGAGCCTTTTCCATATCCTGACTGCCCGCTGCTACTATACCTATTTCCGGTATATCCGGTATCTGCAAACTGCCGTTCTTCCATCCGTTTTACATGCCTTGTAATATCACCGGAATCCTGGAACAGCAGCGGCGGAATCTCTTTAATAAATCTGGAGATGTCATTGCAGTTTCTACTTCCATGCAGCATACGGTTTCTTGCACAGGACAGATATAGCTTCTTCATCGCTCTTGTAATTCCTACATAGCAAAGTCTGCGTTCTTCTTCCAGCGCATCTTCATCATCCGAATTGATCGCCATCGCACTTGGGAAGATTCGCTCTTCCATGCCACATAAGAATACATATGGGAACTCCAGTCCCTTTGAACCATGGATCGTCATTAATTTAACCATATTATCATCATCGGACATTTTATCGGTCTCCGAAACCAGCGCGATATCCTCCAGAAAATCTGCCAGTGTCGCTTCCTCATAATCGGTTTCAAACTGAACCACACGGTTTCTTAACTCATCGATATTCTCAAGTCTCGCCATCGATTCATCCGTGTGCTCCGCTATCAGTTCATCTTCATATCCGGTATCCTCCAGAATACGGTCAAATAATGTACTGAGTGGTTCCTGCTCCTCTATTATCCCCCGAAATCCATCGATCAATTCCACAAAGCCGGAAATTTTTGCAACCGAACGCTGTAATCCCGGAACTTGCTCTATGATCTGCATGGCTTCCATCAGTGTCATATCATTTGCAGCAGCAAATGCGGCCACCTTATCAACGGTAGCATCACCGATTCCACGCTTTGGTACATTGATGATTCGTCTGAGATAGGTATCGTCTGTAGAGTTATTTACAACCTTCAGATATGCCATTATATCTTTAATTTCTTTTCGTTCATAGAAATTCTGACCACCGTAGACCCGATGTGGTATTCCTCGCATAACTAGCTTCTCACCAAGGATACGAGACTGTGCATTCGTACGATATAGTAAAGCAATGTCTTTATACTGTGCACCATTTGCTGTCAGACGGATGATCTCATTTACGACACGATCCGCCTCCATGTATTCATCCTCACTCTGATTAAATACAAGCTTCTCGCCATCTCCCTGATCTGTCCAGAGGGCTTTATCCTTTCTTCCTTCGTTATGCTTGATCACCGCATTTGCAGCCGCCAGAATATTTCCACAGGAACGATAATTCTGTTCCAGCTTCACGACCTTCGCATCCGGATATTCCTTTTCAAAATTCAAAATATTCGTAATATTGGCACCACGGAATTTGTAGATTGACTGGTCATCATCACCAACGACACAAAGGTTTCTGTATTTGGAAGCAAGCTGCTTCACCATCAGAAACTGTATGTGGTTTGTATCCTGATACTCATCCACCATAATATAACGAAATCTGTCCTGATATAATTCCAGTACATCCGGATTATGTTCAAACAGCTCAACCACCTTGTAGATCAGATCATCAAAATCAAATGCATTGAATTTACGGAGTCGCTTCATATACTCGGAATATACGGTTGCCGTCTGTGTCTTCACAAAATCTGTCGCATTCATCTTCGCATACTGATCCGGTGAAATATACCGTTCCTTTGCATTTGATATCTCTGCCAGGAACATCTTCTCCGGATACTTCTTCGGATCGATCTTCAATTCCTTCAGAATATTCTTGACCGCAGATTTCTGGTCATCCGAATCATAGATATTAAAATTTGTTGCATAACCGAGCCTGTCTGAAAACCGTCGCAGAATCCGTACACATAACGAATGAAAGGTGCTGACCCATACTCGTTCAGCACCCTCTCCAACAATGTTATTTACTCTGTCTCTCATTTCGGCTGCGGCTTTATTTGTAAATGTTATCGCAAGGATATTATATGGATTCACTCCGATCTCATCCATCAGATACGCTACCCGGTGGGTGATTACTCTGGTCTTTCCTGATCCGGCACCTGCCAATATCAGAAGCGGTCCATCGACATGTCTGCATGCCAGATCCTGCATGTCATTTAATCCAGCCATCGCTTTTGTACTCCTTTATATCAGCTTTGTTCCGCAATTACCACAGAACTTTGCTCCATTTGTAGGGGTTCCGCAGTTCGGACAGAACTTAGGAGCCGTACCATTTCCGGTTGGAGCTGCCTGCTGATTCATCTGTCCGTTCATGTTGTTCTGCAGATTACCGGTCATCTGATTTGCCATCATCATACCCATCTGCATTCCCATCATACCGCTGGCAACATCTGCCATATTGGTTCCACCTTTTCCGTTGGAATTTGCAAGTGCATCTACCATCTTCACCTGCTGGAACCGTCCCATGTCACCAAGCATCGTATACTCAGCAGCCTGATCTGCACGTTTTGATATATTCTCAGGATATGTAAATTCGCTGATTCTGAAATCTGTCATGGTCAGACCGATCTTGATCAGTTCCATATCCAGATCTTCTAAAATACCCTTTGCAATATCCGTTGCATTTGCCATCAGATTGAATACGTCACCGCCGACCTTTGTGATCCATTTGATCAACAGTCCATCTAAGATTCCCTTAATACGGTCTCTGACATCATCCACTGTAAAGATTGCCTTTACCCCAGCGATTCTCTCGATCAACACATTGTAATCATCAATCTTAAATGAAAACTTACCATTTGACCGTACAGGAAGTCCGCCCGGAAGTCCCGGTGCCTGTAAACGGATCGGTGAACTGGTTCCCCAGTTACAGGTAAACTCTTTCGTATTGATGAACAGAACCTCTGCACGAAGTCCTGAGTTGAAACCAAACTTAAATCCCTTTAATGTAGAAAGGAATGGAATGATATCCGAATCAATCGTATAACTTCCTGATTCTGTGAAGATACCTTCTACCGCACCGTTATACAGGAAAATCGCATCCTGTCCCGGTTTAATGATAAGTCTGGAATCTTTCTTTATCTCTCGATTTGTCCATTTCCAGAAGAGCAGGTCATCTCTGTATTCTTCCCACTCAACTACATTGACAAACTGATTTGAAAATAATCCCATCTGTTTCCTCCTATGAAAGTCCCATCTTTGCCTTTAATGCTGCAAGTTCGTCTGAAACTGCTGATGATGGTTCTGCATCGTATTTGCTCATCAGATCATCTGTCTCATCCTTGCCGCTGGCATTTAATTCTGCCATTGCATTTGCCTTGTCAAGCATCGCATCAGCCTTTGCTTCCATTCTGTCAAATGCTGAGATCGTTCCGGCTGTATCCGTTACGCTTCCCATCATCTTATTCATCTTCTCCTGCGTCTTTGCAACCTGAACCTTCGCCTTGATGGCGTCCTTTCTGTTGTTCAGATCCATGATATCCTTTGTCAGCTTATCATGCATCTCTTTCATCTTTGCTGCATTTCCGGCTGCCATATCATATGACTGCTGTAAAGACGTTCTCTTGGATGCTAACTGGTTCTTCTTCTCTAAGAACTTCATGGCATCTGCTTCATTTCCTGCAAGGAGTGCCTTCTCTGCATAGCTCTGCATCTTTGCGATATCTGCATCACAGTCATCGAGTGCACGTTTGCATCTGGTCTCATCTGCCATAACGGTTGCTGTCTCTGATTTTACGTTTCTAAGATCTTCCTGTAAGTCTCTGAGATACTGGTCGATCATCTTCTCCGGATCCTCTGCCTTATCAAGCATAGCGTTGATGTTTGCTGACATAATGTCTTTAAATCTTTTTAAAATCCCCATAAATAATTACCTCCTGTATATATTTACACTTTATGGTTTCTTGTTTTTCGAGCTCACAAACCCATAATATCATAACAGGCGTACGCTCCGCAACGCCTGAATCATGAATTAAATGTAAAGTATCACGCTTCTGTTCTTAGGTGGCTTTAAAGTTCATCGTCAAGGCTCTTATGGATGTTTCCACCGATCCGGAACTCCGGAATCTTCTTAGAAGATCCTTCTGCTGCCTTTCCTGCAACCCCTGCATCCGTAATTGATTCCTCTAACGGCACAGGTGTCCGATCCTCAAATAATGACTTTTTCTTTTCTTCCTTTAATTCATCCGCAATCTCAAATGCTGAATCCACAACCTCATCATGCAAAATATCATCATGAAGCTTCACCGGCTGTCTGGATGGTTTTACCTTGATCGGGTCTTCCTTCTTATCCTCGAAATCAAATTCCCACTGAACCATCTCATTTTCTTCTGCCTGCTTCTTCGCCTTCTGTTCTTCTTCTTCAAACCGATTCTTCTCATAGTACAGTTCATTTGCAAGGAGCTGGCTGATCTCTAAAATATCAGCATACCGTTCCTGCTTCTTCATATCCAGAAGTCCATCCATCAGCTCGCGTTTATTCTGCTCAATGACATCGGATTTCTGTCTGAGCGAATCCAATACACGGTCAGTTTCTTCACTAATCATATTATATGCCTGACGTACCGATTCATTGATCTCCATAAGCATCTCATTCGTATAAATGATCGATGCCGCATAGATCTCATTTGCTGTCCGAAGTGCCATCTTATCTTTCTTGTTCAGATCCTTTACCTGCCTCTGGACATAGAGTGGATTCGGCTTGCTCATACGGATCCGGCTTGCAGATTCTTCTGCCTCCACGATGATGTCCTCGGCTTCTTTATTCGCATCCTTTATGATCTTGCCACGCTTATCCGTGATCTCATGATACGCTTTTAATTCTATATCTATCGTCTTTTTCAAATCTTCTATCATTTCCAGCATTTCTTCTTTATTTACAAGAACCTTCCCTGCTGCAAATGGAACATTCTGTCCGTCCTCAATCAATACCTGCATCTTATCAAGCAGTTGTTTTGCTTTTCCTTTTTCCATGTCTATTACTTCCTCCAACTATGGCTTTATAGGATTTTATTTACAGATCCGGTTTCTTATCATCTCTTGGAATACCTAAGAAATCCTGGATCAGATGTCTGCTGAAAAGCCTTCCTTCTTCACTTTCAAAATACCGCTCCGGGTGCCACTGAAACGCAAGAATACTCATGGTTGGTGACACAAATGCCTCAACCGATCCATTTTCTTCATCTACAACCAACGGGTAAAACATTGTTGAAAGGTTTTCCAGATATACACAATCACTGTGAAAATTATTTATCTTTATATATCGATCCGATTTACAGATTTTTGCCATATGGTCAACACCTCGCGGTCTTGGCACTACAAACGGTGCAGAATATGAGATCTTTCCTCCAAATAATGCATTCAGATGCTGCATGCCTCTGCATACCCCGATAATCGGTATCTCATTCTCCACACAGTACATAATGAGCCGTTCCTCCATCGCATCCCGATGCGGCTGCAGCTCTGCCTTATGCGGTTCTACATAATATTTCGGGTGAAGCGTACCGCCACCCGTTACAATCAGTACGTCAATCGGATCTTCAAATAAGGCTTCAAAATCTCTGGTGAAATTCGACACCGGATGAAGTCTTATTCCCATGCTTTCATAAAATTCCGTATAGGCAGCTTCCAGAACATCCGTGGATTTTCCATACATATTCTGACCTTCGCGTTGTGTTATCAGTGCGTGAAGCATACGCCTATTCCTCCTTCAGTATCTTTCCATTTTTACAATCAAGTGTCAGTTTGTCAAGTCCTGTTACATAATTATAAATAACGTCGCCACATCCAATAGCCGCCGGAATATTGAATTCCGCGCATCGGATCGCCATATGGGATGCAACACCACCATACTTCGTAATAAAGCCCCGGATTCCTTTTGCAAAGATCCAGTCATAGCCGGGATCTGCTTTCGGGATCACTACGATCTTATCTGCAACATCAACCGCTCCGGCATCATCACGCTTCGATTCCTCATCCTCCAATACGACAACTGCTCCGGTCACGATCTCCGAGGTGATAAAATTCGGTCTCGCCTCTACCATCTCGATATATTCCAACTGCTGCTTATTACAGATCACATCCGGCAGGATCAGGTCAGAAGCATCTGTATATGCTTTCCGGTTCTCTGTGATCACCTGTTCCCATATCCTTCGGATCTCCGTTTCTGGTTTATGATACACTGCAATTATATCATCTACTGTGAGATATGCCATATCTTCTTTTGAAAAATTCAACATTTCTCCAATATTGATCAGAATATCGATCGCCAGACTTAAGGATTTTGTAAATTCAAATTTAAAATATTCCCGTTCTTCCATGGAATCCTTTAAGAATTCCACAAATTTCTTTGCATCAACACCAAAGCCGATATCGGAAAGTGCCTGTTCTACCTTTTCCGGATCAAGCGGTGTATGCTTTAACCGCTCAATCCTCTGTCTCTGCTTCTTTGCTGTCTCACTTGCCTTGGAGCTGTCAAAATCCTGTTCCGCATACGTCTCACAGGTGATATCGTAAGTGCCGGAACGAAGATGCCCGTATTTCTCATCAAAGGCTGCCCTGGTAATCCGTCCTTCTGCAAAATCCTGAAAATCCGAATCGTACTCCGATGCTACTGTGTAGATTGACATCATAAAGTCATCAATCTCACGGCTCGTAAAATATCCCTTTGCACTAAGCGACCTGCAAAGAGCCTTTGAGATAAATGCAAGTCTTGCCTGTCTTGCAAATTTCGGTGTTCCGTACTGTTTGATACTCTCGATCAATTCTATAAAATAACGGATGGAAGTATTCACATCTTTTGCTGCCATCAGCCAGTTATTCCTGATATTCTCCCGATGCACCTTCAGCCCATTTAATGAACGGATATCCTGCATCCGATTCTGCCTGAAATTACAGATTACATGATCCGTCAGACGAAACAGACTGCCCGACAGATCCTGAATCTCTCCCTTCGTAAATCCATACTCTAATAATTCCTGTAACCGATCCTCCGTTGTAAAATCATAATTGGAAAATACTACCTCAAATTCAATCTTATCATGTGCTGTTATATCCGATAAAATCTTCCGGTCGTAAAATGCCAAAAGTTTTTTCACCATGTCCTCATCTAAATCCGCAGGCATCAGACACAGAAATGACTTCCGCAAGGATATATATGGTTTATTTCCGACCCTGTACATCAGATCACCGTCCACCACACGATATCCTATAGTGGTAAGTCCTTGATTCCATGCAGCCTTCGTTATGATCTCTCTGTAAAGGGAGAAATCAAGCGGATGCGGATTTACCCCTATGATCTCTGCCGGATTCCAGAATGCCATATCGGATAAGATTGCCTGTTTCTCATACAACAGATCACTGAGTTTTTGATACTGCTGTTTTGTCTCGTTTATCAATTCTCCAAATATACGATCATTCTTTGCTCTGTCTTCTTTGTAGTCAGATGGATTTTCCAGCTTCTTAATACAGGCCGCAAGCGGACGCACCTGAAAGATCGTAACTGTCAGATCTGCTCCAACTGCAAATTCCACATCGAGTGGATACTCCGGAAAGATGTCTTCTAATTCCCTCATGGCTGTGACCAGAACACCCCAGCGCTCCGGGAGAGATGAACTCTCTGCTGTCCTTGCAATATAGATCGTCTTTCCTCCGCTTCCACTGGTTACCGCATCGGTCGAATCTTCATCATATGAGATTGCATAATACAGTCTTCCTGATTTGATCTCTCTGGAGAAGATAACTCCGCTGCTGATGATAGATTTCGTCTGCGTCTGGATCAACACCTGTTCATTCCTGATATCTGGCAGATCTTTTTTATAGGAATCAAATACTGTCTCAACCGCATGACATACAGCATCGCGATCATCAGCGTCGACATCCAATATACTGTCATAATGACCCGCATTTGATGTCTCGGAGGAATCTTCATTGGAACAGGAGCTTCGAACAACAATCGTCTGTCCTTTAAACTGTGATTGAATATCGGCAAGGATCTGTTTCCGGTTCTCACCATACATTTTCCCGGTTACGATCATAAGGTCTTCTATTCTCGATTTTGTTATTCTGTTTTTCAAATAATCTAATGTATCTGCTTTTGTCAAAACCATGAAAAAAATCACCTTCTACAACAAAACTGCACCTTAGCAGACCATATCATCTATACTAAAGTGCAGTATATTTTTTCTCTTTCGAGACACTATTCGTTTTGTTGGCTATTCCGACAGACTTTTGTTTCTTCCAAATCTATCTTCTGTCAGTATTCATTATATAATGAATAAAATAGCTCTTACTGGATCGTTAATAGATCATCAACTGATTTTCTTGGCGGCATCTCCGGTGCAAATACCGGATATCCCATTGCGATAACAGTGGCAACTGTCTGTCCTTCCGGCACACCTACGATCTCTCCAACCTTCTTATCATCAAATACTCCAAGGATAACCGTTCCGATTCCCTTCTCATGTGCTGCAAGACAGAATGTCTGGGCTGCGATACCGGCATCGAACATCTCCCATCCGGCACCTTTGCTTGTACTGAAGCTTCCATCTCTCTCATATCCACAAATACCGTTCTTCTGTGTCACAACCATCAACTGATGTGCTCTGGAAACTGTCTTCTCATTTAATGCAAATCCCATCACGCCTTCTTCTGCGATCTTCTTGATCTTCTCCGGATCAGAAACACTGATGTAACGGATCGTCTGTGTATTCTTCCAGGATGGTGAATAGGATGCGAGTTCTACCAACTCACGGATCACTTCATCCGGAATGATATCCTCTTTGAATTTTCTTACCGACCTTCTTGTCTTAATACATTCTAATGCTTCCATGTTATATCCTCCTGTATTTTTATAAATATCTTTTGTATCTTCTTACATATATCGCAAGTATAACTCACTCAATGTATTCGATAAATCATCTCATTATCTGTTACAGATCACTTACCTGCAAAATATGCATCTATACCATCTGCAATTCCCTTTGCAAGCAGGTTCTGATAATCTGATGTTACAAGCTTCTGGTCTTCTTCTGAATTCGTCATATAACCAATCTCAACGATCGTAACCGGAACCTTACACCAGTTAATTCCACTCATGGAATCTGTCTCCCAGACACCCTCGCTGTTTGCCCCTGTTGCTGCTGCCATTCCGCTTAATACATCGGCAGACAACCGTTTACAGGAATCATAGATATCTGCATTGTATGGATTGTCCTTTGTCTGGCATACCGTCATGACACCACTTGCATTTGTATCTGTGGAACCATTGGCATGGATCCTTATAAATGCATCTGCATTGTCACTATTTGCAAGTTCGGCTCTTGCCGCATTACTGATATCGACATCATTGGATGTACGGATCATCTTCACAGTATAGCCTCTTGCCTCTAATGCACTCTGAAGCTTTAACGCTACCTCAAGATTCAGTTCATATTCCTCTGTACCGGTTGTAACACCTGTATTACCGGCTGAGACTTTTGCTTTCTTATCTTCCGCACCGGGACCTACCGGCTCTGTATCCGTATTCGGCGTTGCCTGATGACCTGCATCAATACAGATCAGCTTGCCTTCGCCAACATTGCTTGTCTCCTGTGTTGATTCTTCTGTGCTGCTGTCATCACCACCGGATGCTGCTCCTTCTGCCTTTACAAATTCCGAATAAACATAATAGGTTTCACCTGTAATGGATACCTTGCTCCATTCATCGTTATACCCGATCCGGTCAAGTTCTACACCATCTGCAAGCTGCATTGCAGGATCTCCATCCGTGGATGGTGCTGTTCTGACATTTACATAATCAGTCGTTGTCACCTTGTCATTTACGATCGTAAATCCTTCTTCATCCACCTGTGCTTCCGTCGTCGCTTCTGTTGTATCCTCTGTGGATGCTACATCTTCAGAAGCTTCTGTTGAACTCTCGGTGGTCGTCTTTTTTCCTGCATCCTTTTTCCCACAGGCTGCAAGTACAAATACTGAAAGAATGATCATCATACATACAAGTAGTGTTCTGTAAACCTTCTTCATAAGTAACCTCCGTCCATATTTCTATATACTTACTGTTTATTATCGCATAAATACAGCTCTATTTCAACCAAAAAGCGACAAGCAGACGCTTCATGGACTCATAGTCTGACAAATGTGCCATTTCACATGCGGAATGCATAGCAAGTACCGGCATTCCCATATCGACTGCCTTTGCCGGAAGATAGGATGAAACGATCGGACCGAGCGTTGTTCCACCCGGCATTCCTGTCTTATTGACCGTACGCTGAAACGGAATCCCTCCATCCTCACAGAGCACCTGAATTACTGCAGCAGCCTCGCTATCTGTCACATATCGCTGAGATGCGCTGCTCTTTAAGACAACCCCATTTCCAAGCAGTACCTGGTTGACCGGATCGGATTTTTCCTGATAATTCGGATGTGTTCCATGTGCCACATCAAGAGAGATCAAAAATATCTCCGGAAGCAGCTCCTGTATGGTGCGTCTCTCTCCGCTGTCTTTTAAGATACATTCCGTTATCATCCGAAGCAGTCCGGAATCTGCTCCCTGTTTGGACAGACTTCCGATCTCCTCGTTATCGAAGAATACTCCAATGCTGAGATTCGTATCAGATCCATCTGCTTCCGAAATTCTTTCATCTGGCGATGCAGCTTCTGTTCCCTTACCTTTTTCTTCTTGCCACTTATTGCCGGTCTGTGTAAGAGATTCCAGAATAGCACTAACGGAAGATACATTATCAATTCTCGGTGATGTAAATAAGCCACTGTCTCCGATCATTTGGCAGGAATCACAATTATATAAATACAGATCATAGTCTAATATATCCGCCTTATCGATCTGAAGTTTTTCTGCAACCTCATCTAAAAAGCTATGCGGCTCATCCTTCTTCCAAAGCCCAAATACCGGGATCAGTTCTTTCTGAGGATCTAATTTTGTCTCTGAATCTCCTCGTTTCAGATGCGGTGCAAGACTCGGTATGATCGCAACCGGCTTCTCCGAATCATATAATCGTACCTCCGGATGAAATGCATCACTGCCTTTTACCACTACCTTGCCGGCAAGTCCCAGTGGACGGTCAAACCATGTCTTCATTAACAGTCCGCCATAGGTCTCTATATTCAACATATGATATCCGCCTTTTTCCATATCGGCTGACGGCTTTAACTTCAGCATCGGAAAATCCGTATGGCTGGTTGCTATCCGGATATGCTGCAGCTGCTCTGGCAGATGAAATGCGATCATTACAGAACTGTATGGTCTGACGTAATAATCTGCTCCTGCCTGAAGCTTCCATTTATCCTCTAACTTAAGCTCGGAAAATCCGTGTTCTTTCAGATATTCTTCTCCGTGCTTTACAACATGGAACTGGGTCATTCCGTTTTCTAACATATATTTTAATAAACCTTCCTGTTCCGGTTTTCCTGATGTACGATCAACTTCTGTTTTTCTTTTTTCCATATGCTCTGTTCTCCTGTCTTTTTACTCTGTTTTCCATTGTACACCTTTTTAGTTTTTCTTGCTATTTTGTTTTTATGTGTATATAATGTTGTTACACGCTTTAACGCGTTAAATCTCAAAAAGGAGAAACAGCTATGAATGCATTTAAAATTGGTTTTATCGGTCTTGGTCTGATCGGTGGATCGGTGGCAAAATCTATTCACCGTATTTTCCCAAACTATACGATCATCGGCTATGATGTCAACACTGCGACCTTAAAAGAAGCGCAGGAGGATGGCACCTTAGGTCATTATACAACAAATATCAGCGACATCGCAGACTGTGATTATATCTTTCTGTGTGCACCGGTTCATTATAATATTGAATATCTGAAAACTTTAAAACCACTGATCTCTGATTCCTGTATCCTATCTGATGTTGGCAGTGTCAAATCCGACATCTACGATGCTGTAAAGGAACTGGGACTTGGTTCTCATTTCATCGGTGGTCATCCAATGGTCGGATCGGAACGCTCCGGCTACGATGCAGCAACCGACCGTCTGATTGAGAATGCATATTATTTCATTACTCCATCTCCGGATGCTCCGGCAGACCGCGTGGAGGAATTTATGACATTTATCGGCGATCTGGGTGCTATCCCGATCCGGTATTCCCCGGACGAGCATGATAAGATCACTTCCTATATCAGCCATGTACCGCATGTGATCGCAGCGTCTCTGGTCAATCTGGTACGGCATGCCGATTCTCCGGACGGAATCTTTAAATCTCTGGCAGCCGGAGGTTTTAAAGATATCACACGAATCGCATCCTCAAATCCGGTGGTTTGGGAGCACATTCTCCTCAGCAATCCGAAGAACATCGTGAATGGATTGAAGGAATATATTGAGCTTCTAAATAAAATGATTTATGATATTGAAAGAAATGACGCAAAGGACATCAATGCTTTCTTTGAGTCATCCAGAGAATACCGGGATTCCATCCCGAACAATACAAGCGGTGTTATCCGTATGCAATATGAACTCTTTGTCGATATCCCGGATGAACCGGGTGCTCTGGCAAAGGTTACGGTACTGCTTGCTGATGCAGGCATCAATCTGAAGAACTTCGGTATCTCCCATAATCGTGAAGACGAGGAAGGCGTTCTACGTTTATCCTTCTACGATACGGATGCATGCCGGAAAGCATTTGAACTTCTTGCCGATGCCGGATACCGCTTATATAACAGATAAGACAACATAAAAAGGAAATGGACGATATTGCGTCCAGACAGGTAATACATTATGATATTTTCCAGAAGAACAGGATTAAAAGGGGTCCTTACGATCCCCGGAGATAAATCCATCTCCCACCGTTCGATCATGCTTGGATCACTGGCAGATGGTATAACCGAAGTACATGGATTCTTAAACGGTGCAGACTGCATTTCTTCTATGAACTGCTTCCGCGAAATGGGTGTAACGATCGACCACAATGGGGATACCGTTATCATTCACGGTAAAGGGCTTCATGGTTTGCAGGCTCCGAAAGAAACACTCGATGTTGGCAACAGCGGAACAACTACCAGACTGATGTCCGGAATTCTTGCGGCACAGAATTTCAAGAGCCGCGTGATCGGTGATGCATCGATCTGCCGCCGCCCAATGAAACGAATCATGACCCCGCTCTCTCTGATGGGCGCTGATATCGTCAGTGAAAATGAAAATGACTGTGCGCCGCTTCTGATCACCGGAAAGCCATTACATGGCATCCACTACGATTCACCGGTTGCTTCGGCACAAGTCAAATCTTGTATTCTTCTTGCCGGTCTGTATGCCGACGGCGAAACCAGTGTAACCGAACCATATGTATCCAGAAATCATACAGAGCTGATGTTTGATGCTTTCGGTGTCGATATCAAGACCTCCGGCACAACCGCAATTGTAAAACCTGCGGATAAATTATACGGTCAGAAGATCATGATCCCGGGGGACATCTCCTCGGCGGCTTACTTTATCGCAGCCGGACTTATCACACCGGATTCCTGTATCACGATCAAGAATGTGGGTATCAACAATACCCGTGATGGAATATTAGAAGTTGTAAAAATGATGGGCGGTACGATCACCTACGACCGACTGGATCAGCCGGGCGAACCCGCTGCAGACATCACAGTACAGACCTCAGATTTAAAAGGCTGTGTGATCGAAGGCTCCCTGATTCCGAAGCTGATCGACGAGATTCCGATCATCGCCATCATGGCATGCTTTGCAAAGGGACAAACCGTTATCAAAGATGCACAGGAACTGAAGGTGAAGGAATCAAACCGGATCGATGTTATGGTGAAGAACCTTTCCGCTATGGGCGCAGATATTAGCGCTACCGATGATGGCATGATCATCCATGGCGACAAGCCGCTTCACGGCGCTGTCATCGACAGCCACCTCGACCACCGCATCGCCATGAGCTTTGCCATTGCCGGACTTAACGCCGACGGCGACACAGAGATTCTTGGCAGCGACTGCGTAAACATCTCCTACCCGACCTTCTATCAGGATCTCGCCGGGCTGAGATAAATAAGCCTCGGACGCTGGGATGAATGTATCAACATTTCTGATAGGGAATTACAAAAAAATCCTGCTGCCCTGCTATGTCAAAAGACAAGCAAGTTTTCTATTCGGTTCGCACATTTATTAGTCAGCAGTCGCCAAAACTCACCCTTCCGGGTTCAAACATGGGCTTGGTGCTGACAATTCGTGCAAACCTCATAACGAAAATTTCGCTTATGTCTTTTGTACATAGCAGGGCAGCAGGATTTTTAATGTAATTCCCTTATATAAAATATCAATTTAACTCATCCCAGCGTCCGACGGTTTCAAATCGCTGCAATACAGAAGTTCTGTAAAATACATTGTGACTCATCTGATTGGCGAATTAATTTTGACCTGAAGCTGTGCATAAAAATATTGCCGGGTTGTTATATACACAAGACATTAGTTGTATTTTCGTTATGAGGTTTGCACTAGCTGTCAGCATCTAGCCCATGTCTGAACCCATAAGGGTGAGTTTGGGCGACTGCTGACAAATCAGCGTGCAAACCGAATAGAAAATATACTTGTCTTTGTATATAACAATCCCGGCAGTATTTATGTGCAGCTCAGGTCATAACTAAATATCAACCAGATGAACGCAAGGTATTTTACAGAATCAACATGGCATCGCCGAAGGAGAAGAAACGATAGCGTTCTTCCACTGCTACCTTGTAGGCTTCAAGAATCTTCTCACGGCTGTAAAGTGCTGATACCAGCATCAACAACGTGGATTCCGGCAGATGGAAGTTCGTGATCAATCCATCGATGGCTTTGAACTTATAACCCGGATAAATGAAGATATCTGTCCAACCGCTACAGGCACGAAGCATACCATTCTCATCGGCTACTGTTTCCAGCGTTCTCGTACTGGTCGTTCCAACTGCAATGATTCGACCGCCATTTTTCTTTGTCTCATTGATCGTCTCTGCTGCTTTCTCATCTATCACATAGAATTCCGAATGCATATGATGATCCAGAATGTTATCCTCTTTTACCGGACGGAATGTTCCAAGTCCGACATGAAGCGTCACATGTGCGATCTTGATGCCTTTGGTCTTGATCTCCTCTAGAAGCTCCTTTGTAAAATGAAGTCCGGCTGTCGGTGCTGCCGCAGAACCTTCATGCTCTGCATAGACCGTCTGATAACGGTTCTTGTCTTCCAGTTTATGTGTGATATATGGCGGAAGCGGCATTTGTCCAAGTTCATCCAAAATCTCCTCAAAGATTCCCTCATATTCAAACCGAACGATACGATTTCCTTCTTCCACAATATCAATGACTTCACCAACCAGTTTACCGCCACCAAAGATGATCCTTGCACCAACTCTGGCTTTCTTTCCCGGTTTTACAAGTGTCTCCCAGGTACAGTCATCCAAGCGCTTCAATAACAGTACCTCGATAGCTGCCCCGGTTCCTTCTTTCTCGCCGATCAGTCTGGCAGGAATAACCTTTGTATCATTAATAACCAGACAGTCGCCTTCTTTCAGATATGATATTACATCATAAAAATGTTTATGTTCGATGGTTCCTTCTTCTCTGTTTAAAACCATTAATCTCGAATTATCACGCTTTAAGAGTGGGTCCTGTGCGATCAACTCCTGAGGCAGATCATAGTAAAAATCTGATAACTGCATTTTCTTATCCTCCTTAAAACTCAACTATGATAATGCCACGTTTTATGTCTAAATGCAAGGAAGAAAAACAAAGAATAAAGCAGGCAGCAGATAACAAAACAAGTGCCAGGTACAAATAAACAAAATTCTATTTATACCTGACACCCATCTTTTCAAATGCAGCATTATCCTTCTACTAAAATATACATATTACCTGTTCTGCCTATGTCTTTATCCTATAATTGCCTTAATTTCAGCTTCGCTCATATCGGTTACATCCATGATCTGCTCTAAGGAGTAGCCTTTCTTATGCATTTTCAGGATAATATCGGCTCTTTCTTCCGTTCTTCCAATGACCTTGCCTTGTGCTTCACCCTTGACTATTCCAGCGGCTTCGCCCTTGGCATATCCCATCTCTTCTACGCCTTCACTCAGATTACACATAACGCTCACCTCTTCCTTTATACCATTTCTGTCTACCGGTATGTTATACTCCTGTTTCATAAGCTTTAATTTTTGTTCTGCCGTCATTGTCTGTGACAATAGCGTTCCAAGCAATCGATGCAATTCATATTGTTCTTCCTTTGGCGGAATCTCCTTTGCCAGCCCGATCATCACAATGTTAGGGATATCCAGATTGCCTTTCCAGTCCTGTTCGCCAAGTAAATCATCCTTTACCATATGAATATGACTCAGACTGTTCTCTTTCATATTCATACAGATCCAGATGGAATACACCTGTTTGATCTCGTTATAATCAGAACCCGTAAATTCCCGCTCTTTCTGGGATGACACCAGTCTTGCAGTGTAAAAGATTGCCCGATTTAAGATATGATATTTTGTCGGTTCATTTTTCTGGGCCTCCAGATTGATGATCATTTTTGCCAGTCCATCCCGCATCCGTACATAGAAGATAATATCAAAATATATCTTTCCTTCATCAATCTCAGAATTCTCAGTATTCAACCCGACAATTCGTTCACCGGTTCTGGCATCCACCGTATCTTTGTTCGTTAATCCGGGTTCAACCGGAATCTGGCTGATATACGGTTCCCCTTCGATCAATGATGCAACCGTATCTGCATCCATACCTTTAAATTCATCTACTACCCTGATCAGTATATGCGCCAGTATGATCTTCTGTCCAAGCAGCCGCTTGGCACTAGCATCATACTGTGCTTTCTGATCAGTAGCCTTGGAGGAATATACAATTTCGTTATTCATGTTCCCTCTCCTTTCCCGATAGAACAGAATAACATGCATATTTTAGCTTTGTATATTGCCTCCGTCTCTCCAAGTTTGATTGTAACGGATATTAGAAAGGAAAACAAGTTTATAATTATTTAATCTTCCATGTCTTTACATATCCGATGGATTTCTTTTTCAACTGTTTCTTTAAAGCTGTCTTTGCTTTCTTTGTGCCTTTCACAGTAATGGTTGCTTTCTTATTAATGCCCTTGAACGCATTCTTACTGATGGTCTTAAGCTTTCCTGCTGTAACTGTGATCTTCTTCAGATTCTTACAACCGGAGAATGCTTCTTTACCGATCTTCGTTACATTACTTCCGATCGTGACCGTTGTCAGCTTCTTGTTACCCTTGAATGCTTTATCGGAAACCGCAGTTACTTTATAAGTAACACCTTTCACTTTTACCGTTGCAGGAATGGTCAGCTTCTTGGCTTTCTTATCAGTAAACTTCGTAATTGTAACAGTCGGATTCTTCTTCGAAGATGAAGTTACCTTTACCTGGAGCTTCTTAGATGAAATGGTAAGAGTTGTGCCTTTCTTCGCCGGAGTTCCAGACGCGGGTGTTGCGTTTTTTCCAATTAATTTGACTGGTATATTATTCTCTATGGCATATTTATGCACTGCGGAATTCTTATAACAGGAGATTGCAAGACTATCGCAGCCATGAAACACATCATAGTCTATGCTTGTTACACTTTTTGGAATCGTTATACTCTTTAAACCGCTACAGTCCCCAAATGCACCCAATCCTATACTGGTCACACTGTCTGGGATTGTTATACTTGTTAAACCACTACAACCCATAAATGCATACGCCTCTATACTGGTCACTCCTTTCGGGAGCATTATACTTTTTAAGCCTCTACAACCTGAAAATGCATTCCATCCTATACTTGTTACCTTCTTGCCTCCAATCTTTCCCGGAATCACAAGCTTTGTCTTATTCCCTGTATACCTGGTAATAGTAATTCCACTTTCATTTTCTTCATATGTTAGATTGCCATATGATTCTGCTTGCGATGTCATACCGATTCCTCCACACAGCAATACACACAGAACCAGTCCCAAGCCTGCATAGATCAGGCTTTTTATCTTCTTTTGTATCATTTTTCTTTCATCCTCCTTGCTCATTCCTTGCAAATTTCTACAGTATCTTTACTTATTATCGGTCGACCCGTCCTTTTACCTCTCACCTCTCATTGCGCTTCATATTTATTCATCAATATCCCTGCTCTATTTTTTCTAACCGGTACAGGCTGAAAAAACGGCATAAATATTATAAAAAAAAAAAGAGTCGTCAATATGCCAGGGGAAATTAATAAAAATATTCTGCAAATATGCAAGTTATTACATCCAGACATGCTGTTTGTTACATCAACCGTTTTTTCATTCCTTTTTCTGGTATGGTTATGTTGTCGACAAAACAGGCGCCGGATATTACGAGGAATTAAATTTATGTACAATGAAAATGAAAAAAGAAACGTTACTGTCTCACAGAAAGGTAACGCTATACAGTCTGCCGCATTAAACATCCATCAGCTTTTCCCATCCCGGACCAAAGATGAATGTCTATTAGAATTAAAGAAGAATCCATCCGTTTACCGGACATATCTGAACTGGCCTGACAAATGGAAAAACCGTTTTCTGGAATTCATGGAAGGCAAGAAAAGTCTGCCATTGACCTATGATCCATTTTTCAAGAAACTGTTCAACCCGGATGTATACCCGGAACGGTTATCACGACTGATCAGCAGTATCATCGGCACAAAAGTAACCGTAAAATGTATCCTGTCAAATGAGGACAGCATGCTGCCATCAACCTCTCTCCTGCTTCTGGATATCATTGTTCAGTTAGAAGATGGTTCGATCGCAAATGTGGAGATCCAGAAGATCCCATACACCTTTCCGAGTGAGCGGATGTCCTGCTACTCTGCTGATCTTCTACTTCGCCAGTACACCAGAGTAAAAGGGGAAAGAGGAAGTATATTCACCTATCAGGATCTGAAAACCGTTTATACGATCGTGATGTTTGAAAACAGTCCAAAAGAATGTAAAGATCCCGAATTATCCGATATCTATCTGCATCATGGAAAGGCTGCATTTGATACCGGGATCGACTTCCATCTTCTGCAGGAATACTATGTTGTTGCACTTGACGTCTTCCAAAAAAGTAAGTATTCTAAAGATATCAACGAACTTAACGCATGGTTATCCCTGTTAACGGCAACTACCCTGGATGACCTTGTAGCACTGATATCCGACTATCCGTGGATGGAAGCCATCTGCATGGATATGTCAGAATATCTGTATCACCCGGAGGAGGTTGTTACCATGTTTTCTGAAGCATTACGAAAATTGGATGAAAATACCGTCAATTACATGATCGATGAATTGAAAAAAGAACGGGATGAAGCGATTACTGCTTTATCTGAGAAAGATGCAGCTCTGTCTGAAAAGGATGCAGAGATTGCGGCGTTAAAGACTCAGCTGGCATCGTTAAATAAATAGTAGCTCTTACTCTCATAGAATATAACAAAAACCCCTGTCCATTTCCGAATCTATGATGGAATAGATTTGGAAATGGACAGGGGTTTTCCCTTTGCATGCTCTTCCATCCAGTAATACATGATTTGCGATTACCAGCTTGTCTGAACGCTCCGTCTGCTTTACCACCATCCATAATGTATAACAGCCATCTGCTGTTATATATTCCTGCTCCGTTGTATCTTCCGTCTCTGCACAGACCTTCGTCACAGATCCCATACCACTGACAAAGCCTGCTCCGGACTGTCCTGCTGCCACGACCAAAGCCATAGCTACCGCCATCATTCGTAACCTTCTTTTTCCCATCTTCTCTCCTTCTTCTCCCTGTAACAAAAAAAATCTAACTGTCTGATATAACAAACCGGAGAATACTTGTATAACAAATATTCTCCGATTCATAATACCAGAATTATTCCAACCTGTAAATTAGGCTCTGAGTTCGATGCCCAGCTTTCCTAATTCTTTTACAAGCTTCTCAATGATCTTATCGACTTCACCAGCCTCTAAGGTTCTGTCTTTTGCACGGAATGTCATCGTGTAAGCAACAGACTTCTTACCGGCTGCGATCTGCTCGCCTTCATATACATCAAAGAGCTTATAGCTTTCAAGCAGCTTGCCGCCGCATTTCTTTATCAGTTCTTCTACCTGTCCAACAAAGATTCCCTTGTCCATAACCATACTTAAGTCTCTGGTACTTCCAGGGAACTTTGCGATACCTTCATACTTGATATCGAAGGACGACAGTGCTACGACATTTGGCATATCAAGAACTGCTACATATATCTCACCCTTTAAATTATAGTTATCACAGGTTTCCGGATGAAGCTGACCGAGATAACCAACAACGGTATCGTCCTTTACGATATTTGCCTGACGACCCGGATGCAAGAACGGATGCTCTGTTGTAGGAACATAGGTACAGATATTCTTCATACCAAGGTTATCGAATAACTCCTCGATCACACCCTTTAAGTTGAAGAAATCACCCTCGCCGTACATACCGATTGTGAGCTTCATACGTTCTTCCGGAAGCTCTGTCAGTGGGAGCTGCTTTGGAAGATATACATTTCCGAACTCGTACAGACGTGCAACCTTATTCTTACGATTGAAGTTCGTTGCAAGAGAAGTCAGCATACCATTTAAGGATACCGTTCTCATGATACTGAAATCCTCACCCAGCGGATTTGCGATCGTAATCGCCTTTCTGTAAATGGAATCAGCAGGAAGCAGTAATTTGTCAAATACCTTCGGGCTTTCAAATGAATAGCACATACCACCGGAGAATCCGTTTCCTTCCAGAATGTTTCTTGCAATGTCATAGATTCTATGGCTGTATGGCTTCTTACCTACGGTAGCTTCACCCTTTGGAAGTGACATCGGAATCTTATCATATCCATAGAAACGGGCAACTTCTTCTGCCAGATCTGCCATGCAGTTTAAATCCTGACGGAAGGTTGGAACAGTAAGTGTCTTTGCTGCTTCATCATATGTTAATTCCAGCTTACCAAATATATCAAGCATGGTCTTTTCATCAATATCGGTACCAAGAAGCTTGTTGATCTTTTCAGGCTCAAACGGAAGCACCTTAGGCTGTACAGGATCCGGATATACATCAACCATACCGCCAACAACTTCACCTGCACCCATTTCTTCGATCAGCTGGCATGCACGGTTGATTGCTTCTTCTGCAAGATTTGGATCAAGTCCCTTTGTAAACTTGAATGCAGCATCTGTTGCAAGTCCGAGTCTTCTGGATGACAGACGGATATTGGTTCCATCGAAACAGGCTGCTTCAAATAATAAGGTCTGGATATCATCCGTTACCATGGAGTTCTCACCACCCATGATACCTGCGATACCAACTTCTTTTTCTCCGTCACAGATCATCAGAACATCCTTATCCAGCTTTCTTTCCTGACCGTCAAGCGTCACAAATGTATCGCCATCCTTTGCGCGTCTGACAACGATCTTATTTCCTGCAATTGTGGACAGATCATACGCATGCATTGGTTGTCCATATTCTTCCATTACATAGTTTGTGATATCAACCAGATTGTTGATCGAACGGATTCCCTGTGAAGCAAGTCTCTCTCTCATCCATTTTGGTGATGGGCCGATCTTTAAGTTCTTTACAACTCTTGCGCAGTAACGCTTACACAGATCTGTGTCCTGAACGTCTACAGATACATAGTTATTTACATCTTCATCATTTCCTGTTTTCTTGATCACCGGTGGGTAGAATGGCTTGTCAAATGTAACAGCAGCCTCTCTTGCCATACCGATCATGGAAAAGCAGTCTACACGGTTTGATGTAATCTCATATTCTACAACAACATCATCCAGTCCCAGTGCCTTTACCGCATCATCACCCGGCTTTACATCTGCTTCCGCAGGGAATACATAGACACCGTTTTCCGGTGCTTCCGGATACAGTTCTCTGGATGATCCAAGCTCCTCAATCGCACACATCATACCATAAGATGGCACGCCACGAAGTTTTCCTTTCTTGATCTTGATTCCATCAGCAGGAAGCTCTCCGCCATCGTGTCCGCCTGCTACTTTACCACCGTCAAGTACGGTAGGAACCAGATCTCCTTCTTTTACATTTGGTGCTCCGGTTACGATCTGAAGCAGCTCATCTGCTCCGATATCGACCTGACATACAACCAGTTTGTCAGCATCCGGGTGCTTTTCTATCTTAACGATCTTACCAACTACGATCTTTTCAAGATTCTTGTCTTTCTTCTCAAAACCTTCTACATGTGAACCGGAAAGTGTCATTGCATCGACAAATTCCTGTGCCTCTACGTCAAGATCAGGCACATATACTTTTATCCATGAAAGTGGTGTATTCATTTTTCTATCTCCTTTTCCTGTTTTTTAGAACTGCTGTAAGAAACGTACATCGTTTTCGTAAAGAAGACGCATATCGTCGATTTCGTATTTTAACAGTGCTACACGCTCCAGACCGATACCAAATGCAAATCCTGAATATTCCTCCGGATCAATGCCACAGTCATGAAGTACCTTTGGATGAACCATACCACAGCCAAGGATCTCGATCCAGCCGCTTCCCTTACATACACGACAGCCCTTTCCGCCACATTTGAAACAGGTTACATCCATCTCTGCTGATGGCTCTGTGAATGGGAAATGATGTGGACGGAACTTAACCTTTGTGTTTTCACCGAAGAATTCCTTTGCCCACTGCTGTAAGGTTCCCTTTAAGTCAGCCATCGTAATGTTCTTATCGATAACCAGACCTTCTACCTGATGGAAGGATGGTGAATGTGTTGCATCTACTTCATCAGCTCTGAATACTCGTCCCGGTGAAAGAATACGGATCGGAAGGTTGCCCTTCTCCATGATTCTTGCCTGTACCGGAGATGTCTGTGTACGGAGCAGGATATCCTTTGTAATATAGAAGGTATCCTGTTCATCCTTTGCAGGATGATTTGCAGGGATATTTAATAATTCGAAATTATATTTATCATATTCAACTTCAGGGCCTTCTACGATCTCATAGCCCATACCGATGAATACACGTTCCAGATCTTCAAGAGCGATCTGATTCGGATGTCTGTGTCCATCGATCTTCTTGATTCCCGGAAGGGTAACGTCGATCGTTTCGCGCTTCATCTTCTCTGCACGAAGTGACTGATTGATCTTCTTTGACTTTTCCTCTAAGGCTGTCTCAATTGCCTGTCGTGCCTCATTTACCATCTGTCCAACCTTTGGTCTGTCTTCAGGTGCTACATCTTTCATACCCTTTAATACCTGGGTCAGTTCACCTTTTTTTCCGAGTACAGATACCTTTACATCATTTAAGGATGTCAGCACATCTGCTTCATTGATCTTGGCAAGTGCTGCTGCTTTGATTGCCTCTAATCTGTCTTTCATCTTTCATTCTCCTTATTTATATTTTCTCAATATTTGTGAATAAACATGCGGAATATTCCTGCTTGGGATACACCCTCCTGCCTCCCGGCCCGATGATGTACACAAAAAAAGCCCCAGTCCACAAAGGGACGGAGCAACCGCGATACCACCCTGATTCTGACATCCGGTCTTCCCGGCGCTGTCAGCACTCATTCTATGTTATAACGGTCATAACCCGTTATCTCCTACGCTTCCGTTTAAAGAATTCTCAGAGATAAAACTCGGATGTGAAATTAAATGAAATATGGTGCTCGATCAGGCTTCCAGCCGATGACCCGATCTCTCTGTCAGACATATCCCATCTTTTGCATCTTCAACGTCTTCTCTTCCATCCGCTTATAGTCAGGATGGTTAAAACTATACTTAAATATAGCACATTTTTAATATGTGTCAATAACTTTCTGCGATCACCCATTCAGATTTTTCTGTTGAATAGACAAGTTTTGCCTTCAGATTCCCATGCCGGTCAGATAACAGGATCTCAGAACTCACACCTGTTGCCGGATCTGAGGCAACGACTTTTCCATTTTCTGACAATGCAATCTGAAGCGGAATTCCACCATTCATATACAGGGTAATACTGCCCATTCCCATTGCTTGAAACATTTCAGAAAAATACTTTGATTTATCTGAAGAATTCGCCATGTCTGCGTAACCGGAAGCAGTTGCACAAATCAACTTTCCTGATCCTGAACCACCATCCGTTGAACCTTTATAAGTCACTGCACGGATCGCATAGCCATCTTCTTCCGCATCCACAACCATATTTACAACGGATTTCTCAATCTCTGATGCCGTATCAAGATATACCTGCAGTCTGGATTTTTTTACATATTTGATAAGTGCCGGTGCGAGTGCACCTGCAAGAATTGCCATGATCGCGATCACAATGATCAGCTCTACAAGTGAAAAACCTGAATTCTTCCATGTTCTTCTTTTCATATTAAACTTTCCTCCATTTATTGAACGATTTCCCCTCGTCTCATATACGCTTAGTATATTTCTCTCCTGTCGTTTTTTCAACTATTTTTTATAAAACTTTAATCTTTTTTAGTTCTTTTTTTATGAAGGTCTGTGTGGATTTTCCGGAATACAGACCGGATCTCATCACGGAAGAACAGATTCAGCTCTGCTCCCAAAAGCAGGATATACATACAGATATACAGCCAAAGCATTGCGATGACCATGCCTCCAAGATTGCCGTACATATAAGTATTGATTCCAAAATAAGTAAGATAGGATGAAAATGCCGCTGATAACAATACCCAGCAGACAGTTGTGAATACCGCCCCCGGTATTGCTGTCTTCAAACGCAGATGATTATCCGGCAGACGACAATAGATTAGTAAAATAACTGCAAATACCAGTACCGGCGCAGTTAACAGTCTGGAATAAAAGAAAATCTTCTCGGAATAATCCACCCAGTTTGTCTTTGCAAGAATATCTTCCATGATTGTATTGCCAAGAACGTATACACCGACCAGTGCGATCAGCATCACGCAGAATATCAGCGTATATAATGCATTTGTCAGTCTTCGTAATATATAATTCTTGGTATCCTTCGTCCGATCCATAAAATTGAGTCCTCGTTCGATCGCCATCGTTCCTTTTGCCGCCGACCAGACTGCTACGACTGCTGACACGATCATCGTCGTTCCAACCTGCGTACTGTAGATTTCATCGACCATAAAGCTGAGTGTCTCTGCCATCTTTCCCGGTATCATCTCCGCTACCAGCTCTATAAACTCCGCCTGTGTTACCGGAAGAAAACGAATGCCGATCAGGAGCATCATTGCAAATGGAAAAAAAGAAAGCAACAGAAAGAAAGCCGCCTGTGCCGCAAACGCAGACAACTGATTATCCTTGTTGATCCTCATTGCTCCCTGAACCATCCGTACAACTGTAAGATTCTGGATCCATTCGATTTTCTCTTTCACCCGGTTTACTTTATTCTTCATTTGTTTTATTTCCCGTTTCTCTCAATTTCTCAAGTTCTGTTCCATTATAATAATGAGACAGGATCTCCTCATATCCATATCCTGCTTCTGCCAGATCATTTGCCCCATTCTGGCTCATGCCGACTCCGTGACCAAAGCCGCCACCATGCAATTGATAATTTCCCTCTTTATCCTGCGTAATATAAAAATACGCACTTGGCAGCAGATCAAAACCTGATGTTTCACTTCCATCCTGTTTCCGGATCACAACATCCGGTGAACACAGAAGTTCACGGATCTCCATCTGCCCTTCAATCGTAACAGAACTCTGTTTCCCGTATAATACCATATTCCGGGCAATTCCGCTATTTCCTCTTTTCGTGACCCGGACTTTCTCAATCTCTCCGGTCTGATCTGTGATATCTGCACCCGCAAGTGTCTGTATCTGATCTGCCGTCAGCGTAACCTGCCAGCGGTAAAATGGTTCTTCTTTCTCAATACTGTTCACATAGACCGTCTGATCGATAAATGCACGGAATACCTCTTCCGTTGACAATCTGCCATCCCCTATCTGAAAATATCCATGATCGAGCATAACAGTTGCATCTCCTAACCGTTTCCGATCCGCCTCTGTATAAATCTCCAACTGATCATTCAGATAATCTAACTTCTCTCCACCCCAGACGTCATCATTCCGGCATGTCGTTCCACAGGAAGTTGAAAAGAAATATGCATTTACCACATCCCCGTCATTGGTCAGGATCTGTCCCTCAGTTTCCTGTACTGCATGAATCGTTTCCTCTGTTTCAAATACATTGTTATATACCTGACTGGCAGTTGTGTCATCCAGATCCGCCCCATATTCTTCAAATGCACCATCCTGGATCCTTCTAACTGCATAGCTTCTTGCACATACCGCCTGTGCCTTCAGCGCCTCTTTCTCATATGAGGAAGGCATCTCACTGGAAACAACCGCATACAGATATTCCTCAAACGCCAGTTCGTTTACAATACAGTATTTATTCCCCTGTTTTTTTATCTGCAGCTTTCCCCGATAGGACGGTGCTCCTTCTGATTTATGAAAGCTCTCTATTGTCAGTTTTCCATATTGCTCCGGAATGATCGTTAAGGAAACCGGATCTGCGTCCCCGGTAAGCTCTGCCAGATCAATCTCCGTTCCTTTCTTATAGCTTGTTTCTGTTTGCCCGCAGATAACACGAAGGTCCGAATCACTGCTCACCCGGACTTCTGACTGCCAGTAGCTTCCGTCATCGGACAACAGAACGCGGATCGTATCTGGCATGTTCTGCTCCGACAAAACAGGAAGCTCCGCTGTATGATCGGTCTGCATGGCTTCCCGTGCCTGTTTATCTGCCTGACTGTCCGACTCTTTTACAACACCGGCGCCTGCTGAATCCCGAAGATTTGATAATATGGAAATATCGGTCTGCTTATATTCTTCCGGTATTTCTTCTTTTTCTTTTACAGCATATTTTCCTGCATAAATGATCAAAACGACCAACAAGATCATCACACAAAAGGTTAAAAATTTTAAAAAATTTTTCATAAAATTCCAGTTCCTGTGACATAATTTATTTATACATGTGCTCTGCTGCACATGTATATCGAAAGAAAAAGCAGCATCATAGATGCTGCTCTCTTTATCATTTGTTGAAAACTGAAATGCGTTCCTGCATTTTGAGTCCTAGCCAATGCTAGGTGGGCAACCGCAACTGAATCTCTGCCTTCCACGTTTGAAGAGGCCTGACATCGCAAACAGCAATATAGGAATCCCTTTTATTCAAATGTAGGTTCAAAATCGCAAGAAGCTTAGTACATCTCAGCTTTAACGTAATTATACTATAGGCATACTACTCATGCAAGCCCTAAAATTTGGTTATTGCCTTCATTTTTTCAAATAGAAGAATTGAAAAGGAATGGCACTCTGTAGTATAATATGTTGTAGGTATGATTTTTTTTTATTGCATTTTATGCAGATCCAATCAATAATATGGCAGGTAATGAACTATGATCAAATCGATTCTGACAGTTGTTTTTGGCATATTACTTCTTCTTGCATTTATCGCTCTGATCGTCTGGTCTATCCAGGTATCAAAGGAAAAAATGGCAAACAAACGAAGCCGCCGGACAACTGCTGTGAAAAAGAAATATGAAGAGGCACTGGAAGGTGACACAGAGGCCGATATGGGTTACTGGTATAACAAAGAGGATATGGAAGATGGCGATGCGATCACCCGTCTCCGCTGCGAACATCATTTCAACAAACTGGAAGAATGTATCAATGATCTGGTTGTGGAAATGTATGACTGCGGTCTGGTGCGAACCGAAGAGCTCTATATGATCGCATACGGAATTGAAGCCCTGACACCGGACTCTCCTGTATTCCATATAACAGGCATATCCTCGGATGATGACGATGCTCCAGTCACCTCGCTTCCTCCGGTATCGACAGATGCACAGCGCAAGATCTATGAACGCTGGACCAGCTATGTAAATGCATTGCTGCAGCTTGTTGAGATCAGGACTTCAGAGGACAATAAAAAAGCGATCATTGACGGCCTTATGACCTACGGTCGTAAGAATCTGTTAACCCTGCTCTATAGTCCTGAATAAAAATATAGTAGAAGAATTAAGAATTAGAAAGACATATACATGGAACTTATAAAACCAACTTTATCGCAACTTGACATTTTAACTCCGTATCTGAGAGGTACCAGTATCAGAGACTGTGGTTTCTGTCCTGGAAATGCCATCTTATGGGCAGAGGAATACCATGTATCCTATACAATCCTCTCTGGTATGCTTGTATTTATATCAGAAGAAGGCGGAAAACCTTCTTCTTTTACGTTTCCGCTCGGCAAAGGCAAAGATTTTGTGAAAGATCTTCAGGATCCTGTCTATCTTCAGAATGCAAAAGCCGTATTTGAAGAAATCTGTGCCTGGTTTCAGTCAAAGGGTGTAACCCCCAGTGTCCACTGTGCGACACTGGAAATGTATGAAATCATCTCCGGCTGGTACGGCAAAAACTTCTCTTATACTCTGGATCCAGGTGATTTTGACTATATCTACACAGTAGAAAAGCTGACCGGTCTGCATGGAAAGAAGCTGCATGGCAAACGGAATCATATCAACAGCTTTCTGCGTAATTACCCGGATTATGAATACTATACAATCACAGATGAGCACATCGATGCCTGTCTTGCAGTCGCCAGATACTGGGTGGAAAAACACGATGTCCTGCAGCCGGATCTTGCAGAAGAACATGCTTATGAATATAATATCATCCGGAAAGCTCTTGCAAACAGGAAAAAACTTCAGATGACCGGAGGAATCATCTACGTCAATCACATCCCGTCTGCATTTACCTTAGGGGAACCGCTGACCGCAGATACCTTTGACGTACATTTTGAGAAAGCAGATGACAGTATTGACGGCATCTATCCTATGATCAATCAGTCATTTGTCACGCATGAGCTTCAGGCTTATACCTATGTAAACCGCGAAGAGGATCTCGGACTTCCCGGACTTCGTAAGTCTAAGATGTCCTACGTTCCGGATATCCTCTATAAAAAAGGAATCATTCAGTTAGCTGAAATCTGACAGCACTACTGAGTAATTGATAGAACAAAAGAATGGAGAGACAAAAATGAAAAAAGAAAATTGTATCGTAGCTCAATCCGGCGGTCCTACCGCTGCAATCAACGCTTCTTTAGCCGGTGTGATCGATGGAGTTCGAAAATCCGGTAGTTTTACAAGAATCTATGGTTCTTTGCATGGTATTACCGGCGTTCTGGAAAATAATATGATGGATATGTCACTGATGGCACTCTCCCATTTTCCTATGTTGAATACACTGGAGCTTACACCAGCCATGTATCTTGGCTCCTGTCGTTACAAGCTCCCGGATTATACCGAGGATCCCGCTCCATATAAGCAGATATTTGAACGTTTTGAAGAATACGGAATCAGTGCATTCTTCTATATCGGTGGAAATGACTCCATGGATACCGTTTTAAAGCTCAGCAACTATGCCAAATCCATCCAGTCAGATGTTAAGATCATCGGAGTACCAAAGACGATCGACAACGATCTGTTTGCAACCGACCATACACCGGGCTTTGGCTCTGCTGCCAAATATGTGGCTTCCACCGTATTAGAGATTGCACATGATGCTTATATCTATAAGATTCCGGCAGTTATCATCATCGAAATTATGGGTCGGGATGCCGGCTGGCTGACTGCATCTTCCGCTCTGGCCAGAACAACCTACAGTCAGGCTCCGGATCTGATCTATCTTCCGGAGGTTGCATTTTCAAAAGAACAGTTCTTAGCCGATGTTAAAGATAAACTTACAAAACAGAAAACGGTTATTGTTGCTGTTTCGGAGGGTATTCACGATGCTGACGGCAACTACATCAGCTCAGATTCTGCTGTTGCAGACAAATTCGGTCATGCACAGTTAAGCGGTGCCGGCAAGGCTCTGGAATATCTGGTTCGTGATGAAATCGGTGTTAAAGTACGTTCCATCGAGCTGAATGTATTACAGCGTTGTGCCGGTCATATTGCATCCAGAACCGATATTACAGAATCTTTTTCTCTTGGCCAGGCAGCAGTCAAATATGCTGCTGAAGGCAAGACCGGTATCATGGCTGCGATCGAACGAATCTCAAACGATCCGTATCAGTGGGTGATCAAATCCGCCGATGTTGCTGATATTGCAAACGAAGCAAAATCCGTTCCGGTTGAATGGATCAATGAAGCAGGAAATGATGTCACAGACGAAATGATCGACTATCTTCGTCCTCTGATCATCGGTGAGGTTTCATTACAGTATAAAGATGGACTTCCTGTATATCTTCCGGTCGATCACTTATTACATTAATTGCCTGTACATCAAAAAATACAATCAAAAATCCATGCGTCCGGTGAATTCATCAAGATAAACAATGCGCATGGATTTTTTTGTATAAAACGCACAACGTATGAAAATATGTCAAAAAAAACTTACTTTTAATTTGCAAATCGTTGTTTTTATGGTCATAATTTGTTCATAATTTATCGTTATTATATAGACAGTTCTTAATTCATAATTTTTTTCTTTGTTGTTGAAGATATTAGATAAGCCCTTTTCTTTTGAGAAGGGCTTATTTAATTTATACGGACTGCGCATATTTTCTATAGCTCTGTCCTTTCTTTCACGAATATTTATTTCGCCTCAAGGATCTCATGCACAATATGCCCAATAGATTCAAAAGCCTAAGATAACAAAAGCAGGATATCCTCACTCCTTATCGGAGGTATTGGATATCCTGCTTTTTACTGTTCCCATGCTCCGGAAATACCGGTCATGTTCACCAAATCCTTATATTTATTTTACTGTTACAATACATTTTGCAGTTTTCTTGCTGCCATCCTTTGCCTTCACAGTAATTGTTACTTTGCCCTTCTTCTTAGCTGTTACAAAACCACTTGCAGATACCGTAGCAACTTTGTTGTTTGAAGATTTCCAGGTTACAGCCTTATTGGTTGCTGACTTTGGTCCTACTGTTGCCTTTAACAGATATGTTCCCTTCTTCTTGATCGTAACCTTTTTCTTATTCAGTTTGATCGTCTTAACCGGATTTGCAACGGTTACAGAACAGGTTGCGTAAACATTGCTTCCATCCTTCGCAGTACATGTAATCGTTACACGACCTGCTTTCTTAGCAGTTACAACACCCTTTGAGCTTACTGTTGCAATCTTTTTGTCTGAAGACTTCCAGGTTACAGCCTTGCTGGTTGCATTCTTTGGTCCAACCTTTGCTTTTAAGGTATATTTCTTACCCTTTAAGATTGTTCTCTGCGTCTGATTCAGTTTGATGGACTGTACCGGATTTACAACCGTAACACTACAGGTTGCGAATACGCCGCTTCCATCCTTTGCTTTACATGTAATAACTGCCTTTCCTGCTGCCATTGCAGTAACCTGACCATAAGATGTTACCTGTGCAACCTTTGCATTTGAGGAGCTCCACTCTACAGTAGCCATATTCGCATTTTCCGGTAATACCGTCTGTGTTAAGGACTGTTTATTGCCCACAAATAATTTCATTGTCGTTGCATCTAACTTGATTGATGTAACTCTCTGCTTAACCGTTACACGGCAGGTTGTCTTAGCACCCATTCCGTCTGCAGCACTACATGTGATTACGGCTGTACCTCTTCCAACCGCTGTGATCATACCCTTCTGATCTACTTTTGCGATCTTCTCATCGGAAGATGACCATACAACCTTCTTATTACCTGCATTTGCCGGTAATACAGATGCTGCGATCGAAGCTTTTTCGCCTGCATTGATCTCAACTGCTGTCTTATCCAGTGTGATATTTGTGATCTGCTGTACAACTGTGACTTTAATTTCTTTTTCAATATTACTTCCATCCTGTGTTGTACATCTTATCGTTGTTGTTCCCGGTGCAACACCACGGATTCTTCCGATCGTATATGAGATTCCATCTACTGTCATTGTTCCACCCGAAACGGTTGCAATGGATGTATCATCCGATGACCAGGACAGTGTCTTTTTGGTTGCTGTATCCGGTGTTACCTTTGCTTTTACAACCGTATCTTTATCAATATATGCGACTACATTTGTCTGATCAACGGTAATATCTTTTGCAAGTTCATTAATTGTAAGATTAAACTGTGACTGTTTACCGCTTCCATCAAGAGCCTTGCAGTAAATGATTACTTTACCCTGCTTTAATGCAGTGATCGTTCCATCAGCAGCAATTGCTGCAATGTTCTCATCCGAAGATGACCACTCTACATCCGGATTACTTGCATCTGCAGGCATAACATTTGCTGTTACTTTCATCTTCTCTCCGGAATTCATAACAGTTCCTTCTCTTACAATCTGGATTCCGGTTACTCTCTGTATAACTGTGATCTTGCACTCGGTTGATATACCATCTGCAATCGTACAGGTAATAATGGCTTCTCCCGGTGCTACTGCACTTACAATACCCGTGGTTGTTCCTACGGTTGCTATCTCCGGATTACTGCTGCTGTATTTCGGTTTAAATAAAGATGTATCTTCTGCCTGGATCTTTGCAACAAGTGTTACTCTTCTTTCCTCTGCAGTTGCTCCCTTGATCAGGGTATATTCTGTGTGATTTAAGGTTACACCATTTGCACTTGTATATACTGTGATCTCTGCTCTTGCATATATTCCCTGATTTGCCTTCAGCTTACAGAATATAGTAGCAGTTCCTTCAGAAATTGCTGTTACCTTACCATTCTGGTCAACCTGCGCTACGGTTTCATCACTGGATGACCATACAAGTTCTTTGTTTGTTGCGGTATCCGGTGTTACTGTTGCTGTGAATGTCTTAGATACACCTGTGAACATCGTTGTCTTCTGTTCTGACAGTGTTACACCTTCGCCCATCTGGGAAACATTTACCTTTAACACTGTATCTACACCTGAATCCTTTGAAATACAATGTAAGTATACTGTACCTGCTCCCTTTGCTGTCAACACGCCTGCATTGGTACAAGTTGCAACTTTATAATTTGATGCGCTGTCTTTATCTGCTGTTGTTGTAACCTTATAAGTAACGCCTGAATACTCTTTGTCTGCTACGCCTTCATCTGTATAGCAGGTTGCTGTAAGTGTTTTTGTTTTCAGGTCATCGCCAACCCAGCTTCCTGCTACCAGGTCGATCGTATCACCATCATTATATTCAACATTCTGTTTGTCTTTTAATACAACCTTTGTTACCGGCTTATGACAGCTGATCGTCATATAAGCTCTTGCTTTGTTATTGATATTTACATAAAGGGTTGCTGTTCCTGCGCCAACACAGGTAAGCGTGCCATCATTATCTACCTTGAATACCTTTGGATCACTGGAGCTCCAGGAAATGATATCCTTGGAATATTCGTTCTCCTTCTTATCCTTTGCAACTAATGTTGTGGTATCACCGACACGAAGGCTTAACTCTGCATTTCCGCTATTCACAATGCTGCCATTTGAGGTATACCATACAATTAAGGATAATGGATTATCAACAATTAATTTAAACTTTGCTGTCTGTTTTCCAAGTCCGATATAGTAACTATATTCAACATTCTGTGTCTTTTCATTGGTAACGTCTGTATATAAGGTGTATCCCTGAAGTGTTGCATTCTTGATCAGATTATTACCATTCTGATCCGTCGTACGGATACATGCATATCCGATCGTATCATCCTTACGGTCTACACCGGAATACTCTGACTGATATCCATCGGCTACCAAATCCGCCATATTAAAGATGTAGTTTGGCTCTGACAGAGAAATATGTCTGCTGTTATTTGTACAGGAGAACTCACCCTCCAACAGTCCAGGACAGGAAGATACATCGATTGCAACCAAAGCATTATTATCCAGCTTCAATGTAGTTAAACCTGTATTATTCTTAACGTCAATTCTCTGTAACCGGTTATTCGAAAGATCCAGCTCTGTCAGTGCTGTGTTTTTGCTCACATCGATATCCATGAGCTGGTTGGAATTCAGATCCAGCTTCTCCAGTAACGGATTCTTCGTAACATCGATCGTGCTTAACAGCATAGCTCCAAGATTCAGATATTTCAGAACCGCATTCTTGCTGACATCCACAGACTGGATACTGTTATTGGACAGGTTCAATGTTTCCAGACTGGATTCTTTGGACACATCGATCGACTTGATCTTATTTCCTGCTACACTCAGTATCTGGAGTGACGTTGCTCCATCCATATTTAATACAGATATGGCATTATCATCTGCGATCAGTGTCTTAAGACCGGTATCACCTGTAATATCCAGCTCATTGATTCCACCTTCTCCACCTGACAGCATGTAGGAACAATCAACATAGGCTAATTTTGTATGATCCACACTGTTGCTTGATATATCTAACGTATGAAGCTTTGTCATACTCTGACAGTGCAGGAATTCCAGATTCGTGTTCTTGCTCAGATCCAGTGCCGACAATACGTTGTAACCAACATTCAGCCGCACAAGTGCCGGAAGCTTTGACAGATCGATCGAAGTCAACTGGTTTCCATATACATTTAATTCTTTCAGAGCTGCATAAGTCGTCTGGAATGTGATATCTGTGATCTGATTATGGGAAAGATTAACAGAAGCAAGCTGTTCTGCTTTCTTTGGTAATGTAAATGTCGTCAACTGGTCGCTCGATGCATTAATAGATTTCAGATTCTCCAGATCCGCTACATCCAGACTTCCAATTGCCTGACCAGAACAGTTCAGATATTCCAGTGATGTAAATACATCCACACCTGCAAGACTTGATATCTTCTTTGAATATGTACTGATACTTACATTCAGTGATGTTACCGCATCAATTTCTTTTTCTGACAACGTGCCATCTTTATTTGTATCAAAATTCGATGATACATATGACCGAAAGTTCGCGTCGGTAAATGTCGAATTGATATCTACATCTCCCGTTGCAGCGACAGCTACCGGACCAATTCCGGCAAACGACTGGAATACCAGCGCAAACCCTAGTGCCGCTGAGATAAATTTCTTACCTTTTCTCATAGTTTACTCTCCTTCTTTTTACTCATCTGCCTGATTTTGTTCTGTTAAAACATCGTTCCGGGCAGAGTTCACCTAGATAACTTCTATTTTAAACGCCCCCGGTTTTTCTGTCAATAAGTATAAAAGAAAACCCAAAAAATTAGAAAATTTGCACATATTTAACAGAAAAAACTGCCATGCAGACATCCTTACTCCGGACATCTGCATAACAGTTTCTTCTATAAATATATTTAGCTGTTCAGGTTTGTATATCCAACCAACATCGAATCTACTGCAACAGCAGCTTCTCTACCTTCATGGATCGCCCATACGACCAGCGACTGACCTCTGTGCATATCACCTGCAACAAATACCTTTGGCACATTCGTTGCATAGGACTTCGGGCATGCAGTCTTTACATTGGTGCGTTCATTCAATTCTATACCAAAGCTGTCTGCTACATACTTCTGGCTGCCAAGAAATCCGGCTGCGATCAGAACGACTTCACAGTCGATCACATACTCACTGTCCGGTACCTCTGTCATATTCATACGGCCGGTCTTTGGATCCTTCTGCCAGTCAAGTTTTACGCACTTGGCCCCCTTCACATTACCATCCTTATCCTTTAAGAACTCCTTAACGGTCGTCTCATAGATACGAGGATCGTGTCCGTATACTGCAATTGCTTCCTGCTGACCATAATCGGTCTTGCAGACTCTCGGCCACTCCGGCCATGGGTTATTCTCTGCTCTCTGATCCGGAAGCTTCGGCATCATCTCAAGCTGGGTAACACTCTTTGCTCCTTCTCTGACGGCAGTTCCCACACAGTCATTACCGGTATCACCGCCGCCGATAACCAGAACATTTTTACCCTTGCAGTTCACGAACTGCTTATCTGCAAACTTTGAATTTACAAGACTCTTTGTCGTTGTCTTTAAGAAATCAACCGCAAAATAGATTCCCTTCGCATCTCTGCCTGCTGCCTTGATATCTCTTGGATTGGATGCGCCGCAGGCAAGTACAACTGCATCATATTCCTTTAACAGATCTTCTGCCTTTACATACTTCTGATTTGGATTCTTCAGATATCCTGTGATCTGGTCATCCTTTGGATACGGTGACTTTGCTGTGGACTTTCCGGTTGCCACTTCTGTATTTAATATAAAACGGATGCCTCGCTTTTCCATATATGCGATCTTACGGTCGATGACTTCTTTTTCCAGTTTCATATTTGGAATACCATACATCAGAAGTCCGCCCGGTCTGTCACTTCTCTCATATACAGTGACGTCATGTCCACGGCTGTTTAACATATCCGCTACAGCAAGTCCAGATGGACCGGAACCAATCACGGCAACTTTTTTGTCAGTTTTTCCTTTTGGAGGCTGATCATTTACCAGACCATTTGCATAGGCATATTCAATGATCGCACGTTCATTTTCTCTTACGGATACCGGATCACCGTTAATATTACAGGTACACGCCTTCTCACAGAGAGCCGGACATACACGGCTGGTAAATTCAGGAAAATTATTGGTCTTGCTCAGTCTGGCATAAGCATGTTCCCAGTTGTCATTATAGATCATATCGTTCCATTCAGGGATCAGATTATTTAACGGACAACCGGATGCCATACCGCCGATCATCATACCTGCCTGACAGAATGGAACACCACAGTCCATACATCTGGCAGCCTGGATCTTCTGTTCTTCAAGACTTAATGGTATATGGAATTCATTGAAATTCTTAATTCTTTCTTCCGGAGCGATCTCTATACTGGTTTCTCTTTCATATTCTAAAAATCCCGTTGGCTTTCCCATATCTATTTACCTCCATTTTTAATCTTGTAGAATGCTTCGATCGTTGCCTGTTCACTGGTCAAACCCTTTTCTTCCATCGCAACAATGGTGTTCATCATCTTCTCATAATCCTTTGGAATGATCTTCTTGAATTTTGGAAGATACTCATTAAACTTATCCAGGATTCGTTTTCCAATCTCTGAATTTGTATAATTTACATGATCCATGATCATCTGCTTCAGTTCACCGATCTCATATTTGTCGGATACTGCTTCCACATGGATCATTTCCTTATTCAGACGCTTATACAGGTCATTCTCCATATCAAGAACATATGCGATACCACCACTCATGCCGGCTGCAAAGTTCTTTCCGGTGCGTCCAAGGACTACCACCTTACCACCTGTCATATATTCACAACCATGATCGCCGACACCTTCAACAACTGCGGTTGCTCCGGAGTTACGAACTGCAAATCGCTCACCGGCAACGCCGTTGATATATGCCTTGCCACTGGTTGCTCCGTAAAGTGCTACATTACCGATAATAATATTGTCTTCATGGACAAATTTTGCGGAACGTGGCGGATATACGATCAGCTTACCACCGGAAAGTCCTTTTCCGAAGTAGTCATTGCTGTCTCCGACAAGCTCTAAGGTAAGTCCCTTTGGTACAAATGCACCAAAGCTCTGTCCACCTGCACCATTACATTTTACAAGGTAAGAATCATCCTCCAAGGTATCTCCATAGCGCTTTGTGATCTCTGATCCGAAGATCGTACCAACGGAACGATCGGTATTCACAACATCGATCTCGATACTCTTCTTCTGTCCCTTTTCAAGAGCAGGTCCAAGTTTCTTTAACAGAACACGCATATCGATCGTCTTTTCAAGCTGGAAGTCATATGGATGCTTCTCGTTATATTTGATCTTATTCTGAGGTGCGTCAATATATGGATTATTGATGATCAGTGACAGATCAACATTTCTGTCCTCTGCTCCCTTTCCTGCATATAACAAATCGGAACGTCCTACCAGTTCATCCACCGTTCTGACACCAAGCTTCGACATATATTCACGAAGCTCCTCTGCAATAAATTTCATAAAGTTGATGACATATTCCGGTTTGCCTTTGAATCTCTTACGAAGCTCCGGATTCTGTGTAGCGATACCAACCGGACAGGTATCCAGATTACATACCCGCATCATTACACAGCCCATGGTTACCAGCGGAGCTGTTGCAAATCCGAATTCCTCTGCACCAAGCATGGCTGCGATTGCAACATCACGTCCGGTCATCAGCTTACCATCGGTTTCAAGGATAACCTTGTTACGAAGATCATTCTTGATCAATGTCTGGTGTGTCTCTGCCAGACCAAGCTCCCAAGGAAGTCCTGCATAATGAATGGAGTTATTTGGTGCTGCACCGGTACCACCATCGTAACCGGAGATGAGGATAACCTGTGCTCCTGCCTTTGCAACACCGGCTGCAACTGTACCAACACCGGCTTCTGATACCAGTTTTACAGAGATTCTTGCATCACGGTTTGCATTCTTGCAATCGTAGATCAACTGTGCCAGATCCTCGATCGAATAAATATCATGATGTGGTGGTGGTGAGATCAGGCTGACACCCGGAGTAGATAACCGAGTCTTTGCGATCCATGGATATACCTTTCCACCAGGAAGATGTCCACCTTCACCCGGCTTTGCGCCCTGTGCCATCTTGATCTGGATCTCTTTTGCGCTGACCAGATATCTGGATGTAACACCGAATCGTCCAGATGCTACCTGCTTGATCGCGGAGCAACGGTTCTTACCGTCTTTTCCTATTGTTAATCGGTCGATCGACTCTCCACCTTCACCGGAATTGGATTTACCACCGATCGTATTCATTGCGATCGCCATACATTCATGTGCTTCCTGTGAAATGGAACCATAACTCATTGCTCCGGTCTTGAAACGTTTTACAATGGATTCTACCGGTTCTACCTCTTCCAGCGGAATTGGATTCTCAGCATATTTGAATTCCATCAGTCCTCTCAAATGGAATGGTTTTGTCTCATCTTCCAGACATGCGGTATATTGCTTGAACAGGCTGTAATCTCCTCTTCTGGTCGCCTGCTGCAGCAGGTAGATCGTCTGTGGATTATACAGATGCTCTTCCTTACCGCTTCTGAACTTATGTGCACCGATGCTTGTCAGTGCAAGATTAGTATCCAGGCCAAGCGGATCAAATGCAGATGAATGAAGGGCATCCACTGTCTTCTCGATCTCCTTGATACCGGAACCGCCTACGCAGCTTACTGTATTTGTGAAATATTTATCAACGACCTCTTTGGAAAGTCCGATACATTCAAAGATCTGGGATCCCATGTAAGACTGGATCGTTGATACGCCCATCTTGGATGCGATCTTTACGATGCCATGCATGATCGCTGCATTGTAATCATCAACAGCCGCATTGAAATCCTTATTTAACAGATGACTGTCTACCATCTGTTTGATCGTCTCAATTGCCAGATATGGGTTGACAGCACAGGCACCGTAACCAAGCAGGGTTGCAAAATGATGCACATTTCTAGGATCGGCACTCTCCAGAATGATTGCAACCGAAGTTCTCTTCTTGGTCCTTACCAGATGCTTCTGCATAGCCGAAACTGCTAATAAGGAAGGAATCGCAACATGTGTTTCATCGACACCACGGTCTGACAGGATCAGGATATTTACACCATCACGGTACAGCTTGTCTGCTTCTACGAACAACCGGTCTAACGCTTTTTCCAGTGATGTATTCTTATAGTAAAGGATTGGAAGAACGCCGACCTTCAATCCTTCTACCTTCATGTTCTTGATCTTTAAAATATCAGTATTTGTAAGGATTGGATTATGGATCTTTAATACATGACAGTTTTCCGGCTTCTCTTCCAGAATGTTGCCATCCTTTCCAAGATATACGGAAGTTGATGTAACGATCTCCTCACGGATCGCATCAATCGGAGGATTCGTTACCTGAGCAAATAACTGTTTGAAATAGTTAAACAATGGCTTGTCACTGTTTGAAAGTACAGCAAGCGGAGTATCCGTTCCCATTGCACTGATCGCTTCTGCACCTTTTTCAGCCATTGGATAGATCGTATTCTTAAAGTCCTCAAATGTATAACCAAATGCTTTCTGAAGCTTTGCCCGTTCTTCATCGGTATATTCCTCTACACGGATGTTCGGGATCTTCAGGTCATTTAACTTGACCAGATTACTGTCGAGCCATTCACCATATGGTTTTGCTTTTGCATATTTTTCTTTGATCTCATCATCAGAGATCAGACGGCCGTTTACCGTATCAACTAAAAGCATACGTCCCGGTCTTAAACGATCCTTCTTTACGATCTTTGACGGATCGACCTCTAATACACCAACCTCTGAGGAAAGGATCAGGTAATCATCATCTGTTATATAATATCTGGAAGGTCTGAGTCCGTTACGGTCGAGCACTGCACCCATGATATCTCCGTCTGTGAACAGGATCGATGCAGGTCCGTCCCAAGGTTCCATCATCGTTGCATAATACTGATAGAAGTCCTTTTTCTCCTGACTCATAAATCGGTCATTCTCCCAAGGCTCCGGAATCGTGATCATAACGGCAAGTGGAAGCGGAATGCCATTTAATACCAGGAACTCCAGACAGTTATCCAGTCTGGCGGAATCGGAACCATTTGGATCAAGTACAGGCATAACCTTGTACATCTCATCCTGCATGATCGTGGATTCCATTGTCTCTTCTCTGGCGATCATCTTATCTTCATTTCCACGGATCGTATTGATCTCACCATTGTGACAAAGATAACGGTATGGATGTGCACGAAGCCAGCTAGGCGTTGTATTCGTTGAGAATCTTGAATGTACAAGTCCGATTGCTGATTCATAATCCGGATCCTGAAGGTCGTTATAGAACTTACGAAGCTCTCCAACTAAGAACATACCTTTATATACGATCGTCTTGCTGGAAAGTGATGGCACATAGGTATCATCGTTACTTTCTTCAAATATTCTTCTGACAAAATACAGCTTCCGGTCAAAATCAAGTCCTGCTTTTACGGTTGCCGGTCTCTTGATAAACGCCTGCATGATACATGGCATAACATCAATAGCTTTCTTACCGAGGATACCCGGAGTCGTCGGAACCATTCTCCAGCATAAGAACTCCAGTCCTTCTTTCTCAACAATAACCTCAAACATCTTCATTGCCTGTTTTCTTGACAGTTCATCCTGTGGAAAGAAAAACATACCAACACCATAATCCCGTTCCTTACCCAGATCATATCCAAGTTCTGCAACGGTTTTTCTGAAAAATTTGTGTGAGATCTGAAGAAGGATACCTACACCGTCACCGGTTTTTCCTTCTGCATCTTTTCCTGCTCTGTGTTCCAGATTTTCAACAATCTTTAACGCATTATTTACGGTCTCATGTGTCTTAATGCCCTTGATATTCACAACGGCACCGATACCACAGTTATCATGTTCATATTCTTCACGGTATAACCCTGGATTTGCTACGTTTCTGTTATCTTCCATGCTCGTTTTCCTTTCCAACTTATTGTCAGTGCCTGTTGAGATCCTACTGCCCGATCATCTGATAGTATTTCTCAAATACAGCTCTGTGCTTTTTATGATTTGTAATCATACTATCTTTTTTTCCGTTTGTAAACAACTTTTTTCGTCAAATTGTCAGATAGTTTGCAAACTTAATTTTATAAAGTATTTTGTATTTGCAATTTATTATATTTGTATATTTAAAAATGCAATTCATGTGGTTTTATTCCCATGAATTGCATTTTTACTCATAATTTTCTTTTTGATGTTTTCATCGTTTTCTATCATATTTTTGAATTGTGTTACTATTGTTTCTCAATTTTATGATCCATCTGGATTCCATTTACCTGTTTTGCCATCAGTATCCGTTCCACGCTTTCATCGATCCGCTTCTCAGTCAGTTCTCCCTTGTCTGATGCAGTCAGAATCCCTTCAACCGTTTCCCCAAGGTCTTCCGGTTCAAGGATCAGATCCACACCTGCCTGGATTGCCCGCACCGCAGCTTCTCCCGGTTCATAATGATCCGTGATCGCTTCCATCTGAAAGGAGTCTGTGATGATCAATCCATGAAAGGCCAGCTCGTTTCGCAGACAGTCTGTAACCAGTGTTTCCGAAAGATCCGCCGGCTGATCTGATATGTCAGGTACTACCAGATGCCCGATCATAACACAATCGGCCCCTGCCCGGATTCCTGCCCGAAACGGAACAAACTCCTGCGTTTCCAGTTCTTTCAGCGTTGCCCTTACATACGCCGTTCCATAATGGGAATCCTCAACGGTATCCCCGTGTCCCGGAAAATGCTTCAGGGTACACATCACGCCACCGGCATGAAAGCCCTCCACTGCATACGGAATCAGCTCCGCCGCCTGTTCATAATCATCACTGTATGCCCGTTTTCCGATCACGGTATTCTTAGGATTCGACCACACATCAGCCACCGGTGCGAAATCCAGATTAAACCCATAATATGCCAGATTGCTCCCAAGCTCCCTCGCATTTTCAAATGCCGTATCCGTACCATCATCCTTATATTCATACATCGGATCGATCGTCCCGCCTTCCCGGTTTCCGAGGTTCGACAGTACCCGGCTGACATTTCCACCTTCTTCATCTACCGCAAGGAATAATGCGATTTCCGATTGCTTCTGCAAATTTTTAATCAACTTCTTTAATTGCTTTTTGCTTTCGATATTTCTGGACTTCAGCATAATCCCGCCTACCGGATAGTCTGCAAGTGCCTGTTTCATTTCCACATCCACTTTTGTGACATCATGTGTTGTGACCAGATTCTCCGGATCGGCAATGATCATCTGGCACACCTTCTCCCGCAGTGTCATCGTAGATATGTACTGTTTTACCATAGCTGCCTGTTCCAGCTTACCTTCTGTTTCCAGCTCCCACTCTGACAGGATATAGCTTTCTCTTCCACGAAACGGAACGATCTCTGTTTCTTCATCCGGAAGCTCTTCCGCACATACATGGGTGATTGCATCCTGCTCTACCCTATTCAGTTGTTGATTACCATTTCCGGCATTCCCGGCTCCAAATCCTGCTGTCAGAACAACGGTCAGGATACCGGATATCCACCATCGTTTTCTCATATGCATGACACCTGCCTTTCTTTGTTCTTGTGAAAAAGAACCTGAAAACCGCATCGGATACAGTTCTCAGGTTCTCTGTCTGAATCTATTTACCCGGCATCTGCCGACTATTCATTTTCTATCATACCCTCCGGAGGTGTTGTGATCGTCTTCACATCCGATGAATCATCTTCTTCTGTACCGTTTCCAGCTTCTGAAGCAGACTCCGTCGACTCAGTCGTAACTTCACTGACCGCCTGCTCGATATCAATGCTGCCTGCTGATGCCACACCGGTTTCATCAGCAATCGTTTTACTGATCGCAGCCGCCGTTGTCGATACCGAATATCCGCTGTCTCCATACAGCCATGCATGAAGTGCTGTTACATTTGCCGCCATATCTGCAGGCACGATCACACTGCCCTTATCCTCAAGGGATGCGAAGCTGTAGGCAAATGGAAAGCCCGTATTGCCTGTGATCTTGTAAGAAGCAACATTCTTCGCAAGCTCCTCCGCCTCTGTCTTTGTAAGACTGGTAGAGATACAGCTAAAGGATACATCCAGCAGATTGCGGATCGTATCGGTTCCTGCATTTCCCAGCTTGCTGATCAGACCTAACAGAACGATTCTCTGTCGTTCGGTTCTGGTAATATCACCCTTTGCATTGCTCCGGATCCTGGTATAGGCTACTGCCTGCTGACCATTCAGGAGCTGTTTCCCCGCAGAATGAACACCATTGGAGTATTCTCCTGATATTGCGATCTGTTCTGCCAGATTCTTATTCAGGCTGTTGACTTCTTCCTCTTCGATCGTTATCTCCACACCACCAAGTGCATTGATGATGCTTGACATCGCATTAAAATCTACCGTTATATAATCTGTGATCTTCAGATCCAGATTCGTGTTCAGTGTGTTAATTGACATTAATGCTCCGCCCAACTGATATGCGTAATTTACCTTCTGTGTAACCGGTGTCTCACCCTGGATCTCAAACAATGTATCTCTGTACACGGATACCAACTTTACTTCCTTTGTGTCATTATTGATACTGACAAGAAGGATCGTATCACTGTTGGTTCCTGTATTCAGATTGGCGTCTCTGGAATCCACACCATACAATGCGATCATTGTATATCCTTTCGTTGCATCTTCCACGCCATCATTCACTGTCAGGTCTGATTCTGCAATCGGACGGATATCCATCTGGTTATATTTGTATGATTTGTTTGCTCCAATATAACTTATCGTCAGCACGATAAAGACAATCAAAAGGACAACTCCGACGATCAGCCAACGATTAACAACAGATACAGTTCCAGATTGTTTCCGTTCCCTGTCCTTATCCTCTTTCTCTTCCTGTTCCTTTTTCAGATTCTGAAATGCCCGGCCGGCGCCAAACAATATATTCTGAAGATTCTCCTTGGCTGCTGATGTGCGTCCGCCATCTTCTTCCATAAAATCATCCGAAGAGTCATCATCATAATCAGGTTCTTCCGGTTCCGGCTCTTCTGTCAGTTCCAAAGTCTCTTCTTGGTCAAGTCCTGCATTCTTTCTTGCCAGCCGTTTCCGTTCCCGTTCTGCCGCAGCTTCAATATCATTTTTCTTTTCAGCTTTCTTTTCAATTTTCTTCTCTTCTTTTTTATTTTCTTCCTTTTTCTCCGGTTTCTTTGATACGCCGACTTCCTGTAATACAGATTCCAGCTTGTCCGCATACTCTTTATACGATTCCGACACCGGTTCCGGCGCTCTCTGTGTATCTTCCTTCTCCGATGCCTCCGACTGCTCCTGTATCTCATTCATACCCGCAGGAGCCTCCATTTCCTCTGTATCTGCACTTCCATTGATGATCGCATCGATCCGGTCATCATCGTCAGTCGTCATTTCCTTATTCCGTTGTAACAGTCTGTCCCGATATTCGGATAGACGTTGATCGAATTGTGTAGTCTTCTTATCCATATAAATAAAGACATCCTCTCTGCAACTTATTTTACGACATTATTATTTACATGATACAATAAAAAAGTGCAATTTACAACCAATATTCCTTTCAAAGTCCGATTTTCAGACCAGCATTTTCCAAAAATACTTGCATAATATTCATTACCGTTATATATTTATTTGCAGGTAAAACTTTATGAATTTAAGGAGGATTTAGAAATGGCAAAAGACAAAGTTGTTCTTGCATACTCAGGTGGTCTTGATACAACAGCTATCATCCCTTGGTTAAAAGAAACTTATGATTACGATGTTATCTGCGCCTGCATCGATGTAGGACAGGAAAGTGAACTGGAAGGGCTGGACGAAAGAGCAAAATATTCAGGAGCTTCCAAGTTATACATTCTGGATGTTGTTGATGAATTGTGTGATGAATACATCATGCCAACCGTTCAGGCAGATGCTGTATATGAGAATAAATATTTACTTGGTACTTCTTTTGCAAGACCTCTGATCGCTAAGAAATTAGTTGAGGTTGCACGTAAGGAAGGTGCTGTTGCGATCTGTCATGGTGCAACAGGAAAAGGAAATGATCAGTTAAGATTTGAGCTTTCAATTAAGGCTCTTGCTCCTGACATCAAGGTTATCGCTGTATGGAGACAGCCGGAATGGAAGCTGGATTCCCGGGATGCGGAGATCGCATACTGTCAGGCACATGGTATTAATCTTCCATTTGATGCTGCTCATTCTTACAGCCGTGACCGTAATATCTGGCACATCAGCCATGAAGGTCTGGAACTGGAGAATCCTGCAAACGAACCAAACTACGATGATCTTCTGGTTCTCGGTGTTACCCCTGAAAAGGCACCGGATGAGGATGAATATCTGACACTTGATTTTGAAAAGGGTATCCCAACTGCTATTAACGGTACAAAGATGAAAGTTTCTGATATCATTCGTGAATTAAATCGTTTAGGCGGAAAGCATGGTATCGGTATTATCGATATCGTTGAGAACCGTGTTGTCGGCATGAAGTCCCGTGGTGTTTATGAGACTCCCGGCGGAACAATTCTGATGGAAGCTCACAAGCAGTTAGAGGAGCTGACTCTGGATCGTGAAACACTTGCATACAAGAAGCTCGTAGCAACCAAGTTTGCCGATCTTGTATACGAAGGAAAGTGGTTCTGCCCTCTTCGTGAATCACTTCAGGCATTTGTTGAAAAGACACAGGAGACAGTTACCGGTCAGGTTAAGATGAGACTGTACAAGGGAAATATCATCAAAGCCGGAACAACTTCTCCATATTCTCTGTATTCTGAGAGTCTTGCAAGCTTCACTACCGGTGAGCTGTATGACCATAAGGATGCAACCGGATTCATCAACCTGTTCGGCCTGTCCATGAAAGTCCGCGCAATGATGAACGAGAAGAACAAGAACAACGACAAATAATAGTTGAAATAGAAGCGGCATTCCTGTTATAAAGGAAATTTCTTCCGTAAATCTTTGAAATAAAATGGGAAATACATTACATATTATTCCGCAAGTCGTTCGCACTCTATTTTAACGCAACGGTACTAAGCTCCTCGCCCATGGCGACTCGCTAAGAACCGGCGTTAAAAAAGGCTTGCTTCATAATAGTAATGCTATTTCCCATTTTGTTTTATATATCGATTTCCAGATATGTTTCCTTCACAACAGGAATACCGCTTCCATTTTTTTAGATATTTTCACGCCACCAGGCGGTGGTTTCTGGCACGGTCGATCACGATTGCGATTGTGATGATGGCGGCTGCAAAGAGCACCTCGATCCCCATATATACGAATGCTTCCGATGGTATCTTTGCCTCATAGTCCAGAAGATCAACGACTTTGACATACCAGTAAGCCGGAAGAAAATGTGCCAGCTTAATGACCCCTGCTCCAAGGAATTCCACCGGAACAAAGATGCCAGACAGGAACGCCATACCAAGGGACACTATATTGCCGATCATACTGAAACCTTCCTCGTTTCGAGCAATCTTACTTGCAAGAAAGGCAAGCGCCATGGCTACAAACATGTAGCAGACCATATTGAGCAGATTCCCAAGTCCTGCTGCCGTAAACATTTCTTTTCTGAATACAAAGCATCCTCCAACCGCAAATACAGCACATCCAAGAAATCCTGTTACAATCGTACCGAGAAGGATTTCTTTTGTCATATTGGAATATTTATATGCCGAGCTTGCGATCCGTTCTCTTAATTCTTTTTTGTCATATACGATCAATACCGGACTTACACCTTCGATCATCATGACCACAAATATCCAGCCCAGATAACTGAAAAATGTATATCTCGTACTATGTTTTCCGCCATGGTCTTCGGTTGTCATTGTTACATTCGTTCTGATCTGAAACAGTTCATTTACCTGAGCTGCTGCCTCCGCCCGGTCATATCCGGCTGCAAAATATGCATTCAGATAAGAGATGTATTTATTCACGTCCGATTCAAACAGTTCCACCTTGCTCCGGTTCGGAATTGCAACGATCTCGATATAATCGGACAGATCTTCCTTATCCAGATGATCCGCATAACCCTTTTTAATGCGGACGATACAGTCTGTATTCCGGTTAAACAGACTGTCCTGCATCGCTTCCGTTGTATCTGTTTTTAATTCAGCATGTTTATGTGCATGATCCAGATACGAAAACAGTTCTTCACTTTCTGCCGTCTGGTCATAATCAAACCAGGCGAATTTACACTTCATGCTTTTATATTCATCTTCTGTTTTACCGGAATTTGGCAATATAAATCCAAATATAATGCCTGCAAAGATCCCAATATACATCAGCATTGAGCCTTTTTTCTTATTTAAGATTTTAAAATAGGATTTAAACACTTGCATATTTGTTCCTCCTTAAGACCAGAATACTCGCTCCAAGCAAACAGACAGCCATACCGGTTAAGATCAGGATATTTCTGAAATAACGATCGTAATTATCGTATACATTGAGTGCATAAAGGCAGTCCGTTACCAACACTGCCGGATTGATCCGGTTCAGAATCGGAAGTTTATCTTCAATACTGTTTTTAATTCCATGAACCATCAGATCCGCCATAAAAGAGAACGTCAGGCTGGCCGCTACCGCAATTCCAATCTTTCCTCCATATGAGCATTTTGACCAGGAACCAAGCAGCATTCCCCCGGCAATACCGATATTACATGCAATAAAAAGCACCAGTAAAATAGCCGGATATTTCGTACCAAACTGTACACCGAACAGCCGCATATAGATCACAGTAATAACCTCTGCGGTAAACTGAACCAGCAGTAATGCTAGATACTCCGCCAGAACAGTCACAAGTTTAGGATTCGGTGACAGACAACGACGCATTCCAAGCGCACTTTCATTTGCCTGCAGCTTGTGCATTCTTGTGATTCCGGCAAAAGAAGAAAACAGACAGCTCATAGCAAGCACTGCATAGAAATAATTATAATACTCATTCTGGCATCCGTCCGATGTAGAAATCTCTTCATAATATACCGCATCACTCTGCACTGCCTTCTGAATGATCTCCGGTGCAGCCTCCGGATTCTTCTGCATCAGATTCAGATACATCTGTTCCATCTGCTTATACTGATTCAGAATGGATTCCAGGATCGACTCCTTGGTGTCACTCTGTCTCACAGTCAGGCTTGCATCCGATGTATAGATCACACCGGTCACTTCTTCATCCTTTAACTTCTGAAGTGCTTCTTTCTCGCTAAGCACCTCCATGTCGATCCGTTTATTTTCGCCGTCCATGGAGAGCGTAGACAGTACCATCATAAGGGCCGTATCGTTCTCGCCATCCCTCACAACCGCGACCGGGATATCTTTAAACATTTCATCCTTTTCCATGATATTTCCAAATGCCATGTACATGAATGTGAATAATGCGATCGGAAACAGTATCGTCCAAAACAGTGTATCTTTGCCTTTTATCAGCATCTTACCTGCATATTTAAAATTATGCCAAAACATATCCATCCCTCCTAATCCCGAAGTGTCTTTCCGGTGATCTCAAGGAACACATCGTTCAGACTCGGAAGCTCAGTATATACTTTTCCAAACAATACCGCATGCTCCTTCATATATTCCATAACCCGGATCAGATTGTGATCTCCACCGGAGTAGATCAGTTTCAACATTCCATCCTGGTATGAACTGTCATACACATGCGGAAGCTGTTTCAGCTCCAGCAGTTGTTCATCTGTCAGTGCCGGAGCTTCTATGAAGATACTCTCCGTCTTCTTTATCATTTTTTTCAGTTCTTCCTTCGTGCCAAGAGCGACCTTTTGGCCTTTATCCATGATCAATATACGGCTACAGATCTGTTCTACCTCTTCCATGTAATGAGAAGTGTAAATGATCGTTGCGCCTTTCTTATTAAGCTCGACAATTCCCTCTAAGATCTTGTTCCTGCTCTGCGGATCTACCGCCACCGTCGGTTCATCAAAAAAGATCAGCTTTGGTTTGTGTGCAATTCCACATGCAATATTTAATCGTCTGAGAAGTCCTCCTGACAGCTTTTTCGGCAGGAACTTCTTATAGTCCTGAAGCTCGACAAATGCAATGGCATCCTCTACATACTGTTTTCTTGTCTCTTTATCCCTGATATACAGCCCACAGAAATAATCGATATTCTCATATACCGTCATTTCATCAAATACAGCCACATTCTGCATTACAACACCGATCTCCCGTTTCAGATCGTAGCTTGTCGATGTCATCTTCTTACCAAATACCCGGACATCGCCCTGATCGTATGTAAGCAACGACAAGATACAGTTGATCGTCGTCGTCTTGCCCGACCCATTCGGTCCAAGCAGGCCGAAGATCTCGCCCTCTTTCACCTCCAGATCAAAGTGTGATAATGCTACAAAATCTTTATATCGTTTCACCAGATCTTTTACTTCAATCGCATATTCCATAACTGTCTCCTCATTCATTTTCTATTCGGATGCTATTGTTTCTTCCGGCATCGCGTCTGAAACCCATCGCATATGTTCCATGTTATGCTGTCATTCTATCATACCAGGATAATTCTGTTCAGTGCCAATCTTCACATCCGTAATATGACATTTGTCACATTCTTTTAAAATCCGGAGTTTTTCATCTTTAGTCAATTGACGCTGTATTTTTCAACAGGTATACTAATATCGTCACTTATGAATCCGATCCGGTTCACGCAATTACCTGACATCCGCGTGACCTGTCTATATACAAGGGGAAGTTATGAAGCAAATCCTGACACGACTGCTTATATTTGTAATATGCTGTATTATGTGTATTCACACTTTTTCGATATCCACGCACAGCGTAATATATATCCTGCTTGCGATCATCCTTGCCTTTGGCACAATACTGATTGCCGACAGACTCTCACCTGCAGCTCTGACTCTTATCCATGCAGGCATATTTATTCTGTGCTGTATGATTCCTGAACTTGTTGTATTTCTTCCGCTTTTCTGCTTCTATCTGAGCAGACGGCCGGTCTGTTATACTGCTCCCATCGGGATCCTTGCTATCATTCTGGCTACAACAAAATTTTCTGTAGAAACACTTCTTTTAATATGTGTTCTCTGTCTGTGCAGCATGTTATACGGATATCTGACCACAGAGCTTGCCACCCTTCATCAACAGATGAAGCACCTTACAGATACATCGGAGACAAATGAACTTCTGGCAAAAGAACGAATCCGTATGATCCGGAAGGAACAGGATAACAGGATCTATACTGCAACCCTGAAAGAGAGAAATCGTATCGCCAGAGAAATCCATGATAATGTCGGTCACATGCTCACCAGATCCATTCTCCAGGTTGGTGCAATCCAGACGATCAACAAAGAACCAATCCTTACAAATCCGCTTTCTGATCTCCGCACTACGCTGGATACTGCCATGAACAGTATACGATCAAGTGTCCACGATCTTCACGATGAATCCATTGATACGAAAGCTGCCATTCAGGATATGTTAAATGATATAACAGGCTTTCATACTTCATTTGAATATGATATGAGCAACATTGTTCCAAAGGATATCAAGTACTGTCTTATCAGTATTGCCAAAGAAGCGATCACAAATGCAGTAAAGCACAGTAACGGCGATCAGCTCTCGATTCTGATCCGGGAACATCCGGGGTTCTATCAGTTGACGATTCATGACAACGGAACAGACATTCACCTTACAGACACCCCTGGTATCGGACTTACCAACATCCGGGAACGAGTCCAATCCTTATCCGGTACTTTACAGATCACAACCAATTCCGGATTCCGCCTGTTTGTCAGTATTCCAAAGCATACACAAAAAGGAGATAGAACTGCATGAATATTATAATTGTTGATGATGATGCATTTGTCAGCGCATCATTAAAGATCATCTTAGAATCCTACTCAGATATTACCGTACTTGCGACCGGAGCAAATGGTCACGACGCCATCTCCCTGTACGATACTTACATCCCCGATGTTCTGTTAATGGATATCCGTATGGAGGGCATGGATGGTCTGACCGCATCGAAAGAGATCATCACCGGACACCCTGACGCAAAGATTCTGTTACTTACTACCTTCGCCGATGATGACTATATCATCAAAGCCATCCGGACCGGCGCAAAGGGTTACATCTTAAAACAGGATTTTGAGACCGTTGCATCTGCGATCACCGCCGTACACAACGGACAAACTGTTTTTGGAAATGAGATCATGAACAAGATCCCTACCCTGTTACAGGCTGAAGATCGTTTTGATTATCCGTCCTACAATCTTACGGAAAAGGAATTTGAACTGATCCGGCTGATTGCCGATGGTCTGAATAACAAAGAAATTGCAGAGCAGCTCTTCCTCTCGGAAGGAACCGTCCGCAATTATCTCAGTAATATCCTTATGAAGCTTGACCTGCGCGACCGCACTCAGGTTGCCTGTTTTTATTATAAGAATTTATTATAATCTGTTTTCAAAATCTGCATTTTATAAGCAAATAATTTATGTCCATTATTTATCGGATGATTTTTTTCGACGGATAATCAAATATCCTGCCAATATTAATATTCCAATCGCAGACAGACATATGCCCGCCATCAGATATGGTGTATGATAGGTCAGTGTAATCACATGTTCCCCTGCTTCTACCGAAACGCCCATCAAGCCGGTTCCAATCTTTACAGGAGCTACCTTTTTCCCATCTACAGCAGCCGTAAAGCCTTCATTGTACGGAACCGCCAAATACAGGATTCCAGCCTTGTCCGCTGTTATATGCCCATTTAAGCAATTGCCATCATACCCATCAAATTCCATTGTATTCTTTAACACATACTCTTTAAATGCCTGAACCGTTTCCTCATTTATCGCATACAAGGCAACTGTCTTTATGCCCGACTCATTCCTAACAGCAGCCGTAGCAAACCGCAGCTTAACCTCATCTCCGGCATTTACATTTCCAATATGTATCATGCCTGCTGATTCCGGATAAACCGAACTCACAACCTGCTGATCATTCACATAAACATCAACACCCTGCAGTCTTGTGTCCGAACACTCTACATACAGATCCTCTGCCTGTTCTGCTTTATAGGAAACTATCATGGAGGTTGCAATATCCGCCTGAGCTGTATAAGCATAGACACCATCGCCCTGCTTTGCTGCATCCAGGCCGGTAAATGAGATCATATCATCTGTAAGAGTCTTCTTCTCAAACAGATCTTCCAGTTCCGGCTGATCCATTCCAAGCATTACCAGTTCATTCTGATTTTCGGCTGCACTCTTCTCTCCACTCCAGTTCAGAATGTCCTCATCCAGAAGGAAGCCCATCCCTGCAAGAGCATCCGCCTCATACAGATATCCATATGTTCCATCCGGTGCTGCCACCATATGATATCCACCTGCTGCTCCTAATTCATTTGTCATAATATACCGGACATTATACATCAGTGCTGTAACCGGAGTCGTTCTTCTGTAGGTATACTCTATATTCTGATAATGTGATAATCCAAGACTAGCAAAGGAATCAATGGCAGAACCATTTGCCATGGAGGAATAGCAGTTTGTATTTGATAACTGCAGATTATCATAGGAATACAATGCCGTCTTACGTTCTCCGGCTTCCAGATCACATTCTGCATATGCTGTTTCCCTGGATGTCTGTTTTATATCATCTGTAAGACTTCTGTTATTTCCCTTTGCACTCAGTACATAGCTGCCATTTAACACCAGCTCTATGATCCAAAGGCTGACCACCCATATATAAAAGGTCTTCCATTTGATGCTTTTCCGGAGTACAAAGACAAACAAACCAAAATAAGCAACGATAAATATGAGTACCGCTACATAGGAATTTGGATTTGTTTCATCGCGATTGAAGAACAGCTCCAGCAGAAACAATACAAGGCAGCTTCCAAATGCTGCTCCTGCCTGCCACATCCGGATCTTCTTTATATTCAACAGACATACATAGGCTGCCCCAAGCAGCAAAAACGTCCAGATAAATGCAAAACGATTTCCCATACCGTGTGTAACTGCGAATCCATGAAGCACATAATTCAGTCCTGCCTGATTCATTGCAAATGCAAGAAATATCAGAACTGTCAGATACCGGAGCTTCCAGGTCCATTCTATCTTCTTCATAAAGAACAACAGGATCACCAGCAATACAATCAGTGTGCCACAATAATTATTATGATTAAACAGATTGCCTGTCGTCACCTTATTCAACGGGTAAAATGAATTGATAAAATTACCGATATTACCAAGCTGATACCACGGCAGCTTATCATCCATACTTCCTGCCCCGGACAAATGCAACACTGCATAAAAAGCAGGAACCAGTACCACACCTGCGATCATCCCTGCGATAACGGACCAGATCAGAAACCGTAGAATCCCCCTGCCAAATTCACGAAGAGTTTTCCAGTCCTGTAACAGGAAATACAGCACGATAAACAGGCACAGATAAAAGGCAAAATAAAAATTCACGATAAATCCAACCGCAAGCAGCACTGTATAAGCAATCTTTCCCTTACCGGCAGCCATCCGTTCTACTGCGATCGCAAGAAACGGTACAAGGATCAGACCATCCAGCCAGATTACATTGTGCTCATATACCAGCACAAATCCGCACAGTGCATACGACAGAGACAAAACAATTTCAACTGCTGTCTGCCAGCCACGACCAGTTTCTTCATCTGCATACCGTTTCAACTCTGTACGTCTGAAAAAATACAGTCCCGAAGGAGCAAGCAGAGAAGCTTTGACAACGATCATAATAACCATTGCCAGCTCCACATGTCCGGATCCGCATATTACTGCTATGATATTAAACGGGCTCATACAGTAATAAAACATATTTAAAAGCATGTCCATTCCCAGACCATGATCCCACAAAAAGGTACTTTTATCTCCGGAATGCAGCCATTCCAGAAAGGTCTGCAGCATTCCTGTATACTGATCATATGCATCCTGATACAGAAAGCTGTGGCTTCCAAATGGATACTGTCCGTTTATTATCATATTTACAATATAAAAGCCCAGACAAAACAGAAACAACAGAAGGTACATCATACCATGCATGTACCTTCTGTTCTTCTGAGTTGTCTGAGCATCGTTATAATTATCTTTTACATTCATCTGCCTCAACATATCTCTTACATCCATTCACTTATTAATAAAAACAATGATTTCCAATAACCGTATAATCGGATAAGGAATCCGTATCAATATAATTCACATTCAAGAAACTCATAAAAGATCCAATATTATTATTTCCTGCTAATGCATCATCTGCAGCCTGCTGTGCAGTAGACAGCGGTCCGTTCTGCAGATATCCCTGCATCACACTTCCGGTTGCCATCGGAAACTGATTTGGTGCATAAATTACAGATGAGATTGAATTGCCCCAGCTACCACTCTTTACACGATTCAGAACCACATTTGCAACTGCAAGCTGACCTTCGTATGGCTCATATCCAGCTTCCATGCTGACCAGACAGGCAAGCAGATAAGCATCATCATACTGAGATGGATCTACAGAAGATGCTTCTGTCGTCGCTTCCTCTGTTGTTGGTGCTTCTGTAACAGGTTCTTCCGTTGTCGGAGCCTCTGTGGTCACCTCTTCTGTCGTCGGTGTTTCTGTCGTATCGTCCGTTGTCGGCTCATCTACTGACATAACCTCAGGTTCTGATGCTTCTTCAGATGCAACCTCTTCTTCTGCAGATGCAACTTCTATTGTTTTCTGTGTCTCTGCATCAACCATTGCTGTATAATCATCGATTGTCATTGCGTACTCATAAGACTCTGCAACTGTGATATAATCTGCTGCTATGTACCCGGTAACATCATTTGCCAGTGTTACCTGAACCCAGTTCTTATCCTGTTCCTCTACAGGAAGAACCGTATCCTTTGCTACCAGCTCAAGAATATCAGAATCTGTTGACTTCTCTGCACGTACACGGACGGTATCATCCGTTACTGTTCCAAGCACTTTCTTATAATCTGCCGCATATGTCTCTGCATCCTTACCGGTCAGAATATAATCCCTGTTTACATATCCCGTTACATCACCGGAGGAAATTTTCACCCAGTCACCATCTGTTTCCAGAACATCACCTACATTACCATCAAACAGCTTTCCAACAATATCAGAATCCGTCGATGCTTCCTTACGGATATTTAATGTATCGTCAATCTTGGCGATAAATTTACCATCAAATTCGGACTTCTCTTCTGCTTTTGCTACTACTGTCTTCTTCTGTGCTGCCTTCTTGGTTGTACTATTGTTCTGATGTGCAGTCGTATCGACAGAAGCAGTCTCTTCACTGGTTGTCTCCACTTCAACAGTCTGAATGGTCTGACTGTTCAGGTAAGCAGGGTTGTGATCCAACGCCTCCCCATACTTAACAACAAGTCCGATTCCTGCTACCGTAACGACCGTAGTTGCTGCTACAAGCAGATTACGTTTCATATATCTATAACTGAATAAACCTCTTCTCATATGGGAAAAACGATTATTTTTTCTGTTAATTCTCATCTTTTCGTACCTATTTATTAAAAACCATGACAAAATGTTACATTTCTGTTAAAAATAATACTCTAATTTTGATTTCATGTCAATACGCATATGTCCCCCACATCAACTTTTTATAGTAAAATGTATTAATTTTTTGTGAATAAACAAAGGATTTTTTTGTTTATTTTATATAATCTGCTGTAATATTACTTTGTAATCACACACTTAACATTTCCGTCATAATTACAGATTTATTATAACATTTTCGCACAATACCAGCCATATTCTGAAATTTACTGAATTTATTCCACAGCAACGAAAAATCCATGCTATAATGGTGAAAAATCGTCAGCCAGCAGGCATGGTTTTAGACTCAACAAATGAACAAAAGGCAGGTAACAGCTATGCGAATTGATAAATTTCTGGCAAATCAGGACATCGGCTCCAGATCCCAGGTAAAACAATATATTAAAAAGGGAATGATATCAATAAATGGAACGGTCTGCAAATCTCCTGAACAGAAGATTGATGAAAATACAGACCAGATTTCTTACAACGGAACGGTTATTGGCTATCAAAAGCACCACTATTACATGCTGAACAAACCGGCAGGCTGTGTCAGCGCAACCAATGACAAACTGCACACAACCATTCTGGATCTGTTAAAAGGTTCTGTTTCTGTAAAAAATCTGTTTCCTGTCGGCAGACTGGATATTGATACAGAAGGGCTGCTGCTCATCACAGATGATGGAGAACTGTCCCACAATCTCTTATCCCCATCCAAGCATGTAGCAAAAACATATTTTGCCCGTATCGACGGGCTGGTAACAGAAGAACATATCAAAGCATTCAAGGCAGGTCTGGATATCGGAGATGATAAGCCAACCAAGCCGGGCACTCTGGTCATAAAAAGCACCAATCCTGATACCAGCACCTCTGAAATTCTTCTGACGATCACCGAAGGACGTTACCATCAGGTCAAACGCTCCTTTGAAGCCCTCGGCATGAAAGTCACCTACTTAAAACGCCTGTCCATGGGTAGTCTGGCATTGGACGAAGCCCTCGCTCCCGGCGAATTCCGCGAACTGACAGAAACCGAGTTACAGGCATTAATACAGAAAATTTTTTAATTTAACTTTGCGCTGATATTGTTATTCCTTATAAACATACAGAAGGGGTTCTGCCCCGGATACAGACAACCACTATAATATGACATAAGCGAGGATTTCGAAATAAGATGCACATTGCCAGTAAATGCGAGCGCTTGTTCGAGCCAAAGGCGAGTTAGCGCAGAAGCATTTCCGAATCAGGCATGTGCAGCGAATCGAAACCGCAGCGAGTCATATTATAGTGGTTGTCTGTATCCGGGGCAGAACCCCTTGTATATGTTTTGTAATAAATAACAATATCCGCACAAACTACAGAAGGACATTTCCGTATTAGATCATTCCTTTGATGTACAGGATGCTGCTTGTAATTCTTCCGCCGGAATGTTTTACATAATCACGGTACTCTTCGTAGCTGATGTAGTATTTCTTACCCCATGAAGAAACGATCAGGTATTCATGACCTGCTATTTCCTCTACTCCTGTCACAACAACAAAATGGCTGTGAACATTTTTCTTCATGGAAGCAAGCATCCGCCCATCCTTTTCCACATACATATGGATTCCTTTATTTCCAAATACATTTGGTATATTCGGACCAATTGATAATACAACCGGCTTATTTTTACGGATCAAATGCCTGATCTGTTTCATCATTTCCTCGTCAGATAAAAACAGTCTCCATCTGGCACGAAGTCCAATATCATTCAGCATAAAATAACGGTTCAATGTATTCATTATCGTCACGCCTGTCATTCCTTTATACCACAGGAAAAATACATAATGCTTATAGAACCATTTCACATATTCAAGGTAATCATTTTTGTTATAAAGTCCCTTCGGCTTGTTGATCTTGCGGATTGCATCTGTCATAAGTCCGGGATTCTGTTCTGCAAGATAGATGGATATATCCGCCAGTGCGATCACTCCGCAGCCTACCTTCTGCATCTTCTTACTCTTGCACCATGACTGATTACCACCATAGCTGATCGTATTCATGTTTTTTATTCTGATATAATCTTTATTTAACAGATAATTATTCTCCATATTATTCACCCTCTTATATCAAATCTTTGATAATACTTATTATCAGGCTTCTATAGAGAGATTATAACACCCATCTCCATTCACTTCAACCATTTTTTATACCATGAGAAGTAGTTTTGAAAACCATGTTTCTGTTTCTATATTTTCCCCTTTACTTTTCGTCCCTATTCTGCTATAAAAGTAATGAGCTGGACAAGTGATCGCGGCTGTCATATGACAGGTGAGGAAAGTCCGGGCTTCACAGGGCAGGGTGCCGGATAACGTCCGGTGGAGGAAACTCCCAGGCTAGTGCAACAGAAATAAACCGCCATGTATATGGTAAGGGTGGAAAGGCGAGGTAAGAGCTCACCGCTGCTTCTGGTAACAGAACAGGCTCTGTAAACCCCACTCGAAGCAAGACCAAAAAAGCAGCTTCGGCTGTGAGACGAATGGCTGCCCGTCAAGTCTCAGGTAGGTCGCTTGAGCTTTATGGCAACATAAAGCCTAGATAGATGATCACTCTCGACATAACCCGGCTTATCGTCCAGCTTTTATCATACTGACGATAAATGGGCTGGCTATATATGTATTTCACAGAACACTCGCGTTCTATTTTCTACGTAGCGGTTCTAAACTCTCCGCTTTTCAAGCGGTTCGTTAAGCACCGACGTAGAAAAAGGTCTGTTTCATACATATATAGCCAGCCCATTTATCTGTTCATTGACTTATACAAAGTGAGAATCATCCTCAAACTTTAAAACAGCCTCCACCGATAAACTCGCGTAAGATGGAGTTTAATGGTACGACGGTTTCTTCCAATGGAAGAAACCGATCAGTCAGCTCTTTTAATCGAAGGACGTCTGAATAATATGGAGACGTTTCTTCTACTGCCATCAATAGTGGTTCAATATGTTTTTTCAGCACAGAATATTCATACAACAATCCGGAATTAAACATCACATCCGCATTGTCTTCATATGGGAATATATACCGTTCCTCTCCCTGTCTGACGGATTGCCACATCGAAAGAGTTCGTTCTATGTCATGGCCACGGGTTCGGTTATCCCGGACGATCCGGCGGATCAGCCGGCTGTCCAGTGTAGAAATCTTATCCTCTGATCCAATCATAAGCTGATTCAATGGACTGATATAGATTTTATATTTATCCTCATCTGAAAGTGCATATGACATTTTGGGATTCAGTGAATGGATTCCCTCCAGAATCAAAACATCCTGAGTCCCTATACGCAAATTATCCCCTTTGTACAGTCTTCTGCCATTCATAAAATCAAATTCCGGCAGTTCAACTGTCTGTCCGCTTAACAACTGATTCATATCATGATTCAGTAATTCTACATCCAAAGCTTCCAGACATTCAAAATTATAATTTCCATTTTCATCCTTTGGATTATCTTCCCGATTGATAAAATAATTATCAACTGCAATCGGATGCGGATGCAGTCCAAGTGCACAAAGCTGTATACTAAGCCGGTGTGAAAATGTCGTCTTTCCGGCAGAGCTTGGTCCTGCGATCATCACAATCCTTTTTTTCTCTCTGCGGATACTTCTGGCTATATCATAGATCGCATTCTGCTGCATGGCTTCACATACAAGGATCAATTCCGTGCCTTTCCCTGCTTCTACGATCTCATTGATCTTTTCAACCGAATCAGCCCCTACACGGACTGCCCATTTCTTTGCAAGCTCTTTTAAAGTCAGCACGCTGTTATGTACCGCTTTTTCGCTCATATTTCTAATAAACCTCCAAAACCCTTCTGTCAACAAAGGCCACTGATGATCATATCATCCACGATCTCTGTCATCCATCTATGCCATATACCTGCTTCAAAACTGCACAAATGGTCTTTTGTTCTGCTTTTACTGTCTTCAGCCGTTTTGCCGCATTCTCCGTATTCTTACCACTTAGGCTGTTGATCAGCCCGGCCGTTGTATCCCGCCGTTTTACCAGCCACGACCGTAAAACCGGATCTTTCTTTCGTAACAGGCTTCCACCATACATATAGCACCAGTCATCAGCAAGCTTTGAACAATCATATTCATCCTTCTGCACCATCTCATGAACCCTTACATCCAACAGGTTATAATATTTTCCGGCGTCGATCAGCATCTGTTCATCTGCAAGATGATATCCTTTTTCTGCCAGATATCGTCTGACCTTTTCAATATCCGACTGTGGTTGAAGCACAAGCTGATCACAACGTGTAACCACCTCTTCGCCGCGTTCCAGAATGTCGATCATCAACATACCGCCCATTCCAGCCAGAACAACAGCGTTTACCTCGCCCGGCACAATTGTATCAAGCCCGTCACCCATACGAATCTCAATCTGATCCGACAAGTTCATTGCTTCAATATTCCGTTTTGCTATCGCAATCGGTCCCCGTCTGACATCGGATGCGATCACCCGTTTTGCTCTGCGCTGTTCTACCAGATATATCGATACAAATGCATGATCGCAGCCGATGTCTCCGACTGCATCACACGGCTGTATCATATCTGCAACCGACTGCATCCGTTTCGACAGTTCTATCATATGCTCTCCATCCCTATTTTAGTATATATAATCTCTCAGTTTTCTGCTTCTGCTTGGATGTCTGAGCTTCCGAAGAGCCTTTGCCTCGATCTGACGGATACGCTCTCTGGTTACATTAAATTCCTTACCAACCTCTTCCAGTGTTCTTGCTCTTCCATCTTCCAGACCAAAACGAAGGGTAAGTACCTTCTTTTCACGTTCGGTCAGCGTATCAAGTACCTCAACCAACTGTTCCTTCAATAAAGTAAATGCAGCAGCATCTGCCGGAACCGGCATATTATCATCCGGAATAAAATCACCCAGATGGCTGTCTTCCTCCTCACCGATAGGTGTCTCCAAGGATACCGGTTCCTGCGAAATCTTCAAAATCTCACGCACACGTTCAACCGGAATATCCATAACCTCTGCGATCTCCTCCGGCTGTGGCTCCCTGCCAAGTTCCTGTAATAACTGTCTGGATACACGGATCAGCTTGTTGATCGTTTCTACCATATGAACCGGAATACGGATTGTTCTTGCCTGATCTGCGATTGCTCTTGTAATTGCCTGACGGATCCACCATGTTGCATATGTGGAGAATTTATAACCTTTTCTGTAGTCAAATTTTTCTACTGCTTTGATCAGTCCAAGGTTTCCTTCCTGGATCAGATCAAGGAACAGCATACCGCGTCCGACATAACGCTTTGCAATACTGACAACCAGACGGAGGTTTGCCTCTGCAAGCTTCTGTTTTGCCTGCTCATCACCTTCTTCCATACGTTTTGCCAGTTCAATTTCTTCCTCTGCACTCAGAAGAGGCACTTTACCAATTTCCTTCAAGTACATTCTGACAGGATCCTCGATGCTGACACCGTCCGGTACAGAAATGTCGATCTTATCTACATCCACATCCTCTTCCAGATCTTCTAACAGAAGCTCCTCATCGTCATCCTCTTCTGTGATCGTCAGAATATCTACATTGTGGCTCTCTAAAAATGAAAAGATCTGCTCCATCCGTTCCAGATTCAGCTCAATTTCTTTTGCATCATTAAAGTAACGTATGATCTCTGTATCTTCAATTACCATCTTTTTCTTTTTTGCCATCTCAAGCAGGCCCTGCAGCTTCGCCTGAAATTTCTCTTCAATCTGCTCTTTATTCTCTTTTGATTCCATAAATCATGATCCTCCATAAATATATAATAGTTTATCCATTCTATAAGGAAATATGCAGCTTTGTAAGATTTGCTTTGGCACGTATGAGGTTCTGCATCTCGCTTATATCATTTGTCTTTGCCAGCTTATCTTCTATACTGCTTAAACTTATCTTTTTTACAACATCGGTCACTGCATTGTTAATTTCTTCCTGCGTCATATCAATTCCGATGTTCGTCTGAAGCATCTCTGCCACCAGCCGCTGTTCCTCCAACGACTCAAATGTCGTCACGATGCTCGCAGGCTCTACCCTGCCATTCTCCCGATACTGGGAATACAGCTTATCAGCCACTACCCGGTAAACACCATCTTCAAAACAGGTTTCATCAATGATTCCATCCAGTTTCTGAAATAATCCCGGTTCGTTGACCATCCATGTCAGAAGCAGCTTCATTGGTTTATTCTTTGCCGGATCGGCAGCTCTGCTTTCATGCTCTGCCCGCCGTTCTTCCCGTTCTACAATCTCTGACCGCGGAACACCTGCAATTCCGTATTTGTGCACCAGATCTGTAAGACCTGCCTTGTCAATATGGTATAGGTTCGATACCGCTTCTATATAATTATTACGCTCCAGCACTTCTTCTATCTGTGCCAGTCGTTTTGCTGTCTCATTGTGGAAGGAGGTTCGCTCCTCCGGATCGTTCAGATTGTATTGTTCCGACAGCATACGAACCTCAAACATGATCGCGCTTTCTGCATTTTTGATCCGCTCCTCAAAGGCTTCACTGCCAAGTGTCTGAATAAATTCATCCGGGTCCTTATACGGCCGCATATTAATAACTCTCGCCGAGATACCTACTTCTCGCATGATCGATATAACCTTCAGCGTAGCCGCAACACCCGCGCCATCGCTGTCATATGCCAGATATACTTCATTTGTATATCGCTTCAATATATTGGCATGTCCAAAGGTAAATGCAGTTCCAAGTGATGCTACCGCATTATCAAAGCCCGCCTGATGCATGGATATGACATCCATATAACCCTCGCAGCAGATAAACCCTTTTCGCCGGCTTCTCCTGGCAATATTCATTGCAAACAGATTCCGGCTCTTATCAAATACAACTGTATCACTGGTGTTGATATACTTTGGTTTTCCATCACCCATGACTCGTCCGCCAAATCCGATCACCTTGCCATTGATATCCAGAATCGGAATCATCGCACGATTCCAGAACTTGTCCGATCCACCATTTTTCTCATCGATCAAAACCAGACCGGAGTCCTTTAACTCTGCATCTGTATATCCTTTTCCTTTCAGGTAACGATACAGATCATCCCGGTAAATGTCTGCATATCCCAGACCGAACTGATTGATTGTTTCATCCGAAAGGCCTCTGCCCTTAAAATACTCATAGGCTTTCTTTCCATGCTCTGTATGCCGCATGATATAATGAAAATATGCTGCTGCGGTCTTATTCATATCCCGAAGCAATATTTTATATTTCTCTCTTGATGCATCCTGTCCGGACTGATTACTCTCCGGCAGCGTCATTCCTGCCTTATCCGCCAGATACTGTACGGCTTCCGGGAATGACATATTCTCATATTCCATGATAAATGTAAATACATTTCCTCCAGCTCCGCATCCGAAACAATGATACAACTGCTTGTCCCGGTCCACCTTAAAAGACGGTGTCTTTTCATGATGGAATGGACAACAGGCTTCAAACGTCCTTCCTTTTTTCCTGAGACTGACATACCCCGATATCACATTCACGATATCATTTCTGGATATCACCTCATCTATCACTTCATCTGAATAGTACAACGACTACCCTTCCTTTCCAATTCAACTACTTTCTATCTATACGTCCATAAGGTTCTGTCTAAACACATCCTCCTTACGGATTGCAGTCTCATCTCAGACACCCTGCCATGCACTCGGAACATAAATCTCCTTAAATGTCTCGATCGCATAGTTGTCTGTCATCCCCGCTATATAATCACAAATCACCGTCGCAAGATCTTCACCCATATAGAGCATCTCTATACTTTCATTGTTCAATCTTGACTGATCCTCCATGTAATAATCATATAATATCTCTAATAACTTTTCTGCTTTTACTTCCTCGCTCTTTGCCACCGGATTCGTATACAGATATTCAAACATATATCTGCGGAGAGCTGATAATGCATCTCCGATCTCCTCCGACATCTCAACTGTATCCGTACCATAGCTTGTATCGATCACGTCATGGATCAGACAATCCAGCCGATCTCTTGTATTGCTTCCAAGAGCCTTTACAATACTGATCGGAAGATCCGATTCTTTCATAATACCACCGCGGATGGCATCATCCATATCATGGTTTACATATGCAATCTTATCTGCAAGGCGGACAATCTTTCCTTCCAATGTTGCCGGTGTACAGGAGGTCTTATGATTCAGCATACCATCCCGGACTTCCCAGGTCAGATTCAGTCCTGCTCCTTTTTTCTCCAGTTTTTCCACCACACGCACACTCTGTTCATTATGCTGAAATGACCTGCCGGAGCATCTGGACAATGCCCGTTCTCCTGCATGCCCAAATGGCGTATGCCCCAGATCATGACCAAGTGCGATTGCCTCTGTCAGATCCTCATTCAGTCGAAGTGCTCTTGCGATCGTTCTTGCAATCTGCGCCACCTCAAGGGTATGCGTCAGTCTGGTTCTGTAATGATCATCTCCCGGTGATAGAAATACCTGCGTCTTATGCTTCAGACGACGAAACGCCTTACAGTGAATGATCCGATCCCTGTCCCGCTGATAGACTGTCCGAAGATCGCACTGTTCTTCTTCCCGATCCCTGCCTCTGCTCTGATCACTGAATGATGCATAAGGATTCAGAATCTCATGTTCCTGTTGCTCCTGTTTTTCACGAATCAGCATATTTCACCATCCTCCATGGTCAATATAACGAATATAACAAAAAAGTCCGTACAATTTTATTATTCTACAGACTTTTTCTTTTTCCTTTATTTTATTTTGAAAGAATACAATTTGTTTTTCTTTTATTTTCCCTCTTCATCCACTGATTCCTGTTCATCCAGTTCAGCTTCCTTTGCCGCTTCTTCCGCAGCTTTTCTCTCCTTCTCTGCAGTGTCAATGATCCTTTGTTCATTCAAACGGAATATCTTACGCATCGTATGTGTTGTTCCCCACGCAATTGCTCCAAATAAAAGCAACAACCACATATACCAGATACTCACAAACACAACCGGATATTTCACACAGATAAATATCGGGACAAACCATGCGATAACGACCTTTACCCATGACCACAGATAAGTGATTGAAAGTACCATTGCATTTCTTACCGTGATACTCAACGTATTATTATACCTTGCAATTAATGGAAATAAAAACGGTACAACAAGTGCAACTAATACTGCCTCAATTATAAGCACAAATGTATAAAATGTTGAAATAAATCCTGTTACTCGTTTGATCATAATATATTCAGCCAACATTACAGCAACTGCAACGAGCAACAGTAAAAACGCAATCGTAGATTGTTTGAAACTACGCTTAAACTCATGAATGAAACCAGAAACAACAGTTTCCTCTTCATCTTCCTGAAGTCGGATGCACATTGCATACAATGCAGTAAATGATGCACCAATCGTAAAAATCGGAATACATCCTATTACAAAACAGATATTCAGTGCAAACATTGTTCCAAATGCATCCATTGCGCGTCTCAGAAACGGTTCTTTATCCCTTCCGCTATTCTTGTTGTCTTGATTGTTTGTCATTTCATTCATCAAATTATCCTCATAAACAAAAATATAGAGAACCTGCTACCGCAGCTTCTCCTCACTTATTCAGTATATATAATGTGGGTATCGATCGCCCATGGCTTCCGATACCTACATTATATTTTATAAAAGACCTATTTACTCCTTTACACCACCAAGTGCTACACCTGCGATAATGTACTTAGAAAGGAAGAAGTACATAACCAGAATTGGAAGTACTGTAGTGAAAAGTCCACAGTAAATCTGACCCCAGTCTCTTGACTTATCATTTGCCTTTAACGCTGAAACGTACATAGGCATTGTCTGCTTCTGTCTCTCTGTTGCAAGAATAATTGAAGGTGTATACAGGTTATTCCATGATGCAACGAATCCGAAGATCGCCTGTGTTGCCATAGCCGGTTTCAACAGCGGAAGTACAATCGTATTGAATGTATGCATTTCTCCCGATCCATCGATTCTGGCTGCTTCAACGATCTCAACTGAAAGACCTGTTTCCATGTACTGCTTCATGAAATAAACAGTAGTAGGAGCAGCGATTGCCGGAATAATCAGTGCTAAGAATGATCCGTATAAGTGTGTTAAGTTACAAATCTTAATGAAACCAACGATTGATACCTGCTGAGGAATCATCATGATCGCATAAATAAAGCCCCATGCAAACTTCTTTAACTTGAAGTTATATACTGTAACTGCATAAGCTGTTAATGATCCGAAATAGATCTGCAATACTGTAGCCGGAACAGTAACCAATAAAGAGTTTAACATAGCCTGAAGTACGTTAACACCACTTGTTTTTTCACTACCTGCTAACAAACCTTTGAAGTTTGTAATAAATTCTCCACCCGGTATCAATTTAATACCTGTAACAATTTCTGTTGACTTTAAAGTAGAGTTAATGATCAAAATATAAAATGGCAATATTGACAGGAAACAAAGCAAGATACAAACGACGTATCTGACAATCTTGCCTCCTGATACTTTTGATTCTGTCTGATCCACTTTGTTCACCTACTTTCCATCCTTTGATGATTTTTCTGCTGTTAATTTGTAGAACAGTAAGCTGATAATCAGTGTGAATGCAAAAAGCATAACTGAATATGCAGCGGCTTTACCATAATCCTGTGTACCTCCGGCACTTACATACTTCTTAACCAGCATTACGACTGTTGTTGTTGAATTAACGGATGATCCACTGCCTGTTACAACTACAGGACCGCCCTCATTGAACAACTGAGGAATATCGTACATCTGTAAACCACCGATAGCTGATGTTACAAGTGTATACTGTAAGATCGGCTTTAACAATGGAAGTGTAATCTTGAAGAACTGCTGTTTAGATGAAGCACCATCCACGCTTGCAGCCTCATACAGGGATGGGTTAATACCTAAGATACCTGCACAAAGAACGATCATTGTGTTACCATACCACATCCAGAACTGAATGAAAGCAATGATGATCAATGATGCCCAGCCATGATTTAAGATACCACCCTTATCACACCAGCCAAGGTCTTTGAAAATAGTCGTGATAGGACCATTAACCTCGAACATACCGTAGAATAATACGGCGATTGTAGCTGCTGTAATAATGTTAGGCATATACATGATAACCTTGTAAATACCGCTTCCCTTTAACTTGATCTTGATGTCTGTAAACCATGCAGCAAGAAGTAAAGCCAATAAAATCTGTGGAATGAAGTTTAAGATCCACAGAACTACTGTTACCATTAATGACTGCCAGAACTCGCTACCAGTCTTTGCAAATACATAGTTTGTAAAGTTTCCAAGACCAACCGTCTCAGTTACATATCTACCATTTTTAGCGGAATAGATAAATGAATTATAAAAAGTATAAAGAAGAGGATACAGCTGAAAAACTAAGAATACAAGAAAGAATGGAATGAGAAAAAGTAAACCATATTTTCCATATTCAACTGTCTTATTCTTTTTCATTGTGTAAGAGCACCCCCTAAAAATTAATCGTTTATAGTACACACGCACCAGCAACTTTCATTACTGATGCGTGCAAATTGTGTTACTTAATCAGTTTTTAGGGATTATTCAGCTGAAATACCTAATTCTGATGCACACTTATCCTGGATATACTTAACAGCTTCATCAACTGATTTGTATGTTCCTGAATTGTATGCTGTAGAAGCTTCATCAATAAATGCCTTGATTGAAGCATCCTGGTATGTTAAGTTGCTGAGGTTAATACCTTCTGCTGATGCTGCCCATACTTCGATAGGATTCTGGCCACCAAGGAATTTAGCTGCTGCATTGTCAGCGCTAAGTTCGCCAGCGATAAGTCTAGCATTAGCTTCTTTGTTGTTTACACAGTCACCTGTCTGGTTTGTAATTTCAACACCTACGTCTGGATCACATGTTAATTCGTAAAGAAGGAATGCAGCTAACTCAGGGTTATTTGTATCCTTACCTACACATACATATGTACCGCCCCAGTGATAAGATGTAGGGCCTGTAACAGCTCCCCAGTTACCATCTGTAGCACCATTACCCTGCATTGAACCAATGAACCAAGGACATCCGAAGTAGCAGAATACCTTAGAATCATCCTTCATATCTGCTGCCCATGAATTATCCCACATAGATGTGTTGTTTGAATATTCACCATCGTAAATCTTCTTAGCTGTCTCAAGATACTCTGTAACTGACTTGTCAAGTGTAAGAGTTTCCTTTGAACCGTCATCTGTTACCCAAGGCTGTGACTGAGTATCCCAGATAGCATACTTAACATCAGGAGCACCAGACACGATCTTGTATCCAGCAGCCTTTAATGTCTCAGCTGTCTCGAAGAACTTATCCCATGAAGCAAGTGCTTCCTGAACCTTTGCAGGATCATCTGTTCCAAGAACTTTCTTAGCGATGTCTCTTCTGTAGTATACAGAACCTGCTGTTGCCTGCCATGTTACGCACTTAAGCTCGCCGTCTGTTGTACCATACTGCTTAGCGAAGTCGTATGAGTTAGCAAGCATCTCATCTGTGAAACCTAAGTCATACAGATTAGCTGTCTTTGAATCATCTTCTGACCAGTACTTAGCTACATCGTTATCAGCTGGGATAAGTGTAGGATACTTGTCTCCGCTTGTAAGAGCTGTATCAATAGCTGTCTTGTAGTCATCTGATGTTCCACCAAGACCAAGTGTTACGAACTCAACGTAATCCTTGTACTCTGGGAACTTGTCAAGAACAACGTTCAGCTTCTTTGAGAAATCTTCATCCCATGAATAAGCGTAAATCTTCTTGCTGTCATCCCATCCATCTGTGCTAGGAGCTTCAATCTTAGCTGCTCCTGAAGCGTCCTCTGATGATGCTTCTTCTGATGATGCATCCTCTGATGATGCTGTCTCTGATGTTGCTTCTGATGATTTTGGCTCTGATGTTGAGTTATCTGTCTTGTCACCACAAGCAACAAGTGATAATCCCATAGCAAGTGCTAATGAAAGAGCCAATGCTTTTTTGATTTTTCTCACAAAAAAACCCTCCTTTTAAAATATGTGTGCTATTCCTTTCATTCATACTTCTGCGGATTGACATCTGCATCTGTATTATTTACTGGAATGCCTGCCACTTTTATACATGATCTGATTAACTTATCATTTACACAATATGTCAAACATGATTATGTATGTGGCTTTCTTAAGATATTATTGACAAATTTCCTTGTCAACATAGGCTTATTATAGGACATATTATCTAATTTGGCAAGCCCTTTTTTATTCTTTTTTATCTTTTTTGTACATTTTTAAATTTTCGTTAAAAAAAATTTACCAATTTGCGACACTGCTTATTTATACTATTTCCACAATTTTAGCTCAATTGACATACAATTTAAATCTTTATCTTTCCGTTGTCTCATTTTTTGCGTAGTTGCAGTTCTCTTTCTGTATAACTCCATCTATATATGATGTACATTGCGTATTCGTTAAAATGTATACGTTTTTACCACAACGCATATCGCCAATTCTGTTTTTTACAAGGTACACGTCTTTATGATCTGCTAAATACATATTCTTTATATTTCATTTCTTATATTTTCATTCTTTTTTCATACTCTTTACCACGCCTGCTTCTTTTTATCCATTTCCATCTGTGTTATACTTATCATTATTATATAAGTAGAAAAGGAAACACTATGAGCAACAGCAAAAAGAAAAAGAAGAAAAACAACCATACCTCCGCAACTTCCAATGTACAGGCAAAAAAGCAGACTGCTGTGCAAACAGCAAAACCGGCTAAGGCACAAAATATCGAAACTAAACAGGAAACTGTCAATACTCAGGCTGCCGTCGAAAAGAAGGAACCGGTAAAGGTACAGACTATCGAAAACAAACAGGAGCCGCCGCACGAGTTCAAAGATCCACGCAAGGTTCCACCAAAGGAAGATCTTAAGATTGAGGACAAACTGGAATTTGCAACCATGTCCCGTAAGGAGCGTCGGGCAGCAAAAAGAAAACGATTAAAGGAAACGACCGAAGGAATGACCTTGGTGCAGAAGTTACAATACTTTTTATATGCGTATAAGATGGAGATCCTGCTACCGCTGATCGTGATCATCGCAATCAGCCTGATCGTAGTTGCATTCTTCCGCGGCAACAAACCGATTGCACTCTCCTATGCGGTTGTAAACTGTGAAGATCTGGAAGCACTTGATACCTCTGTCATAGAAGCTGATTATTGGAACTACTATGGTTTTGATGACAATTATCAGTTTCAGAAAGTTCTGGATCTGAAGTATGATCCAAGCACCAGCACCAACGAAGCATCCAAAGATGCCGAAAGCGGAAACTACATTGCATTTCCTACTCTCTGTGATGAAAACTACTACGATATTATCATCACAAATAAACGGGGACTGGAATACTTAAGTGAAAGTTCGATCATTCATACACTGGGTGAAGCATTGCCTTCCGATCTGTATGATATTTTCACCGCTGATTACAACGACCAGATCACAACTTCTCCTGCTTACACAGGAAAGAGTGCTCCATATGCAATTAACATCAGCGATACCGACTTTGCAAAGAAACTGAATCCGGGCTACGACGATGTCTACATCTGTTTCCCCGGCGTATCCGAAGACAACCAGAAGCGTGTCAAGCAGATCTGTAACTTCATCTTCGACCTCGGATTGGATCTATAAATAATACCTATATAGAAGAAGATCACACAGGACTGTCTCTGAAGTGATCCAAATATAAATATACCCACTATAAATGACTTGCTGCGGTTTCTGCTCGCAACACATGCCTGATTCGTAAATACTTCTGTGCTAACTCGCCTTCGGCTCAGACAAGCACCCGTATTTACTGGCAATGTGTTGCTTGCGACGAAATTCTCGCAAACGTCATGTTATAGTGGGTATATTCATATAACGGATCCACTCCGGAGACAGCCCTGTGTGATCTTCTTCTATCCAGCTATATTCTGTTTTATTTCTTTTCTATTATAGTAAAGCATTCCGAGGACTAAGACTGCTGCCATCACAACAGTTGCCACGATGCTGCCCTCCATGCCGAATTTACCACCCGTCAGGAATATATTTCCCGGTTTGATCTCAGAGGAAAGAACAGCACTTCCTACGTTGGTTCCGCTGACAGAGATTCCATAGAAGGTTCCCTGCACGAAATTCCACATGCTGTGGTAGCCTGCCGCACCCCAGATGTCATTTGTTTTTATCACATAGAGTGACAAGAATATTCCAATCAATAGCAAGTTCAGGAACGCCAGAATCGTAAGTCCCGGATTCAACATATGGCAGAATGCAAATGCCAGTGAATTCACAAGAACAGCTTTTACTGCCGAGCTTCGTTTCATCAGGCTTATCATAAAATATCCTCGGAATGCGATCTCCTCACTGAAGCCCTGTACCAAAAATCCGATAAAATACAAAAGCACGATCAGCAGATTGCAGTTCTGATTCCATCCCTTAATATTTATAAATCCAAGAGCAGCACCTGCAAGTACGCAAAGAGAAAAGGATACCGCGCCAATAAGCAAGCCCTGTACATAATGCTTTGCTCCATCTTTCTTAACAAGTCCCATAGAATAATAGGAACGCTTTTCTATCTTATTACAATAGATCAGAACAGAAATGATCAGGATCAGTGTACAGAATAATGTAAGTATATACATTCCGTCTGTCATATTGGTTGCCAGTTCCATCATATCCGAAAAAGATGAATCTCCGTTTAAGAACAGTCGCTGCAGTTGGTCAAACATTTCCATATCTGACAGGAACAGGTACATTTCATATATTGCAGGAATCAAACCTGCAATAAAGCTTCCGACCAGGAATACCAGGATAAACCGCCATATTTCCTTGCCAAACGAATAAATCTTTCCTTCTTCGCCTGCCCGCTTTGCAATCTCAGGCTTTTCTAATCTCATCTTCATATGAAACATCCCCTGTCTGCCATCTTAATCTCTGTCTTAATCTTCTCCATCAACATCCATGTTCATGATCTGACGTTTTCTTGCAAGCTCATCATTTGCCAGATATTCATCATATGTTGTCTGCTTATCGATCAGACCTGTATTGGTAAGTTCGATAATACGGTTTGCTGTTGTCTGTACGAACTGATGATCCTGTGACGAGAACAAAATAACACCAGGAAACTTGATCAGTCCATTATTCAACGCTGTAATAGATTCCATATCCAGATGGTTTGTAGGCTCATCTAAGATCAGACAGTTTGGAGCCATGATCATTAGCTTGGATAACATACAGCGGACCTTTTCTCCACCAGACAGAACCTTTACTTTCTTAACACCATCGTCGCCGGCAAACAACATTCTTCCAAGGAAGCCTCGTACATAAGTTGCATCCTTTTCTTCCGAATACTGTGTCAGCCAATCTACTATGATCAGGTCATTATCGAATTCCTTTGTGTTATCCTTTGGGAAATAACCCTGTGAAGTTGTAACACCCCATTTGAAGCTTCCTTCATCCGGCTTTTCTTCTCCTGCAAGAATCTTGAACAGCATTGTCGTTGCCTTTGTATTTGGTCCGACAAATGCAATCTTATCATCATGTCCTACTGTGAATGATACATCATCTAACAGCTTCTCGCCCTCTACTGTCTTTGAGATATGAGATACGGTCAATACTTCATTTCCGATCTCTCTCTTTGGACGGAAATCAATATATGGGTATTTACGGCTGGATGGCTTGATATCATCTAGTTCGATCTTTTCCAGTGCTCTCTTTCTGGAAGTTGCCTGCTTGGACTTGGAAGCATTTGCCGAGAATCTCTGAATGAATTCCTGTAATTCCTTGATCTTCTCTTCCTTCTTCTTATTCGCTTCTTTCATCTGCTTGATCATCAACTGACTGGACTCATACCAGAAATCATAGTTACCAGCATATAACTGGATCTTTGCATAATCGATATCGGCGATCTGAGTACATACCTTATTCAAGAAATAACGGTCATGGGATACCACGATAACGGTATTCTCAAAGTTGATCAGGAATTCCTCCAACCATGCAATCGCATCCATATCCAGGTGGTTCGTAGGCTCATCGAGAAGGAGAACGTCGGGATTGCCAAATAACGCCTGTGCAAGCAGTGCCTTAACCTTCAGTCCACCATCCAGATCTTTCATCATCATATAATGATATTCTGTGTCTACACCCAGACCATTTAACAAGGTCTCCGCATCGGATTCTGCTTCCCATCCGTTCATATCCGCGAATTCACCCTCAAGTTCAGAAGCACGGATACCATCTTCATCTGTAAAATCTTCTTTTGCATAGATCGCATCTTTTTCTTTCATAATCTCATACAGACGCTTGTTTCCCATGATAACAGTATCGAGTACTGTGTATTCATCGAACTTGTAATGATCCTGCTGTAATACAGACAGACGCTCACCCTCATCCATTGTGACATCGCCCTTTGATGGTTCGATCTCTCCTGAAAGGATCTTCAAAAAGGTTGATTTACCGGCTCCGTTTGCTCCGATCAGTCCGTAGCAGTTACCCGGTACAAATTTAATATTTACATCTTCAAATAAAGCTTTCTTTCCAAATCTTAATGTTACGTTATTTGCACTTATCATCGATACACATACCTTTCCATTTTTCTAATCTAAAAGTATATCAATTAGTTGAATATGTGTCAATTATGAAAAGAACGTATGTGCCTGAAAAAGCCGGAAAAGGCTCATTTTCTAAGTCTTTTCCGGCTGACCGATCAGGGGTGAACCCTTCAGTTCTGTTTTCCTGTTATTTCAGATTCTTTACAATCGGATCATAAAGATCTAATTTACAATGTTCGTCCTTGCTGAAATGGGAACAGTTTAAGCAGCTCTTTTCACCATCCGCTTTGTTGGTCATGCTGTTGCAATGGCATGTCTTTTCATAAGCACTACAACGTTCTGCTACCTCATGATAGGTTTCTGTTGAACTTCTCATCGTTCTTACCTCCTTGACATTTGTCAGTCTTTCTCGCAGATTTCATAGATCCGGTCATGCATCAACAACATCAGGCAATGATATCTGCATAACTGTCTATTATCATCTACATGCATTAGTATCTGCATCTTCTCCGTCATTTATTCCGAACATTACCGGATAGTGTAATGTTTATGTAAAACCATCATTTCTTAGCCATTCTGTTCTTGACAAGATTTCCGCTATTCTGTACAATCAAAAGCAAAAATATTTTTAGGAGATGATCTTTTTTGCACCCCAGTACAATTATCCAGTTATTTACAATTATTCTATTGATCCTGTTGTCGGCATTCTTTTCTTCTGCCGAAACAGCTCTTACAACTGTCAATAAATTCACTCTGCGTTCAATGGCTGACAATGGGAACAAACGTGCTGCCAGAGTTCTTAAACTGATCTCTAACAGTGACAAACTAATCAGCACAATATTAATAGGTAATAACATCGTGAATATTTCAGCTTCCGCTCTTGCAACAACACTTACCACTAATTTATTCGGAAGCAAGGCAGTCGGAATCGCAACAGGAATCCTCACCCTTTTGATCCTGTTATTTGGTGAGATCACGCCGAAAACGCTTGCCCAAAATAACAGTGTTAAAATGTCAATACTTTATGTGGACGTCGTACGGTTTCTGGTATATATCTTTACCCCATTTGTGTTCATCATCAACAAGATTTCTCATGTTATTTTCTGGATCTTACGAATGGATACAAACGGAAGCGCCAAATCCATCACCGAAGACGAGCTGATCACTATGGTAAATGTCAGTGAGGAAGAAGGTGTTATCGAGAACAAAGAAAAGGAAATGATCACAAACGTAGTGGACTTCGGAGATTCTCGTGTTCGTGATATTATGATTCCCCGTGCCGATGTGACCATGGTTCCTGTTACTGCCTCTTATGATGAACTGCTGAAGCAGTATATGGAGGTTCCTTACACCAGACTTCCTGTTTATAAGGATTCTCGTGATAATGTCATCGGTATTCTGCATGTAAAAGATTTATTTTTTTATAAAGCAACCCATGATATCAACAATTTTGATGTTGCAAAGATTATTCGTGAACCACTCTATGTGTATGAATTTCAGAAGACAAATGATCTTCTGACTAATATGAAATCCAGTTCTAACTCCATCGGTATTGTTTTGGATGAATATGGCGTCAGCGTCGGTCTGATCTCCATGGAGGATCTGATTGAAGAGATCATCGGTGATATCAAGGATGAATACGATGATGCAGAACATAATAATATCGTAAAAATAGATGATACACACTACAGCATCGATGGTGGCATCAAGCTCGATGACTTAAATGATGCTCTGGATCTGGATATTGAATCCGAAGATTACGATTCCATCGGTGGCTATATCATTCAGTTATTAGATCACCTTCCTTCGGTCGGTGATACTGCATCCGACGGAGCAATCTCCTGTAAAGTCACAAAACTGGATAAAAAACGTGTATCCAGAGTTCTTCTTGAAATCCTGCCACAGCCGGATACCGACAATGATGACGGCAACGCATAATGAAGTCTTGTCTTATATGACTTTTACCTGTACTAAAATGCCGGTATCGTGCAGGTATACAGATTCCAATATAATTCGTAATTTATAAAAATTCTGGCAAAACGCTTGTGTTGTGGTTTTTATTCCTATATAATAGAATACTAAGGTTATAAAGTCCTGTATTTCATATCATTTACATGAAAACAGGACTTTCCTATAGAATTCATACAGATTTGGTTACGTTTGGGAGAGATTCTAATGAATAAAAATATTACTCGCAGAAAAAAATTATTACAGATCGCAACTTCTCTAAGTTACATTGATCCGGATGATATACCCGAGATTGATCTATATATGGATCAGCTAACAACCTTTATGGAGGATAAGCTGAACGCTAATAAGCGAAGCGAAGAAGACAAGACCATGACGAAGACCATGATCAACAATTATACGAAAAACAACCTTCTCCCGCCCCCTGACAAGAAGCGTTACTCCAAGGATCATCTGATCATGCTGTTGTATATTTACTACCTCAAGAACTTTGTAAGTATCACTGATATCCAGACACTTCTTGCCCCGATGAATAACAACGACTGCTATAACGGCGAGTCCCCGGTCAATATCGAAGAGGTCTACCGCAAATTATTCAATTATGAGATTGATAACTATAACGATATTATCAAGAGCATTTTATCTACCTATGATAAGGCATCCGATATGTATGATCCGGAAACAGACGCTTATCTTCATGATATGTGTATGGTATCTATGTTGTCCGTCGATGTCTATGTTAAGAAGAAATGTATCGAGCATCTGATCGATGATATGCATTCCGTTCAGGAACAAACATTGAAGCAGAATGCACAGAAAGCAAAAACTGCCGAGAAAATAAAGAGCACCGAGAAAGTTACCGTAACCGGCAAGGCAAAAACTGCCGAAAAGGTTACTGCAAACAGCAAAACGAAAGCTGTGGAAAATACCAAAGCAAACAGAACAACGACCGGCAGTAAAAATAGTGGACGCTAAAGACAGCACCAAAGAATAAAAGCACGAACTTACCAGCAAAATAGATCCTTTGCACTAAATAAATACCGTTTTTCGGAAACAGACATTTCTGTTCCGAAATAACAAAAGGCTGAATGTCTTGCACAAAAATGTACAGAGCATTCAGCCTTTTATTATATTTAAATTCACAACAGAGATCTTGAATTTTCCATACCTGTCATATCATTTTTCTTGCTACTAAGCAATTGATATTTTTATCATTTACAGTTTAGTCTGTTAAAATCACGGATCACAGCAAGTGCAGGCAGGGCATTTCCACCATAATCGAACAACGCCTGATTCGCCCACTCATTTCCTCCCGGTCCTTTTTCTCCGGTATATGCAAGTGCTGCTTCTGTCGCCCAACCACATCCCGGAACCGGAATCCATGAAGGCTCCCAGTAATAGAAGCCTTCTCCACCCGGAATATCTGCGATCAGTTTCATAAGATCTTTCATAAATGAAGCCTGTCCTTCCTTTGTCATCGAATAATTCAGCTTCTCTACAAGCTCCGGCTTTGTCGCCATTCCTTTTAACTGATCCAGCGGTTTACCCTCGCGATCACGATAATCTTCCATCGTGTCGTGCCAGAACGGATAATAAGACAAGCCTATAATGTCAAATGGTTCTGCTCGCTTTGTAAATTCGTCGAACCACTCCACATACATCTCATTAAAGCCGCCATTGTCCAGATGAATCATGATCGGAATATCCGCCTGAATCTCTCTCACTGCACGGATTCCTGCATTCAGATACTTTGCAATCCGGTCAAACTCCAGTTTCCTGCCGCTTGGCCAGAGCAGACCATTTGATATTTTTTTGCACGCCCGGCAAGAACGATCACTTTATCCAAATCATTCGTCCCTGCGCCATATGGGGTACCATCCGGCGCATATGGATCATTCCAGAGTCTTAATCTCACAGAATTTGTACCATATGCTTTCAAAATAGCAAATAAATCCTGTTCTACACCATTATCATAATACCTCGCACCACAGGTTTCTTCCTCCAACAGGGTGGAAATATCCATTCCTTTTATAAACATAACATCCTCCTTTTAATACAGCTTCTGCCTATATATCTTTCAAAAATCAACTCCATACTTCCGCAGCCTGCTTTTACAGTTTTTTATCTGCCGTCCTGCGTTTATTAGGCATCTTTTATGGAGCAGCACTGATGATCTTTTAATTTATATTTTCTCTTTTATAATCATCACATTTTTTGCATCAACAGTGATTTTTCCGTTTACAACCTGTCCACTCAGAAGTTCTGTCCCATTCACATTCAGAATTTCTGCCGCCACATCGCCCTCATTGATATAAAAGGCATAACAGTGTGTATCCGTATAACGCTCATGATATTCCACGTTCTCAGGCAGTTCCTTTATCCGGATTCCTGCATTTGTAATCAGCTCTTTGATCAGTTCTGTCATCTTCCGATAATCAAGTCCGTCATAGAGCTGCATAAAATTCGTTGTAACCGGGCGATCCGGAGTCAGCTTCTTCACCAGATCAATCTCAAATTCCATATAATCATTCATATTCCATGTCGTGAATCTCTTCCATTCCAGATTTAAGCCCATAATACTGTACTCGCCATTTTCATAACTTCTACCTCTTATCTTTCTTTTATATTCAGCGCGGATGCGCCACCCTACAAACTTTAATTATATTTATCCAAAGAAAAAAATTCTCTCGTAGCTTACATATAGCACCATATAGATCCATCTTTAACCCTTATAAAACATGCTTTTTTCTTCTGGTCATGATTCCAGCTCACAATCTCATCATCATCGATAGTTACTGTTATTCCTTTGTTCATTACAAATTCCATAAAAACCCACCTTTCTCTCCCCCCTATTATTTTACTAATCCTTTTTATAGCGGAGCGCATCGACCTTTGACACGCTCCAAGAAAAAGGATGGGAACTCATGCGTTGAGAGGGGGGAAAACAACGCATAAAAAAAGTAAGTACAACACACAATTCATGTGTTGCACTTACTTTACAACGAATAATTTTATTTTTCTGTGTATTCCATACAGGATTCCCTGACGATCAGATTACAAGGAATCTCCGCCTTTAACGGAGTACGGATACTAAGGTTTGATGCAGCATAGATCAGATTAGCACCATGCTGTCCCATATCATATGCCGGAGCATTTACGGTTGTAAGTGCAGGAACTGTATACTCACTAAGCTCTGTGTTATTAAAGCCAACAAGCGATATATCCTCCGGCACTTCCATATCCGCTTCCTTGAATGCCTTTAATGCTCCTACTGCAAGAGCATCACTGGCTGCAAAGATTGCACTTGGACGTTCGTCAGCTTCTGCTATTACTTTCCCCATCTCATAACCAGAGAATGTATTGAAGCTTCCCTCATACAAATATTTCTCATACGGGAGTTTTTTCTCCTTCATATATGCAATGTATTCTTCCAGTCTCGGATCTACCAGAAGCTCATGATCGCCCACAAACTCTTTACCACCCATGAAACCGATCTTACGATGTCCCAGATGATACAGATAGTCAAGTGCATCCCGTACTGCCTGTTTGAAGTCCATTGTCAGGGATGTAATGTTGTAGTTCTCAACCTTCATATCCAGAAATACGATATTACTGCATATCTCTATAAATGATTTTACTTCCTCATGCGCAAACTTACCCAGACAGATAATTCCATCACAACCACGCAGCATGTCCAGATAGTTGCTGTCATTCCGAAATACCCGAACCAGTTCAATCGACTGGCTGATACAGAAATCCTCGATTCCCTTTCTTGCGGACAGATAATAACTATCCTTCATCTCATCCTCTGCGGAAAACCAGAGTACAAGACCAAGTTGGAATGACTTCTTCAATCTGGCTGACTTTTTCTTTGTATAGTGTAGCTCTTTTGCTGTCCGAAGGACTCTTTCCTTTGTCTCCGGTAAAACATTTAATGTCGGATCATCGTTCAAAATTCTTGAAACTGTAGCCGGTGACACATTTGCCCGTCTCGCAATATCCTTGATTGTTGTCATAATGTACCTCTTTACTCCATATTTATTGGATAAATTTACTATATTTTTACTAACTTAGTGTAACAGATTTCTTTTTATTTTTCAATTACTTTTTTAGTAAATCTTTACTAAAGTGTGGTTGACATTTTACTAAACATATGTTATCCTGTCACTATAAAGAACAAACAGACTTAGGAAAACAGGCACATCTGTACAAGTAAACACACATTTACGCATCGTACAGGTGTAAGCACATTAATTATCATGTATGATCAGGAGGACAAACATATGAAACATGCATCTGAATTAATAAAAGACTTTGAATCAGAACAGTACAATGAATTATTAACCGATATCTATGTCGATGAGCATCTGCTCGCTTATCAGAATGGCAGATATATCGCCGCTCTTCAGGAATTCATCAAAGATTTTGGAGACACAGAGGTATCTATCTTCTCCGCTCCGGGTAGAAGTGAAGTAGGTGGAAATCATACTGATCATCAGCACGGTCAGGTACTTGCCGCATCTATCAATCTGGATGCGATTGCCATCGTTGCAAAGACTTCCGATGATAAGATCCAGGTTATCTCAGACGGATATGATCTCATTACAATCGACGCATCCGACCTTTCTCTTGTAGAAAGTGAAAAAGAAACAACAACGGCTCTGATCAAGGGTGTTGCTGCCGGATTAAAGGAACACGGACACGCTGTCGGCGGCTTCAAAGCATATATCACCAGTGATGTACTGATTGGTGCCGGTCTTTCATCTTCTGCAGCATTCGAAACAATCATCGGAACCATCCTGTCGGGACTTTATAATAATGGTTCCGTATCTGCAATCGAGATCGCGATCACCGGCCAGTATGCAGAAAATGTATACTTCGGAAAGCCTTGCGGCCTGATGGATCAGATGGCATCTTCCGTCGGAAATCTTGTACATATCGACTTTGCAGATCCAGCCGATCCTATTGTTGAAAAGATCGACTTTGATATGGCAAAGAGCGGTTACAGTCTCTGTATCACTGATACAAAGGGCTCTCATGTAGATCTGACTGCTGACTATGCTGCAGTTCCTGCCGAGATGTGTGCCGTTGCGGAGATGCTTGGCAAACCGGTATTAAACGAATTAAGCGAACAGGATATTATCGACCACATGGCTGACATCCGCACCAAACTCGGCGACCGTTACCTGCTTCGTGCCCTTCACTATTTTGAAGAAGTAAAACGGGTAGAAATTCAGGTTGCTTCCCTGACAAAGGGTGATATGCCTGCATTCCTTGCAGCGGTTAAAGCATCCGGTGATTCTTCTTTCAAGTATTTGCAGAACGTATATACGAATAAAGATATTCAGGCTCAAAATGTATCTGTCGCTCTGGCTGTCAGTGATATCACACTTGGAAGTCACGGAGTCAGCCGTGTCCACGGCGGTGGATTTGCCGGAACTATTCAGGCATTTGTAGAAAACGATACTGTTGAGACGTATCGCCAGGCTATGGATCACGTATTTGGCGGAGGCTCCTGCCATGTACTGAAGATCCGTAAATACGGCGGTATGCAGGTACTGTAAAACAGACGACATGATATAATGAACGCAAAATTATTTGCTCGCAAGGATGCTGATTTTGCGAAATGCATTGAATGTGCGAAGCACATGATATAATGAACGCAAAATCACTTGCTTGCAAGGGGGCTGATTTTGCGGAATGCATTGAGTGAGCTATGCTCACGATATAATAACAAATTTTATGGGAGGTTATGACTATGATAGAAACATATATCAAAGAATTGGTTACTTATGGTTTAAACAAAGGACTTGTAGATCCTGCAGACGAAATATATGTTACAAACCGTCTGCTAGAGTTATTCGACATTCAGGAATACAACGAACCGGCTGAGATTCCATCCCGTCCGCTCGTTGATATCTTAAACGATATGTTAGATTATGCATACCAGCACAAGCTGATGGAGGATGACACGATCACAAACCGTGATCTTTTCGATACAAAGATCATGGGTATGCTCACTCCTGCTCCATCTGTTGTACGGAAAATATTTGCTGATAAATATGCCGTATCCCCAAAGGAAGCAACGGATTATTATTATGCTTTCAGTAAGGCTACAAACTATATTCGTGAAGATCGTATCGAAAAGGATGAAAAATGGGTTACGGAAACGGAATACGGTCCGATCGATATTACGATCAACCTGTCCAAGCCGGAGAAAGACCCAAGAGATATCGCGAAAGCAGGAAAGGCAAAGAAATCCGGTTATCCAGCCTGTCTGCTCTGCCGTGAAAACGAAGGTTATGCCGGACATTTCTCACATCCTGCCAGACAGAACCACAGGATCATGCCTATTACCTTAGATGGACAGGCATATTACTTACAGTACTCCCCTTATGTGTACTACAACGAGCACTGTATTATCTTTAATGCAAACCACACACCAATGAAGATTGACCACGCTGCTTTTGTAAAGCTACTTGATTTTGTCCGGTTGTTCCCTCACTATACAGCCGGCTCCAACGCAGATCTTCCGATCGTTGGCGGTTCCATTTTAAGCCATGACCATTTTCAGGGTGGCGGCTATACATTTGCAATGGCAAAGGCTCCATATGAATCAAACTTTACTTTACCTGGTTACGAAGACCTGACAGCCGGTATCGTCAAATGGCCTATGTCTGTTATCCGTCTTCAGGGTTCTAATCCTGCACGTATCGCAGATGCAGCAGATCACATCCTGACAGCATGGAGAAATTACACAGACGAAGCTGCATATATCTACGCTTACACAGACGATACTCCACATAACACGATTACTCCGATCGCAAGAATGCATGGAGATCTGTTCGAACTGGATCTGGTACTTCGTAACAACATCACAACCGAAGAATGTCCGATGGGGCTCTATCACCCACACAGCCAGTATCATCATATTAAGAAGGAAAATATCGGCCTGATCGAGGTTATGGGTCTGGCTGTTCTTCCTGCAAGATTAAAAGGTGAAATGTCAGAGCTTGAGGATGCAATCTTAAATCACAAGGACATCCGCGCAAATGAAGCTATCGAAAAACATGCAGACTGGGTTGATGAATGGATCGGAAATTATGACATTACTCCGGAAAATATCCATGGAATCATCCAGAACGAGATCGGCAAGGTATTCTCAAAAGTTCTGGAATGCTCCGGTGTATACAAAAATACCACCGAAGGCAGAGAAGCCTTCATGCGCTTTGTAAATACCCTTTAATCCCCGCTTCGCTTCCTAATACCAAATATATAGGGGATTTTCTCCCCGCATGGTCGGGCAGACTGATGTCTGTCCGACCAATTTTATGTCTGCGCAGGCACTACGGCAAACAGGAGCACTGTGCAAATGACATCAAGCGAAGATTTCGTAATAAATTGCATATATCAGCAAATATGGGTGCTTGTTTGAGCCGTCAGGCGAGTTAGCACAGGAATATTTGCGAATCAGATATATGCAGTTTATAGAAATTGAAGCGAGTCATTTGCACAGTACTCTGTTTGCCGCAGTGCCTGCGCAGACATAGGTTGGTTGTAGGGCAAAAGACAAAAATCCTCCGGGAATGGATCAAGTTGATCCATTTCCGGAGGATTTCCTGTTTTATATGTTGTTATTCTGAATCTTTCTTTTCTTTATCCAGATTCATTCTGCTGAATACAAGTTCATAACCATCTTTACCATAATTAAGAGATCTGTTCACTCTGCTGATTGTTGCTGTCGATGCACCGGTCTTCTCGGCAACTTCCAGATAAGTATTATCTTCCTTTAACATCTTCGCAACCGCAAATCTCTGGGCTATGGACAGCAATTCATTTACCGTACAAACATCTTCAAAGAAATTAAAACATTCCTCCTCTGTCTCCAATGTCAGTATTGCTTCAAACAGATCACGGACTGCTTCTGTATGTACTGTCTTTCCCATAACTCATACTCCTTTGCCACTTTTATGCTGTGAAAATCCGGATCATCCTCAGACTTTCATGCACTTTTACAATCTAAAGTATTAATATGATAACTCAATTTCTTATAATTTGCAATCTTTTTTGATCCAGATTGCAAGTCCCTGACGGTTTACATAAAATTCGCCGCAGCCCTCTTCATCGATACGGATATCATACTTTGCATTTCCCATTACATCTGCGAAATGACAGCCTGCAAACTGTCTTCCGACATACATGCGCTTTGTTCCGCCGGTTCCATCTGACATAATAACCGCCAGACCGGAATTCTCATGCTCTGTATCTCCTTCTCTGGTGAAGCCAACAACATCCGGATGATCAAAGTAGTCATGCTGTGTTCCGTATGCATATTTCTTACGAAGCTTTAACAGCTTGTTCATGATTGTCTTTCTGGACTTGATCTTAGCCGCAGGAATGCCTTCATAATCACCCATGAACATACATGGATATCCCTGTTCTCTTAATAAAATGATCGCATATGCCAGTGGTTTAAACCACTCTGCTACAGCAGATTCCAGCACACCGCCCGGCTGTGATTCATGATTCTCTACAAATGTAACTGCCTTTGCAGGATTACTCATCATCATGGAGCCATCCAGTAACCGGCTCAGATCATATTCTCCTTCTGCAACGGATGCATCATGGAAACTGAAATGCAGCGGCACATCAAACATAGATGGCTGATTGTCCGCAGACGCGATGTAATCATTGATATAGTCACATCTCCAGTGCCAGAAGTCACCTACCGTAAAGATCTCTTTTTCTTCTTCTCCGGCATTCGAAGCAGCTTCTGCAAAGTCTCTGATGAACCATCCCGGAATCTTCTCTGCTTCCTGGAAACGGAATCCGTCCACTCCGGTCACATCCTCATACCACTTCGCCCATGCCATTAATTCATCATATACTTCCTGATTGTACAGATCCAGCTCACTGCCTATGATATAATCATATTTGCTGAGCTTGTATTTCTTCTCTGCTTCCATCTCTGTCATACCAGACAGTTCGCAGACACGTCTCTTAAAATCATCCTGCTGCCAGTCAATCCCTGCAAAATGATTCCAGTTCCATTTGAACTTGGAATACTTGCTCTTTCTGCCCGGGAAGGTGAACTTCGACAAGGCTCCAACTATCTTTTTATTACCAATCATCTGCGGAATATCCTTGGCATTAAAATCTGCTGCCGTAACCTTCTCCACAGAATCTGCGCCTAACTTCTGTCTGACTGCGATATCTGCATATACATTGATTCCCTGTGCCTTCATTGCATCGATTGCTTCCAGATATTCTTTCTTTGTACCATATCTGGTTCCAACCGAACCCTTCTGATTAAATTCACCCAGATCATACAGATCATATGGCGCATAGCCCCTGTCATCTTTTCCCGCTGCCCCTTTGGTTGCAGGTGGAAACCATACAGCAGTTGCACCGAGCTTTTTCAATGTCGCTGCATCCTTTACCGCTTTCGCCCATAATGTCTGATCAGCCGGTGTATTTGCATTAAAATACTGCACCAGCAGTCCATTATCTTTCATCTTGCTACCTCCACGATTATATAGTTAATTGCACCCCGCTATTATAACGCTTTAATTCTCTCGATTGCTTCTACTGTATTCTCATATGTACCAAATGCTGTCAGCCTGAAATATCCTTCACCACTCGGTCCAAAGCCTGAGCCCGGTGTACCTACGACATTTGCATTTGCAAGCAGATAATCAAAGAACTCCCATGAAGTCATCTTATCCGGTGTCTTTAACCAGATATATGGTGCATTCACACCGCCGGATACGGAATAGCCTGCTGCCTTTAATCCATCATAGATCACCTTCGCATTGTTCATATAATATGCAATCTGTGCCTTTGTCTGTGCTTTACCTTCTTCTGAATATACAGCTTCTCCTGCTGCCTGAACAATATATGGAGCACCATTAAACTTGGTTCCATGTCTTCTAGCCCATAAACCATGAAGTGCAACACCATTTGCATCCTTCAGATCCTTTGGTACAACTGTAAATCCAAGACGGGTTCCGGTAAATCCTGCATTCTTCGAAAAGCTTCGAAGCTCAATCGCACAGGTTCTTGCACCTTCGCACTCGTAGATAGAATGTGGTACATCGTCTTCACTGATATATGCTTCGTATGCTGCATCATAGATGATCACAGCTCCAATCTTATTTGCGTAGTCAACCCATTCCTGAAGCTGTGCTTTGCTGATGGTCGCTCCTGTCGGATTATTTGGGAAACACAGATAGATAATGTCCGGCTCCTCCTTTGGGAATTCCGGTGCAAATCCATTCTCCTCCAGACAAGGCATATAGATCACATCGCTCCAGAGTCCGGTCTCTTTATCATAAGTTCCGGTTCTGCCTGCCATTACATTTGAATCTACATAAACAGGATAAACAGGATCACATACAGCAATCTTGCTTTCCGGTGCAAAAATCTCCTGAATATTTGCAGAATCGCTCTTTGCACCATCACTTACAAAGATCTCATCAGCAGAAATATCAACTCCATGGTCAATATAGTCATTCTTTACGATGGTATTTCTTAAGAATTCATATCCAAGATCCGGTGCATAGCCCTTAAATGTCTCTGCTACCGCCATCTCATCTACAGCCGAATGCAGTCTCTCAATAATAGCAGGCGCAAGCGGCTGTGTTACATCTCCGATGCTCAGACGGATAATCTTCTTATCAGGATGTGCCGCACTGTACTCTCTCTGTTTCTTTGCTACTGTTGAAAATAAATAGCTTCCCGGAAGCTTCAGATAATTCTCATTTGCCTTAAACATGTCATTTCCTCCTAAAATCTGTCAGTCTCGCCGTCAAACACTACCTTGGCCGGACCTGTCATGTATACCTTATTGTTCTCTCTATCAAAACGGATGATCAGATCGCCGCCTAATAATTTTACGGTTACCTCATCATCTGTCTTTCCATTTAATACACATGCAACTGCAGTTGCACATGCTCCGGTTCCGCATGCAAGTGTCTCTCCGGTTCCTCTCTCCCATACACGCATCTTTACGGTATGACGGTCGATCACCTGAACAAACTCCGCATTCACACGGTTCGGAAATACTTCATGATGCTCGAATAACGGACCAGCTTTCTCCAACGGGAAATGTTCTGTATCGCCTACGAACATAACTGCATGTGGATTTCCCATGGATACACAGGTCATATGATAATCCACACCTGCTACTGTGATCTTCTCGTCGATTACCTGCTCTTTATCTGAACGCACAGGCACCTGATCTGCCTTGAGGATCGGCGCACCCATGTCAACTGTTACCATATCAACCTTGCCGTCCTTTATCACAAAATCCAGATATTTGATTCCGGCAAGTGTCTCTACAGATATCGAAGTCTTATCCGTAAGTCCATAATCATATACATACTTTCCTACACAACGGATACCGTTTCCACACATCTCAGATCTGGAACCGTCTGCATTATACATATCCATTGTAAAATCTGCTTTATCGGATGGCTTAATCAGGATCACTCCATCACTTCCAACACCAAAATGCCGGTCACTCATGGCAATCGCCAGTTTCTCAGGATTTTCTACCTTCTCTGAAAAACAATTTATGTACACATAATCGTTTCCAAGACCTTCCATCTTTGTAAACTTCATATTCGTGCCTCCTTAAAACAGTGCTGTATGTTCCAGTATCATATATGCCATTTCAACAATATTGATACCATTATCCATGCTCTTTTTCTGCAGATACCGATGAGCGCCCTGCTCATCAAATCCATTATCATTCATTAATTTCAGCTTTGCAGCCTTAATTACCTTTTTTTCATCTTCTGTGCGTTCCTTTGGTTTCGTCTTGCGTTTTTTACGCTCCCACAGAATATTTTCAACCGTCAGTGAAACAGTATTGATAAAATCCTGTGTACGAAGTGGCATCGGCAGGCATGTAATTCCACTTTCTCTACACGCCTCGTAATGCACACGAGATGCAATCACAAGCATATCAAAATAATCCGGTATATTTGCCGCCAGCTCCGAAAATAACATATCCGGATACTGGTATCCGCATATAATAAGACCATCATCACACGCATCTGCTGCCTGTGCTGCCTGTGCTCCGGTCGTACATACCTGAGTTACATTGATTCCATGTCGAACCAAAAGATTTTTTATGCTTTTTGCTTCTTCTATCTTTGCAAATAGTACAATTACATTTACCAAAACAACAACCTCTCACCCGACCAGTTTCAGTTCCTTATATTTTCATGGAACAAATTGATTCTATAATATAGCAACACAGGCACCCATAAAATGGGTGTCTGTATTACTCCTTGATGCTTCTTCGGTTTTACTTAAACATACTGGCTTCTGATCAGACTTTGTAAAGGTAATTGCTGATCTCCCAGTCAGTAACCTGTCTGGTATATTCGTTCCACTCATCTAACTTTGCCGATGTATAACGTGTAAAGATATGCTCACCAAGTGCTTCCTTCATGAAGTCACTGTCTCTCATACATAAAACAGCTTCTCTTAAGTTTGCCGGAAGGCTCTCGATGTGTCTTGCTTTCTTTTCTTCTCTTGTTAATTCAAAGATATTGCTGTCAACACTTGGTACAAGTGGAAGCTGTCTCTTGATTCCGTCTAATCCGGCTTTTAAGCATACAGCCATTGCCAGATATGGATTTGCTGTTGGATCCGGGCAACGAAGCTCTACTCTTGTTCCTGCTCCTCTTGCACTTGGGATACGAACCAGCGGGCTTCTGTTTTTTGCTGACCATGCAATATAAATCGGTGCTTCATAACCAGGAACCAGTCTCTTATAAGAGTTTACTAACGGGTTTGTGATTGCTGTCATCTCTCTCATATGTTCCATGATACCTGCAATGAAGTAATATGCTTCCTGGCTTAAACCAAGCTTATCATTATCATCTGCAAATATATTTTTGCCATCCTTTGACAAGGACATATTCATATGCATACCGGAACCACATACGCCATACTTTGGTTTTGGCATAAATGTAGCACACAGACCATGCTTCTTGGCAATTGTCTTAACAACGAGCTTAAATGTCTCGATGCTGTCGGCAGTCTTTAATGCCTCGCCATACTTGAAATCTATCTCATGCTGTGCAGGAGCAACCTCATGGTGGGAAGCTTCAATCTCAAATCCCATCTGTTCCAGTGTCAGTACCATATCTCTTCTGGCATTCTCACCGAAATCAAGTGGTCCAAGATCAAAATAGCTTGCACGCTCGTAAGTATTCGTTGTTGGTAAGCCATTCTCATCTGTCTGGAACAGGAAAAACTCACATTCTGGACCTACGTTCATCATGTAACCCATATCAGCAGCTTCCTTCAATGCCTTCTTCAGAACATATCTTGGATCACCTTCAAACGGAGTGCCATCCGGCTTATAAACATCACAGATCAGTCTGGCAACCTTACCCTGCTGTGGTCTCCAAGGGAAAGTCTCATATGTATCATAATCTGGATATAGATACATATCGGATTCCTCGATTCTTGCAAATCCTTCAATAGAAGAACCATCAAACATAATCTTGTTATCCAGTGCTTTTTCAATCTGACTTGAAGTTATAGCAACATTCTTAAGGTCTCCAAAAATATCTGTAAACTGAAGTCTGATAAACTCTACATCATCTTCTTTTACCATCCTTAAGATATCTGCTTTCGTGTACTTACCCATAATATACTCCTTTTCATTACTTAATGTTGATATAATGCAGCGTCTGGTTATATAAAAGTATTCCACTGTTGCATTCTTTCCTGTGGACAGACTCCATCCACATTAAAGTTCTTAATAATCATAAACGCATCCCTTTATTTTGTCAACGAAAACCACACTTTATCATAAGGCTTATCGGTCAAATATCTTCACATAGCCGGCAGCGTTCATTTTCTGTTTTTATCTTTTTTTCTTTGTAAATACAGTATTGCCAATAAACACCGCAAGCCCGCCATAGCCGACCGCTTCTATCAATCCTGTTATAGTTTCCCGCACAGTAGTATCTGTATGATCGATATAGGCAAACTGTTCGATTGCGGATAAGAGCCAGTACTTGCGGAGAAACACATCTCCATCAGCAAGAATCTGATCCAGACCTGTTATCACTGTTGAGAATAAAAGTACAATAATGAGATTCACCGCAACTGCCATTCCTGCATTTTTTACATTCATCGCAACTGCCATATAGATATAGGAAGAAACTACATACATAACAAGCATTAAAAGAAACACTCGGATAAATCCTGTCACATCCTCGCGTTCGATTGTTCCATGCCAGAATATCGCCCCGGCAATCAACGATACAGCTACATATAAAAGATAACCGATGCCTGCTATCACCGTTGTCGCATATAATTTAGCCATATAAATCTGACGTGTCTGATACCCGCGTTCCAGCATCAGCGAATAGACACCATTCCGTTTCTCTGCCCCGATCATGATCGTGATCACGATTGCATACAAAATAGAGAGAATCTGCATCAGTGAAACAGCGATTCCGGCACAGTCAAACAGATTTATGTCTGTAAATGCATCCACATCCGTATCATATCCACCCGCTGCTTCCATCAGCTCTCCAGATATCATATGTGTTGCAGCATAAAACAATGCAAATCCAACCAATACCATTCCAATGATCACAATGCATGCAATACGAAATGTCTTATTCTTCCTGATTCTGTAATTCTCTGCACGAATGATCTGATTCATCATTTGTTTCCTGCCTTTCTGTCTTACCTGTTATTTTCTGTACAGCATGTTATTTTAATCTACTAGCCCTGTTGATTTCTCTAATGTATTCTGGTTCTGTCTTTCCTCTTGTTTATTATTCTGATCTGCTATATCGTTTTATAATTTTACTTGATATTCTACACTTATGCTATATGTTTACGTTGTTTTTTGGAACCGTGTAATAATATAATCCTCAACTGCTTCCTCGCTGCCTGCCTGCTGAAGCAGTTCTTCTCTTGTATATTCCATACCGATCCTGCCATGATCCATAACCAGATACCGATTGCAAAGTTTTACCAATTCACCGATCACATGACTGCTGATCAATATTCCGATTGACCGATCCTCATGCATTGCCCACAGACGCTCTTCCAGATCCTGCATTCCCTGTACATCCAGACCGTTTAACGGCTCATCTAAGATCAAAAGTCTCGGATCACCGAGCATTGCAACCGCTATGCCAAGTCTCTGTTTCATTCCAAGTGAATACCTGCCAGCCAATTTCTTTCCGGCTTCTGCAAGCCCCATCTGCTGCAGCAGGCTCTCATATACTGCTTCATCCTCTACCCCAAATAATCTGCCAAAATATCGAAGATTCTCGATTCCAGACATATCGGTATATATATTTGGATTCTCGATCAGCGTTCCTACGTCCTGCGTTCTTCGTTCTCCTGAAAAACTGATTTCTCCCGAATCAACCGGAATACTTCCTGCAATTGCCCTCATCAGTGTCGTTTTACCTGCTCCATTGCCGCCCAATAACCCAATGACATCCCCTGTCCAGATAGACAATGATACATCATCCAATACTGTACGTTCCTTATATTTTTTTGTAACATGATCTATCTGTACGATCTTCTCTGCCATAAAGATCTCCTTGCATTCTTTTTTTGTGCTAATCCTTTTTTCATATTGCTAATTATCCATTTATTTTTCATCTAACAATATAACTATACCTTCTATATTTAATAATATCTTTAATCAAAATTTTATCCCAGATGATTCAGGACGTCAATATTGCATTAAATAAGTCAAATGTTGTTTTTCATATAAACACGAAATCTGCATTTGGCTTATTAACATAAACATAAAAAGGATGATTGTGAATCACTTCACAACCATCCTTCATTTTTCAGATTGTATGCACGCCCTACGGTGTAACCAATGAATATAGATTAATCTACTACGTATGGTAAAATTGCAATCTGTCTTGCTCTCTTAACTGCTACAGTTAAAGCTCTCTGATGCTTAGCACAGTTACCGGTAATTCTTCTAGGAAGGATCTTACCTCTTTCAGAGATGTATCTCTTTAACTTGTTTGCATCTTTATAATCGATAACAGCAGTCTTATCTGCACAGAATACACATACTTTCTTTCTTCTACGAATATTTCTTCTCTTCATTGGAGCGTCTGCTCTATCTGTCTTTGTATAAGCCATTGTATTTACCTCCTTCTTTACTTGAATGGTAAATCATCCTCTATACCTTCCGGAATACTCATAAAACCTTCTGCACTTGCATTTGCAGGTGAAGGTCTGCCAGCTGGCTGATAACTTCCGCCATCTGATGAAGAACTTCCTTTGCTTTCAGCAAATTCCTGGTCTTCGATAACAACATCTGTTGTATATACTTTGTTTCCATCTTTATTGGTATAACTGCCTGTCTGGATTCTTCCAGTAGCCACGATCTTTGTACCCTGTTTCAGATACTTTTCAGCAAATTCTGCTGAACGGCCAAAAGCAACACAGTTAATAAAATCTGCGGTCTGATCACCATTTCTGTTAAAACGTCTATCTACAGCGAGAGTGTATCTGGCAATTGCCATCTGATCATTCCCCTGAGAATATCTGATCTCTGGATCTCTTGTTAAACGACCCATTAAAATTACTTTATTCATACGGAATTCCTCCTATTACTCAGCGTCTAAACGAACGCAAAGATATCTGAGAACAGGCTCCATGATACGAACATTAGCTTCAAGCTGTGCTGGTACATCAGCTTCTGCATCGAACTGAATGAAGTAATAGTAAGCTTCGCCCATCTTCTGGATTTCATAAGCAAGCTTCTTAAGTCCGCAGTCTTCAACATTAGTGATAGTTGCATTAGCTTTCTCGATGTAAGCCTTTACTTTCTCAACTGCTGCTGTTCTAGCATCCTCATCAATCTTTGCATTAACTACTAAAGTTAACTCATACTTGTTCATGTAATTGCACCTCCTTATGGTCTCTGGCCCATATATGATATATGAGCAAGGAAATATATGATTATTAACACATCACAGAACAAAATAATATCATAAAGGTTCCCATGTTGCAAGGTTTTTTTATTATTTCAATACTTTTTTCTATTTTATTGCTATTCTATAAAACCTTTAAAATTCTTTTCAACTAATTTTCTCGGTACCATTACCTGATGATCGCACCCTTTACATTTCAAACGAAAATCCATACCAACGCGAAGGATCTCCCATTCATTTGCACCACATGGATGCGGCTTCTTCATCTTAATTACCTGACCAACATTAAACTCCATACTGCACACTCCTTATTTATCAACACCTGGATCTGATTTTCTCTCAGTCTTTTTACAGATAAAAGAAAAAGCTGAAATCGTTATGATTTCAGCTTTTCAAAGTCGTGCCCAAAGCTGGAATCGAACCAGCGACACGAGGATTTTCAGTCCTCTGCTCTACCAACTGAGCTATCTGGGCATATTACATAATAGTAGCGGGGACAGGATTTGAACCTATGACCTTCGGGTTATGAGCCCGACGAGCTTCCAGACTGCTCCACCCCGCGATATAAATAAAAAAGAAATGGGCGGAGGTGGATTCGAACCACCGAAGCATTACGCAGCAGATTTACAGTCTGTCCCCTTTGGCCACTCGGGAATCCACCCATTTTTTGCTTTTCAGCAAAAAGCCGATGATCGGACTCGAACCGATAACCTGCTGATTACAAATCAGCTGCTCTGCCAATTGAGCCACATCGGCATATTAAATTAAATGACCCCAACGAGATTCGAACTCGTGTTACCGCCGTGAAAGGGCGATGTCTTAACCGCTTGACCATGGGGCCTTATAAGATTAGCTCCCCGAGTAGGGCTCGAACCTACAACCCCTCGGTTAACAGCCGAGTGCTCTACCATTGAGCTATCGAGGAATAACACCTGGTATACCACGGCGTACTCATCAAGCCTAACACAGATTCAGGTTGATGTCAATACTTTTTATTTCATGTACCTTCAGAATTTCATACAGAAAGTCTTGCGACTTCATTCTCTCCAATC
>NZ_QULF01000005.1:0-362244 GCF_003481465.1 Clostridium sp. OM05-9
CTCATGTCTGTTTGCCCGGCAAATAATTACACAGCTTCGCCTGCTAGCAGGCATGCTGTGTAATTGCTTGCCGGGGTTATTCACTCATTATATCACTTGTTTTAGTACACTGTACACTGGACAAACGGCTAGTGTTGCACGCTTTTTTATAATTTTTAATTCTTTCTAACAAAACACTTGCTTTTTTCAGGAGAAATATTTATACTAATACAGGTGTTGGGAACCATACATTTGAGTATGGATTTTCTTTCGGCGCGTGGCTCAGCTTGGTAGAGCGCTTCGTTCGGGACGAAGAGGTCGCAGGTTCAAATCCTGTCGCGCCGATTTTTTTGTGCTCTTTTTTACGCACAGTTATAAAACAATCCGTTTTTCCGAATCTTAAAAATGGAAGAACACATTACCCATTATTACGCAAGACGTTTGCACTCTATTCTAACGCAACGGTGCTAAGTTCCCCGCCTTTGGCGGCTCACTAAGAACCGGCGTTAGAAAAGGCTTGCTGCATAATAGTAATGTATCCTTCCATTTTTGTATTTCAACACAAGAAACGGATTGTTTTATAACCGCGCATACAGGTAAGCGAATTTTTAACAACAGAAGCTGTTGCATCCACGGATGATAGTTCAACAGCATCTGACGCTTCTTCCGGTCAGTCTGGAGACCAGAACGCTCCATCCGATTCGAATGGTACTCCACCGAAAAAACCGGACGACGACAATGCACCGGAAGATTCCAATGGCACTCCTCCTGATAAGCCGGATGGTGACAACGCAGGTCAGCCCGGCGGCGGATTTGGCAGTTCAGGCGAAATAACTCAAGGTGACAGCGCAAATACGATTGATTCCGACGAAACCTACAGCAATGAATCTTATAACTCTACCGGCGATGATGAGAATGCTCTCCGGGTGGATGGTGCAACTGTTACGATCAAAAATGCAACCGTCACTTCTTCTGCCCAAAACGGAAACGGTGTTGAAGTAAATTTCTGAAACTATATACAGTACGCAAAGTATTTTTTGCTCAAATTATATACAGTGCGCAAAATAACCCGCTTCATAATACAAAAAGGCTATAACTGCTCTGAATAATACACAGTTCATAGTTATAGCCCTTTTATTGAAATAATTTAAATTTTTCTTTTTAAATGTAATGTACTTATTAATGCTTCCTGCAAAATCCTTGATACATTTACGCCTGCCCGCTCCGCTTCATAATTTAACCAGCTTGGAAGCGCTACATTTCTTCTAACAGTTCTTGTATCAATTTTTCGTCTATATTCTGCCGAATCAACATCCACAAAAGAAACAATGGTCTCACCTTCTTCAGCAAATGTTCCACTACTAATATCTAACTCTGTTATTCTGGATGGATCAGGAATATCCTCTTTATCATCCTCCATGGATATACATTTCTCATCCTTATTGCCTCAAGTTGTCTAATTAAATCCGATCTTTTCACCCAGTATTATCCCGCCTTATAATACTATTTGTACACAACAATTGTGTAATGTCAATATATTTTCGTTCGTTCAATTCTTCCATCCTCTATCCTGTACCGGATCGGACACCGCATCGCAACCTTTGGATCATGCGATACGATAATGATCGTTATCCCCTGTCTGTTTAGTTCCAACAATAAATCCATAAGACTATCGGTATTTTCAGAATCTAACGCTCCCGTTGGTTCATCTGCAATGATTATTTTTGCATCCATTGCCAATGCTCTGGCGATCGCAACCCGCTGTCTTTGTCCGCCCGATAACTGATTTGTCTTTTTTTGCTCTAACCCCGAAAGCCCAACAGCCGACAATATTTCCTTTGCTTTATTTTCAAATTTACGATTATATCGTCCTCCGATCACTTCGGGCAGACATACATTCCGCAGAACTGTATCGTTTCCAAGGAGTCCAAAATCCTGCATGATCATCCCTATCTTTTGATTGCGTATTCTGCATCTTTCTTTATCAGACATATCAGAAACCAGTTTTCCACAAAAACGATATTCCCCGGAACTCGGCGAATCAATTCCTGCAATAATATGCAGCAGAGTTGATTTCCCGGAACCGGAGGGTCCAGTAATGGCAACCATATCCCCCCCTTCTATTCTCAGATTAATATCCTTTAATGCATGCGTCTCGGTTGCTTTTCCTGCATTATATATTTTTTCAATCTTTTCTAATTCGATCATATCAGTCACCACCCTTTAATAATTCGATCTCTGCCTGTTTTCCGGTTCGCCGGAATCCCATCCATATGCTCAATAGCAGAATGAACAAAAGCACACCTGCTGAAAATCCATAACTAAATATCCCTGTGTATCCGTAACTCTCCTGTATTTTTAATACCGTTTTTGTAAACCATGGATATAAAAGTGCCGCTATTCCAAATGACACAGCCAGCAAAATTGCACCGGATGAGAAAATAACCGCTATCATCTTCTTTCTTGTCATTCCTAATATATAAAATACTGTAAACTCATTTTTCTTCTGTGCAATCATAAGATACAGATACCCTCCATATCCAAACACTGCAATTAATGTTAACATAGCAAATGCCAGAATATGCCACGCATTTTCTTCCAACCTATTTTTTAACGCCCCTGTCGCTATTGTCTTATATGTATTGACCGTTCCATAGTTTTTCATTCTATCTTGTAAGGAAACTGCCAGCTTTTCCCCAGATATGTTGTTTTTCGGTTCTATCAGAAAATTAACATTTGTCAGTTGGTCAAACAATTCATCCATATCCTTAGCAAATACAACAAATTTGTATTCTGACAAAGCCTCTGGCAGAATTGCCATATTCCCCAATTCCATGGTATCTCCGTAACTAAAAACCACCGGAACTGCACTGTCTCTCTGCAAGATGCCTGCTACTTCACATGATATTTTTATTGTATCATCAAAAGCAAGACTGATTTCTGTCCTTGTTCCAACCGGTAATTCCTCTGCCATTGAACTGCTAACCAATATAGGAATGCATCCTGCTGATACATTTTCCTGAATTTCCGGTTCTATATTTAATCTGATAATATCTAACATTTCACTCGAATATAAAACCAGATTTGCACTGCTCATCTTCCCATCCGTCTGCATATAAGTACCATTTTCAAATGCACATCGATCCACTTTTTCAACATCGTCTGCCTCCAGCAGAAGTTTATAGATTTCCTGTGCCGCAGCTCTATTTCCTTTCATCTCTTGTTCATATATCAAATTATTTTTACTAAAATGCACCATAGAATCGAGGTCTGATACATATGCCGCCCTTAATTGTTTTTTCTCCATTAAATATGAATCAACCGGTTTTAATACAACAAACGACATTTCTAACATACATATTAATTGAACAAATAAAACAAACTCCCCCCATAACCTTTTTGTATATAAATACCTGCATATCCGAAGAAAATTCATACGATCTCCCCCTTTGTATATAAACGAACGACTTTTCCCATTGGTCTTAACGTACATAATATCGAAAATCCAAACATAACAGCTAATATATATATCAGGCTGTCAGGCATTGGGAATGCATTTCCATAGACATATTGAAGTAATGGGAATGTCAGATATTGCAGAATAATCGCAATGATACTGCCAACGCCATAATATAAAAGCCAGTGTCCATATATCAATAACATGCACCGTACTTTTGGCATCCCGCACAACCACAAAACGGTGATCTCTTTTTTATAAGTTGTGATCCACTCTGCCATGAGTCTGATCACTGTTATCCCGGCGATCATACACAAAAGAAATGCAAGTATTTCATATTGCGTCCGTCCTTCTTCCAGCACATCATCGGAATTGCTATCGGGTAAATATACCTGCGTCGATGGAAACATATCCTGTATTTTTTCTGCATATTTCTGCAAATCCTCATAAGATGCATAATTGAATTGCGCCAGTATCTGTTCCGGTTGAAATTCTTCTTTATAACATTTATATGGGATCAACATATATTGCATTTCCTCACCGGCTTCTTCCCCTAAAATGTCGATCTGTGACTGTGATGATCTGGCTGAAGCGAAGGACCATGGAACGATCCAGCCCATACCAATTACTTCATATGTATGCTCTCCTGCCTCAAAACTTCCGCTTCCGGCTATTGCATTTTTCATATTATCAGATACAAAACCAACATATTCACCTGCTACCTGTTCCTCTTTGTTAAAAAAATTTCCTGAAGTGATTGGAAACCAATTGTTTCCTTTTGTTCCATCCCAGCCTACCAATATTTTTTTACTTTCCAATCTTGTGAAATATAATACATTTACCATTCCTTTTTTTGAGATGCTGTTCAGATATGCAGACAACTCATCCATATTTACACCGTTTTTCCCGTCTATATCGATCGTCAGAGATGCTTCCGTATTGCTGCAGGTAGCCAACTGATATTGTCCAACTGCCAACCCCAGCATGATACTGATGCAATATACACATATGACAACGCCTGACAATAACAACCCGGATATGACAGGATTCATGCTTATGTGTTTCTTTAATACATGTCCGAATATCATAGATATGCCCTCCTTCCTAAATAACCATGCAAGTAAATGATTTTGCAGCCACCTCTCACCCCGTACACCTGAAAGATCATCCCTTGCAAGTAAATGATTTTTCATCATCATACCATCTACATTCCCCTGTTCAAGGCACGCCGGCGCAAACAACATCCTGCCGGATGCAAACAACATACAGAAATGAAATTATAGTCTTCACAGCAAAGACTGGTATGTTACAATAAATATTGTAGAAGTGTAGATTTATCGAAAATAAACACAAACGATATGGGAATGCGAGGGGATATTTTTGAGTGACTATATTGCAGAATTTATTATAAATATCTGGGTATCATTTCTTTTTCTGATACTTGCAAATGGAAAATTAAACCGGCGAAGCTTCAGATATTCTTATCTGTTACAGATCCTGTCGGTTCTCGTATTGGCAGAATGTGCCTTATTACTGGATGTCATGCAGGCTCCCGTTATCATCAAATCCCTGACTATACTATTGGTCTTACATTACCTGTATACCTGTATATTCTTTACGTTCCAGATCAGCAATCTGTTCTGGGTCGTTATATTCTGCATAGTAGAACTTGCTTCCAAATTCACAGCGACCATATTCCCTGTAGAATGGCTGCACACAGATGCCGATGGGATGCTGACGGATCATGCAGTACAAAGCTCGGTTACGATCCTGTATCTTCTGACCCTTACGGTATTGACATCCATTCTGCTCTGTTTCTCATCCAGAGCCTTCAAGCTCTCACGAACAGAAAAAATAATCTTCGTTCTGTTGTCAGTCTTATGCATCGTGATTGAAAATCTTATTGTTGCCGGTCAGGTAAATATCCATACCGGAAGCCCGGAAACCTATGCAGATCTTCTGTCTGCCATCTGTTTCCTGATCTTGATCTTATTTGTCTCCCTGACAATATACCTGTACCATCTCGGCATAGAACGTGAGAAAAATATCCAGTTGTCCAGGCAACAGCTCCTATCAGAAATGGAGCGTAAGCAATACGACCAGATCATCAGCTCCATATCAGAGCTTCGCTATCTGAAGCACGACATCAGCAATCATCTGGACACCCTTCATGCCCTGATGGTAAATCATGCATATCCGGAAGCAGAGGCATTTATCCGGGACCTAACCACAACCGTAAATAACAACCACTACATTCTTGCGAGCGGCAACTCCACGGTAGACAGCATCCTCACAAATAAACTGATCCAATGTAAATCTGCACAGATTCAGGTTGAATACTCGGTATTTCTGCCGGACAGCATTCCGCTATCAGATATTGAATTATGTTCCTTACTTGGTAATTTATTTGACAATGCCATCGAAGCATGTGAACAGCTTCCGGAAACAGAACAACGCTCGATTGATTTTTCGATGAAACCATTTCAGAATATGCTTTCCATCGTCATAAGCAACCGGACAAATGGAAATTACAGAATAGATAAGAAGAATCATTTCCTATCAACGAAAACCATAGAGGATACACCCGAACATGGATTGGGGCTGTCGAGAATCCAAAGTATTGTAAACGATCATAACGGTATTTTTAACATTCAACCAACGACGGATACCTTTATGATCCAGATATTATTACCACTTAAATGAAAGGATGAACCAATCGGATGAATATAAATATCGCTGTACTGGAAGACATTCCAAAACATTATAAACAATTAGCGGAAGTTATACATAACTGGGCTGAGAAAAAGGAATATGCTGTTTCTGTCAAATGGTTTCACGATGAAACTTCTATTTTAGGATCAGCATTTATGAAAGATTGTAATTTGCTGTTTTCCGATATTGAACTGAAAAATGCCGACACGAATATACCTGCCGATGATCACATCAAAAATGGAATCGATATCTGTACACAATTAAGGAAAAACGGATATCAAGGAGATATTATTTTTCTTACAGCCTTCCGTGAATATGTCTTTGACGGATATCAGGCACAGGCGATCAACTATTTATTAAAACCTGTTTCACCTGAAGCGATCGAGCGTTGCCTGGATCAGTATATTTCACTGCATTCTTCAGACTACTATTGCCTGCATAAGGACAATAACATCACACGGATTCCGTTCAATGATATCATTTCCATAAGCAGGCTGGGGCATGACTGCTGTATCACAACACCTTCCGGCCTATACACAGAACGAACCTCGCTGAAAAACATGGAACAGCATCTGCCCGAACCATTTATACGGTGTCACAAATCCTGCATTGTCAATATAAATCATGTCACCTCATTATCCGGCTCCACGATCTATCTTGCAAATAAACAGACCCAGATGGTCGGAAGAAATTATCTGGATGACGTACGAAAAGCATTGCTGCGAATCGCACAATAAAACAGCACCCTATAAGCATGATGATATGATACCTTTCAAGCAGTCAATGAAAATAACCAATGTCTGCTCAAAAACGTATCACTGCCCACAGAGTGCCTGAAATAATACATCTTCTACTGCTTCTTCACATTCTCCACAAATCTCAGGATCTTCTCCCGGTCTTTGCCGATTCCGGTGTCGTTCTCCACACCGGAACTGGTGTCTGCACCATCCACATGAGTTGCGGCAAATGCCTCTGCCACATTGTCAGGATTTAAACCACCGGCAAGAAGGGCAAACTTCTCATCGTGCGGAATATCGGAGAGCACAGACCAATTAAAGGTCTTCCCGCTGCCCGGTGTCTGTGCATCAAAGATATATCCTTTTACTATGTCCGCCTGATGATATCTCTCATAAGAAGACAGATCATGTACATTAAATGCTTTGATAACAGGAATACGGATCTCCTGCAGCAATTCTTCGCTGACATCCCCATGAATCTGGATCATCTGGATTCCGGTCGCTTCGATCTCCCGTATCTGATCGAGCGTCGGTTCTACCGTTACCGCTACGGATGTAATCTCAGGATTCAGTATCTTTATAAGGGAAGATGCTTTTTCTACTGTGATATTCCGCTTGCTTTTCGGAAAGAACATCACCATTCCCATAAAGTCCGCACCGGCTTCATTTACATATTCAACTTCCTGTTCTTCTGTGATTCCACAGATTTTTACCAGACTCATAGCTTCTCCATTCTATCATTTATATGTACGACCTCTTTATCATAGTGGTAGAACAATACTTCTATATAAGAATCGATTATTTACACAGTTCATCTGCCAGTGCATCGATCTGTGCAAGGCTTGCGTCATTTAATGCCGCCTTGATCTGAACTGTTGTATCAGTAAATGTCAGATTCTTGCTGTTTTCAAACATACCCTTCATAACCTTTGCAGCCATTGGAGCCCATGCACCATTCTCGATCAGACCGATCGTGCGGTTCTGGAAATTACGCTCTGTCAGGTGATTGATGAACTCTCTCATAAATGGGAAAATGTCACCGTTATAGGTCGTTGTTGCAAGCACCAGTTTGCCATAACGGAACGCATCCTCTACTGCCTCTGCCATATCACAACGGGCAAGATCATTGACTGCTACCTTTGGGCATCCCTTTTCGGTCAGCTTCTTTGCAAGAAGCTCTGCTGCTTCTTTTGTATGTCCATAAACAGATGTGTAAGCGATCACTACGCCATCCGTTTCCACTCCATACGATGACCATGTATCATATAAACCGATGTAGTATCCGAGATTCTCTGTCAGAACCGGTCCATGAAGCGGACAGATGATCTGGATATCCAGTCCTGCTGCCTTCTTCAACAATGCCTGAACCTGTGCACCGAACTTTCCTACGATTCCGATGTAGTAACGGCGAGCCTCACATGCCCAGTCCTCCTCTACATCCAAGGCTCCGAATTTGCCGAAGCCGTCCGCGGAGAATAATACCTTATCTGTGCTGTCATAGGTCACCATAACCTCCGGCCAGTGTACCATCGGAGCCATGACAAATGTCAGCTCATGCTTTCCAAGTGATAAGGTATCTCCCTCTTTCACCATCATTCTTCTATCAGCATAATCTTTTCCAAAGAAGTTCTTCATCATGTTAAATGCTGCCGCTGTTGCAACAACTGTTGCTGTCGGATATTTCTCCATGAAATTTGCAAGATTCGCCGAATGATCCGGCTCCATATGCTGAACTACGATGTAATCCGGTGTCCGGCCTGCAAGCTCCGTTTCCAGCTTTGCAAACCATTCATCTGTAAAATTCTGATCCACCGTATCCATAACGGCAATCTCCTCATCCATGATCACATAAGAATTATATGCCATGCCATTTGGCACAATATACTGTCCCTCAAACAGATCGATCTCATGGTCATTCACACCGATGTACTTAATATCATTTGTAACTGTCATTCTTTTCTTCCTCCTGTCATTTCATTTATATATTTTCTGCCTGCAATCACTCTATACACCTGCAGTTTTCTTATAACATATGGTATCAACACAGAACCCGATACAATATGTTCTTTGCATTTTTATCTTATCCGCTTTAATCCACAGACTTCAAGGACTCCGCCATATTGATCCGCTCCAGTCTCACCGACATGAACAGGTTGACACAGCCATTAAAAGCAAACGTCAGGATAATGCTGTACACATAACTAAGCGGTGAAATGTAAGTGTCAAATGAAACCATATCCACACGAATCTGATCCATAACAAAGCTATGCAGAAATACTCCGAGCACCAGACCGACCGCTATTCCGATTGCCGTCAGCACCCAGTTTTCACGGAACACATAAGATGAGGTTTCATTTCTGAAAAATCCAAGCACCTTTACGGTTGCAATCTCCCGGATTCGTTCTGTAATATTGATATTTGTCAGGTTATACAGCACGATAAATGCCAGTGCTGCCGCCGACAGGATAACGACCAGAACGATATAGTCCAGACTCTTCATCATATTGCTGATACGTTCGCGCATATCTCCATTCACGACTACTGCAGAAACTACATTTTCTTTCATAAGATCGGCAGCCACTTCATGTGCATCCATATCAGGCTTCAGATTGAAATAGACGGAATGATATACCGGAGCTTCTCCCATCTGATCCATGTATGTTTCCGGCGACAGATATACATAATTATATACATAATTTTCAAAGATGCCGGAAATCTTTGCCTTGATCTCTTTCATATCACTGTTCCGGATCGTAATGGTATCTCCAACGGACAGATCATACCGGGTTGCCAGAGCACTGTTGATAATCGCCTCATCCTTGCCCGGATAAGCGACCTTCTCATTCTTACTGTTGTGAAAATCCATGTATTTGTCCGAATGCTCCGGTTCCTTCATAATAACCAGATTAATGCTCTTAATGCCATCGGACTCTATCAGATCCCAGCTTGTCTCACCAACAAAATCATAGTCCTGCATATATTTGTCTAATTTATCATACAGATCACCGGCTGCCGCTGATTCCGAACCCGTCTGCGTTGCTTCCTGCTGATCCTTCTGATTTTCCTCAGAAGCTGCATTCGTTTTCTTTACATCATCAACACTCTCTGCAAGGGTCATCGTTCCGTCTAAGATCTGGATCTCATCATACTGACGATCTGCAAAGCCGGCGATCGAATCATTGATACCAAATCCGGTCAGAAGCAGGGCTGTGCATCCGCTGATTCCTATTACCATCATAAAGAAACGCTTCTTATACCGGAAGATATTTCGAACCGATACCTTATGCAGGAATTTTAACCGTTTCCATACAAATGATATTTTCTCAAGAAATACACGTTTGCCCGCCTTCGGTGCCTTCGGCCGCATCAGACCTGCCGCAGTCTCCGACAGTTCATACCGGCAGGTAAACCATGTTGTTCCTACCGAACATGCCAGAGATACCAGCATAGCAATTCCTGCCAGCTTCCAGTCTACAATATATTTTAAGCTAATATTCAGATACATCATATGATATGCTTTCCAGATTACCCGTGGGAATGCATACGTCCCTGCAAAAAAGCCTCCTATACATCCGATAACTGCTGCCAGCCCTGAATAGATCATATATTTGCTCATGATCGTATGCTCACTGTATCCAAGTGCCTTTAGCATTCCGATCATTGTTCGCTGTTCCTCGACCATACGATTCATCGTCGTCATACAGACAAGCACAGCAACCAATACAAAGAACACCGGAAATACCTTTGCTACACCATCCACGATATCGGAATCACTCTCAAAACAGACATAACCGACATTCGTCTCCCTGCCAAGAATATAATAACTGACATCCGGTGCGTCATCTATGGTTACGCCGGCAACCATATCTTCGGTAAGCCCGGTCTGCATCAAAAGCGCCTGATATCGTTTCGTAACACGGTCATGACAGATAGCATCCCAGGCATCCTTTTTCTCGTCCATATAGGTATCGTACGCATCATCGTATAACGCATAGTCCTGATCAAACCTGACATAGACGTCAGTGTAGCATTCACAGTCAAATGCTTCCGGCTTCATATATACAAATCCACTTAATTTACCGGTCCCGAGAGTAGTCGTTCCACGTTCAAAATTAATATAAAGGGAGGACTGTACGGTTCCGGTAACCGTAAATTCCCTATAGCGGAGCTTTGTCTCAGTGGCATCACCATTCGTATCTGCCACGGTAATGACATCACCGATTCTCACATCTGTCAGCTTGTCATCCACTACGCATTCATCATCCGCTTCCGGCAGTCTGCCATCCACCAGACGGATGTCATTCACATGCTCCGGCAATGACAAGGTTTTGAGTGCACGTTCATTATCACCCATACCATCATAAAGCACATCAAATGAATAGCTGCCCTCTGCATACCGGACATCATCCTCACCCGCAAATGCTTCCACATCCTCATCTGTATAGCCAAGCGTAGACACCAGATGCAGATCATAGAATTCCGAATCACTGAGGAAATCCGTAATCGTCTTCACCATAGCCGGCTTGGTCATCTTCAGGCCTGAAAAGAAACCAACACCTAACGCTATGATCGCGAGAATCGCTGCAAACCGTCCAAAACTGTTTTTAATTTCTCGAAATGTCGTACGACGCATCATTGATTTCATAAGACATACCTACCATTCCAGATCTTCTACATTTTTAATGTTATCATTCAGAACAACCTTCTCTACTGTTCCGCTCTTAACTGTGATCACACGATCTGCCATTGCTGTAAGTGCCTGATTATGTGTGATAACGATAACCGTAGTTCCGGTGTTCCTACAGGTATCCTGAAGCAATTTGAGTACGGATTTTCCTGTATTATAGTCCAGTGCACCGGTCGGTTCATCACATAAAAGCAGCTTCGGATTCTTTGCAAGTGCTCTGGCGATCGCTACCCGCTGCTGCTCTCCACCGGATAACTGTGCAGGGAAATTTGCCATACGATCCTCAAGCCCTACCTGCTTTAATACCGTTGCCGCATCTAACGGGTCCTTACAGATCTGTGCCGCAAGCTCTACATTTTCCAGTGCCGTCAGATTCTGCACCAGATTATAGAACTGAAATACAAATCCTACATCATATCTCCTGTATGCCGTAAGCTGCCGCTTGTTCAGCCCGGAGATTTCTTTTCCGTCCAGATATACACTGCCGCCGGACAGCGTGTCCATTCCGCCCAGGATATTCAGAATCGTTGTCTTTCCCGCTCCTGACGCTCCAACGATGACACAGAATTCTCCTTTCTCGATCTCGAAGTTCACATCCCGCAGAGCATGGATCTCAACCTCGCCGGTCTTATATGTTTTCTTAACATCCTTAAACTCAACATATGCACTCATGCCGCCTCGCTCCTTTCTGTTATTCACTTCTAAGTGCTATTACAGGGTCTTTCTTCGCTGCCATCTTAGATGGGACAAGGCCGCCGATCAGAGTAAGCACAACACTAATGATCACAAGGATCACCGCACCCTTTACCGGAAGTGAAGATACATTTGGCACATTTACAAATTTCTCTATCACCTTGCTGATCGGGATATTTAACAGCACCGTAACCAGAATACCGATCGCACCGGATACCAGTCCGATAATAAATGTCTCTGCGTTAAACACACGGGAAATATCCTTTTTCGACGCTCCGATACTTCGAAGAATACCGATCTCCTTCGTTCTCTCCAGCACAGAGATATAGGTGATGATTCCGATCATGATCGATGATACGATCAACGAGATAGCTACAAATGCGATCAATACATAAGTGATCGCATCGATGATCTTCGTAACGGAAGATAGCATCAGCCCGATATAATCGGTATAAGTGATCTCGCTGTCTGAATGTGAAGCATTATACTCATCGATCAGGTCTGTCAGCTTGTCCTTATCTGCAAATTCCGAACAGTACAGACTGATCACAGATGGCTTCGCCAGATCTGCAAATCCAAGCTTCTCGATATTATCATCATAGGTTGCCGAAGACTGTGCAAAATACCCCTGCTCCTTTAACATTTCAAATAACTGCTCATCAGACATCTGTGAAATATACGCCTGCTGTTCCTCTGACAGGTTCATGGATGCAACGATCTGCTGCATGTCCACCTGACTCATGTCGATATCTTCTCCGTTTGAAAACGGAAGTCCTGTAAATACATCGGTATCCGGATTGTCAAGCTGCTGTTTTACGATCTCCGATTTTTCATTTTCGGATACAACATACTCTGCAAGTTCAGCGGTATAACCGATCATTCCCGCATCGATCGATGCTGCATAAGAGGATTCGCTCTGACGGATGATACCACAGACCTGAATATCCAGACCTTTGCTGATCACATCTGCCATATAATCTTCATCGGAACTCTTGTCTGCCCATGTTCCGTCTGCATTTTTTTGGTAAATGTCACTCGGCAGAATGAGCTTGAATTTGAGATTTAAAAGATCATCATAGGAGAAGCTCATTTCCTCCGGTGCATCGTAATCTTTACCTGCCATGATCTTCGGAACCATCTCTCCAAGATCAGAAGCATTTCTGACACCTAATGTATATAAGGTAAAATCACTGATTTCGTTATTCTTATCAACGACCAGTACAACTTCATTTTTATTCTGAGGCCAGTGTCCTGCGAGCACATCGTACTGCTGTTCCAACAGCTCCCGATTACTCATTAACTGCTTCCACATATCCATGGAATTATTTCCGTAACTGAACGCCGACATGAAGCCTGACAGGGATTTCTGGGATTCTTCCATATCGCCAAATCCCATCTCTCGCATCATGATACTTGGATTTACCTGCTGTGTACCGCCTGCTGCATTTTCGTTAAATACATACATCGGAGTATCATAGGTATACTTGATATCACTCACGATATCCTTGAATCCATTTGTATCATCTTCAATATATTTCTTAAATGTTTCCAGATCGTTTTCCTTTACCTCTGAGAGCATGGACACCATCATGTCGCCCATGACATCACCGGAGTATACACGATCCGGGTCATGATCACTCAGATTTTCTTCCTTTGTATTACCCGCCATTTCCGAGATCAGGTCAGAATAATCCATTGCCTTTTTCTGGATCTCAATCGGATAGGATGACAGGGTTTCCTCCTGCACATCATTGATATAGCCCTGGAATCCACTGGATAATGACAGGATCAGCGCGATACCGATGATACCGATACTTCCGGCAAATGCCGTTAAAAGGGTTCGTCCTTTCTTCGTCAGCAGGTTATTAAAGCTGAGGGAAAATGCCGTAAATACAGACATAGATGTCTTTCTCGGTGCATATGCTTCTTCTGATTCTTTCGCTTCGTCTTCATCTGAAAATGGTGCGGAATCATCTATGATCTTACCATCTAACAGCTTCACGATTCTTGTAGAATATTTGTCTGCAAGCTCCGGATTGTGTGTTACCATGATGACCAGCTTTTCTTCTGCGATCTCCTTTAACAGCTCCATAATCTGGACACTGGTTTCGGAGTCCAGGGCTCCGGTCGGCTCATCTGCAAGCAGGATATCGGGATCATTGATCAATGCTCTGGCGATCGCTACCCGCTGCATCTGTCCACCGGACATCTGATTCGGCTTCTTATAGATCTGATCGCCCAGACCAACCTTTTCCAACACCTCTTTTGCACGTTTTCTACGCTCGGATTTGGATACACCGGATAAGGTCAGCGCCAGCTCGACATTTGCAAGAACCGTCTGATGCGGAATCAGATTGTAACTCTGGAATACAAAACCGATCGAATTATTCCGGTATGAATCCCAGTCTCTTGCCTTGAATTCTTTTGTTGATCTGCCATTGATAACCAAATCACCACTCGTATACTGATCAAGTCCGCCTATAATATTAAGAAGCGTTGTCTTACCACAACCGGACTGACCAAGTACCGATACGAATTCATTCTTTCTGAAATTAATGGAAATGCCTTTTAACGCCTTTACCACTTCATCTCCAGTCTGATAGTCCTTCACAATCTTCTTTAACTGAAGCATATATTGTTTCCTCCATGAATTATATTATAAAAAATTTTACCATCCCGGTTTTAACATTTCAAGGAAATGGCGGATTCTTTTATAAATGTTTTACATAATGATAAAATACTACGCCGCGATATCAGGGTTATTATGGCGCAGTATTTTTTTATTTTTATCAAGTTTTTGTAAATGGCTTTTATTTTGGAAATAAATAATGTATAATGGCGACAGAGTAGGGTTATCTAACCGGATTTTTACATTATAAATGTGGACAATTCGGGCAGATGAAAGCCCAAAATAATTTTTTTAATGGAGGAATTTATAATGTTAGTTTCAGCAAAAGAAATGTTGGAAAAGGCTAAGGCTGGAAAATATGCCGTTGGCCAGTTTAACATCAATAACCTTGAATGGACAAAGGCTGTTCTTCTTACAGCTCAGGAACTTCAGTCTCCTGTAATCCTTGGTGTTTCAGAAGGCGCTGGAAAGTATATGACTGGATTTGAAACAGTTGCAGCTATGGTTAAGGCTATGCACGATTCTTTAGGAATTACAGTTCCTGTAGCTCTTCACCTTGATCACGGAACATATGAAGGATGCTACAAGTGTGTTAAGGCCGGATTCACATCTATCATGTTCGATGGTTCACACTATCCATTCGAAGAGAACCTTGCTAAGTCAACAGAGCTTGTTAATGTTGCTCATCAGCTTGGTCTTTCTATCGAGTGTGAAGTTGGTTCAATCGGTGGTGAAGAAGACGGTGTTATTGGTATGGGCGAGTGCGCAGATCCAGAAGAGTGTAAGATCATCGCTGATCTTGGCGTAGATATGCTTGCTGCCGGTATCGGTAACATCCATGGTAAGTACCCAGCAAACTGGAAGGGTCTTTCATTCGAAACACTTGATGCTATCCAGCAGAAGACAGGTACTATGCCATTAGTTCTTCACGGTGGTACAGGTATCCCTGCTGACATGATCAAGAAAGCTATCTCACTTGGCGTTTCAAAAATCAATGTTAACACAGAGTGCCAGTTATCATTCGCAGATGCTACAAGAAAGTACATCGAGGCTGGTAAGGATCTTGAAGGTAAGGGATTTGATCCTAGAAAGCTTCTTGCTCCTGGTTTCGAAGCTATCAAGGCTACTGTTAAAGAAAAGATGGAACTTTTCGGATCAGTTGGCAAAGCTAACGACTAGTATATAGTACGAATATCGTAACATAATACAAGCCGGATATGGCTTTATGTAGCAGATTGAGGTTCTGTATAACAGTTGCCAGCTGATACATTTCACATATTATTCCGCAAGGCGCTTTCGCTCTATTTCAACGTAGCGGTTCTAACCTCACTACCTGTGGTAGTTTGCTAAGAACCGACGTTGAAAAAGGCTTGCTTCATAATAGTGAATGTATCATCTGACAACTGCCTTACAATCTCGTTCTGCTTCATAAACCATATCCGGCTTGTACTATGTTATGATATTCTGTGCTATGGAGAATTTTCTCTCATGCTACATAAATATTTTCATTCAGGAACGTCCCCGGGCATAGCTGCCAGCCGGCATAATACCTGAAAAATATTGCGAGAATTTCGTGATGAACTGCATATATCAGCAAATGTGGGTGCCTGTTTGAGCCCGACGGGCGAGTTGGCACAGGAACATTTGCGAATAGGATATATGCAGTTCATAGAAACCGCAGTTATTTTTCGGGTATTATGCCGGCTGGCAGCTATGCTCGGGGACGTTCTCCTGTACCTCTTTACCAGATTCCCATAACATGCTGCATAAGCAGGCTGACCAAGGTAATGCCGATCCAACAGCATGCACCTAACAAAATCGGCTTGCCACCGGTTTTGATCAGCTTAATAACATTGCTGTTTAACCCGATCGCCGCCATAGCCATGATAATGAAGAATTTGGACAGCTCCTTTAACGGTGCAAATACATCCGCATTTACGCCCAGACTGATACAGATCGTTGTGATTATAGATGCGATCACAAAATACAGAATGAACATAGGAAATGCTTTTTTCAAGCTGAATCCATTTGTCTTCTGCTCTGTCTTTGCCGCCTGTCTTGCACGAACTGCCGCAAGCACTAATGTGATCGGTATAATTGCCAGTGTTCTGGTCAGTTTTACCGTTACTGCCTTATTGAGAGTCTCACTTCCAAGATTCCACATGCTGTCCCATGTTGATGCCGCCGCTGTTACAGAAGATGTATCATTGATGGCTGTTCCCGCAAATATTCCAAATGCATCACCGGATGCCGTGTCAAATCCTATTACTTTTCCAATGATTGGGAAGAAGATAGCCGCAAGCACGTTAAAGAAAAAGATAACAGAAATAGCCTGTGCGACTTCATCGTCATCTGCATCTATAACCGGTGCTGTTGCTGCGATTGCAGAACCACCACAGATAGAAGATCCAACACCGACAAGAATCGAAGTATTTGCCGGAACCTTCATCACCTTTCGAAGGATCCATGCGATCAATAAGGATGTACCGATCGTACAGATAATGATCGGAAGCGACTGTTTTCCTGTCTGCAGGATTACTCCGAGATTCATGCCAAATCCTAATAATACAACGGCTGTCTGCAAAACAATCTTTGATGTCCATTTGATACCGGCTTCTGCCTTTCCCTTATCCGTCCATACAAGCGCGATCAACATACCGGCTAATATCGCAATGATCGGTCCACCGACAACCGGAAACCGTTTTCCAATTAACCATGAAGGAACTGCTATGATAAAACACACCAGAATTCCTATCCAGTTTTTCTTAATAAAATTCATTTATTCCTACCTCACTGTGTTTTTTGCGGATGCTATTATAACACCTGCATACTAAAAATGCCATAAAATTGATTGACATTTTCTATCAACTTGGTATAATAGGCACGAATCGGACGGTATATATGATATACCTTGCAAGGTGTTCTGAATGTTATTCAGGATTCCCGGATGGACATGAATGTTATGAGCCAGATAAGATTATCTTATCTGGCTCTTTTTTTTGTGAACAGCACAGCATAGGAGGACTTATAATGGATTTATTAAAAGACAATCTGAAAAAATTATACTTTAAATTTCTGATACCATCACTTGGAAGTGCCATGGTTATGTCTATTTATACACTGACAGATGCGATCGTCATTGGAAAAGGTGTCGGCGCAGATGCTCTTGCTGCCCTAAGTATTACAACACCACTTCTCTGCATCCTGATGTCAACCGGAATCCTGTTTGGTGTCGGCGGCTCTGTACAGATGAGTGTTCACAGGGGAAGTGGTAATCATCAGAAATCCAATCGTTATTTTACGATTTCTTTTTTCCTGATTACGGCTGTTACTGCCCTTTTATGGCTGATCTATGCCACCTGCATGCCTAAGCTGCTTCATCTGATGGGAGCAAATGACACCTTATTCCCATACGCCATGTCCTACATGCGTTATATCAACATTTTCCTTCCGGTTGCTGTATTTTCAAATTATGTAGCAATCTTTATCCGTGCCGACAATGATCCAAACCGTGCAATGGCGGGAGTTCTGCTTGGCGGCGTCGTAAATATCGCACTGGATATCATTTTTGTATTTCCTATGCATATGGGAATGGGCGGTGCCGCATTCGCTTCCGTTCTCGGTATGACTATCCAGGTAATTGTCGGTGGCTCACACTTTTTCTCACGCAAAAACGGTCTTCATTTCATCCGACCGATTCACACGATTCCCAGTATCCGTCATATTATTGTCGGTGGTATCCCAAGTTTTTTCAATGAATTTGCAAATGGATTCATCGTACTGCTGTTTAATATCCAGATCCTGAAATATTGCGGTGAAAATGCACTCTCGATCTACAGCGTGATCTCAAACTGTGTAATCCTGTTCAACTCCCTGTTTACCGGAGTCGGTCAGTCGATCCAGCCTGTTATCTCTACTAATTATGGTGCAGGAAATGGGGTCCGAATCAAAGGAATAAAAAAGATGGCATATACCACTATCCTTATAATGGGTGCCATCTTCTCGCTTAGTGGAATCTTATTCCCGACTGCGGTCTGTCGTATTTTTATTAAAATGAATCCAACACTGACTGATATTGCAAATCTGGGTGTACGAACCTACTTTTTTGCATTCCTGCCATTTGGCATTAACCTGCTGACTTCTTACTATTTACAGGCGATACTGCGATCTGCACAATCCCTGTGCATCTCACTGCTCCGAAATATCATCTTAAGCAGTATCTGTATCCTTGTATTTCCATTGTGTCTGGGTGCATCCAGCCTGTGGTTTGTTATGCCGATCGTTGAAGTCGTAGTGTTATTTGTCAGCCTTGGCTGCCTGAAAAGCAAATCTATATAGAACATAAACGCTAAGATATAACTGTAACTCTATCTGCAGTTCTGCTCTTAAACAGTTTCGGCTATATTATGGAAGTCGCTCATTAAAGACTCGTATGCAGCTTCGTCCATGCCATAAGAAAAGCATGCAAGTGCACGGAAACAGACCTCAGGTAATCTCTTAAGTTTTCCGTTATTATACTGTTCTGCCACCTGCTGTAATTCATTGATTATGTCATGCTTACGCTTCTGTTCTTCCAGGCTGCCATTCCAGAAACAGCTCATATCATAATCAGATGTATTCCCGCATGGAGCCGTACAGGTGGAACACCCGGGAGAAAGCCGGTATTTCTCCCGGTGTATTTCCTCTATTGTCTCATCATTGTCTTCCTGTAATAACGCACTTGCGATCGTCTGATCTGTTTTCTCTGTCCAGCCGGAATTACCGGCCGCACCTACAAGGCCGATCAATGCGCCAATGATCTTATCATTCCTCATGTTGCTAATTCCTTATGTTTCCAAATTTCTATATCTCTAATTCCTCTATATCAATTCTACACATTCTATAAAACTGATATCTATATAAGAGCTTAATTGTATTCTCTATCTTCACACTTTATAAATACCGCTTCAGATATTGTCCGGTATATGAATTCTCACATTCTGCGATCTCCTCCGGTGTTCCCTGTGCGATCACTGTTCCACCGCGGACACCGCCTTCCGGTCCCATGTCGATGATATAATCGGCAGTCTTTATAACATCCAGATTATGCTCGATAACAACTACGGTATTTCCGCTGTCACTAAGTCTGCGAAGAATATCCACCAGACGATGAACATCGGCGAAATGAAGTCCGGTCGTCGGTTCATCCAGAATGTAGATCGTCTTTCCGGTTCCACGTCTGGCAAGCTCCGTCGCAAGCTTCACTCTCTGTGCCTCTCCGCCGGATAATGTAGTAGATGGCTGTCCCAGACGGATATAGCCCAGACCAACATCCTTTAACGTCTCGATCTTGCGCAGGATACTTGGAACATTTGCAAAGAACTCGCAAGCTTCATCCACAGTCATATCCAGAACATCATAAATGCTCTTACCTTTATATTTTACTTCCAGCGTCTCACGATTGTACCGCTTGCCACCGCATACCTCGCAAGGAACATAGACATCCGGCAGGAAATGCATCTCGATCTTGATGATACCATCACCACGGCAGGCTTCGCATCGTCCACCCGATACATTGAATGAAAATCTTCCCTTCTTATATCCTCTTGCCTTGGCATCCTTTGTATTTGCAAACAGGTCACGGATCATGTCAAATACACCTGTATAGGTTGCCGGGTTCGATCTCGGGCTTCTTCCGATTGGAGACTGATCGATATTGATCACCTTATCAAGTGCATCGTAACCCACAATATGATCATGATGCCCCGGTTTGATACGGCTCTTATTCAGTCTTCTCGCCAGCTTCTTATATAAGATCTCATTTACAAGTGAGCTCTTTCCCGAACCGGACACACCAGTCACGCATACCATAATACCCAGTGGTATATTCACATCGATATGCTTCAGGTTGTTCTCATAAGCATTCTGAACGGTCAGCCAGCCCGTTGGCTTTCTTCGTACCTCCGGTACCGGAATCTTTTTTCTTCCGCTTAAATAATCACCGGTGATCGAGTTCTCATTTTTCATGATCTCCTCTGCCGTACCCTCCGCAACGACATAACCACCATTTTCACCGGCTCCCGGGCCGATATCTATAATATAATCCGCAGCACGCATCGTGTCTTCATCATGCTCTACTACGATCAGAGTATTTCCAAGATCACGCAAATGCTCCAATGCTCCGATCAGCTTATCATTATCTCTCTGATGCAGACCAATACTTGGTTCATCCAGAATATAAGCAACGCCCACAAGCCCGGAACCAATCTGTGTCGCCAGACGGATTCGCTGTGCCTCGCCACCGGACAATGTGCCTGTAGAACGATAAAGTGCCAGATAATCAAGGCCTACATCGATCAGAAAATGCAGTCTCGCACGGATTTCCTTTAAAACTGCCCCGCCGATCAGCATCTGCCGGTCTGTCAACTTAATATTATCCATAAAGTCTGTAAGATCCTCGATCGACATTCTGGTCAGATCATCAATATTCTTATCGGCGATCGTAACAGCCAGTGCTGTCGGTTTCAGACGTTTTCCCTTACATTCTTCACATGGCGTGATCGTCATAAAAGTCTCATACTCTGCCTTGGTCGTCTCACCTCCGGTCTCCCGGTACCTTCGCTGGACGTTCTTGATCAGACCTTCAAATGTAATATCATAGACGCCTTCTCCACGCTGTCCTTTATAGTGAACCTTTACCGGACGGCTGTTCTTGCCATATAATAACAGATCTTTGATCTCATCACTGTAATCCTGAAATGGTGTGTCCAGTGAGAAATGATATTCCTCTGCCAATGCACGAAGTACTGCATTTGTGAAACTCTTTCCATCATTACAGGACTGCCAGCCCAGCACAACAATTGCCCCTTCATTGATCGACAGCTTGGTATCCGGGATCATCAGATCCGGATCAAATTCCATCTTAAATCCCAGACCGGCACAACATGGACATGCGCCAAATGGATTGTTGAATGAAAAGCTTCTGGGCTCGATCTCATCAATGCTGATTCCACAATCCGGACAGGAAAAGCTGTCAGAGAAATTCAAGATCTCATTTTCTCCATCTGCATTTATAACCTCAATCTTCATCAGACCTTCTGCCATCCGCAGCGTTGTCTCTACAGAATCTGTCAGTCTTCGTTCCATATCAGGACGAACGACCAGACGATCCACAACGATATCAATATTATGCTTCTTATTCTTATCCAGCTTGATCTCCTCGGATAACTCATACATGCTGCCATCAATGATCGCACGGACAAAACCGCTCTTTGCCGCCTTCTCCAACAGCTTCACATGTTCCCCTTTTCTGCCTCTTATAACCGGTGCGAGTACCATGAATTTTGTCCGTTCCGGCAATTGCATGATATCGTCTACCATCTGATCCACGCTCTGTTTGCTGATCACTTTTCCACATTTCGGGCAGTGTGGGATTCCTGCTCTTGCATATAACAGACGGAAATAATCATAGATCTCTGTTACTGTTCCGACTGTGGATCTCGGATTCTTATTCGTCGATTTCTGATCGATCGATATCGCAGGCGACAGGCCCTCGATCTTCTCGACATCCGGCTTCTCTGCCTGTCCAAGGAATTGTCTTGCATAGGAAGATAAGGACTCCATATAGCGTCGCTGACCTTCGGCATAGATCGTATCAAATGCCAGTGAGGATTTGCCCGAACCGGACAGACCTGTCACAACGACAAATTTATCTCTCGGAATCTTCACATCTATATTCTTCAGGTTATGTTCTTTTGCACCTTTAATCGTAATATACTTAATATCACCCATTTCGGTTGACCTTCTTTCTGCTCATTTTATTTGAATCTTATAAACATGTATGATCATTATATTTATTATTACACAAGACGTTCTCACCCTACCCTCGTCGCAGCGGTACATAAGACTGCAAAATACGCAGTCTAAGTACCGGCGCTCGGGCAGGCTTGTTCCATAATAATATTATGATCATACATGTTTATACACTTTCAATTAGTACGACAGCATGATTTGTATTGTATTTTCTACTTATCATAGTCCCGAAGTGCTTCTTTATACTTCTTCAGCTCATCACGGACGATCGCTGCCATTTCAAAGTTCAGGTCAGCGGCTGCCATGTTCATCTTCTTTGTCAGCTTATCGATCATTGCTTTCAGCTCTTTCTTTGTCATGGATTCAATATCTTTCTCTGCATCCACAACCGGTTTATCTTCTGTGACTTCATTTGTAATAAGATCACGGATACTCTTCTGGATCGTCTTCGGTATGATCCCATGTTCTTTATTATATGCATCCTGTATCTTCCGGCGTCGATTCGTCTCCGAGATCGCATGCTTCATGGAATCCGTCATGGTATCCGCATACATGATAACATGACCTTCTGAATTTCTCGCAGCACGTCCGATCGTCTGGATCAATGAAGTCTCCGAACGCAGGAAGCCCTCTTTATCTGCATCCAGGATAGCCACCAGTGTGATCTCCGGAATATCAAGTCCCTCACGAAGGAGGTTGATACCAACTAATACGTCAAATACACCCATTCTGAGATCACGCACGATCTCTACACGCTCCATTGTATCAATATCGGAATGAAGATATTTGACCTTAATACCATTCTCACGCAGGAAATCTGTCAGATCCTCTGCCATACGTTTTGTAAGTGTTGTAACCAGAACCTTGTGTCCCTGTTCTGTCTCTTTCAATATCTCTGACATCAGGTCATCGATCTGTCCTTCTACCGGACGGACATCCACTGGCGGATCCAGCAATCCGGTCGGCCGGATGATCTGCTCAGCCCTAAGCAGCTCATGCTCTGCTTCATATTTTGATGGTGTCGCCGATACAAATAACACCTGATCTAACTTCGATTCAAATTCTTCAAAATTTAACGGACGGTTGTCCAATGCGGATGGCAGACGGAATCCATAATCTACCAGATTCTGTTTTCTGGAACGGTCACCTGCATACATTCCTCCGACCTGCGGAATCGTCATATGCGACTCATCTATGATCAACAGGAAATCATCACCGAAGAAATCCAGCAATGTACTCGGAGTCTCCCCGGATTCTCTGCCGGATAATGGCCCTGAATAGTTCTCGATACCGGAGCAGAAGCCTGTCTCCCGCATCATCTCTATATCAAAATTTGTCCGTTCTTCAATTCGCTGTGCCTCGATCAACTTATCATTTTCCTTAAAATACTGTACCCGTTCAGCCAATTCCGCTTCGATCTTTGTAAGTGCACGTTCCAGCTTCTCATGTCCGACAACATAATGAGAAGCAGGAAAGATACAGGTAAAATTCAGGCTACGCCTGATCTCTCCGGTCAACGGATCAAATTCACAGATACGATCAATCTCATCACCAAAGAATTCAACCCGCACAGCATCTTCAAATGTCGATACCGGAAGGATCTCCAGCACATCCCCGTGTACACGAAATGTTCCACGGTGGAAATCCATATCATTTCTGACATACTGGATATCCGTCAGTTCATCGATCACCATATCCCGATCCTTGATCATGCCGACACGGAGCGACAGCATCTGCTCCCGGTATTCATCCGGATCACCGATACCGTAAATACAGGATACCGAGGATACGACCACAACATCTTTTCTGTCTATCAATGCCGCAGTTGCGCTGTGACGCATCTTGTCAATATCATCGTTGATCGCAGAATCCTTCGCTATATAAGTATCAGTCGATGCCACATATGCTTCCGGCTGGTAATAATCATAATAAGAAACAAAATATTCTACCGCATTTTCCGGAAAAAATTCCTTCATTTCCGAATATAACTGTGCCGCCAGCGTTTTGTTGTGCGCAAGCACCAGCGTCGGTTTATTCAGTTGTGCTATTACATTTGCCATGGTAAATGTCTTACCGGAACCGGTTACACCTAACAGGGTTTCAAACTGATTTCCTTCTTTAAATCCATCCACCAGCTCTTTGATCGCCTGCGGCTGATCACCGGTCGGCTGATATTCTGATACTAATTTGAAATGATCCATTATGTTCTCCTGATATATCTATCTAAATACAATCAATATTCTTATTATTGTTCTCTGTCTAATATATCATTCCATTTAAAAAAAGTACAGAGCAAATCGAATATTTGTTCTTTATTCTATAAGAACCTTCCGCTTCCCACTGTGTCATCCGCAAAGCGGATTTAAAAACCATGCCATCCATGGTATACTATGTCTTATCAAAAAAATGAACGAGGTGTAACATGAGCGCAATCGTAACATTAAAGAAGGGCGAGGGCAGAACCATCAAAGCCGGCGGCGCCTGGATTTATGACAATGAAATAGATACCATCATGGGAAGTTTTGAAAACGGGGATATCATCATTGTAAAAGACTTTGACGGATATCCGATGGGAAAGGGATTTATCAATACGAATTCCAAGATCACTGTCCGTATGCTGACACGTCACGTCGATACCGAGATCAATGAAGATTTCTTCCGCATGCGTCTGCAGGCAGCATGGGATTATCGTAAGAAAACCGTAGATACAAGCAGCTGCCGTATCGTATTTGGCGAGGCAGACTTCCTGCCCGGTATTGTGATTGACAAATTTGAAGATGTGCTGGTCGTTGAGTCACTTGCACTTGGAATTGACAGAGTTAAAAATTTGTTAATAAATATTTTAAAAAATGTCCTTAAATCGGATGGTATAATAATCAAAGGTGTTTATGAGCGTAGCGATGCTAAAGTTAGAATAAATGAAGGGATGCAGCCATTCAAGGGATTCATTGGGGATGAATTCGACACGAACGTGGAAATTGTTGAAAATGGCGTACACTATATTGTTGACGTAAAAGACGGTCAGAAGACCGGCTTCTTTCTTGATCAGAAATACAACCGACTTGCAATCCAGCGTCTTTGTAAGGATGCAAAAGTTCTTGACTGTTTCACACACACAGGCTCTTTTGCGCTGAACGCCGGAATTGCCGGTGCCGCAAGCGTACTGGGTGTAGATGCTTCCGCACTTGCGGTCAGACAGGCACAGGAAAATGCAAAGCTGAACCATCTGGAGGATTCGGTTACATTTATCTGTAAAGATGTCTTTGATCTGCTTCCTGAACTGGAAGAACAGGGCGAGAAATTCGACGTTGTAATTCTGGATCCACCTGCATTTACAAAATCACGCAACTCAATTAAAAACGCTGTAAAAGGTTATCGGGAAATAAATCTGAGAGCCATGAAGCTCGTTAAAGATGGCGGCTTTCTTGCCACCTGTTCATGCTCCCATTTCATGGACTATGAACTCTTTACAAAAACCATCGGACAGGCTGCTTCCAACTCTCACAAACGACTGAGACAGGTTGAATTCCGTACTCAGGCTCCTGATCATCCGATTCTGTGGGCTGCAGATGAATCATACTATCTGAAGTTCTACATATTTCAAGTAACCAGCGACAAATAGCTGGAGTTTCAGAGATTGGTCCTCTGTCATTTATCTTACTTGTAATACTTTTGGGAGGTAAACATGAAGCTAATACAGAGAAATAGGGATGCAGCATATCTACAGTATGATAAATATGTCGATTTCGACAATCCCATGGTTATGGAGAAGGCTATGGATCTTACCAAAAACTGCAGATCTGTTTACGAAAAAATAGAAACCATATATTATTTTGTCAGAGATGAAATTGATCACACCTGGGACGCCAAAGATTCCACGATCACAATCTCTGCGTCAGATGTTCTGGAAAAGAAAACCGGCATCAGCTATTCAAAGGCAAATCTGTTAGCCGCACTGATGCGTGCAAACGGTATTTACACCGGATTCTGCTACCAGAGGATCAAACGATTCACATATGATAACAAGCTGGCACTTCATGCACTGAATGCGGTATTTGAACCGGATGTCAAGAAATGGATCCGCTTGGACGCCAGAGGAAACAATTACCAGTTTCAGGCTGATTTCTCGATCAACGAACGACATCTTGGATATGAGCTCCGACCGGAGCTTGGTGAATTTGAATTCGACGATCTGATTGCGGTTCCTCTTCCATCGACAATGGCCGTTCTGGAAAAGAGCACAAATGCGATCAAAATGTACTATAACGATCTGCCGGACTACAACGATTAATATCATATTATACAAAATCATCGGTCCTGCCGACCGACAGTTTTCCTGATTATTCTAAAAACTGTTCTGTTGGCGCGGTCGATGATTTTTTATGTCTGTCTGAAATGATTTCCGTTGATTTTTCCGGTATCGCAGGGTTTAATTTCCTGTTGTCTTATGGTAGAATTATACACAGTTAAAAATTTTACGAAAAGGGGTTACCGATATGAGTAATGTCACAATTATGAATCATCCTTTGATCAAACACAAAATATCAATGTTAAGAAACGAGAACACCGGAACAAATGAATTCCGTACACTTGTAGAAGAAATCGCTATGCTTATGGGCTACGAAGCACTTCGTGATCTGCCTACAGAAGATGTAGAGATCAAGACTCCGATTGAAACCTGCAAATCTCCTATGATCGCAGGCAAGAAGATGGCAGTTGTACCGATCCTTCGTGCCGGTCTTGGTATGGTAAGCGGCATCCTTGCTCTGGTTCCATCTGCAAAAGTTGGACACATCGGACTCTACAGAGATCCGGAAACACACGAACCACATGAATATTACTGTAAACTGCCGGATCCAATCGAGCAAAGAACAATCCTCGTTGTTGATCCAATGTTAGCAACCGGCGGTTCCGGTTCCGAAGCTGTTTCATTTATCAAACAGCACGGCGGCAAGAATATCAAATTCATGTGTATCATCGCTGCTCCCGAAGGTCTGGAAAGACTTCAGAAGGATCACCCGGACATCCAGATCTATGTTGGTCAGCTTGACAGATGCTTAAATGAAAATGCTTACATCTGCCCGGGTCTCGGTGATGCCGGCGACAGAATTTTCGGAACAAAATAACAGGAAGGCTTACATTATGAGATATATACACGAGCTTCGCGAAGGCGAAATGGTTTCAGAGGTTTACCTCTGCAAAAACAAGATCACAGGAAAGACAAAATCAGGTAAATCCTACTATTCTCTGCAACTGGTAGATGCCAGCGGAACAATGGATGGTAAGATCTGGGAACTGAACAGCGGAATTGGGCATTTTGAATCCATGAACTATGTTAAGGTTGACGGCCAGGTTACCTCATTTAACAACACTCTCCAGTTGACAATTAAGAAGATCCGTATCGCTGAAGAAGGGGAATACGATATCAACGACTATATGCCATGCACGAAGAAAAATGTCGATGAAATGTTTGACAAGCTGCTTGGCATTATCGCAACGATCGAAAAGCCTTACTACAAAAAGCTTCTGGAAAGCTTCTTTGTAGAGGACAAAGCTCTTGCAAAAGAATTCAAAAAGCATTCGGCTGCCAAATCCATTCATCATGGATTTGTCGGTGGTCTGTTAGAACACACTCTGGCAGTTACCAGCATGTGCGACTACTACACTACATACTACCCAATCTTAAATCGTGACCTGCTCCTGACTGCTGCCATGCTTCATGACATCGGTAAAGTCTATGAGCTTTCAACATTCCCGGAAAACGATTACACAGATTCCGGTCAGTTACTTGGTCACATCGTAATGGGTACTATGATGATCCGCGACAAGATCCGTGATTCTGTTCCGGAATTTCCTGCAAAGGAAGCAAACGAACTGGAGCACTGTATCCTCGCCCACCACGGCGAACTGGAATACGGCTCTCCAAAGAAGCCTGCCCTGATCGAAGCACTTGCATTATCATTTGCCGATAATACAGATGCCAAGATCCAGACATTCATGGAAGCATTAGACAGCAAGGACGAGACCGGCTGGCTTGGTTACAATAAAATGATAGAAAGTAATATCCGCAGATCTACAAAATAAAGGATACGATATTTATTTTATGGAACTTAAAAAGAACAGTATATATACAATAGAAATAACGGACATGGGAAATGAGGGAGAAGGCATCGGTCATCTCTCTCTTTCTGATGTAGCAAATAACAAAACAGGCACAGACATTTCCACGAAAGCTTCATCCGAAGATGGAAATAACGTGCAGAATATCACTGTATTTGTCAAAGATACGGTAATCGGTGATGTAGCCGAGATCTCAATCATGAAGGCAAAGAAATCGATCGCCTACGGACGGCTGGTTCGCCTGATCACACCATCCCCTTACCGCGTAACTCCGGTCTGCCCGGTCGCAAAGAGCTGTGGCGGATGCAGTCTTCAGCACATTTCCTATGAGAAGCAGCTGGAATACAAATGGAACAAGGTAAGAGAATGTCTGCGCCGGATCGGCAAGATTGAGAATCCCGATACTCTGATGGAACCGATCTATGGTATGAAAGAACCATACCACTATCGAAATAAAGCACAGTTTCCGGTTGGCAGAGATAAAAACGGCAATATCGTGATCGGCTTCTATGCCGGCAGAACCCATTCGATCATCGATTCCGATACCTGTGCGATCGGTGCAGAAGTAAATGATCAGATTCTGCCGATCATCCGCGCATTTCTCACGGAATATAACATTTCCACTTATAACGAAACAACCGGACAGGGTCTGGTACGTCATATTCTGACCCGTGTTGGTTTTACAACCGGCGAGGTCATGGTCTGTCTCATCATAAATGGAAAAAAACTGCCTCATGCAGATGAACTCATCTCCCGTCTGACAAAAATTTCCGGAATGACTTCAATCTGCCTGAACATCAATACAGAAAAAACAAATAAGATTCTTGGACCAACCTGCAAAACACTGTGGGGCAGTCCATACATCACAGATTATATCGGCAATGTAAAATACCGGATCTCACCTCTGTCCTTCTATCAGGTAAACCCTGTGCAGACTAAGGTACTTTATGAAAAAGCATTGGAATATGCAGATCTGAACGGCGAGGAAACCGTCTGGGATATGTACTGCGGCATCGGAACCATCTCCCTATTTCTTGCTCAGAAAGCAAAACAGGTATACGGTGTGGAGATTGTTCCTCAGGCAATCCTGGATGCCCGTAAAAATGCGGAACTTAACGATATCCACAACGTCGAATTCTTTACCGGAAAAGCGGAGGAAGTTGTTCCTGCCATTTATGAGAAAGGGGGCGACGGGTCCCATGCAGATGTCGTCGTTGTCGATCCACCAAGAAAAGGCTGTGACAAGGTACTCCTTGACACCCTGATCCGGATGAATCCAAAACGGCTTGTCTATGTAAGCTGCGATCCCGCAACCCTTGCCCGTGACATCGCCATCCTCACTCCCGCCGGCTACCACCTCGAAAAAGTCGCTGTCGTCGACCAATTTGGCCACACCGGGCATTGTGAAAATGTTTGCTTGCTGTCGAAGAAACTTTGAGCTTATGGGGGTTAGCGGGCTTTTTTGAAGATTATGTATCTGTGTTTTTAACAGAAAAAATGTAGATAGAAAATAGAAATTTAAGAGGGGTGCCAAAATTTGCGAAAACACCAGACATGCGCCGGAATAGTATAGGCCTCCAGACGTGTGCGAATAATATATGTTTCTTTAGAAAAAATCGAATGAATTAAGAAAGGCCATAAGAAGGATGAGTAAGAAAAAAGAAATTATTTCTTTGATAATAGGTTTTGTGGGAGCTGTGGCTGGATTGTATGGTGTTATGTCATTTAACCGGTTCGTATTGATGTCATTACCGATAGGAATAAGAATGGTATGTATGATTCTGACTTACTGGTTAATTGCATTGATTCCAGCCATAGTTATGATTGTTAATAAAGACAAGTTGACAGATTATGGGTTTAGCAAAGAGAAAATAGGAATGCAGATTATTGTTGGCATCCTAATTGGAACTGTAATGTCGGTTTTGCTGACATTAATACCACATCAAATTGGTTTTGGTGAATTTGTAGATAGTGGAAAAAGATATAAATACCTATGGCAATTCATTTATGAATTCTTTTATTGTATATTTGCAATTGGTCTTGTTGAAGAGTTTGTATTCAGAGGATTCATTTTTGAAAAAATCAAACGTGTTGCTGGTAAGGATATCATAGCAGTTATTATTTCATCAATCTTTTTCGGGGTGTTTCATTTCTTCAGTGGAAATCTTGTACAAATGGTTATGACAGCGTGTATAGGAGCATTTTTCTGTTTTTGCAGATTAAAGATTAAAAATAGTTCTACTTTATCCTTGATCATTGGACATGGTGTATATGATGCATTAATTACTGTTTTCGCATCTGCTTTGTTATGAGGTTTCCGACCATTGCCACATGGTTTTTGGATTTGGAATCTCTTGATTCGATTATAGCTTTATGATAAAATATCCGAAAATGCGGAAAATATAGAAGGATATTATAGTATGAACATATATGAAAAAATCTTTGCCAGACTAGAAGAATTACATATGAGCCAAATTGAATTATCACGAAGAACTGGTATTGCTACCAGTACAATCAGCGACTGGCGTAAGAAAAAGATTAATCCACAGGCAGATAAATTGGTTTCTATTTGCAAGGCTCTAGATATGTCACTTGTGGATTTGCTTTGTGATGAGAAAGTAGTAGAGCAATCAATCGAAACAGACTTTGTGTCTGATGGTCAACATATTATTGAATTATTTATGGACTCAGATTTAGAAACAAAAAGAAGATTACTAAGATATTTTGAATTGATTGAAATCTGCAGAGAAATCAATCAGGAAAATGAGTTAGAAAATATTAAGCGAAATGTTTCAGTTATTCAGGATGCTGACGGCAACAATATTGTTATGATTAACGATATTGCATTTAAAGGAAAACGTTCTGTAGAGTGGAGTGATGTTGAAAAATATCTTAGGCAGTATGTGGGAGACATTTATCGAATAGCTGAAACAGAAGATATTATTTATATCGGTACAGATCTTCCTGATGAATATTCTGGCTCAAATTACACAAAGCATATAAAGGGAACTATTGCTAAAGCGAAAGCCAATGCTGCGCAGGCTATCCCAGAGATGATAGAAATCGCAACATCAAAGACTTTTGAAGATAATAAGAAAAATAAGCACAGCAGACACGCAAAAAATGGATGGTACCGTTATGACACAAGATTTGCATTGCCAGTATATGATGAAAATGGAGATGTTGAGCGATACAATGTATTCAGTGCGAGAATATTAATTAGACATGCATCTTCAGGAAAAATGTACTTGTATGATGTCTTGAAAATAAAAAAAGAAACGAGCAAGTCCTGTCAGGAATAATCCCTACCCGGTGAAAACCCATTTCCTTTATGATGCTATGGTACAATAAGAAATGCTATTTGTCAATCCGAATATTCAAATGAACCACAGGAGATACAACAATGTTATACATCATGCGACATGGAAAAACAGACTGGAATGCCATGCGGAAACTACAAGGTCGGACAGACATTCCATTAAATGAAGAAGGACGCCAGATGGCGGAGCATGCCAGAACAGAATATGCCGATATCCATTTTGATACCTGCTACTGCTCTCCCCTTATCCGAGCAAAGGAAACAGCCGAGATCGTATTAAAAGGGCGGAACATTCCGATCATAACGGACGACCGGTTAAAAGAAATGAGTTTTGGCAGCTATGAAGGAACCGCAAACTGCATAACTACTCCCGGCTGTCCAATAAAGGATCTCTTTCTTGATCCGGCAAACTATAAAGTTCCAAAGGATGGTGGAGAAAGCTTTGAACAGTTATTTGCGAGAACAGGAGAATTTCTGAAAGAGGTTGTAAAACCACAATTAGATCAGGGAAAGGATGTCCTGATCGTCGGACATGGAGCTATGAATTCCAGTATCATCTGTCAGGTCAAAGGGATCCCGCTGTCAGAATTCTGGAGCGCAGGAATCGAGAACTGCAAACTAAAATGTATACTATAAATAATATTCAAAAATCCAAACAAACAAAAACGCACATTTCGTTCAATAACAAATGAGGAGATATTTGAAATGAAGACCTACAACTTCTACGGCTGGGAACAGGCAACCGTTCCTGCCATAACAAACAAATATAACGGAATCCATACCCCACAGGATCTGTACGACAGATTATCTGATATCTGGTGTGCTGATACCTGCGCACCAAGACTGCGTGACGGCTGGACACCGGAGAATAAAACCTTGGGGCAGTGCTCTATCACAGCATTTCTGGTTCAGGACATCTTTGGCGGCAAAGTATATGGCATCCTGCGTCCCGGCGGAAACTATCATTGCTATAACGATGTCAACGGTCATATATTTGACCTGACCAGTGAACAGTTTGGTGATGAGACTCTTTCTTATAAGAACAATCCTGAGCAGTTCCGTGAAGTACATTTTGCAAAAGAAGAAAAACATTTAAGATATGAATATCTGAAACAACAACTGGCATGCTTAAACCAGCAATCCACTTGCTGATTTTCGTAAGATCAGGTATGCTGAAAAATAAATATGACATCTGAGAAAGGAACCCGGACTATGATAGGTTTAATCGTTGCTCGTTCAAAAAATAATGTAATCGGAAAAAATGGACAGATCCCATGGCGGATCAAAGGAGAACAGAAACAGTTTAAAGAACTGACAACAGGGAATACTGTGGTTATGGGACGTAAGTCATATGAAGAGATCGGACATCCTCTCCCGAACCGAATGAATATCGTTGTATCAAATACTGCCAATTACTCCGGCGAAAACCTGCTTACCGTTCATTCTTTACAGGAAGCTCTTGATGCTGTAAAAGAGGGAAATGTCTATATCTCCGGTGGATACGGGCTGTTCAAAGAAGCACTTCCATTGGTTGATACCATGTATATCACAGAAGTTGATACTGTCGTTGAAGATGGAGATGTCTTCTTCCCAGAATTCAACGCAGATGAATTCGATATTACAACTGGTGAATCCGGCGGTGACGACATTACATTTACCCGTATGACCTACACCCGCAAGAAACTGTAAACAAGGACAACCCATATGAATACACAGACAACAAATGAAAATCCTCTCGGCTCTCAGCCCGTAAAAAAATTATTAATGCAATTTGCCATTCCAAGTATAGTAGCCATGCTGGTTAGCTCTCTTTATAACATTGTTGACCAGTTTTTCATTGGGCGAAATGTCGGCGAACTTGGTAATGCTGCGACCAATATTTCATTTCCACTTTCCATATCCTGTATCGCGATCGCTCTGCTGTTCGGCATCGGCGGCGCATCTGCTTTTAATCTGGCTATGGGAAAAGGAGAAAAGGAAAAAGCTGTTTATTATATCGGCAATTCCGCTGTTATGCTCTTTGGCTGTGGTGTGATTTTAACTACGATCACCCTGCTGTTCTTAGAGCCTCTGCTCCGCTTCTTTGGATCTCCCGACAATGTACTTTCCTATGCAAAAACTTACACAGGCATTGTTGCAATCGGATTTCCTTTTCTGATCCTCACAACCGGAAGCGGTCATCTGATCCGAGCTGATGGGAGACCGAAGATCAGCATGATCTGTAACCTCACCGGAGCCGTGATCAATACGATCTTAGATGCACTGTTTGTATCCGTTCTTCAGATGGGTATGGCAGGTGCAGCCATCGCAACCGTTATCGGTCAGGTAATCTCCGCCGGTCTTGTCATCTGGTTTTTATCCCACTGCAAGACTGTAACGATAAGAAAAAAACATCTCCGCATCAGCAGATCGATCATAGCAAGAGTCTCATCCCTTGGTACTGCTCCTTGCAGCAACCAGCTTGCCATGATGATCGTACAGATCATTATGAACACATCTCTCAAATACTATGGCTCCCTTTCTATCTATGGCGAAGCAATCCCTATCGCCTGTGCCGGAATCATCACAAAAGTAAACCAGGTATTCCTATCCCTGATCATCGGTATATCACAGGGCTTACAGCCGATCACCAGCTATAACTATGGTGCAGGGAAATACAAACGGGTGAAATCTGCCTATCTGTTTGCTTCTACCTGTGGATTTGTGATCGCGCTTATTGCATTTCTGCTGTTCCAGTTTGTGCCAAGGCAGATCATATCCATTTTCGGAAACGGCTCCGAAAGCTACTTTCAGTTTTCAATCAGCTATTTTCGTATTTTTCTGTTCTTTACGTTTATAAACTTTATGCAGCCGATCACTTCGAACTTCTTTACATCGATTGGCAAACCGAAAAAAGGAACATTCCTGTCATTGACCAGACAGATCCTGTTCCTTCTACCATTATTAATTATTCTGCCGCTTTTTATGGGCATTGATGGCATTATGTATTCTGGTCCGATTGCCGATGGACTTGCTGGAGCGGTCGCCATTTTCATGGTCTGGAATGAATTCCGCACCAAACCTTTCCGCTAAAAAGATTAAACCGTCTCCAGCCCTTTATCAGGGTTAAAGACGGTTTTTATCAACACATTTTGTTCTATAACTCACAATGGTCTTTATATATGATGATATCACCAGGCACCGTTCACACAGGCAAGTTTACTTTTTACTCACACATCGGGAAACGGACAATAAAGCGAGTGCCGATCTCCGGACGGGAAACGACCTGGATCGTGCCGGAATGAGCATCGATGATCCATTTGGCGATAGACAAACCAAGGCCGGAACCGCCGGTCTCGCCATTTCTCGCTTCGTCCGACCGGTAAAATCGTTCAAAGATATGAACGACATCTGACGATTCCATTCCGATTCCCTCATCCTGTATCATATAACTGACATAACCGGATTCCAGCATAACTCCTAATATAATATCCGCATCATCCGAAGAATACTTTGCCGCATTCTGTACAAAGATCCGGATGGACTGTTTGATCATGGCTATATCACCTGTCATATATGCAGGATCTGTTCCACGGAACAGATAGCGGTGCTTCCCATCGATCATCTGGGATTCCTCCCAGACCTCACTGACCATCTGATTCAGATCCAGTTTCACTTTATTCAAGGTATTTCTTCCGCTGTCACCCCGCGCAAGGAACAGAAGCTGTTCTACCAGTTCTTTCATATGCTGGGACTCATTCTTAAGGGCTTCGATGGATTCTGTCAGAACCTTTTCATCCTCTTTTCCCCATCGATCCAGCATATTCACATATCCCTGGATCACAGCAATAGGTGTCCGAAGCTCATGCGACGCATCCGATACAAACCGTACCTGCCGCCTTTCATTTTCTTTCATATTCCGAAGCAGATTATTCAATGCGATCTCGATACTTTTCAGTTCCTTGTCACCGGTATGGATTCCCTGTTCGGCATCATCCGGAGAAATATGTGATATTGCCTGTTCCAGATGAGCCATCTGATCCCGAGCGATCGTTTCTGTCGTCTTCGAATCAGAATGCTTCTTCCGATCCTCCATACCATTTTGCTCAAATGACATCTTACTGATCTGTTCTGCTTTTACCGCCAGATCATTTAACGGCTTCAGCTTTCTTCTGACAACAGAAGTCCGGAATAACGCAAAAAACAACACAAATCCTTCTGCCGATAACAGTATGGTTCCCGGTACAGCTACCAAATCCCTTACATCCCGGAAATCATATGCATATGATTTCCGGTCATTTCCATCGATCACATATTCCAGTGTATGCTTTTCTTGATTGACATTAAAATAATAATGCTCACCTGTTACCTGATCCGGAAGCTTTGTTGTACACCAGTACATCCATGTTCCCATAATAAGAAGGGCAATGATAATATTGATTCCTATTACATTGCCCACTTCCTTCAGCCAGAAGCTGATATTTATTTTTCTCGCAATCGAGGTCACTCTCTTATTTTCATTCATCTGTGATACCTTTTCTTCTACATTCTTACATCCATACATGCACAGCTCTGGCTCGCGCCCTGCTCTCAAAAACAAATATTTCATGTATGCATTGCGAACTAATCAAGATGGCAATTGCACGCACTGTATTCAAAGCAGACATCCGACGATATCCTGCAGCCTTTATGCCAGTCTGTATCCTTACGATTCCCGGATCACATATCCAACCCCACGGACAGTTGTGATCAGCTTGATCCCAAACCGGTCATCAATCTTCGTACGAAGATAACGGACATATACGTCTATGATATTTGTCTCACCGACATACTCATAACCACAGACAATATTCATCAGCTTTTCCCGATCCATGACGATATTCTTATTCTCCATCAGCGTATGCAGCAGTTCAAATTCCCGATTGGTAAGCTCCACCGGTTCTCCCGCCACCATAACCTCATGCCGGTCAGTATCCAGGCTGACTCCATGGATCTCTAGCTTATGTGTCTCCTGCCGGTCTGTGCTTTTCCGCTTCAGCGCTACACGGATACGAGCCAGAAGTTCTTCGATCGCAAATGGCTTCGTAATGTAATCATCCGCTCCCGCATCCAGCCCGGACACCTTGTCCATTACCGCATCCCTTGCAGTAAGCAGCAGGATCGGTACATTATTTCCTTCTTTACGAATACGGCGAAGAACCTCCAGACCATTTAGCCTTGGAAGCATAACATCCAGCACGATCAGGTCAGCATGTTCTGATAGTGCCAGATCCAGACCTGTCCGCCCGTCAAATGCCTTTATTACTTCATAGCCTTCATGAACCAATTCCAGCTCTACAAATCTGGCAATCTTTTCTTCATCCTCTACAATCAAAATCTTCCGGCTCATCTCTACTCCTTGTTGTGACGATTTATTTTAAGGGAGTATCTTGAGTACCTATGTCCCTTAAAATAAATCTGTGTATTGTAAATTAATCTCTCACATTAGTTCTTGTTAATGTCTGTCTTAATAGTTTCTACCGTATCCGCAACCTTGTCACAGGCACTGTTCAAATCTACATTGATATTGTCGATTCCTGCGAAATGGTATCTACATTCACAGAATAAACCGACCACTAATAATGGAATCGTGATCCAGAATGCGAAGATGATCGCAAGTATCAACACCAGAACAGGTACATTCACCATAGTGCTGCCGCGTCTTTCTATGATGAACTTGGAATCCACGCTTTTCTTTAAAAGTCTTCCACACCAGGAAAAAAATTGATCCATCATCTGACCAAAGGTCTTTTTATTGCAGTCTCTGGTATATTCCTGCTGTGCCTGTTCGAATTCTGTTGATGTCTGCTGTGCCTGTTCCGTCGTGTAACTGGTTACCTCCGGTGCTTTCACCTTACCGTTCTTTTCCAGATAAATGATCGCATCCAGCACATCATAATTCGTTGCTTCCAAAGCTGCCTTGGCTTCTTCATAGCTGACACCTGTTTTTTCTCTTATCTTTTCTACTTTTTCTAAATTATCCATATCTTTTTCCTTCTTTCTCTATTCTCTCCTCAGCTGATGGTTTTACTATACCAGCCACGAATTAATCTAAAATAGGAGAAAGATTAAAATCAGATTAATAAATTAACCTTCTATTTCAATGCAGCTTTCTCGATCGAATAGCTTCCGATCAACTCATCATCTTCATCATAAACAGCAAATTCACCAGTCAGCGTTGTCATTGCTTTCACGTCGGACACGTCACAGAATAAGGTTGCATATGTATGCCCCATTGCATCTGCCACATAAGAAATTTCCTCTTCTTTTCCATTTACAAGAACTGTGTCAAATGTTGCCTGTATCTTTTTATCCGTTTTATTGTAAACCTCAAATGCCAGTACTTGTTCTGCGTCATCGCCATCACTGTCATTCTCAATTCCAATATAAGATACTGTAACCTTGTCATTATCAAGAATCGTTACAGCTCCCTCTTTTACGGTATATTCCTTTGTATCATCTTTTTCATTTGAAAGGGCAACGTCATCGATCTCATATGTACCGATCGTATAACCTTCCATGTCATCCACACATACAATACCAGTCAAAGAAGCCGGCGCTGCATCACAATCCACCAGACAAATCTGATCCTCACTTGTCTGTGCTTCCACATCCAGTCCAAACATTGGCTGAAGCGTCTCTCCATCAACCACTACATCACTGAAATACACATTTACCATCTGATCATCCGATTTATTTGTAATCGTAAACATCATTCCATGAACTTCCGGATCATATCCATTATATACCAGTGCAATCTGATCATTATCCAGCACTTCTACTGCAACCGTTCCATCCTCTGCCGTTGTTATCTCTTCGGAGGTCTGCTGCTTTTTATCTCCGCATCCGGATACAAGCCCTGCCAGAATACACAAACCTGCCGCCAGAATACAATGTCCTCTTTTCATAATCATTTATCCTCCACATTTCTTTCAAAACCAGAACCCATCCGCTTTATCCTTAACCGATGCGCCCTATTATAAAACAAAACCGCACCCCGTATATCCCAGGCAGTCACCATAACCCGGTACAAACACAGGTTCTGGTTCGTTGCTTACACACAATAAGGATATACAGTGTGCAGTTTCATTATTTTTTATTCTTCCGTCTTCTGTTCGTCTAAAACTGTAATGTCAATACCAAGCTCTTTGAGCTGAGCCTCATCCACATAGTCCGGAGCATTTGTCATCAGGCAGGATGCATCCTTTACCTTAGGAAATGCGATCACATCACGGATAGAATCCTGTTTTGCCATAAGCATGACCAGACGATCCAGACCATACGCCAGTCCTGCGTGAGGTGGTACTCCATATTTGAATGCGTCTAACAGGAAACCAAATCTTTCATACGCCTGTTCCCTTGTAAATCCAAGACATTCAAACATCTTCTCCTGAATATCATCCTGATGGATTCTGACAGATCCACCACCAATCTCGTTACCATTTAATACGATATCATAGGCCTTTGCACGAACCTTACCCGGATCTGTATCAATGATCGCCAGATCCTCTTCCATCGGCATAGTAAATGGGTGGTGCATAGCTGTGAAACGGTTCTGTTCATCTGACCACTCAAGAAGTGGAAATTCTGTGATCCATACGAATTCAAATACATTCTTGTCAAGCAGTCCCATCTGGTCTGCAAGGTGGCAGCGGAGTGCTCCAAGTGTATCCCATACAACCTTGTTCTTATCTGCTGCAAATAACAGCAAGTCTCCCGGTTCACCGGAAAGTGCTGCTACGATATTGTTCATCTCATCTTCAGTCATAAACTTTGCAAAAGATGACTTGTAAGTGCCATCTTCATTAATGGCAATATATGCAAGACCTTTTGCTCCGTATGTCTTTGCAAATTCAACCAGAGCATCAATCTTCTTACGAGGCATTGTTCCCTGTCCCTTTGCATTGATACCACGGACAGATCCGCCATTTTCAAGTGCACCTGTAAATACGCCGAATCCACAGCCCTTAACAACTTCGCTGATATCCTTTAATTCCATACCAAAACGAAGATCCGGCTTATCAGAACCGAAACGGTTCATTGCTTCGATCCATGTCATACGGCGGATTGGAAGTTTTACATCTACATCCAGAATCTCCTTGAATAATTTTGCAAGAAGTCTTTCATTTACATCAATAACGTCATCCACATCTACGAAGGATAACTCCATATCCATCTGTGTGAACTCCGGCTGTCTGTCTGCACGAAGATCCTCATCACGGAAACATCTTGCGATCTGGAAATAACGGTCATAACCGGAGCACATCAGAAGCTGCTTGTAGATCTGTGGAGACTGTGGTAATGCATAGAATGTACCCGGATGGATACGGCTTGGTACGAGATAATCTCTTGCGCCCTCCGGTGTTGACTTACATAACATAGGTGTCTCAATCTCAAGGAAACCTTCATTTGCCATGAACTGTCTGGCAATAGTCATAACCTTGCTCTTCATAACCAGATTTCTCTGAAGATCCGGTCTTCTCAGATCCAGATATCTGTATTTCAAACGTAATTCTTCTTTTGTCTTGCTGTTCTCTTCGATCGGGAATGGAGGTGTCTCGGCCTCTGATAAGATACGAAGGGAAGTTGCCACAACTTCAATATCTCCGGTTGTCAGATTCTCATTTACTGCACCGGCACGCTTGCAGACGATACCTTCGATCGCTGCTACAAACTCACTCTTAAGCTTTGTTGCTTTCTCAAAGCACTCGCTTCCGCATTTGGATTCCTCAAATATGATCTGAAGAATACCGCTTCTGTCTCTGAGATCGACAAATATGATTCCACCTTTATTTCTGCTCTTCTGAACCCAGCCCATTACGGTTACTTTCTGTCCTTCAAGAGCGTTTGAAACCTCTGCACATCTGTGGGAACGCTTCAATCCCTGCATTGATTCTGCCATTTTTCTATATCCTCCTATGGTTCTTATCTTTCTTCTAATACACTTGCAAGCTGATCCAGCGCAATCTCGGTCTGCTCGCCCGTTTCCATATTCTTGATACGACCGGTATTGGTCTCTAATTCATTATCACCAATAATGATCGTGTATCTCGCATTTAATTTATTTGCATATTTCATCTGCGCCTTTACGCTTCGATTCATGTAATCTGTCTCTACGATATAACCGGCCAGACGAAGATCATATACCAGCTTGTACGCTTTTGCCTTTGCGGAATCACCCATGATGCCGACATATAAATCAATCGTTTTTTCCGGCGCGAGATTGATATTTTCTTTCTCAAGGAAATACAGGATTCTTTCAATTCCCATACCGAATCCAACAGATGGCTGTGCCTCTTTTCCATCAATCTCATATACCAGATTGTCATATCTTCCCCCACCGCATAAGGTGAAGCCCTCTTTATTTACGAATTCAAATACTGTCTTTGTATAGTAATCCAGGCCACGAACGATTCCGGTGTCAACCTCAAATGGAATCTCAAGCTCTGTCAGAAGTCTCTGAAGCTCCTTGAAATGAGCATCGCATTCCTCACACAGATAATCAATTGTTCTTGGAGCATCCTTTACGATCGCCTTACAACCCGGCTCTTTACAGTCGATTACACGAAGCGGATTCTTAACCATACGCTCTTTACAGGTATTGCAGAGTCCTTCTTCATGACCTTTCAGATAAGAAATCAGTGCATCATTGTACACTTTCTTACATTTTGGACATCCGATACTGTTGATATGCAGTTTTGCATCTGACAGACCAATCTGTTTGATGAGAGTTGATACCAGTGTCATAACCTCTACTTCTGCCATTGGATTTGGAGATCCGACAAACTCAACGCCAAACTGGTGATGCTGACGAAGTCTTCCGCTTTCCGGCTTCTCATAACGGAACGCCGGCGTGATATAGAACATCTTAATTGGCTGTGGTTCTGCATATAATTTATTCTCAACATAAGCACGGATCGCACCTGATGTACCTTCCGGCTTCAATGTGATACTTCTTCCACCTTTATCAACAAAGGTGTACATTTCCTTCTGTACTACATCGGTTGTCTCTCCAACACCACGCTGGAACAGCACCGTATGCTCAAATACAGGTGTGATTACTTCCTTTATATTGAATTTCTCACACAGATTTCTCGCCATTGCTTCTACCTGTGTACGTGTTCTCATCTTGTCACCGAACCAGTCACTGGTTCCTCTTGGTGCCTGGGTTATCATATTCCATCCTCCATCTATTGTTCATATTTTTATACTATACATCAACTGATCCGTGATTCATAGCTCCCTTTTAAAATTAACTGAATCTCATCTAAAATATCAGTTGTATTTATAATTCTCTGAAATGCGAGAAATACTTTCATGTCAAAATGCCGCACCTCATCGATCACCATCAATAATGCGATCTTGGGTTCAAATGCTTTCCGGTATGCACGGTCACTGATCAGCGCGACAAATACATCACACACACGAATAATCCTTGCTCCGATCGGGATCTCCTCTCCCTGAAGACAGTACGGATAACCGGAACCATCATAGTTCTCGTGATGATACAGAATAATATCTGCAATATCATCCCCGTAGCCTTCTTGCCTTGCGATATCTGCCCCAAGCTTCGCATGAAGTCTCACATACCGCATTTCCTCAATCTTCATGGAATTGCCACGGCCATATATATACGGTGTGATGCGGAGCTTTCCGATATCATGGATCATACCGGCAACTGCGATCTTATGAATCTCTTCTTCCGGGAGCCCCAGTTCTCTGGCAAGCTCCGAAGACAACCGGCTGACACACATTCCATGACGGATGGCATCATCCAGATCCTGTTCATAGTATTCTGTTTCTTTATCTGTGTCTAAGTTTATAACTTTATCTGTCATTTTGCAAACGCCTGCTTTTTTCTGTCAATCATTTCATCAATTCTTGCGATATAATCGTCTACACTCTTACAATTTTCCACACGGTCGATCCGGTTTCCTGTGATCGTCTCTCCTGTAACCGGATCCAGATCTCCCTCCCGGCGGATCAGCTTGCTGGAGCTTCCCGCACCGATTCCTATAATGTCTGTCCGTTCTTCCATAATCAGAATATTATAGAGACATTCCAGTCCATGTCTTGCATATCCGACATTTTCCAGATTTCCCGCCATATTCTTCTGTCTGTACAGATAATATGGTGCAAGTCCCAGTTCTTCTGCGGCCTGTCCAACCAGTGACAACTGCTCATCCACATCACCTGCAAAGCTGTATTTGTCCATCTCCTGTTTCAGATGCGCTGCCCGTTTGATCGCAAGTGTGTGAACCGTAAGGCTCTCCGGTGCAAGCTTCTTCACCTTTTCCAGTGTCCGCTTCACCATCTCTGCATCTTCACCCGGAAGACCTACGATCAAGTCCATATTGATATTGTCAAAGCCAGCTTCTCTGGCTCTCATAAATGCTTCTTCTGCCTGCTCCGGTGTATGTGCTCTTCCGATCAGCTTCAGTGTCTCTCCATTCATCGTCTGCGGATTGATACTGATACGATCAACGCCATGCGCTTTCATCACCTGCAGCTTATCTGCTGTCGTACTGTCCGGACGACCTGCTTCGATCGTATATTCCCGAACCTGCGACAAGTCAAAATGCTTCTCGATCATGCTGCACAGACGATCCATCTGCTCTGCACTGATCGAAGACGGCGTACCGCCACCAATATAAATGGATGCCAGTTTCTTCTCGGTATAACTTTCCGCAATATACTCCATTTCCTTTTCCATTGTATCCAGATAAGCATCGACCTTATCTTTATAAACACCGATCGGATAAGAGGTAAAGGAGCAGTACAGACATCTCGTCGGACAAAACGGTATGCCGATATACAGGCAGTATTCATTTCGCTCATCGATCGTCTCGATAATTGCTTTCTCACGTCTGGCGATCTTCACACAGGCTTCTGCCTTTTCCCGGCTTGCCACATAAGTTTCCTGATACAGCTTTTGTATCTCCTCATCTGTACATCCACGTTCTACCGCTTCCATTGCAATCTTCACCGGACGTACGCCGGTCAGACTACCCCATGGCAGAACTCTTCCGGTTCTCTCTGACAACATCCGGTACATGGCACGCTTCAGAACATTACGGAATACCTTTCTGTCATGATAATCCTGATCGATCACGATATCCGGTTTTCCACAGACTTCTCTCGCAGACCAGTCCTGCTGTTTATCCTCAGAAGCTCCTTCTGATTTCACATCCAGACCGCCGTCCTTCATCCAGATTTTTGTCTGACCTTCTGCAAATTCTGCCACAAGGGTTGCAGCAACATCTGCCCCAAGTTCAGGCTTCTTTTCTATATTCTCCGGTGTGATGATCTTCACACCCATGTAAAACGCCATGAGGATCACTCTCAGGTCATTATTATAATCTTCTACATTCTGAATCAGACAAATCATGTCAACCAAGTTCCTTATCGTTATTTATGAAAAAAATGGATTGAATTTTCTTTCTCTGCCAATCCTTGAAGTTCCGTTATGTCCCGGATACACAGCTGTTTCCTCCGGTAATACAAGAAGCTTCGTCTCGATCGCCTCTAACAAATCCTGTTCATTTCCGGTTGGGAAATCCGATCTGCCAACTGACGATGCAAATAATGTATCTCCGGTAAACAGCAGATGTTCTTCTGCGAAATAATAACACATGCCACCTATCGTATGTCCCGGCACACTGATACACCGTACCACAGTTCCTAGAACTGCAACCTCCTGTCCATCCTGCAGATAAATATCCGCTGATGTTTCAAGCGGATGGCCAAACACCGCAGACAGATTTCCTGTCCTGCTCTCAAGCACCTGCTTCTCGTCCTCGGAAGCATATGCCTTTACTCCTGTCAGTTTTCTCAGATCATCCAATGCTCCGATATGATCATAATGTCCATGTGTCAGGAAGATTCCTACACAGGCAAGTCCTGCATCTGCCAGACTCCTATAAATAAAATCTGCATTATCTGCCGGATCAACTACGATTGCTTCCTTTGTTTCTTTATTACTTACGATATAACAATTGGTTCCCAAATCACCCAACTGATATAATTTCACTTCTAATTCTGCCATCCGGATCTCCTATCCCACTGTTCTCTCTATATCAATAATGCTCTCCACATTTCGTATCTTTGCAATGATCGTATTCAACTGGTCGACCGATTTGATCGAGAAGCTGATCGTGATTGTTGCCTTACCCTGCTTGCTTGTACGGCTGTTAATACTGTTTACACTGATATTTGCCTCACTTAAGATTTTCGTTATATCAAAGAGGATTCCGCTTCTGTCATCCGCATAGATATTGATTTCTGTAAGGTAAGTATTCTCTGCAACTGCATCCTGCTGCCATTCCGCATCAATGATCCTGTTTCTGTCTTCCTCGCTCATACAGAGCACATTAACACAGTCTGTACGATGGATCGAGATGCCTCGTCCTCTGGTGATAAATCCGATGATCTCATCACCCGGTACCGGTGAACAGCATTTGGAGAAACGAACCGCTACATCATCTGCACCCTTTACGATGATTCCACCCTGTCCGTGGGAGGAATGCGGTGCCCGCTTCAGTGCATATGCCTCCAGAATTTCCTTGTCATCCGGCTGTTCCGTATGATCCTTGTTGTATTCCTCGATCAGCTTGTTGACAACCTGACCTTCCTTGATTCCCCCATGACCAACAGCCGCCATTGTAGCTTCCCAGTCATTGAAATTATATTTTTTATAGACACGTTCCTGATATTCCGGCTTGGAATACAGGGAGTAATCCAGTCCCTTTGATTTACAGTATGCAAGGATCAGTTCCTTACCGCGGCTGATGTTCTCATCCTTAAACTGATGCTTGAACCACTGATTGATCTTCGTCTTTGCCTGTGCACTCTTTACGATATTCAGCCAGTCTCTTGATGGTCCTGCCGAATTCTGGGATGTTATGATCTCTACCCGGTCACCATTATTTAACTTGGTATCGATCGGAACCTGTCTTCCATTAATCCGCGCACCAACCATCTTATTACCGACTGCCGTATGAATGGCATAAGCAAAATCGATCGGTGTCGATCCACTTGGCAGATTCTTGACATCACCTGCCGGTGTAAAGCAATATACCTGTTCTGCAAACAGATCCAGGTCTGTCTTAACGAAGTTCATGAACTCCTTATTATCTGAAGTATCTCTCTGCCACTCCAGAATCTGACGAAGCCATGATAACTTCTCCTCTTCCTTCTGCATAACCGTACCGGTTATGTTCTCTTTATATTTCCAGTGTGCAGCAATACCATATTCAGCCGTCCGGTGCATCTCAAATGTACGGATCTGTATTTCAAATGGCTGTCCCTCCGGTCCGATCAGTGTTGTATGAAGGGACTGATACATATTGGACTTTGGCATTGCGATATAATCTTTAAAACGTCCCGGAATCGGCTTGTACATCTCATGGATGATTCCCAGTGCCGAATAACAGTCCCGGACGGTCTCCACTTTAATCCGGACTGCAAAAATATCATAAATCTGATCCAGTGTCTTGTTCTGGTTCTTCATCTTCTTATAAATACTGAACAGATGCTTTACACGACCGTCGATCTCTGCATCCAGATGCGCATTGTCAATATGCTTCTTTACATCCGCAACGATACGTTTGATATAGGCTTCCCTTTCATGCATTCTCGCATCGATCTGTGCTGTCAGATCCTTATATACCTCCGGCATCAGATACTTCATGGACAGGTCATCCAGTTCTACCTTGATCTTGCTGATACCAAGACGATGTGCGATTGGTGCATAGATATCCATTGTTTCACGCGCTTTTTCCACCTGTTTCGCAGGAGACTGATACTGTAATGTTCTTAAGTTATGCAGTCTGTCTGCCAGCTTGATCAGGATAACGCGAATATCCTTTGCCATCGATAAGAACATTTTTCTCAGGTTTTCTGCCTGTACCTCAATCTTATCCGTTGTCATCTTCAACTGGGTCAGTTTGGTAACACCTTCCACCAGAAATGCCACTTCTTCCGAGAACTCTGCTGCAATCTCCTCTGAAGTCATGACCGTATCTTCTACTACATCATGAAGGATTCCGGCAACGATCGTCTCCTTATCCAGCTCCAGTTCTGCAAGAATAATAGCAACACAGAGTGGATGCATGATATATGGCTCTCCCGACTTACGAAGCTGTCCTTCATGTGCCTTGGATGCCACCTTATATGCCTTCTCAATCATCGAAATATCTGTTGATGGATGATAGGTCAGGATCTTTTTGATCAGCTCCTTATACAGATCCTCCGGCGGAGTAAAATCCGCAGGTGTAGACAGATCGATATCCCGTTTTTCCCGCATTGGTTTATTCTCCATTGCACCCGCCTTTGCCGCAAGCTCTTTTAATTCATCCATGCTTCCTGCTTTATCTTTTACGTTTTCCATGATCTTCACCACTTTTCCCAATTCGAATTTTTCTGTCTTATTCTTCGATCATCACGGTAGCCGTCCGATTCCATCCACATACAGATACCGGTTCTTTTTCCGCATAAATCATATGATTATTTTTATTTGCCATCATAGCAGATAACAGACGCTACATCATATTTGGCAAGCTTCTCTCTGCCCTTTAAACCTGCAAGTTCGATCAAGAATATGATCTTTACCACTTTACCGCCAAGTTCTTCAACCAGCCTTGCAGCGGCTTCCATGGTTCCTCCGGTTGCGATCAGATCATCTACAAGGACAACCTTCTGTCCCGGTTTGATCGCATCCTTATGCATCTCGATCGTTGCACTGCCATATTCCAGATCATAAGATGCTTCAATCGTCTCCCTTGGTAACTTGCCTTTCTTTCTTACCAATGCAAATCCTTTTCCATTCTTATATGCAAGTGGTGTTCCAAAGATAAAGCCTCTGGACTCTGCTCCGGCTACTACGTCATAATCTACGCCTTCAAGCAGGTCATCTAATGAATCAATCGCCAGCTTCAATCCATCTGGATCTCCGATCACGCTTGTAATATCTCTGAAAATAATTCCCGGTTCCGGAAAATCCGGTATACTTGTAACGTATTCTTCTATCTTTTTCATAATCTTCCTCCTGCATATATATATGTATATTCTACAATTATTTACATTTTCCTTTTCTGCCCACATGATATCAAACTATCAACAAAGCCTTTATTCCTCATGTTTCCGATATTCCAGCAACCGGATCTGCAAAGTTCTTCTTCCAGCAAATTCATTGATATCCGGATAATAGGCAACATCCAACACCACATGACCGGGCATTCCTTTTAGTATTTTATCACATTCATTTGTTCCAAACCACTGTTTTATGTTAGAAATAAACACTTCCGGGTCAAAACTTATGCCCTCGATCGTACCGCCGTTCTCCATCAGGAACGAAACCCGCAGAACATTCTGTCTTTTTCCCATGATCCTTGCGCTTTTTACACGCACACCACTCTGTGCAAATACCGGCTTCTCATTGCCTTTTCCAAATGGCTCCAGAACCTCCAGTTCTTCGGTCAGTGGAATACTTACATAATCGAGCGGCATCGGCACATCGATCCGGAGCTTCGGTGTCAGAAGTTTTTCGTCAAGCGTACAATTCGCATTCATTTTTTCCCGAAGTCTGGCCAGATTCCGCTTCTCCATGGAAAAGCCCGCTGCCATCTCATGTCCTCCGAACTTCGTGAAATAATCACTGCATTTATTGATCTCATCATACATATTATAGCCTTCGATCGAACGACCGGAGCCCTTGATGATTCCTTCTTCTTCGCTGTCCGTAAATAACAGCACCGGACGATAATACCGTTCCTTGATCCTGCCTGCGATAATCCCGACCAGACTTTCATGCAGTTTCGGGATATACATAACAAGTACCCGGTCCGACAATGCCGCAACTCCTGTCTCCGGGACTGCCCCCATAAGCAGATGATCCGAAGTTTCAAGCAGCCCGATTGCCGTTTTTGTTCCCTGCTCTGTCATATCTTTTCGGGTATTATTGATATTTAACAGCTCGATCGCACGCTCATTTGCCTTAAAGCTGTCTGTTTCAAGCAGGAATTCCAGGCTGGTCTTCGCATCTCCAAGTCTGCCCGCTGCATTGATACACGGTCCAATGATAAATCCCAGATCAAATGCTGACAGCTTCTTACCATCCCTGCCGCTGTTTGTGATCAGTGCCTTCAAACCATAATTACTACTGTCAGATAACCGGTGAAGTGCCTCTCTTACAATGATACGGTTCTCATCTACCAGATTCATAACATCACAGACGGTTGCAATTCCAAGGATCTCTATAAATGCCTCACACTCCGCTTCCGGTATCCCGCACATCCGATATAACAACTGGATAAATTTGTATGCCACACCCGCTCCGCACAATTCCTTGCACGGATATTCACAGCCCGGCTGCTTGTGATCGATCACCGCATCCGCTTCCGGTACTTTGTATACCCGAATATCATTTTCATCTGTATCATATGGAATATCATGGTGATCCGTCACGATTACCCGCATCCCATATTCTTTTGCTTTTCTCACCGCATCAAATGCCGCAATCCCGTTATCACAGGTAATGATCATACTGACCTGATCGGCTGCCGCCGCATCTACCATACGGATATTGATTCCATATCCATCATAGATCCGGTGCGGAATATCATAATCGATCCCGTCTCCTGCAGGCGAACCATTTTCATGCTCCCACACACGCTGTAAGCCTTTATACAATATGTAGTTTGAACTTACACCATCCACATCATAATCCGAAATGATCCGTATCCGGTTCCGACTCCGGATCTCCTCCAGCATAAGGCCACAGCCCTTCTCCATATTCTTCATCATCGCAGGATCATGCAGCCGGTCAAGCCCCCCATTCAGATAGGTATCAATCTCTTCATCTGTTATCACATCCCGGTTCCGAATCACCCTTGCAGTTACCGGATCAATATGAAAACGCTCTGCGATCCCAAAGAAATCAGCCCGCTTTCCATACATTGTCCACACCATATCATATTTTATCGGAGGTTTTATCTCTGTTGCCATTTACTCTTACTCCCATCCATATCTATTCTTCCGCTATTCCTGATCGCAAAGGAATTATACACCAGTAAAAAATCGACCGTCAACTTCTTACATTCCGCCGCATTGCTGTAATACCGTAATTTACCTTTCAGGTTGTGTTCTTATACACCTCACAGGTTGTTTATTTGTTTTTTTATTCAAAATATAATGTAGTTTGGAGGTATTTTTATGGAGAACTTATACGCACAGATCGGTCAGAGGATCGTACAGATCCGGCGCTCAAATAACCTTACGCAGTACCAGCTTGCAGAGATGCTCGATATCTCTGTCAAACATTGCAGCGCCATAGAACGGGGAAAATCCAGTCTGTCCCTTGAAAAAATGATTGATTTCTGTGATCATTTCGGCGTAGATCTTGATTATCTGATCCGCGGGATCAAAAAATCGGATACAATTTTATCCTGCATTCCACATACCGTAGTCGAGGTCATGACTTCTGACGACGAAAAAAGGAAGCAATTATTTATAGAATACATAGAAATGTTCAATTCCATTTCCAATTCTGATTAACAGCTATTCCTATTGATATAATGGCATATTTCCATATCATAACAAAAAACGAATCTGAAAGCCTTTTGCTTACAGGTTCGTTTTTTATATCTGTTATTTGAAATATTTGTTGATGATCTCGTTTGCCTTATCCGTATCATCTGTTACACAGTATACAACATAATTTCCGTCCTCTTTTATGATCGCCTTGTCAAGACGTCCGGTTTCGGATGGCTTGTAATCTGCATATGATGTTGTCTGTTTTTCTTTTCTGTCTTCACAGGCTGTTTTTACCTTGTCAGCCGCATCTGAATCTGCTGCCTCGAATACTGCAATCTCCTCAGCAGTTGCTCCGGTCGATACGATTATCACGCTGTCTTTTACGCTGTCTGCATCAATTCCGTAATATGTGAGTGCCATGCCTGTATCAAGCTCTGAAAGCGTATCTTCAAATGTCAGCCCGCTCTTCAGTTCATTTGCCATGTCCTTAACATTTATATTCAGGTCTTCCTTTGAACCACCTGCTCCACCAACCGTTGTTCCACAGCCTGCAAGCATTCCTGCCAGGCTAAAAATTGCACATAACTTTACTAATTTCTTCATCTTGTTTATTCTCTCCTGTTACTTCTGTCTGATACTGTTATGATGATCCGAATATCTCTATCCGGGCATTTACTTCTTTATATATACATTCTGTCGGATGTAATCCAGCCATTTCTCGCAATATTCCTGATTGCAATGTCGTCCATCGGTACTGGCATCTGCCGGAAGAACTCCGTCTACCGTCACACTGCTTGCAACATCCAGATAAATGATATCGCCATAATCCTTACACATCCGTTTCAACAGCTTGTTGAATGCCTTAATGTTGGAGTTATTATAAATCTCATCTTCATCTGATAAAGCCTTGGATACCGGAAGAATATTCTCAACATAGATCGTTGCATTTGGCTGTATCTCTCTTATTGCATCAATAAATGCTTTATAGTCTTCAATGAATACATCCTCATAGATCCATCCAAGCTCGTTAACACCAAATGAAATGTATATATTCTCATAATCCTTCTGCTTCAGCGCTTCCAGTGCCGTCAACATTCCGTCACTTGTAGAAACGATCGGCTCTGTCATGACCTTTTCGATATTTAGCCCCTTGGAACAGAACGCGTCCAGATTCGACATTCCGGTATAAAGACTAAGTCCCTCGGTTCTTGAATCACCGATCAGTACCGCTGTATCAAAATAAGCATCATCCGTTACATTTCCCGGCGTATACAGTTTCTTATCGTACCAGTCATTTCCCTTAGATGATGTATCCGGGTCCTTGATATTCACATATTTTACTGTTGAACCACCTTCTTCGGATGATGCGGCAGTCGTTGTTTCTTCCGTTTCCGATGCTTCCGTTGTTACCTTTTCCGTAGTCGGTTTCTCTGTTGTCGCTGCTTCCGTTGTTATCTTCTCCGTCGTTTTTTCCTCGGAAGCCTCCTCCGATGCATCCGATCCGGTCGCAACATTTTCTATCTGATGGTCATTTCCATTTTCTCTGTCAAAGTTCCATATATCCTGTCTGTATCTTGTCGCAAATATCACTATTGAACATACCAGAAATACGGCAGCCACACTGCTGATCTTTATCTTATCGCACCGCTCACTTTTTATCCTGGTGCTATATCTTTTCTCATTGTCCATTCTCTTGTTCATTCCTCTTTTTGCATTACATTTTATAAAAGGAAAGGGTCTTATCCCGTTAGCTTCGATTATAACATACCACTTTACATAAGTGTACAGATTTTGAAATTTCTACATAATTCGCAGTTTTAGTCGTTTTTCGACTTTTCTGATTGTTGAAATTAACAAATCTTGTTTCATTTTTATGGACACTTTTTAACTTAAGTGTTACTATTCTATTAGATTTTTGAGATGGGTCTGTTTTCGCACTTACACATACATAATATTATCTTGCAGACTTTTTCCGTTTTATGTATCTTAAATACAAATACTTATCACTTTATATGGGAGGTTACTATGAGTTTTAGCGCAAAAAACTATGATTTTAAAGGCGAAACCTGTATCGAACTTATCGCAGGAGATTTTCGTGCATTGATCGCACCTTTTAACGGAAGTAATGTAATGAAGCTGGAAAACACAGCTCTTAATATTGATATCTTAAGAAATGATCTGTCACTTTCACCGGAAGAACTGAAGGCTGCTGCCGAGGTATACGGTATGCCTACTTTATATCTTCCAAACAGATTATCTCATGGAGATCTGAAAACCTCAGATGCCATGTATCATTTCCCTTGCAACGATCCGCTGGGCAACCATCTGCATGGTTTTCTTCACAAACGCTGCCATACAATTGATGACATGTATGTAGAGGGTGAAAGTGCTGTTGCAAAGACTTCTTATGTATATGATGAAAATGATGAATTTTTCGAAACTTTCCCTGTCAGCTTCAAGGCAGAATTTGTCTTTACACTGACAGCAGACGGACTGGATTATTCCTTTACACTGACTAACCTTTCCAAGGTTCAGATGCCTTATGGTGTATGTAACCATATCGCATTCAAAGCACCGTTTACAAATGGCGGAAGCGGCGCAAATGTGCGTCTGCAGGTTCCGATCGGTGACAAATGGGAACTCAGCGACACCTGTATTCCAACCGAGAAAACACTGCCGCTTACCAGATATGATATGATGTACAAAGAGGGTGACATGGTTCCTGTTCTTCAGGGCATCGACAACGACCTCTATACCGCTGAAATGAACGAATTAGACGGCAAGCCATTCTATGGTGTCATCGTAACCGATAAAGTTACAGGCGTCCGTGTCTGCTACGAAGTATGTGATGTTATGAAATACTGGATCATGTGGAATGATCACGGCATGAAAGAATTCTTCTGTCCGGAACCTATGAGCTGGAACATTGATGCTCCAAACCTTTCCGGTGATCCTGCCGTAACCGGCTACACCGAACTGGCTCCCGGCGAATCCAAAACCGTAACCGAGCGAATCTTTGTAAGATAAAAAAGTCTATCGGGATATGTCCTTTCAGAGAAATGGCTCTGCTATAAATGACTCGCTGCGATTTCTGTTCGCTGCACATGCCTAATTTGTAAATACTCCTGTGCTAACTCGCCTTCGGCTCAAACAAGCACCCGTATTTACTGGCAATGTGCATCTTACTACGAAATCCACGCTAATGTCATTTTATAGCAGAGCCGTTTCTCTGAAAGGACACATCCGGTAGACATAGATTTATAAAAAACATGGCATATGTATTCTGTGTAAGGAATAGCATATGCCATGTTTTCATATAAGGCTCGGTCTTATTCGGACTCTACCGTTCCGCCGATATACCATTTACCGCCCTTCTTGTAACAGATCAGTGACATCTTGTCATCCTCTGTCTCTGTCTCTCCAAGGTAGTTTATTGTCATGGTATAATCAACATCACAGATATAAGCACATCTTACTTTGCTTGCTACAGACGTATCACCATACAGACCTTCGCACATATTCTTGATAGTTGCTCTGTTTGCCTTCTCTGTTGATGTGATCTTGTAATCAATAGAATACTCAACCCCCATAGAGGTCAGAAGCTCAAAGCTGCTGGATAATGTTTCTACATCATTGTCAGCAACACAGTCTTCATCAACAAGTGATACGATCTTATCTGTATCTGCTTCTTCAATTCCGGTCATAAACTGATCTACTAATTTCTTGCTCTTCTTGGCTCCCCCAAGCGAACCTGAAAACAGGAATATAACTGCTGCTGCAATTACTGCAAGTGCAACAATGATTCCAATAACTGCTCCTGCACCGGATTTCTTCTTTTTTGGTGGCTGCTGATAACCTGCGCCAGTATCAAATCCCGGTGTACCATATGCATTTCCTGCATAACCATTCTGCATTGGATCTCCCTGATACTGTGATCCACCATACTGTGGATCCATCCCCATTCCCTGCTGTGGTTGCGCACCATATGCTGCATTTTCCGGCTGCTGTGGCTGATCATTCCCAGCAAGTGTAAACCCACCACTTGTACCTACTTCTGCTCCACATACAGGACAAACTGAACCATTTGTCTCTGCTCCGCAATTTGGACAATTCATAATCTCTCCTCCTAAAACGTAAAAAATAATATATATGTGAACATTTTATGTCTGTTCACATTTTGAGTGTATCAGATGAGGCTTCTTTTTACAATGATTATTTTTCCACATTTTATCATGGGTTTTGTTGTCAAATATCCTATTTTATTATATAATATGCCCATATGGCTGTTTTTATAAGGGGCACACTATGTCCTTTGTAAGGGAGAGATCATGGAGCAGTGGATACTGCCTGATAACGGCAGACACTACTTATCTTAATACACATGAAAGGAAGGTATATATTACATGAAGTTTGGTTATTTTGATGATGCCAACAAGGAGTATGTCATCACATCTCCTAGAACTCCTTATCCTTGGATCAACTACCTTGGAACACAGGATTTCTTCTCACTGATTTCAAATACAGCGGGAGGTTACAGCTTCTACAAAGATGCTCGTCTTCGTAGAATTACAAGATACCGTTATAACAATGTACCTATCGATATGGGTGGTCGTTATTTCTATATTAACGAGAATGGTACAATCTGGAATCCGGGCTGGTCACCGGTTAAAACAGAGCTTGACGAATATGAATGCCGTCATGGTATGGGTTACACAGTGATCACCGGTAAGAAGAACAACTTAAAGGCAGAGGTTACTTTCTTCGTACCTCAGAATTATGCCGGAGAAGTTCAGCAGGTTGTTCTTACAAATGAAAGCTCAGAAGAGAAGACTTTCTCATTCTTCTCATTTGAAGAGTGGTGTCTCTGGGATGCACAGGATGACTGCACAAACTTCCAGAGGAACTTCAGTACAGGTCGTGTAGAGGTTGTTGGTTCAACAATCTACCACAAGACAGAGTACAGAGACAGACGTGATCATTTCGCATTCTACACAGTAAATGACGAGATCGACGGTTACGATACAGACAGAGATTCATTCATCGGACTTTACAATGGTTTCCACAACCCACAGGCTGTTGAAGCCGGCAAGTCAAATGATTCATTTGCAGATGGATGGTCACCAATCGCTTCACACTATAAAAAGATCACTCTTGCTCCGGGCGAGACAAAGACTCTTGTATTTATTCTTGGATATGTTGAGATGCCTGTTGACCAGAAGTTCGAAGCTGATGGCAAGACGATCAACAAGGTTAAGGCTCTTGAGATGATGGAGAAATACAACACTCCTGAGAAGGTTGCAGCAGGTCTGGCAGAACTCAAAGAACACTGGAACAACCTCTTAAGCATCTTAAATGTTAATACTCCTGATGATAAGGTTAACCGTATGGTTAATATCTGGAATCAGTATCAGTGTATGGTTACATTCAACCTTTCACGTTCAGCATCATACTTCGAGTCCGGTATCGGCCGTGGTATGGGATTCCGTGATTCCAACCAGGATGTACTTGGATTTGTTCATCAGATTCCTGATCGTGCAAGAGAAAGAATTATTGATATCGCTTCTACACAGTTCCCGGATGGTGGATGCTATCATCAGTATCAGCCACTTACAAAGAAGGGTAATGCAGATATCGGTGGTGACTTCTCAGACGATCCATTATGGCTGATCCTTTCTGTATCTGCATACATCAAGGAGACAGGCGACTGGGGTATTCTTGATGAGATGGTTCCATATGACAACGATATGTCCATCGCTAAGCCAATGCTTGACCACTTAAAGGTTTCCTTCTACAAGATCGTAAACAACCTTGGACCACACGGACTTCCACTTGCAATGAGAGCTGACTGGAACGACTGTATCAACCTTTCATGCTTCTCCGATACACCGGGTGAAAGCTTCCAGACATACACCAACCCTAAGTTCGCTGCTGAAGGCGGATACTCAAAGGTTGCTGAGTCAGTTATGGTTGCTACACTCTTTACATATGCAGGTCCTAACTATGTTGCTATTCTTAAACACCTTGGAATGGACGCTGAAGCAGAAGCTGCTCAGGCTGAGATCGATAAGATGAAAGCTAACATCATGGAATCCGCTTGGGATGGTGACTGGTTCTTAAGAGCATACGATGCAAATGGTGAGAAGATGGGATCTAAGGAATGTGAAGAAGGACAGATCTTCATCGAGCCACAGGGCTTCGCTATTATGTCAGACATCGGTAAAGATCAGGGCTGCGACAAGAAGACACTTGCTGCTATTGATGAGCGTCTGAATACACAGCACGGACTTGTACTTAACAATCCTGCATTCACAAAGTATTACATCCAGTATGGTGAGATCTCAACATACCCAGGCGGATACAAAGAGAATGCCGGTATCTTCACACATAACAATGCATGGATCATCTGTGCTGCTGCTTACGCAGGCGCCGGCGATCAGGCATTCAAATATTACTCAGAGATCGCTCCTGCTTTCACTGAGGAGACATCCGATATTCACAAGACTGAACCATATGTATATGGTCAGATGATCGGTGGTAAGGATGCCGGTTCCGATATTGGAAAGCCGGGTAACCACTTTGGTCAGGGTAAGAACTCATGGCTTACAGGTACTGCAGCCTGGAACATGGTAGCTATTTCACAGTACATCTTAGGTATCTCAGCAGACTTTGATGGTCTTAAGATCGATCCATCTATTCCTGCTGCATGGGATGGTCTGAATGCTACACGTCAGTTCCGTGGTGCTACATATGATATCAAGGTTACAAATCCGGATCATGTAAATAAGGGTATCAAGAGTGTTACTGTAGATGGCAATGCTATCGAGAGCAATGTTCTTCCAGTATTTGGTGATGGCAAGACTCATGCTGTAGAAGTAGTAATGGGTTAATCCATATATCAGATATTGATATAAAAAACGAGACACATATGACTGTATATTGCAGATCATATGTGTCTCATTTTTATTTCTATTCATCTTCCGTTTCTGTAATCTCAACTGCCATTGGATCCAACCGGCTTCGGTCATAAGCTTCCGTATTGATATTGGTCTGATCGATCTCTTCATATCCATCATCCAGATAATCATCTACAACCCCATCTGTTCCAAGATCTCCGGCAAAGGAAGATACCCTGTAGTGAAGCTTTCGATATATCTTTTTAATTACCTTGATCACTAATACGATGCACCAGTTAATGATATAAGCCAAAATGATACTGATAACTATATCCTTACCACTGTCTCCAAATCTCTTCTGGATCGGAGTTCCAATATAACGGATCACAAAATACTGGGTCAGGTAAAAATCAAATACCATAGAGCTTAAGATTCCAAATGGTGATAATGTAAATATATGAGAAATCATTCCACCGTCATAAGAAAATACCATCACGATCAGCACATACAACAGCAATCTCAGAAGTGCTGTAGGAATTCCATATTTCCCAACTGTTCCCAGATAAATGAGAACCGCTGCCACAAGCACTACCAGCTCTGCTCCGGTCAGAAGATTTCTTCCAGCGGAACGATCTGTCTCGATCCGAATATTCAGTCTGAAATTTGCAAGCCAGACACCAATACAGAATAAAATAAGATTCATCAGAAACAGATATGGCATATCCTGCTTCAATACCATTGCATCAGCAAGTGGTCCTGCAACAATTATATATACAACGATCAGCCCGACTATCACCAATCCGCTTCTTTTCAGATCCCGCTTCATTCTTGCCGCCAGCATACCGATCACCGGAGCCAGAAGATAGATCAGAAAGATTGCTGATACAAACCAACTGACCGGATTCAGTGCCATATAATATCCAGCCTTCGGTATCATTGCCTGAAGCATCGGTATACTGATGATATACTTCACGATCAGTGTCTTAATTTCCTGTGAACCGGGATGGCTGCACAATGCGAGGATCAGGAATACTGTCTGCATGATCATATAAAGCGGATACAGAATTCCCAGCTTCTTTCCAAGAAATTCCAGATAATTCTTCTTGTTCAGATTAATAAACTTCTTATGGTAATGAATACCGATTCCAAATCCTACCAGAACAAAGAAAAATGCCATTCCAAATATCCCATTATCCAGATATTTGTCATAAACTGCCTGCGCTTTTTCTCCCGGCATCATCCCCACACAATATGATAAAAAGACAAGGGTGATCATGATAACCTTCCATGCCTCAAATGATTTTGCTTTTACCTTCATATTCCTTCTCTCCTGTGCAATAAAACTTTTTTTGCTCATTTGGATTTATTATAGCATCTAACAACATACATATGCAAATCTTATATTTTCAAAAGCGCTGGCAGATTCCTTGACACTCCATTCTCCCTGAACTAAAATTAAAGAATACCGTTCTGCCAGTTCATATGGCAGCGGCACAAGGAGAAGTTATATGAAAAAAGTGAATCTGATCGTTCCCTGTTACAATGAAGCGGAAGCACTTCCTTTATTTAAGGACGAACTGAACAAAGTAATCCAGACTCTGGATCAATATACATTTGAGATACTTCTGATCAATGATGGTTCTACAGATACAACCCTTTCCGTCATGAAAGAAATCTGTGATACGGATTCTCATTACAAATATATATCATTTTCAAGAAACTTTGGAAAAGAAGCTGCCATGTATGCCGGCTTCTGTAATTCAGATGGTGACTATGCCGCCATCATGGATGCAGATATGCAGGATCCCCCTGCCCTGCTGCCTGATATGCTCCACTGTCTGGAAACCGAGGATTATGACAGCGTTGCCACCCGGCGGGTATCGAGGATCGGAGAACCAAAGATCCGTTCCTTCTTTGCAAGGAATTTTTATAAACTTATCAACAAGATCTCGGACGCAGATGTTGTCGATGGTGCCAGGGATTTTCGTCTGATGAAGCGTGAAATGGTAGACAGTATCGTCGCCATGTGCGAATACAACCGATTCTCAAAGGGTATCTTTGGCTGGATCGGTTTTAAGACCAAATGGCTGGAATATGAAAATGTAAACCGCATTGCCGGAGAAACAAAATGGAGTTTCTGGGGCTTATTCAAATATGCGGTCGATGGAATCATCAATTTTTCCGAAACCCCGATGTCCCTTGCATCCGGGCTTGGCATTTTTCTGACGATCTTTTCCTTTCTTATGGTTATTTTCATTATTATAAGAAAAGAAATATTCGGAGATCCGGTTGCCGGCTGGCCATCTCTTGCCTGTATCATCATCTTTATTGCTGGACTTCAGTTCCTGTGCATGGGTATTATGGGTAAATACATTGCCAAGACATATCTGGAAGTAAAAAACCGGCCACATTACATCGTATCGGAAACAAATAAGGATCATGTAGATCCGATCCATTAGGAATAAAAACAAAGAAGGCGTATATATAATGAAGAAACTTACATATATTATTTTGCATCTGCTGATTCTTCCATTGCTCCTCTACGGATTTTCTTTTTCTGTATCTGCGGAAGAAACCAGTTCCGAAGACACTGTTATACAGGTTACTGCGGAAGACGGCAGCGACATATCCCAAAAGCTGAACGAAGCGCTGATCAATGCCAGAGATCTTGCCGAAAGCTCCGGGCAGATTGTTACAGTCAGGGTTCAAAAAGGTAGTTATCTTCTTTCCGCTGCGCTGCATATTTACAGCAATACAACGCTGGATGTCACGGATGTTCACTTTACATTTGCCGGTTCCCATCGGTTCAATATGCTGATCACCGGTCCATCATCAACAGAAAATTACAAAGACTATGACGATTACAACAACAGTGAAGCCTGCTCCGGCTATGATGCCTATAAGAATATCACGGTTCTGGGCGGAATCTGGGAAAGCACCGAAGCCAATCTGAGTTGTATCGTTCGTATCTTTCATGCTACTAATATTACCCTTGACGGTCTTACTTTCACGGGCGGCGGATGCGTACATCAGCTAGAGGTTGCTGCGATCGACGGCTTTTATGTCAGAAACTGCACATTTAAAAACCACGGCAAACGTGCTGACGATACCAAAAACTTTGAAAAAGAAGAAGCCATACAGCTCGATATGCCATACAGTGAACTGGTATATCCCGGCACTTATCCGGACGGAACCCCTATGAAGAATGTGGAGATCACACACAACACATTCCAGAATATTGCCCGTGGTGTCGGAACACACACCATGCTCTGCGGTGCATATCACGAGAATATCAAGATCAACGATAACACATTTATCAATGTGCTGGAAGAATGTGTTGTCTGCTTAAACTATGTAAACTGTGAAGTAAAGAACAACACGATCACCAACTGCGGCGGCGGTATTCTGGTTCAGAATGCCAAGGAATACGAAGTATCCATGAACACAACGGTTTTAAATGGCGCAAAGAAGATCGACAACGCTGTTATCAACAATGCAGTAACAGAAGTCAGCGGCAACACCATGAAGCTGACCTACCATCCGACAACATTAAAAACTGCCGGAATCTTCGTTTATGGAAGAAAGCTGAACAGCAACATCACAGGAGGAGATGGATTTCCTCTGCCGGATGAAGATTTCTATATCAGCTCCGTTATTATACGAAACAATACGATCATCACACCGGGAGACGGTATCACCTTATCCGATGCAAGAGATTGCGAGGTATCCGGTAATACAATCAATGGATATAATTTCTCGCCGGATGACAAATTACGAACTTCCAGAGATGGCATCCGTATTGATCAGTCCAGTAAGAATATCTCCGTAACCGGAAATGAGATTAAGAACATGCCGCGTTATGGTCTGTATATTACGGACAACAGTACCGCCTCTGCGATTGAAAATAACACCTTTAAAAACTGTACCGGAACCGGAATCTTTCTGACAGACTCCAGTGCATGTATCTATGATATTGCAAACAACATTGTAAAAAACTGCAAAGCCGGCGGTATTCTGGTTGGGAACAACAGCCGTGTCACGAACATAACAGGAAATGCCTTTGGTGCTGTCAGTGGCAATCCGGCGATCAAAGTATACAGCAACAGCCGTACCGGGCTGATCTCGACAAACCGGGTACGTGACATGGGTGATAAAACAAAAGCAACCGTTGCAAATGCAATTGAGATTACCGGACGCTCTTTTGCAAAAGAGATTTCATCCAACCGGATCTATGCATCAAAAACGGACGTCTCCTCCGGAATGGGAATTCTGGTTGATAAGGCCTCCAAAATTGCTGGTTCCGTAAAAAACAACACGATCTCGGATGCAGCCCTGTATGCCGTATCTATTGCCAATCATTCCAAGGTTGCAGAGCTGGTCAGTGAAAATGTACTCTCTTCCATTGGTAAAAGTGCGATCGCAGTAAATGGAGCCAGCAGCATCGGTCAGAACATTGAAGGAAACTCTATCAATGGAAGTGGAACCAACGGTATCCTTCTGGAAAAAGAAGCAACGGTCTGTGGCGGCATCAACAATAATACAATCAGTGAGTGCAGCAATTACGGCATCAATGTCCAGAGCATCAATAACGATACAACTATCTCGTATAACTATATTTCCGCAAAAGGCAATGCCCCGATCAACATTGCTGCACACAGCAATTACCTGCTGACAGTTGTCAAAAATACCTTATGTGGATCTGCATCATTAAATGGTATGCAACTATCCAAATGTAATGTAGCTATTTCTGACAACGATATTACTGATTTCAAATATGGTATTGCTGCTTCCTCATCCGTATCCGGTGCGATCAGCAATAATATATATAACGATATAGCAAATAAAGATCTGTCGATTAATGACACTGACCAGAAAATATGCGGTACGGTAACGGATCTCACCTGTTCTATGAATACAGCACGCAATCAGGCAACCTTATCATGGAAGAAGGTCAAAGGAATCAGTGGCTATGAAGTACAATACAGTACAACCGATCATTTTTCCGGCAAATCGACAAAACAGCTTGGCAAGGAACAGACATCCTATGCTTTACAGGATCTTCCAAAGGGCAAAACAATCTACTATCGTGTTCGTGCCTATCGTTCCTTTGGAAATCTCAGCATCTATGGTTCCTATACAAGCGGAAACTTTACCGCCTGATCCTGTCAGGCAGATACTTAGTGGCATCTGTTTTTTAACAGTTAACCAGAACATCTGATATTTTTGAAAGGGGAAGTTTTATGAAAAAACATCTTATCTCATGTATGGCGGGAGCAGTCCTTGCATCCGGTCTTATCTTCGGAACTGCATTTCGCTCAAATGCTGCAATGCCGGCTTCCGGTTTTACAACAGCGCCGGTCTTTGCCGCCGCATCGAATGACGACATGCTTATCACTGACAGTGTGATCACACTGACTGTCAAAAACGGAACTGACATTACAACAGAATTAAACACAGCTTTAAAAGCGGCCAGAGATATGGCAGATCAGACGGACAGTATCATTACTGTAACCGTTCCTTCCGGTTCTTATACCCTGTCATCGACAGCCCGTATTTTCAGCAACACCACATTAAATCTGAAAGGTGTTACACTGACCTGTGCAGACAATGGTAAATTCAACATGATCATATCTGGTACTCCCGGCTCCTACAAAGACCAGACAAACTACAACAAAAGTGATCTCTGCACCGGATATGATGGATTTAAAAATATAACGATCAATGGCGGAACGCTGATCGGAAACAGCGAGAATACTTCCAGTATGATCCGTCTCTTTCATGCAACAAATGTAAATCTGTCCGGTATCACCCTGTCGGGCGGCGGTTGTGTGCATCAGATGGAGGTCTGTGCGATCAATGGCTTCTATGTAAAAAACTGTACTTTCAAAAATAACGGACGGGAAACCGGTGTGACTAACGCCCACGTCAACCAGGAAGCCCTTCAGCTTGATACTCCATGTAAAGAAGCCGCATTTCCGGGTGTCGTTCAGGATGGCACAACAATGAAAAACGTTGAGATCACCGGATGTAAATTTCAGAATGTCATCCGTGGCATTGGCAGCCATACACTTCTTCTGGGTGCTTACCATGAGAATATCAAGATCAATAACAATACCTTCAATAATGTTATGGAAGAATGTATTATCGGACTTAACTACCGCAACTGTGAGATCAAAAACAATACGATCACAAACTGCGGCGGCGGTATCCTGTTCCAGAATTTTAAATCCTACGAAGGCTCTGTTATTTCTACCATTCTGGACAGTAAACAACCATACAAAGGAAAGATCATCTACAATCTGAACTCTGTCATCAGCGATAACACGATCACCTTAAAGTATTCTCCATCCTGTGAGAATCCTGCAGCTATTAAGGTATTTGGCCACAACCAGTTGAAAAAAATGAAAGGTGCGGACGGTAAATATTTCCCTACCGGAAATTATTACATTACCGGTGTAACCGTATCCAATAACAATATCACAACAGCCGTTACCGGCATCCACATCACTGATGCCTGGAACTGTACCTTTACAAACAATACCGTTACCGGAAAGGGATTCAGCGCAAAGGATCCTCTGAAAAATGAACGAGACGGCATCTTTATTCAAAGCTATGCAAAAGGACTTGTCCTGTCAAACAACAAGGTCTCCGGAATGACCGGACACGGTATTGCCATTCATTTCTCATCAACGGCTAAGGATATTATCAGCAACACAATTTCCAACTGCGGCGGTTATGGTATCCACATCTATCAGAACAGCGGTTGTACCGGTTTATTATCCAAGAATAAAATAAAGAAATGTGCAAGCGGCGGCATCAGTCTCAGTACAAACTCTACGGTGGCAGATATTCTATCCAATACCATCACCGGCGGCTGTACAGATACAGGTATCAGCCTGTACAATAACTGTGAAGCCGGAAAGATCAAAAACAACACGATCACAGCCATCGGCAAAAATGCTCCTGCGATCAAGCTGTCTCAGAAGTCAGCCTCTAAAACCATAACCGGAAACAAGATCCAGGCAGGAACTGCAAAATATTCCTGTGGAAGAGCAATCTTCCTTTATAACGGTTCCAAGGTTCGCGGTTCCATTATTGGCAACGCTATGGAAAACAGCAACGATACTGCGATCTGCATCTCCACAAAGTCAACCGTAACCGGAGGAGTTACAAACAACCAGATCCTATCAGCCGGAAAATACGGTCTTCAGGTCTTCAACGCATCGACTATAAAGAAAACAGTTTCGGGAAATACGATCAAGAAGGCAGCAACAAGCGGTATTAATATATGCAGTACCAAAAATGTGCTGACCATCGATAAAAATACAATATCCGGAAGCTCCAAGGCAGCCATCTATGTACAACCGGCTTCCACACAATATAAAGTGACAGTTAAAAACAACACGATTACCGGCAATAAAAAAGGTCCTGGTATCTCAGCTCTCCAGGCAAATATCAAAGTGACCGGCAATAAAATATCCAAAGTGACCTTCGGTGTATATGCAGACCAGAAGTGCAAAGGCAACATCTACTCAAATAAAATTTCCAAAGCCTCCCGCCGCAAGATATACACTGCCACTAAAAAAGTGAAGCTAAAAAAATAACCCCTCCGAAATGGAGATATCACTTATTGAAAGCCCCCTATAATACATTTATGCCGCAGAGCGCGAGCGTTCTGCGGCATAAATGTATATATGTCTCATTATTTATATATGTTATATTTTACAGTTCTAGTCTAATGTGACTTTAACCTTTTTGAGGTTCCAAATCTCTTTTGCATACTCTTCGATTGTTCTGTCAGATGAGAACTTACCGGCGCATGCTGTATTCAGCATAACCATCTTAGCCCAGTTCTTCTCATCTCTGTAAAGAGTATCAATCTTTCTGTGAGCTTCTACATAAGAAGCAAAATCCTTAAGGATGAAGTATACATCTTCGTTGATAAGTGAATCATACAGATCTCTGAAACGATCCGGATCATCAGAAGAATACATACCATTGATAAGCTGTGTAAGAACAGTTCTTACTGCTGCATCATTGTTGTAGATATCCTTTGGATTGTATCCACCTTCACGCTCATACTTCATAACTTCTTCAGCTCTTAAACCGAAGATAACTGCATTTTCTTCACCAACTTCTTCAACGATCTCTACATTTGCACCATCCATGGTTCCAAGTGTAACTGCACCGTTTAACATAAATTTCATGTTACCGGTACCGGATGCTTCCCTGGAAGCTGTTGAAATCTGCTCGCTGACATCTGCTGCTGCGAAGATCAGCTCTGCATTGGATACTCTGTAGTTCTCAATGAATACAACCTTGATCTTACCCTTGATAGATGCATCGTTGTTGATAACATCTGCAACGGAGTTGATCAGCTTGATGATAAGCTTTGCTCTCTTATAACCGGCGGAAGCCTTTGCACCAAAGATATATGTTGTTGGATACATATCATATGATGGATTTGTCTTCAGCTCGTTGTACTGATACATAACATGTAAAATATTAAGAAGCTGTCTCTTGTACTCATGAAGTCTCTTAACCTGTACATCAAAGATAGAACGAGGATCTACATCCACGCCATTATGCTCCTTGATATAATTTGCAAGACGGATCTTGTTCTGGTACTTGATATTCATAAATTCCTGCTGATACTTCTCATCAGTAGCATATACTTTTAACTTCTTCAGATTTGAAAGCTTAACGATCCATTCATCACCGATCTTATCTGTGATCCAGCTTGCAAGAAGCGGATTACCATGAAGAAGGAAACGTCTCTGTGTAATACCATTTGTCTTATTGTTAAACTGCTCAGGTCTCATCTCATAGAAATCCTTCAGCTCTCTCTCTTCCAGAATCTTTGTATGAAGTGCCGCAACACCATTTACAGAGTAAGAACCTGCGATAGCAAGATGTGCCATCTTAACCTGACCATCATAGAGGATAGCCATGTTCTTAACCTTATCCTGGTTGCCCGGATACATAGACTGGATCTTCAGTACGAATCTTCTGTTGATCTCTTCTACGATCTGGTAGATACGAGGAAGTAATCTTGAGAATAATTCGATCGGCCATTTCTCAAGAGCCTCAGCCATGATCGTATGGTTGGTGTATGCACATGTTCTGGTTGTGATATCCCATGCGTCATCCCACTCAAGACCTTCTTCATCCATAAGGATTCTCATCAACTCTGCTACTGCAACTGTTGGATGTGTATCATTCATCTGGAATGTAACTTTATCCGGAAGATTATGAATATCGCTGTTCTTCTCCTTGAATTTCAGGATTGCTCTCTGAACAGACGCTGAAATGAAGAAGTACTGCTGTCTCAGTCTTAATTCCTTGCCTGCATAGTGATTATCATTTGGATAAAGAACTTCAACGATCGTCTTAGCAAGGTTCTGCTGTTCAACAGCCTTTTCATATTCACCCTTATCAAATGAATCAAGACAGAATTCCTGATCTGCTTCTGCATCCCAGATACGAAGTGTATTTACAACATTGTTGCCATAACCGACAACCGGAACATCATATGGTACGGCACGAACAGTCTGATAACCATCCTGAATAAAGTAATTTCTTCCATCTCTGTTCTCAACTCTTACATAACCGCCAAATTTAACTTCTACAGCATACTCCGGGCGCTTGATTTCAAATGGGTTGCCATCCTTTAACCAGTCATCCGGCAGCTCGATCTGATAACCATCCTTGATCGCCTGCTTGAACATACCATAACGATAACGGATACCACATCCGTATGCCGGATAACCAAGTGTTGCAAGAGAATCCAGGAAACATGCTGCAAGACGTCCCAAACCACCGTTACCAAGTGCTGCATCCGGCTCCTGATCCTCAATCAGATTCAGATCAAATCCAAGTTCATCCAATGCTTCTTTTACTGCATCATAGTATGTCAGATTGATCAGATTGTTTCCCAGGGCTCTACCCATCAGGAACTCCATGGACAGATAGTAAACTGTCTTAACGTTCTTCTTCTCATATTCCTTATGTGTTGCTATCCATCTGTCTATTATGTCATCCTTAACAGCGTAGCTGACAGCCTGGAATACCTGCTGTGGAGTTGCCTCTTCGATTGGTCTTCTGTACAATGTTTTCACATTTGTAATAACCTCTTTTTTGAAGCCCTCTTTGTCGAAATCAATCAACTTTTTCATTTATCGTATCCTCCTTGAAAATTGCACGCCAGAATGCATCCCTGACGATTTTTCTATAATCAGATGCCGGTATCATCCGGATCCTTTATATCTCTTTCGTCCTGATTCATCATAATAACCGATTTTACCATGAGAATTTTTGGAAGAAACCTATATTATTTTAACAAAAAAACATGTATTTCTCAATACATGTCTTAATTTTTTGTAGAAAAATACATATTTTTTAGACCAAAGTCTAATTAATCTTGCAATTTTACAATGATTTTTCAATTATTTTCTGTTTTTATAGTTATTTATACGCTCTTGCCCTATGGGGCATACCAATATCTGAACAGTTTCATAAGGGATTTTCCTTCTAATAACCGCCTGAATAATAGCCGCCACAAGGGAAACAGCACATATTCCCACCACAGCAGGAGAGACAAAGCAGGGTAGTGCAGAATGTATTACAGCATTTTGTCATATCCCGACCTGACATATCCATGCCGTAGCCCTGTCCCTGATCCATATACCATTTCGATCCACTCTTGATCTGTTCGTACGCCTGCTTGTATTCCATATTATCCGGCTCTAACTGTATCGCTCTCTGAAGCATCTCAAGCGCCCGGATCTGATTACCAAGTCCGGCATTGCACACACCGGAATAATAATGCCATTTTGCATTGTGATCCTGAATCTGGTTCAATACTGTTCTTGCTTCCTCATAACTGCCTGACCGCAGATAGTTTCTGGCTGCCTGAAAATATCTGGAATCCTGATCGTTTGGATCATATTCCTCCCGTCTTCCGCCGGTATAACCGCCGAACCCACCAAACGGTCCAAAGCCGCCATAGAATCCGCCAAACGGATCTGACTCATCATAAGTCGTTCTTCCACCGCTGTTGCTGTTTCGGTAACTGCCTGAACCATATGAACCATTTCCATATGGGCTGCCATATCCACCTGCTCCGTATGAATTTCCATAACCGGTATCACCATCCATGATCGCCTTGTATGCCTGCTGGATCTCTTTGAACTTCTCCTCTGCCTCAGCTTTATTTGGATTGTTGATATTCGCATCCGGGTGATATTTTCTGCTCAATCGTCTGTATGCACTTTTTACTTCATCATTACTGGCACCATGCGGCAATCCCAGTACTTCATAAGGATCTTTCATTTATTCTCCATTCTGCCTGTTATCTGCTCTGCTACCGCATCTTTCGGCAGTTGCTTTATAATAATTATTCCATATGCCAGAATACACGATATTTCTGAGAATTTCCACATTTTTTATGATCGGAAGCTTCTCAAATTCTCTGGCACATTCTGCCGCCTGCATCATCAGGACTTCTTTTACCCAGTCTGCAAGCATCTGCCATTCCTCCACCGGAATGTCCTCTGTCTTCGTTTCTTCACTGCATGTCAACTTGTGTATCAGTGGATTAAAGCTGTGTCTTTTCCTGTCTTTTTCGATATCATCGTAAGCGTCCAGAATATATACAAATCTTCCAAGATAATAACCGATCTTTCTCAGATTTTCTTCCCATGCATCAGCTCTTACGGCAAATATCTCTGCCAGCACTTCACCAAAATATCCTGATAGACGATCCAGATCTTCACTGTTTTCTTTCTCAAGCTCACTAATCTTTGCAAGCCGATCTGCAATAGTATCAATCTTTTGTCTGTAATCATATAACCGGCTGTCTTTCTTTTCCAGCTCTTTCTTCGGTATTAAAAGCTCCGCATACAGCTTACGAAACAGCTTCTTATCATCTGTCCAGTCATCCATGCATTTATAATATGTAAGAATACGATTCATATCCGCTGCATAATCGGAGTACAGATTTCTAGCATATTCATGCTTTGTCATCGGATGGACCACACACCTTTTTGTACCCCGCTCCTCTGACGGCTCATACAATCCGGTAAGCAGCAGCACCAGAAATGTCATATCGTAGCTTAATGACAACTGGCCTTTTGCGCCCTGATCTTCTTTTAATGCCCTGCACAACCCGCAGTAATACCTGTGGTATTCGTCAAATTCTTTAAATTTCATTTCCTGCTGGTTTACTACTATATATCCAAACACGCGCCTGTCTCCAATCAGCTTTTCTTAATAAAAGTATTCCCACATTTCGGACATCTTATCTCGATCCTGCCCTTGCCTCGTGGAATCCGGATCATTTGCTCGCAACGTGGGCAGGTAAAGATCCTATAATCTTTTCCGGCTTCTTTGCTTTTCTTCATCCGTTTAAATAGATTGCGAACACTTGCTGTATGGCTTAGAAACCACTTGTTTTCTGCCGCACGCTTGTCATATTTCTTGGAAAAAATACGCACATACCCATAGATAAAGAAAGCGAGTCCAAGGAAATACAAAACTCCTGTCTTCGCCCAGACATCTATGATGATCAGGAGCACTCCTGTCCAAGTCAGAAATGACGAAAACTGGTCATTTCCATATCTTGTTCGCATAAAGTTATAAATCTTATCTCTCATATCAGCACCATTCTTTCTTTGCCCTGCAGATCTGCTGCCATTTCAGTACCTTCAGGTCATTTATTCTATCTATATATTTCCAATCCGATGTTCGTAATATTCTGCCTATCCAAGGATCATTGCAGATTCCTGCAACTGTCTGTAAGCATCCTTTATATTGCCTGCTTCTATATCCGTGATCCGGTCAGCATCCGTCCGGCATACGAGCTTCTTCAGATATTCCAGATCTCTCCGAATCTTCTTGATCTGAGCCTTATCCAGTTTCTGACTTTGTACCTCTAGCTGATTTTCTACTTTATATACATATGCTTCAGCTTCATTCCAGATATCCATATTTTCCTTGTTGCCCTGAGTTTCTTCCTCATACCGCATGGCATCTTCTCTTGCCCGGCGAATCTCTTCCTCTGAAAGATTCGTACTGGATGTGATAACGATCTGCTGTTCCACGCCTCTGCCAAGATCCTTTGCAGATACCTTTAGGATACCATTTACATCAAGATCAAATGTAACCTCGATCTGCGGAACTCCTGCAAGTGCTCGCTTGATTCCACTCAGGCGGAAGTTACCAAGCAGCTTATTATCTCTGGTATATTTGCGTTCGCCCTGATACACCTTTACCTCTACATCACGCTGGAAATTTCCGGCCGTCGTAAAGATCTTGGATACCCTGGTCGGAATTGGTGAGTTTCTTGGAATCAGTACATTTGCAATACCACCTAAAGTCTCGATTGACAGAGACAATGGTGTTACATCCATCAGCAAAATATCATTTACCTTATTCGTAACGGTCAGACCACCACTGAGCTTTCCTCCTTGAATCGCAGCTCCCATCGCAACGCACTCATCCGGGTTGAGATTCTTCGAAAGCTCTTTTCCGGTTATCCTCTTAACCTCGTCCATAACGGCAGGGATTCTGGTTGACCCACCAACCAATAATACCTTATCTAAACTTCCGGCTGATATACCTGCATCCCGAAGTGCCTGATTGACCGGACCGTCTGTCCGTTTTACAAGATCATCTGTCAGCTCATTGAACAACTCTCTGGTTATGAGCATATCGAGATGCTTCGGCTCGTTCTTTACGACCGTGATAAACGGAAGATTGATATGAGTCTGCAGCGTACTGGATAATTCCTTCTTTGCCTCTTCGCATGCTTCCCGGATACGCTGTACCGCTGTTATATCTTTCTCCAGATTGATCCTTGTTTCTTTCTTAAATGACTTTATCACATACTGCACCAGACGCTCGTCAAAATCATCACCACCAAGATGATTGTCGCCTGCAGTTGCAAGAACCTCGATCACATGATCTCCGATCTCAATCACGGATACATCAAAGGTTCCGCCACCAAGGTCATATACCAGAATCTTCTGTGCCTGTCCGTTATCCAGACCATAGGCAAGTGCCGCTGATGTCGGCTCGTTGATGATTCGAAGTACATTTAACCCTGCGATCTTTCCGGCATCCTTCGTCGCCTGTCTCTGACTGTCATCAAAATACGCCGGAACCGTGATGACCGCATCATGAACCGGCTCACCTAGATAGTTTTCTGCATCCGCTCTTAACTTTGACAGAATGATCGCCGATATCTCCTGTGGTGAATAATCTTTTCCATCTATTCTTTTTCTATATGCTGTTCCCATTTCTCTCTTGATCGATGCAATGGTTCTGTCTACATTTACCGTAAGCTGTCTCTTTGCAGCATCCCCCACCAGTCTGTCGCCATTTTTCGTAATGGCTACTATCGATGGTGTGGTACGGTTGCCTTCGGCATTCGGTATGATTGTCGCCTGTTCGCCTTCCAGAACGGCCACGCAGCTATTTGTCGTTCCTAAATCTATTCCTATTACCCTGCTCATGTATGATCTCCTATTCTGCATCAATTATTTAAATTATTTTTTCTTACACTTTTTCTAGAATGTATGATAGACAAGTTTTTTGAATAAATTGTGTATAGTTTATAAAGCAAGTATAAAGTGTTTCATAAAACTTTGGCTGCTGACAAATACGAAAACATGCTATAATGAGCATTGCTATGGAATGTGTCTTCATATACCGGCATAATGCGAAAATACTGTTTATTTTCGCAAATATCTAACAAACAGAAAGTGGTGTTTTTATATGCGAGAGAAAACAAAAGCAATTCTTTATATAATTCTGGCCGGTGTCGGTTTTTCTTTTATGAACGTATTCGTACGATTATCCGGCGATCTTCCTACGATTGAAAAAGCATTTTTCCGTAACCTGGTCGCAGCATTCATAGCGCTTGTTGTCCTGATCCGAAGTGATGTCGGACTGCATTATGAGAAACGACATATTCCGATGCTGTTTATGCGGTCGATCTGCGGCACACTCGGTATCATGTGTAACTTCTATGCAGTCGATCACATGAACATCGCCGATGCTTCGATCTTAAATAAGCTGTCACCGTTTGCCGCTGTTATCTTCTCGATCTTCCTGTTAAAGGAAAAGGCAAGTCTGAAACAATATGCTGCTCTGATCGGGGTATTCATCGGTGCTTTATTTGTTATCAAACCATCCCTGAACTTCGCTGATTTTGCTCCGGGTCTCATCGGTTTTACCGGCGGTATGGGTGCAGGCGCTGCTTATGCGGCAGTAAGATATCTAAGCAACCACGGTGCAAAAAATCCACAGATCGTATTCTTTTTCTCCGCATTTTCGACTCTGGTCATGCTGCCATTTGTGATCGCCTTTTATAAACCGATGTCATTTTTCCAGTTGTTCTGTCTGTTAATGGCAGGTGCCTCCGCTGCTGTCGGTCAGTTCTCGATCACGGCTGCTTATTCACATGCTCCGGCAAAGGAAATATCGATCTTCGATTATTCGCAGATCATCACCTCGGCAATCCTTGGTTTCATCTTCTTCAGCCAGATACCGGATGCATTGAGCTTTATCGGGTATGCCGTTATCATCGGCATTTCTTATCTGAACTGGCGCGCAGGATTAAAAGCAGATGCAGCCGGCAAGTAAATTTAGATATTATTTATAATTATTACTATAATATTTCTTGTTATTTGTATATTGTCAACAACAGCAAAGTGTATTACACTATACTTAACAGGTGTTTTTGCCTTGTTTTTGTAGAGAATATATAAATTGATTTGTGCAGTATATACAAGTCACCTGCACACAGTTACATAATAGGAGGTATTATTTATATGGCTAACAGATTTGTATTAAACGAAACATCTTATCATGGAGCAGGCGCAATCGCAGAGATCGCTACAGAGGCTATCGGCCGTGGCTTCAAGAAAGCATTTGTCTGCTCTGATCCTGATCTTATTAAGTTCGGTGTTACTAAGAAAGTAACAGATGTTCTGGACAACGCAGGTCTTGCATATGAGATCTATTCCAACATTAAACCAAACCCTACGATCGAGAATGTTCAGTCTGGTGTTGCTGCTTTTAAGGCTGCTGAAGCTGATTACATCATTGCGATCGGTGGCGGATCATCCATGGACACAGCAAAGGGCGTTGGAATCGTGATCGCAAATCCGGATTTTGCTGATATCAGAAGTCTTGAGGGCGTTGCTCCTACCAAGAATAAATCCGTACCTATCTTCGCTGTACCTACAACAGCCGGAACTGCTGCCGAGGTTACGATCAACTACGTTATCACAGATGTAGAGAAAAACCGTAAAATGGTATGTGTGGATCCAAAAGACATTCCAGTCGTTGCATTTGTTGATCCTGAGATGATGAGTTCTATGCCAAAGGGTCTGACTGCTGCAACCGGTATGGATGCCCTGACACATGCGATCGAAGGTTACATTACCGCTGCTGCATGGGAATTATCTGACATGTTCCACTTAAAAGCAATCGAGATTATTTCCCGTTCCCTTCGTGGTGCTGTAGCAAATACACCGGAAGGCAGAGCTGATATGGCACTTGGCCAGTATGTTGCCGGTATGGGATTTTCAAATGTAGGTCTTGGTATCGTTCATTCTATGGCTCACCCTCTGGGAGCTCTGTACGATACACCACATGGTGTTGCAAATGCGATCATCCTTCCTACTGTTATGGAATATAACGCAGAAGCAACCGGCGAGAAATATCGTGAGATTGCCCGTGCTATGGGAGTTGCCGGCGTTGACGATATGACACAGGAAGAATATAGAAAGGCAGCCATCGATGCTGTTCGTCAGCTATCACAGGATGTTGGAATTCCTGCCGACTTAAAAGATATCGTAAAACCGGAGGATATTCCTTTCCTTGCTCAGTCTGCATATGATGATGCATGCCGCCCAGGCAATCCAAAGGAGACAAGCGTTGAGGATATCACCAAGCTGTACGAGTCATTGATCTAGGATTTATATAAAAACAGGGATGTAACATCGAGGGCATCATAATCATTATGATGCCCTCAACGTTATATCCCTGTTTTTTATTTTATTTACATCTCACGGAATCTCTTATATCTTGCAGCAGCAATCTCCTCGCCGCTCATTCCATCGAATTTCTTCAGGAATTCCTTTGCATTCATCTTAATAAATTTACCGATATATGGGACAGATTCTTTATCTGCTCCGCCATACTCAGGAATAACCTTCTCGATCACACCAAGTCTTGAAAGATCCTGTGCGGTAAGCTGCATAACCTCTGCCGCCTCCTCTGCACGATTGCTGTCCTTCCAGAGAATAGATGCATAGCCTTCCGGTGAAAGAATGGAATATACTGCATTTTCAAGCATCCATACTTCATTACCAACTGCCATAGCAAGTGCTCCACCACTACCGCCTTCACCGATCAGGATACAAAGTACAGGAACTTTAAGGGCTGACATCTCGTAAAGGTTTCTTGCGATTGCTTCACCCATACCACGCTCCTCTGCTTCCAGTCCACAGAATGCACCAGGTGTATTTACAAATGTGATGATAGGACGATTGAACTTCTCTGCCTGTTTCATCAGACGAAGTGCCTTACGGTATCCATCCGGAAGCGGCATACCGAAGTTACGCTCCATACACTCTGTCATGCTGGAACCCTTTACCTGTGCGATCACTGTTACAGGCTGTCCATCGATATGACCGATACCACCAACGATCGCTTTATCGTCATTCATTGTTCTGTCTCCATGGATCTCATGGAAATCTTCACAGATATAATCAATATAATCAAGTGCGCAAGGACGAGTCATCTGTCTTGTACCACGAATTTTCTCCCAAGGAGTCTTATTCTCAACAGAAGTCAATCTCTCCTTTAAGATCTCGCTGATATCAAACTTCTCGTCTTCTTCCTTATCGAAGTTTGCATAACCGGTTCTCTGTTTATGTGTAACGATCAACTGATACATGGTATCCTTCATCTTATCTCTGGTGATAATACCATCAATAATACCATGCTCTACCAGGAACTCTGAACGCTGGAAGCCTTCCGGAAGATCCTGTCCGATCGTCTGCTTGATAACACGAGGGCCTGCAAATCCAACCAGAGCACCAGGCTCACCTAAGATGATATCGCCAAGCATTGCAAAGCTGGCTGTTACACCACCGGTTGTAGGATCTGTAAGGATCGATACATATAACAATCCGGCTTCCGAATGTTTCTTCAATGCTGCGGAGGTTTTTGCCATCTGCATCAGGGAAATGATACCCTCCTGCATTCTGGCACCACCGGAACAACAGAACATGAATACAGGAAGCTTTTCTTCTGTCGCACGCTCAACCGCTCTGGCAATCTTCTCACCAACAACATAGCCCATACTGCTCATCAGGAATCTGGCATCACAGATACCGATCATAGCCGGCTCACCATTGATCAGAGCCTTACCGACTGTAACCGCTTCTTTCAGTCCTGTCTTTTCCTGCGCAGCCTTAACCTTATCCTCATATCCGGCTGTATTTAACGGATTTGACATCGGCATATCTTCAAACCATGGTTCAAATGACTTTGGATCTGTTACCATCTTGATACGGTTCTTTGTCTTAACACGGAAATAAGAACCACATTCATAACAGATATATTTTGCCTTTACAACTCTCTGCTTATCAAGCTCAGCTCCACACTTCGGACATTTTACAGTCTCCGGTTTTGGCTGTTCTGTTTCGACAGCCTTCATTTTTTCCATCTCGGCTTCTTTTGCCTTTTTCTTAATAAATAACATTTCTTTTTACTGCTCCTTATATTTCTGTAAAAGAATACATGCATTATGTCCGCCAAATCCAAGAGAATTGCTGATCGCACAATCAACCTCCTGCTCATATGGCTCTTTACAATAATCAAGATCCAGTTCTTCTTCACTCTCATGAAGACCACGGGTTCTGTGGATATAGCCTTCCTCGATCGTCTTTGCTGTAACGATACATTCGATCGCACCTGCTGCGCCAAGAAGATGTCCTGTCATAGACTTTGTAGAATTAATCTTGATGTCCTTTGCATGATCGCCAAATGCTTTCTTGATTGCTCTGGTCTCAACCAGATCGTTTAAATGTGTACTGGTTCCGTGTGCATTGATATATGCAACATCCTCCGGGGATACGCCTGCATCTTTTACAGCATTTAACATAGCTTTTGCAGGGCTCTCGCCTGAATCTTCCGGTGCTGTGATATGGAATGCATCACTGGAGCATCCGTATCCGCTGATCTCTGCATAAATCTTTGCGCCACGCTTCTTAGCATGTTCCAGTTCCTCTAAGATCACGATACCGGAACCTTCACCAAGAACGAAACCATCTCTCTCTTTATCAAATGGAATTGAGCATCTGTCCGGATTATCAGATGATGACAACGCTGTTAATGCATCAAATGTCGAGATACCGATCGGTGAAACTGCTGCTTCTGTACCACCGGCGATCATTACATCTGCATCTCCATACTGAATTGTACGGAATGCTTCACCGATACTGTTTGTACCGGATGCACATGCTGTAACAACATCAATACTCTTTCCCTTGCAGCCAAGCTGAATCGCAATATTACCTGCTGCGATATTGCTGATCATCATAGGTACTGTAAATGGGCTTACACGATTCGGTCCCTTTGTCATGATCTTCTCATATGCACTTTCAAGTTCCTGAAGACTTCCTACACCGGAACCAACACAGGTTCCAACCATGTATGGATCTTCTGCTGTCATGTCAAGCTTTGCATCTGCAACTGCTTCCTTTGCTGCTGCAACCGCGAACTGTGAAAATCTTGCCATTCTTCTTGCAGCCTTTGGATCAATATAATCTTTTGCTACAAATCCTTTTACTTCACCTACAACCTTGCACTTATATTCTGATGCATCAAACTGTGTAATCGGTCCAAAACCATGTCTGCCTTCTTTTAAGCCGTTCCAGAACTCATCCACATTCAAGCCAAGTGGAGTAACCGCTCCCATTCCTGTAATCACTACTCTTCTACTCATATTCAATAATTCTCCTTAATATAAAGTATGATTTCCATTTTCTTCCATATGTATACCATCCAGATTATCTGTGAAAGATATAGAAGAAATCCTGCATTGTTAAATTCTATAAAAATTTACTTTGTCAGCTTATGTATAAACCACACATACTGCACAGAATGCATGGTTACGCCGATATTGTACTACATTTTACAAAAATATGGAAATAAATCTTGTAAAGTTTTTATTAATTATCTCACGATTTCACGACATACTTCGTCTTCCGACAACATTTCTCCACTATTTTTCTTTTCGTATTGAATAGAAAAGATAAATTTCTTACTGATGAAATAATTCAAAAAGATCACAAGGATCGATGTAAACACCTTAACGCCCATCGCATTCCATTTCAGTCCGGTGACAAGCGCAAAGATAATTCCCGTTTCGATCAGAAGTGTAGATACCCGGCTCAGATAGAATAATGCCAGTTCGATAAAATATGCCTTTACCGTGGCTGCCTTTGTGTGGAATACAGATTTGCGGTTTGTCGCAAATGACACATAGTTGTACAAAATCCACGACATATAATTGGCATAGATCTCATTTATCCCGCATTTGTACATAAAAAACCAGGCAGACCCTAAGTTCACTGCCCCTACGAGTATGCCCCATGCGATATATATGTATATTTCCTTTGGTATTTTGCGTAAAAGTTTCATACCATTCTCCCTATAGTCCTGATATCGGAAGCTGCTTGAGTGTCGTCTCTTCTTCCGGAAATTCCCGGACGATGCGATCATACATTTTACGGTTAAAAGCTTCCCTTTCTTTATAATTGAATTTCAGAATGTTCTTATAGCCCCATAAATGTGTGAAGATATCCTGGTTCTCGATCTGTGCCGAACCGGGAAAAAAAGATGATATCTGCTTTCCCTGCTTCTCTGCGCACATCGCAAGAAGCCGCTGTTCCGCAAATACCATATGGCAAAGATTCTCCTCTGTCTCCAGACAATTCTCCATAAATGTGATCGAACTGTCAACATAATAATTCTTAAACGCTTCATCCGCGATATATAACATACAGGTATTGACCGGAAGAACCTCAAAGCTCCAGTCCGGGTCAAACCGATACTCCTGCTTCATATGGAAAAACTCTTTTCCCGGATACACATCAGGGAATATCCCTTCTCTGTGTATTGCACAGATATCCGTATCTTTTATAATATTCCGTATATCTTTCCAGATGATCAGATCCAGATCCACCATGACCGCTGGCATCTGCATTTTTTTCAATGAATATAATTTGCCGGCTGCCCAGAACACCTTTTCCGGTACCGCTTCCGGCACTGTAATTTCCTCGATTCCGAGATTCCAGATGTGGTAGAGACCCATTTTCTCGACAAATGCGATTGCTTCTGCATCGGCGCACAAACGGATCCCCCCATTGTGTTTTCTCCACATCAACGCCGAAAGGATCATCGTAAGGACTTCATAGTCCTGCATCCAGTACTCTTCTGTATGTCTCCCTGCCATATAAGGTTTTGACCATAAAGAATGAAATCCTTCCATATGTTGTCCTTTCAAAATAATTGAAAACCAGCTAAATATTGATTAGCTGCAGACTCTTGACCTTCTCAGTCAAGGGGTGCTTCCGCTCTATATTAAATCCAGCCCATAGCCAAATGTGCTGTTTCCGCCTTTTCTGCTGCATGGTCGTTTTGACCGGTTTATAAGCTGCCATTCCGGCGGCATGTAATACCAATGCGGAATATCATAATCATCTGCCCCGCCATCTGTTGCCTGATAAAATGTCGGTGTGTACCGGCTGCCTGCTAAAAATCCACGCTGGCTGCCATTCTCGTATTCCCACTCATACATCCAAGGTCGATTACTGCTTGTCCAGAATTCACGATTGCTACCCGTCAGATAGCCTCGGTTGCTGCCATAGAAAAAGCCGTTCCGGCTTCCAAAAAAGAATCCCCGATTGCTACCTGTCAAAAACTCCCGCTGACTTCCAAAAAGGAATCCCTGCTGACTTGTCCCCCAAAATCTACCTTGACTTCCAAAGAAATTTCCACGTTGACTTGTCCTAAACAGACTTCTCTGGCTACCACCGAATAGACTTCTCTGGCTGCCATTCTCATATTCCCACTCATACATCCAAGGTCGACTACTGCTTGTCCAGAATTCACGTTCACTACCAACAAAAGTTCCATGTTGACTGCCTGCTAATATTTTGCTCTGGCTTGTACCGAATAAGCTTCGTTGACTGCTCATCTGGCTTCCAGATACATCCGTACGATTTCCTTTACCGCCATTCTGCGAACCCTGTATCCTCACGTTCTCTGCTTTCTTCTTATAATCAACCGGGATCAATATATTTCCGTTAAATTCCACACTAAAAGGCCTGCCATTCCACATCACATATGTGCGATACGGATACAGCCTGCCCTCATGTGCGATCAACTTCATATAAACAGGAATTCCACCTGTTTTTTCTTCCAACTGTCTTGCCTGTTTTCTTGTTGCCTTTATAAAATAACCACCCGAAGGCAGTCTGTCATTCAGGATGGAATTCAATTCCTCATTCCACTCTATATAAACATTAAATTCCCCATTATCATTACGATAGTTTCGCATATCAAAAAAAACCAGACCGGCAGCCACTGGAAGCATGTTAGAAATTCTGTTATCAAATTGTGAAAGTTCCTCTCCAGTTCTCTGCAAAAACAATGAATATACGAAATTCATTCAAATCTCCATTCTGACACCCACAAATATGCTGTCCCAATTTTTCTGTCTCACAGGCGTCATTTGTTCGCCCTTCACGCTAAAAAAGCGCTACAATCCCATACTAAATACTCATGATATTATGGTAAACCATTTACCCATTTATTTCAAGAAAAATCACACTTTCTTGCAATGAAAAATCAGCAGAATCAAAACTGCAAAAGCCACAAATATTAACAGCCGCAGAATTCCTGCAAATAGAATAATCATCTTTAGACAGTAGATAAAAGCCGGACACTATCTTTGGTTTAAAAAGATAGTGTCCGGCTTTTATCTATCTACACTTTACGCATCTTTATTATCTGCTAATGCTGCTGTGATGATCGCCATAGAATAAACCTCATCTGCTGTACATCCTCTGGACAGATCGTTGATAGGAGAATTAAGTCCTAACAGGATCGGGCCATATGCTGAGAAGTTACCCATTCTCTGTGCGATCTTATAACCGATATTTCCTGCATTGATATCAGGGAAGATAAAGGTATTTGCATTTCCTGCAACCTCTGACTGTGGACATTTCTTCTTTGCAACTCTAGGTGATACGGCTGCATCGAACTGGATCTCACCGGAGATTGGAAGATCAGGATTACGTTCCTTTGTCTTTCTTGCTGCATTTCTCATCTTATCCACATCTTCGCCCTTACCGGAGCCATAGGTTGAATAGCTTAAGAAAGCAACCTTTGGATCTACACCGAAGATTCTTGCACAACGAACAGTCTCCTCTGCGATCTCAACCAGCTCATCTTCATTTGGCTTAATGTTGATACCACAGTCACCCATAGCGAACACTTCATTACCACCTGTTGCAAACGGACGTACCAGAATGAAACAGGATGAAACCAGTGTGTTGCCCGGTCTTGTCTTGATCAGCTGTAAAGCAGGTCTTACTGTATCTGCTGTTGAATATGTAGCACCACCGAGAAGCGAATCTGCAATCCCCATCTTAACAAGCATCGTACCAAAGTAGTTGTTCTGATACAGGATCTCTCTTGCCTGCTCCGGTGTCACGCCCTTGCTCTTTCTGAGTTCACAGAACATCTCGACCATCTCATCCATACGATCAAAATTCCTTGGATTGATGATCTCGGAACCTCTTATATTAAAACCGCTTTCCTCTGCAACTTCATAAATCTTATCAGGATCTCCTACAAGAATCGGATGCAGGAAGTTACTTGCAAGAAGTCTCGAAGATGCTTCCAGAATACGGGGATCAGTACCTTCAGTCAAAACAATTGTTTTTGGATTTTTCTTCAAAATATCGATCAATACACCGAAACCAAAATTTTTACGTTCTTCCACGATTATAGTCCTCCATTGATTATTTATACGAATCATATATCATGCATTATATACACGTTCCGTATATTTTCAGTATTAAAAGCTATACTTGCGCATAGCGAGTCATCTTACTTTTATTATAGTGATTTTTAACGAATAAACAAGGTTTTCCATCGAAATAATTGTACCTTTTTTCGAACATAATTATTATTCAAATTTAGTTTCAATATAATGAAAGTAACAATTTATAATCTTTTAAAATCTTTATCCAATTTTTGATTACACTCGAATTATTTACTTCCATAGTCCACCATCCACCGTCATCATTAGTAAATTTTATAGTAAATTTTCCAGATGACATAATGTTAATTAACTTATTTAACTTTTCAGTATTTTTATTAGTATTAGATGAAATATCTATACTATTTTGATAATCAGTTTCGTACAAATCTTTCTTATAGTTATAAAAGCTATTTTCACTATAATCAGGCATACTGAATTTGACTCTTCGGTTCGATGATATAAATTCACAATAATTATATTCAACATCAAATTTTTCATATGAAAATGCCGTAATATTAAAGAACATTTTCAAGTTAATTTTTGCTGTACTTCCATTTTTAACTATATTTATATATGGTTGAAAATCTCCATTTAAAATATATAACTGTTCCTCATTATAAAACAATGATGTTGCTTTAGTCCCTAATAATTTTGCGAAATTTCCAGCATCAACGGTCTTATAAGTAATTCCATTTTTGGAATCATTCATTGTCTTTGCTTTTCTAGTTATTTCTCCGTATGTAGGCTTCTTTTTTAAGATATTCACATAGCAATAATACCGTTTTCCATTTATCAATGCGTATATTCTTGTTTTTCCCTTTCCTACCGCTTGAATTTTGCCATTCTTACTAATTTTTGCAACTTTATTATTAAGTGACTTCCATATTACTTTAAATTTTTTATTTGAGGCATTTGTTTTAACTTTAATTTTTTTGCTTTGCCCTATATATAAACGTATTTGATTACTACTCAATGTATATTGCACTTTTTTTACTTTAACATTACAATATATTTCCTTCCCCTCTACTGTTGCGCATATCTTTGTTGATCCTGCTTTTCTTGCTTTTATCTTTCCATTTTTATCTACATCTGCAATTTGAGAATTTTTTGATTTCCAAACAATTGGTTAGTCAACCTCGAATAAAGAATGACGGCTTATGCTTCGATGTATCCGACAAAATTGTAGTAGATGTGAATATCGCGTTCCTCGTGATCGTCCACGGTATAGCGTTCGCTGATCTCAATTTTCTGAATCAGGCGCACCAGCGTGGGACGGTCTAATTCCTCAAGCTGGGCGTAATCCTGCATCATGTCCAGCCATGCGTCCACAGAGGATTCTGTTTCGAGGCGGGCGGCAAGCTGTTCTGTCAGTTCCTTGCGGCGCTCCTGCTTTTCCCGGCGCTCGGCCTCATACTGATTGAGGAGATTAACGCACACGCTTTCCGGGATGCGCCCCAAAACCTTATCTTCATAAGCGGACTGAATCAGCTTATCCAGCTCCGGAAGCCGTTTGCCGATGGCGTTCAGCTCTGCTTGCAATGTTCTGGTGCGCTCCACGCTGGCGCTCTGTTCCCTCGCTAAAAGCTGCGTCCTCAGCGTCTCACGGCTGTTCTGCGCCCACATTGCCTTGCAACGAATGTCTGTCATGACGATCTGCGTCAGCACCTTCTGGTTGATGTAATGGGACGAACAGGCATTTTTGCCGCCCGATGCGTAGCGGTTGCAGACATACGCCTTGTATTCCGGCTCTTTCTCGGAAACCTTTTTGCGATAGTCCCGCATATACCGCATGGACGATCCACAGTCCATACACCGAAGTAGACCGCCAAAGAGGGCAACCGTGCCGCTCTTGCCGCTGCGCCCTCTTACCGGGTGGTTGTCCATCCGCTGCACGGCGTCCCACGTCTCTTGTGGGATCAACGGCTCATGGGTGTTTTCCACCTTGATCCATTCGGATTCCGGTTTGCTGACCTGTTTGTGGTTTTTGTAGGACACCGTGCCGGTCTTGTTCTGTACCATGTGACCGATATAAACCTCATTGCGGAGAATGGTTTTGACCGTCACATCGTTCCAGAACGGTGTCTCGCCACGCAGATTTTCCCGCCCCTCCGCCATGTAATAGAAGCTCCTTGGCGCAGGGACTTTTTCCGCGTTGAGCTGCAAGGCGATCTTGCGGAAGCCGTACCCCTGCAAGCGCAGATCGAAGATGTGCCGCACCACGGGAGCCGTCACCGGATCGATCTCAAGAACGTGCTTGTCCGCCTCGCTTTTCTTATAGCCGAGGGGCGCATAGCAGCCGACATACTTGCCGCTCTTGAACATGGACAGCTTCACTGCCTTGATCTTGCTGCTGGTGTCCCGCGCGTAGAGGTCATTCATCACATTTTTCAGAATGACCAGCATCTCATTGTTCTTGCGGAGCGTGTCAACGCCGTCGTTCAAAGCGATGAATCGACAGCCGAGGGACGGAAACACAAAGTCTGTGTACTTGCCCGCTTCGATGTAATCTCTACCGAGGCGCGATAGGTCTTTGCAGAGGACAAGATTGATCTTGTGATCCGTGGCGTCCTGCACCAGTCGGTTCAGTCCCGGACGGTCGAAGGTCGTACCCGAAACGCCGTCATCACAGTAATAATCGTACAGCGTCCAACCCTGTTCCCGCACATAGCGGGAGAGCATTTCCTTTTGATTTTCTATGGACACGGATTCCCCGGCACGCTCATCGTCCCGGCTCAGCCGTGCGTAAATACCAACGATATAATTTTCCTGCATTTTCTTATTTAACCTCCCGAAATGCAGTGCGTGATACAATCAGAAATCTGCAATGATTATACCACAGCACGGCTATAGATTCCACTGGGCAATGTGCCGGGATTCAGTTCTCCCGATTGACTTTTTCGAGGGAGAGGGCATCCAGCACGTCCCCCATCTGCTGCTCTGCGACAAAGAAGCTGCGTACACGATACACAGTCCCGTCCTCCATCACCAGCTCCAACTGATCGGGCAGACGCAATTTTTTCTTTGCTTCGGGACGGTTCTCTTTGCAGAAATTGTCTGTTTTCATCTTCGTATGTCCTCCGTAATTTCGGGATGGCTGGTAGCACAGCCGAGCAAATCTGTCAAGGAATTGGCTTTGCCTCGCTGCGCGTCCTTGACAGGCTCGTTCGCCTGTGCAAGCCGGTAATCAAGGCGGCGATGCCGCCATTTGCCAATGAAAATCAACTGCATTCCAAGGCTTTTTTCAATCTCTCATTCCAATTATAACAAGAACAAACGTTCGAGTCAATGCGATTGTTGGAGGAAGAGCAAGCACAGCAAGTGTAGATACACTTGCGAAAAACGGCGTGGGTTGACCGGGATTTACTTGCAGAGTAGCAAGCAAATCCTGTGTGGCCCCACACCGGAAAAACAGAGCGCTCCGGCTGACTGCCGAAACGCTCTGTTTTCATTTTTGGGAAAGTCCCAAGCCCTTATGATCGATTGTTATTTTAGCCGTTTTTATTTCAATAACTGCTACGTCTTTGTCCAGCAATGCGGTCAGTTCATCAGTAGAAAGTCCTTCAATGTGGCTCAGACGCGTATAGCTCCACGAATTGGAGCCGAAGAATATGACAAGCTGATTGCCGGAATATAAAACGATATCTCCCGGCTGCGTCGTTGTCTGGACATCGTTTCTTGAAAAACTCTGCGACAGACTGCCGACCTGCTCAAAGCCGCCATAGCGCGAAGCAAAAACTTCAATCGCACCATTTTGCGCCGCTGTAAGCACCTCGCTGACGGTCTCATTGTCTTCCCATAGAACGGTTAGTCATAGGCTCGTTTGCTTCCGTTTCGGTAAAGGGCAGAGGTTCGCCCTTTGAGAGCAGGGCGGCAATGGAAAGCATTAGCTTGCTTTTTCCATCGCTGGGATTGCCCTGCAACAGCGTAACTTTGCCGAACGGAATATACGGATAGCACAGCCATTGCACTTCTTTCTGCTCAATTTCACTTGCCTTGAAAACTTCAAGAGGTACACTGACAGTCATTTCATTTAGCTAAGGTTTATTATTGTATCTCACGCTTTTTATAAAAAGTGATAGCCATACGCCAAGAAAGTGCACATGCTCCAACTCCAACGACAGCAAGTATTGCCAACACCAAGTTGGGTTTGATTTCTATCCCAAGCTGACTCCTGAAGAAACTGGTTGCCAAAACACTTGCACCGCATACAAAACCGATCATCACATAGTAAGCAGTCCTTCCTTTTTCCACACCCAGTTTGAATATGAACGGGAGCGGTATGGAGGACGCAAGCATTGATACGACCAGCATCAACAGCATAAGGACAGCAAGCTTTCCAAGAACAAAATCACCGGCAATCATCATTTTTGTTGCTTGTGCAATTCCCGTAACGAGCAACATAGTTAGTTGAACAAGTACCCCGATTAAGTATTTTTCAGAAACGATTTGTTCTTTTGCATAGGGCATTGTCCCGCTGTACTGCATCCACCCACTACGTTCATCATATCCAAGCAGGGTAACAGGGATCATACCACACAACATACAGGGATAGAATGTAAAAAACAAATTCTCACCATTTGCAAGGGATATCCCAATAATAACAGCGGTAATGAGAATGTATGATCTGCAATACTTCTGTATCATATACCAATCTTTCAATAGAAGTCCCTTCATGTTATTTCGCCTCCTTAACCATAAATACAAACAGTTCTTCGATACTGATTGGGCTGATATGAATATCGGAAGGAACAGCATTTCTCAACACCATTGCTTCCACGCCGTAAGCATTTTCTTTTTTATACTTAACGGAGTTGAATGGAATCGCCTGAAATTCATCAATGGAACAATGAACAAGACCATATTCCTCCCGCAATAAATCTTTTTCTTCACACAGCAAAAGCTTCCCTTTATGCAAAAATGCGATATAATCGCAAAGCTTTTCCAAATCATTGACAATGTGAGAAGAAATGAGAACAGAGTGGCTTTCATCTCTTGTGAACTCGCTAAACATCTCAACAACTTCATCACGAACCACTGGGTCAAGCCCTGATGTCGCTTCATCCAGAATCAGTAGCTTACTGTTATGGGACATAGCAACGGCAATTCCCAGCTTCATCTTCATTCCACGAGAAAATTCTTTGAACTGCTTTTTGTCCGGCAGTGCAAGTTTCTGTACCAGTCGAGAATATTCGGCATCGTTCCAGTTTTGAAAGGTATGCTTCATTACCTTTCCGACCTGATTAACGGTCAAACATTCAGGGATACCCACCTCGTCCAGCACAACGCCGATATCCTCTTTTGTAAGTTTAATATTGTCCCCGTTGTCCCTTCCGAGAATGGTAATACTACCACTGTCTTTGTGAATCATATCAAGAATGAGCTTTATGGTGGTGCTTTTACCGGCACCATTCTCGCCAACAAGCCCCATAATACAGCCACTTGGCAGTGTCAGATTTAAGTTGTCGAGCGTAAAGTCGGGGTATGACTTCGTAAGATTCTTAATCTCAAGTGCGTTCATTATTGTTCCTCCAGACTGAAATTGACCATTTCTATAATTTCCTGTTTGCTTAGATTGCAGGAAACAGCGAGTTTGACAATCTCATCAATATACTCTTCAATCTTTTTCAGATTTTCTTCTCGCAGCAGTTCTATGTTTTTAGGAGCTACATAGCACCCCTTAGCAGGCAAAGTGTAAATAAAGCCTTCCCTTTCCAGTTCTTCATATGCACGCTTTGTCGTAATAAAGCTTATACGAAGATCCTTCGCAAGACCTCGTATCGACGGCAGCAATTCGTCCTGCTTTAGTGCGCCGCTGATAATTTGACTTTTAATCTGAGAATATATCTGATCGTAAATCGGTGTTCCACTTTTATTATCAATCAAAATATTCACGCCATCACCTCTGTTAATTCTGTGTATAGCTATTATATACAGTCGAGACTGGGCTGTCAATAGAGTTCATAAAAAAGTTGCAACCGATATGATGAGATAATTTTTCTATCACATCGACTATACTCACGACTTAATGACTTCTTGAATACTTGCCGAAAAAGAAAAATTGCCATCACTTTGACAGCAATTCTTCTTCGGTTGGTATCCGTTAGGAATGGATTGGTGTGTAGAAGGATCGGCCACCTACCCGCAGCGAAAAGCCATGTTTGAGGAACGGAAAGCCCACATGGAAGCGGAGATCGCGCACATGAACCGGGCGCTGAATATGCTGAAATTCAAGTGCTGGTATTATGAGCAGGCAATCAAGGACGGCAGTGAGGACAGACTAAAGGAACTGATTCCCGACCACTTGCCGGAGGAAATCCGAAAAGCATATGAAAATGCGCATTGCTAAAATAGATAGATAATTTACAGAGCCAGTAATTCTTTCTTTTGTAATTACTTAATTGGCGCGTGGATTTTCCCGATAACGGATAACCCAACAACGGCAAACGATGCCTTGCAGAGTGGTTGCTAAACGGCGGCAGAAAAAAGGTAAAAATCGGCCTTTGTTTGCGTTCTGCGCCGTTTTGCCGACTGAACAGGAAAACACACAGCCAGCACTTCAAACGCCGTTTAAAAACGGGAAAACCGTCATATTTCAACTCTTATCACAACAGTCATTTCACCTATCTGTCTATCTCCGGCCTTACAAAAGAAAACCGAAAGCAACTCTGACCGCCTATAAAAAGAGCCACACTCTGATGTGCTGGATTGCCCAGTCATCGGAATGTGGCTTTTTCGATTTCTAATTGTCTGCACCGCTGTTTTTCTTGTCATGCTTTATGCAAGGCTGTCATTTAGAACATTTTTTATTCTTATAAGAAACACTTAATTGATATGAATCTTTTTCAACCATTTTTATCGATGTTCTATTTAACATATATTCTTGTTTAACCGTCACATAACACAATACATAATCATCTTCTACTTCCCCAACAATAGTGGTCTCACCCTGTCCATGAGCAGTTATCTTTCCATTTGAATCAACCTCTGCAATCAAAGGATCATCTGACGTCCATATTATTTCATGAAATGATTCCCCATTCTTTTTTACTTCCAACTGTAGACTTTCACCTATATATAATACACATTCATCCTTGTTAATTGTATATTCATTTTCTACATCAAATAAAATCGTTTTACAATCTTCAATTGTTTTCGCCTTAACAACTCCTACATAATTTGTTAATAACAAACTTGCTACAATTATAAATATAATACATTTTTTTATTATTTTCATATCTTTCCTCCTCATTCTTTGTATTATAAAGATTAGTATAATGTTTTTTTGTAGATAACTCAATTCTTTGTACAAATTTTCTCTTGACAAATATATCATACTGGTGCAATATGAATACAATAAAACAAACCAATGAGCAAGAAGAGTAGCTTATGAACAACATGTCCAGAGAACTGCAGGTGGTGAGATTGCAGTGATGATTTCTTAAGTGAATGGACTTGCGAGGGCAAACCGAACGAGCGAATCTAGTAGGGGCGACGGAGACTTCCCGTTATAGAAAGTACATATATGTTAGTATATGGTTGAGTGCATCAGATTTTGATGAATATAGGTGGCACCGCAGGAGTGTTGTATTTGTATCTTGTCCTATAAGCGTTTTGCTTTTGGATGAGATTTTTTTATACAATCTTCTGACGGTGCTTTTTCTTTTTATAAAAAGCAGATCAGGCAAAGCGCACCTCACCATACATGAACAATTTCAAATAACTTATTAAACTATTATTTATGAACGAGGTGAAACATATGATACGACCAACACTTAGCGAAGCAAAAGAATATGCGAAACAGGGATATCACATGGTTCCGGTCTGTTATGAGATGCTCTCTGATATCATCACTCCGATCAATCTGTTGAAGAAACTGAAAGCGGAAAATGAGCATTGCTACATTCTGGAAAGCGTGGAGAATCAGGAGCTCTGGGGAAGATACACCTTCCTTGGATACAGTCCAAAACTGGATATCACCTGTATGAACGGAACACTGACATTAAAGGATGAGAACGGAGCAGTCATCAAAGAGACCTCCGGCATCCATCCGGAAATCTTTATCCGTGAGGTTTTAAAAGATTATAAGAGTCCGAAGATCGAAGGCTTCCCTACCTTCACCGGCGGACTGGTTGGATATTTCTCTTATGACTATCTGAAATACAGTGAAAAGAAGCTGGTGCTTGATGCAAAGGACGAGGAAGGATTTCAGGATGTCGACCTGATGTTATTTGACAAGGTGATCGCATTTGACAATGTAAGATCCAAGCTGATCCTGATCGCAAATGCCAACACAGCAAATATCGAAGAAGGATATCAGAAAGCCTTACAAGATATCAAAGAAATGAAAGAACTCATTCTCCATGGCGCAGAAGCCGATATTCCTGCTCCTGTTCTTAAGACAGAATTCAAACCATTATTTGACAAAGAAGCCTACTGCCGGATGGTAGAAAAGGCAAAGCACTATATATATGAAGGAGATATTTTCCAGGTCGTGCTTTCCAACCGACTGGAAGCCGAAATGGAAGGAAGCCTGTTCGATACCTACCGGCTGCTCCGAAGCACAAACCCATCTCCTTACATGTTCTACTTTGACGGTGACACGATCGAGGTTGCCGGGGCTTCCCCTGAAACTCTGGTTAAGGTAGAGGATGGTGTCCTCCACACATTTCCACTGGCAGGCACAAGACCAAGAGGAAAGACAAAAGCTGAAGATCTGGAACTGGAAAAAGGTCTGATGAAGGACGAAAAGGAACTTGCAGAGCACAACATGTTAGTAGATCTCGGGAGAAATGATCTCGGAAAGGTCAGCCGATTCGGAACGGTCGAAGTCGAACGGTACATGTCCATCCAGCGTTATTCACACGTTATGCATATCGGCTCTACCGTACGCGGAACACTCCGTGAGGATCTGGATGCGATCTCCGCTGTCGATGCGGTTCTTCCGGCCGGAACCTTATCCGGTGCACCGAAGATCCGGGCATGTGAGATCATCAACGAGCTTGAAAATAACAAACGAGGTATTTACGGCGGCGCGATCGGTTATATCGATTTCTCAGGAAATCTGGATACCTGCATCGCGATCCGAATCGCATACCGCAAGGGACATAAAGTATTTGTCCGTTCCGGTGCCGGCATCGTAGCCGACAGTGTACCGGCAAACGAATTCCAGGAATGCATCAACAAAGCAAAAGCCGTAACGGATGCATTGATTAATTCTCAGAAGATACGAGGTGACGAAGCATGATATTACTGATCGATAATTATGACAGCTTTTCCTACAATCTGTATCAGCTTGTAGGAAAGATCAATCCTGACATCAAGGTGATACGAAATGACGAATATACATGTCAGGAGATTGAAGCAATGAATCCGGATAAGATCATCATTTCACCGGGTCCCGGAAGGCCTTCCGATGCAGGTATCTGTGAAGAAGCCATCTCCTATTTTGCCGGCAAGGTTCCGATCCTTGGTGTCTGTCTCGGACATCAGGCAATCTGTGAAACCTACGGTGCAACGATCACATACGCCAAAAAGCTGATGCATGGCAAAATGTCCGTTGCAAATGTCGACATCAACTGCAAACTGTTCAAGGGACTTCAGAAACGGATCGAGGTTGCCAGATATCATTCCCTTGCCGCTTCCGAAGAAAACTTCCCGGATGTTCTTACCGTTATTGCCCGAACCGACGATGATGAGATCATGGCAGTCAAACACAAGGATTATGAAATATATGGTGTCCAGTTCCATCCGGAATCGATTCTGACACCAAAAGGAACGATCATCTTACGAAACTTTTTAGAGGCATAATCAAACATTTGCAATCAGCACTATATTTCTATGATTAAACATTCCTGACATTACCAACCAGTGGACGCTTCCGCTCGTTGAGACCTGCAGCGGTACTAAGATGCTGCTAACGCACCATCAAGAACCGGCGGTCTCAAATGCCACTGTTTTGGCAAGTCAGAATGTTTAATCATGAATATACTTTATAGAATTCGCAAATGTTTATTAGAACATACATTCAAGGAGGATATGAATATGATTATAGAAGCAATCGCAGCAGTTGTTAATGGTAAGGATCTTGACAAAGAAATGGCAGCAGCCGTTATGGATGAAATTATGAGTGGAGAAGCAACACAGGCACAGATCGGAAGCTTCTTAACAGCCCTTCATATTAAAGGTGAAACAATCGAGGAGATCACAGCATTTGCTGAGATCATGAGAAAACACTGTGGTGAATTTACACCGGATGTCAATGAGGAGATCGACATCGTAGGAACCGGTGGAGACTGCGCAGGAACCTTTAACATCTCAACTGTTTCCTCATTAGTAACAGCCGCAGGCGGTGGTAAGGTGGCAAAGCATGGCAACCGTGCAGCATCCAGCAAATGCGGAACAGCCGACTGCCTGGAAGCCCTTGGCGTCAACATCGCAGCAGACTGTAAAGTCAGCGAAGCCTGTCTGAAGGATCTTGGTACCTGCTTCTTATTTGCACAGAAATATCACACAGCAATGCGATTTGTCGGCGCTCCAAGAAAAGAGATCAAGATTCCTACAGTATTCAATATCTTAGGACCTCTTGCAAATCCGGCAAAAGCAAATCTTCAGTTACTCGGTGTCTATGATGCCTCCCTCGTTGATCCGCTTGCAAAAGTACTCAGCAACCTCGGTGTAAAACGTGGCATGGTCGTTCATGGAAATGATGGTCTGGACGAAATCTCTGCCGTTACCACAACAACTGTATGTGAATTTGACAATGGTTCATTTCACACTTACACCTTAGATCCAACCGCCTACGGATTTGCCCTCTGCGACAAAGCCGAACTGGTCGGTGGTACACCGGAAGAAAATGCACAGATCACAAAGGATATCTTATCCGGCAAGATCACAGATGGCAAGCGTACAGCCGTTATCTTAAATGCCGGTGCAGCTTTGCATATCACAAACCGGATCTCACTTGAAGAAGGCTTCGCCCTTGCAGCCGATATTCTGGCAAATGGCAGCGGTCTGAAGAAGCTGGAAGACTTTATAGTAGCAACAAACGCTTAATTATTTGTAAAAGCAAAACACATAACCGACCCGGAACCTTCAATCTCCGAGCCGCTATGGAGGAATATATATGATCTTAGATGAAATAGCAGCAAAAACAAAAGAACGGGTTGCCGGATGCAAAGAACAGATCCCATTTGAAGAAATGAAGGCAAAAGCCCTTGCGATCGTAGAAAAGGAAACAGAGAACGGAACAAAACCTTATACCGTTTTTCCTTTCCGCGACAATCTGGCAAAGCCGGGAATCTCCTTTATCTGCGAAGTAAAAAAGGCTTCCCCTTCCAAAGGACTGATTGCACCGGATTTCCCATATATCGAGATTGCGAAAGAATATGAAGCCGCCGGTGCTTCCGCCATATCCGTGCTGACCGAACCTTTTTATTTTCAGGGAAGCAACGAATATCTGACAGCGATCCATGAATCAATATCCACTCCGATCCTGCGGAAGGATTTCACCGTCGATCCTTATATGATCTATGAAGCAAAGGTGATCGGTGCCTCTGCGATCCTTCTGATCTGTGCGATCCTTACCGACGAGCAGCTCAAAAGCTATTACGAGCTTGCAACAAGCCTCGGGCTGTCCGTTCTGGTAGAAGCACATGACGAAAAAGAAGTCAGGCGGGCGATCGCGATCGGCGCAGACATTATCGGTGTAAATAACCGCGATCTGAAGACCTTTACCGTTGACATCATGAACAGTGTAAGACTTCGGACATTGATCCCGGATTCGATAAATGGTAAACCGGTCGTCTATGTATCCGAAAGCGGCATCCGTACACCGGAGGACATCGACCGTTTAAAGGGAAATGGCACAGATGCAGTATTGATCGGAGAAACCTTTATGCGAAGCCCTGATAAGAAAGCCGCATTTGCATGGTTACGGGGGGGGGAAGATGTAGAATAGAACCTAATCCTGTTTCTGCAGGAACAACGAACTTTATTAGAAAGCATTGAAGATATTTTATAATATAGAAACAACATATACAGGAGGAAACATATATGTCAAAAGGACGTTTTGGAATCCATGGCGGACAGTACATACCGGAAACACTGATGAACGCCATGCTTGAGCTTGAAGAAGCATATAAGAAATACAAAGATGACCCGGAATTCAACCGGGAGCTGACAGAAATGTTAAATGAATACGCCGGCAGACCTAGCCGTCTGTACTATGCCAAGAGAATGACAGAGGATCTCGGCGGTGCAAAGATCTACCTGAAGCGTGAGGACTTGAATCACACCGGAGCACATAAGATCAACAATGTTATCGGTCAGATGCTCCTTGCAAAACGAATGGGTAAGACAAGAGTTATCGCTGAGACAGGAGCCGGTCAGCACGGTGTTGCAACTGCTACAGTTGCTGCCATGATGGGTATGGAATGTGAGATCTTCATGGGTAAGGAAGATACCATCCGTCAGGCATTAAATGTCTACCGTATGCGATTATTAGGTGCAAAGGTTCACCCGGTAGAAACCGGTACCGGTACATTAAAGGATGCCGTTTCCGAAACCTTCCGTGAATGGACTTCCAGAATTGAAGATACTCATTATGTTCTTGGTTCTGTTATGGGACCTTATCCTTTCCCTGAGATGGTTCGTGATTTTCAGGCTGTTATCAGCAAGGAGATCAAGGAACAGCTTATGGAGAAGGAAGGCAGACTGCCGGATGCAGTTCTCGCCTGTGTCGGTGGCGGTTCCAATGCGATCGGCGCATTCTATAACTTTATTCCGGATAAGAGCGTTCGTCTGATCGGATGTGAAGCAGCCGGACGTGGAATTGATACATTTGAGACAGCCGCAACGATCAACACCGGAAGACTTGGTATCTTCCACGGTATGAAGTCCTACTTCTGTCAGGATGAATTCGGACAGATCGCACCGGTTTATTCTATTTCCGCAGGTCTTGACTATCCGGGAATCGGACCGGAACATGCATACCTGCATGACATCGGCAGAGCAGAATATGTCGCTGTTACAGATGATGAAGCTGTTGATGCATTTGAATATCTGTCCAAGATCGAGGGTGTTATCCCTGCGATCGAGAGTGCTCATGCAGTTGCCTATGCAATGAAGCTTGCACCACAGATGGACAAAGACCAGATCATGGTTATTAACATTTCAGGACGAGGCGATAAGGACGTTGCCGCCATCGCCAGATACAGAGGGGAGGATCTCTATGAGTAATATTAAAAATGCATTCAAAAACGGAAAGGCGTTCATCCCATTTGTTACATGTGGTGACCCTGATCTTGAAACAACAGAACAGATCGTATATGCCATGGTAGAAGCAGGTGCAGACCTGATCGAACTTGGTATCCCATTCTCAGATCCAACCGCAGAAGGCCCTGTTATCCAGGGTGCAAATATCCGCGCACTCGCAAACCATGTTACGACAAATGATGTATTTGACCTTATAAGAAAGCTCCGTAAGACAGTTACCATCCCTATGGTATTTATGACTTATGCAAATGTTGTCTTCTCTTACGGCTCTGAAAAATTTATCGGCATTTGTAAGGAGATCGGCATTGACGGACTGATCCTGCCGGATATCCCTTACGAAGAAAAGGATGAGTTCGACGGCATCTGTAAGAAGTATGATCTGGATCTGGTATCCATGATCGCACCAACCTCCCATGACCGGATCAGCATGATCGCAAAAGAAGCAAATGGATTTATCTACTGTGTTTCTTCTCTCGGTGTTACCGGAACAAGAAGCAAGATCACGACCGATATCGATGCTATGACCAAGCTGGTCAAAGCCGTAACGGATACTCCGTGTGCGATCGGCTTCGGAATCTCCACACCGGAGCAGGCGAAGGAAATGGCTGCTCATGCTGATGGTGTGATCGTCGGCTCTGCCATTGTCAAGCTCTGCGCCAAATATGGCAGGGACTGCGTGCCTTACATCAAAGACTATGTAAAGCGCATGAAGGACGCTATCCGATAGACGGACACCCATGTGAAACTATACAATCTATATAAAAGAACTGCCTTACTAAGACATTAGTGAGGATTTCGTAATGAGATGCATATACGAGCAAATGTGGGTGCCTGTCTGAGCCTGAAAGGCGAGTTGGCACAGGAACATTTGCGAATCACGTATATGCAGATCATAGAAACCACAACGAGTCTAAGTAAGGCAGTTCTTTTATATAGTCACATGGTTTCACATGGGCTGATTTTTTCTCATCTCCTTAAAATCCTATATTGGTAGTCTTAATACTGCTGTATATCTGTATATGCCTGCCGGTATTGTAACTATGCACACAATCTATATATTTTCCCGTTTCTTAGCCGGTTTCTCACAAATATTTAATATTTAATCTGATTGACACTACCATACGTTAACTTTATAATTGTTACGGCGACAGAAGTCGACATAATAATGAAGTTAGTTGGGGTATCACATGGTCTTTTCCAGTTTGACATTTTTATATATTTTTTTACCGGTTACACTGGTTATCTATTATATTGTCCCGAAGCAGTTACGGAATCTGTTCATCCTGATCAGCGGTCTGTTCTTCTATGCATGGGGCGAACCAATCTATGTATTTGTACTGATCGCATCGACGATGATCGATTATTTTGCAGGTCTGGTCATTTATAAGGCAGGCGACCGTCAGGCACTTCGAAAGCTTGCACTGATCGTATCGATGGTCATGAATCTGTCTTTGCTTGGCTTTTTCAAATACAGCAATTTTATCATAGAAAATATTAATAACATATTCGGAACGCACTATGGTTCACCGACCTCTCTGCTTCCGATCGGTATCAGCTTCTTTACCTTCCAGTCCATGTCATATACGATCGACCTGTACCGGAAGAACATCTCTGTTCAGAAGAATCCGATCACCTTTGCAGCCTTTGTCACGCTGTTCCCACAGATCGTAGCAGGTCCGATCGTTCGTTATGAAGATGTAGCTGCCGAGCTGAATGAACGTGTGATCGACATCGACCTGATCTGGGATGGTATTCTCCGCTTCGCGGTCGGTCTTGGCAAGAAGGTTCTGATCGCAAATAATATCGGTGTTGTCTGGACAAATGTCAAAGCTATGGACTTATCCGAGCTTCCGGTTGCAACCGCATGGCTTGGTATTGCCGCTTATACCTTACAGATCTATTTTGATTTTTCCGGTTATTCTGATATGGCGATCGGTCTGGGTAAGATGCTCGGTTTCCATTTCCCGGAAAATTTCAATTATCCGTATATGTCGAAGAGTATCAGTGAATTCTGGCGCAGATGGCATATGACCCTCTCCGGCTGGTTCAAGAGCTATGTCTATTTTCCTCTGGGTGGCAGCCGTAAAGGACTTGCACGCACAATCTTCAATACCGCAGTCGTCTGGTTCTTAACCGGTGTCTGGCATGGTGCAAGCTGGAACTTCATTCTGTGGGGTTCTCTGTACGGTGTTCTGATCATTATAGAAAAGCTGGTTACAACTGCTCTGACAAAAGCAGGAAAGCAGGATATCTTTACAAAGATTCCTTCTATTATAAAACGTGTTTATGCGATCGTCCTCGTCATGCTTGGATGGGTACTCTTTGATACATCAACGATCGCACAGGCATTCTCCTATATGGGACGGATGTTCCGCTTTGGCAGTAGCTTCTACGACAGTTATACCATATATATCCTTGTGAACTTCGGATTGTTATTCATCATTGCGATCATCGGTTCTACGGATCTGCCAAAGAAGCTGGCTATTAAGCTCGCAGACAAAGTTCCGGCTGTCGGCAATTACGGAAGCGTCATTTTGATGGCGATTCTGATGCTGCTTTCCACCGCCTACCTTGTCAATGCAAGCTATAACCCATTTTTGTACTTTAATTTTTAGAGGTGAGCCCTTATGCATAAAAAAATCGGAATTATCATATTTGCATGTATCATCATTGTTCTTCCCATTTTGACACTTTTTAAGCTGCCAAAAGAGAAAGCGCCTTTTTCCGAAAATGAAAATCGTTATCTGTCGGAATTTCCAACCGTCAATCTTTCTTCCATCAAGGATGAGACATTTATGAACGGTTTTGATTCCTGGTTCTCCGACCGATTCTATGGTCGCGAACAATGGATATCAGCCATGAACGATTCTGAACGCTTGATGGGAAAAACCGAGATCTCAACGGTATATACGAAAAACGACCAGATGCTGCAGGTACTTTCAGATTATGACGATATCGGTGCGGCATATGATGCTGATAAGATCCATACAAATCTTGCTGTCATTAACAGCTTCGCTGCAAAGCATTCGGAGATTCCAACCTACTTCATGCTGTGTCCGACCTCTGTCGGTGTCTATGGAGATTCCCTGCTGCCTTCGGCTGTTAAGAATGTATCAGTTGATGAAAAAGACATGATCGAATCCTGTTATAACGAACTATCCGGTGTGACACCGATCAATATATATAATACATTAAAGGAACATGATAGCGAGTATATCTATTATCGTACCGACCACCACTGGACATCCCTCGGTGCATATTATGCATATCAGTCTGCCGGAGCAGAACTTGGATATACTCCTTATGAATTGAAGGATTTTACAAAGGAAACCGCCAGCACAGAATTTCAGGGAACCCTGTTCTCAAAGACCTTAGATCAGTCTGTTACAAAAGATGAGATTGATTTCTACACTCTGGCAGATAATAGTGCAACACCATCCATGACAACCTCGAATGGACTTGATAAAGAAGCTTCCTATGACTCCATTTTCTTCCGTGACTATCTGGACGTAAAAGACAAATACGCATCCTATACCGGACAGAACGTAGCGGTTGCAACGCTCCATCGAAACAACACAACGACTGCAGAAGCTGCATCCGATCCAAAAGATACAGCCGGAACTGACAAGCGTTCCATTCTGGTGATCAAGGACAGCTATGCCAATTCCATGATGCAGTTTCTAATCAACAACTACGATACCGTGACCATGATCGATCTCCGGTACACAAATCAATCTATCAGCAATCTGGTAAACGTCGAAGACTACGATCAGGTTTTATTCTTGTATAACTGCATTACTTTTTCTGATGAAAATGACCTTATAAAAGCAGGCTTATAAAAATAAAGGTACTTCAGAATGTCATACAAATTATGTTAAACATTCTGAAGTACCTTTTACTTTATGAATAAAATATACAATCTGTTTCTAAATACCAAAGTTCTGAACGTAGTAATATTTATATCCACAATTATCACTGGATACTGCTACAAATACACCAACACCAATTTTACTGAATAGTGACAATTTCATATTTGCATCATGTCCCGGTGAATTTTTCCAGGCTGTCATTGCTGCATCTGCAGAAGGATATCCGGCTGCAATATTTTCGCCATTCATTTCTGATGAAGCAGTAAAACACTGCGTACCATTCGGTCTTGTATGTGAGAAGGAATAAGAACACTCATATGCTCGTACTCTTGCAGAATTCATCAGGCTCTGTGATCTTGTCAATTCATTAAGACCATTTGCCTTTCTGTATGCATTTAACTGACGGATGATCGTATTTTCTGCATCATAATCAAAATATCCATATACCTGCTTTGTACTGCCATTACTAAGCTTGATCGTATACCAGCCGGTTGCAGAATGTCCGGTTGTTTCTTTTACAGGTGTTCTGGAATCCGTAACAATTCCCTGTGAATTTACATAAATCTCTTTATCTGATGATATCCTATACCAACCGGATTTGGTAACACGTACACCATCGGAACCAAAATACAACAGATATTTACCAATGTATTTTGTTGTATTTCTCCACATTACATATTTGCCATTTTTGTATTCATAGCATTTCATGGACTCCACATAGTAGATTCTGGATGCCTTTCCGGTTGCATCAAAGTAATAGATCTTGCCATATGCCTGTGCCCACTTGCTTCTGAACTTATCCCAGCCTTTCTTTGTGCTGACATAACATTTCCATGCACCGCGATCCTTCTTCAACAGATAATCTACGGTATCGGAACCCTTTTCGCCGACCAGAACATGACGATTATCATTGATCTTATACCAGCTATGCTTCGTCTGACGGATACCATTTGCACTGAAATAATACACGTTCCCATTTGCCAGACGCAAAGTATCATTCTTCACATACTTCCATTTACCACCGGAATACCGCTTTGCCTTTTTGCTGGCACCATAGTAGATCGTGGTGACCTTGCCTTTTGCGTTCGCATAATACTGGTTATGTGAGATTGTCACCCATACCTTTTTCTGCGCTTTCCATTTGCCATTCTTTTTCAGATAATAACGGAAGAACCCATTCTTCTTCACCAGCTTCTTCGTTACCTTGCCTGCCTTGCTGTAATATTCAAAACGGCCGGAACTCTTCTTTACCCAGCCTGAACTTGCAGCAAGTTCTGCACTTTCATCTGAAACAACTGCACTGTTTTCTTTTGTCTCTCCGATAAACTCTGTCGCTGCCATTGCAGGTGTTATACAGAAAGAACACACCAGCGCAACAAGTAAAATACTCATTGCCGCCTGCTTTAAGATGTTTTTCATACTCCCATCTTCCTTTCCTTTTTTATTTTAAACCAGATATTTTCATCTGATCTGTTTCAACTATTATACCGGACATTTCTGCATCATATCCCTTCATTTGTAAATGGAGGTATAAAACTTTCTGATGCCGTTTCCCCTTCCTGGATGAAACCATTTTCTACACCGATCGAAATCGCATAATCAACCAGTTCATCATACTCCCGTTCCGTCAGTTTGCGGTTCAATTCCGGGAACTTCTCACCGATTCCCTCCATCGGAGTATACTGGTTCATAATGCTGATGTAAATATTATTTCCATATGTTTTATATAAGTAACGAATGACAGCCTTGGAATCCTCGATACATCCCGGAAGCTCCAGATGACGGACAATAACACCACGCTTCATGATGCCATCCTCGTCAAATGTTGTCTGATCTCCTCCAACCTGCCGTACCATCTCCGCCAGTGCCGTTTTCGCCACCTCCGGATAATCCGGTGCGTGACTGTATCTCGCCGCCAGTTCTGCCGACATATATTTAAAATCTGGCAGGTAAATGTCAATGTATCCATCTAACAGCTTCAGGGCGTCGATCTCCTCATATCCACTGCAATTATAGACAAACGGAAGATTGAACCCCTGCTCCTTTGCCATATCGATTGCCTCTATGATCTGAGGAATAAAATGATCCGGCGTTACCAGATTGATATTATTGGCTCCCTGCTCTTTTAACTCAAAGAAGATTTCCGATAAGCGCTTTATCGTGATCTCTTTTCCATTCAAGCCCCCGGATATATCATGGTTTTGGCAATATGCACATCCAAGTGAACACCCGGAAAAGAATACCGCGCCCGATCCGTTCTCTCCGGAAATGCAAGGCTCCTCCCACATATGCAATGCCGCCCTTGCGGCTGATATTGATAATGTTTCATTACATGCCCCTGTCTGTCCGTTTATGCGGTTCACCCCGCATTTTCTCGGACACAGGTGGCAGCTTTCCAGTAATTTTCTAAGTTTCATCCTATCTTTCCCACGATCGTCTGTGCGAATTCCTTCAGCTTTGATTCCGGCATATCCTCGATCTTACCTTCATCCATCAAGCCGGCAAGTGCCGGGTCGATCGGAAGCTTTACGACCGTCTCGATACCAAAACGATCCTGTATCTCCTCTACTTTACTCTCACCGAAGATGCTATGCTCTTTGCCGCAATCCGGGCATTTGAAATATGACATATTCTCAACCAGACCTAAGATACGGATTCCCATATCGTCCGCCATACGGACTGCCTTCTCCACAATAAGAGACACCAGATCCTGAGGTGTTGTAACAATAACTGCCCCATCCACCGGCAGAGACTGAAATACCGTAAGCGGTACATCTCCGGTTCCGGGCGGACAATCAACCAGCATATAATCAATGTCTCCCCAGGCAACATCCGTATAAAACTGTTTTACTGCTCCCGCGATGATCGGACCACGCCAGATAACCGGTGCTGTCTGATCTTCGATCAACAGATTGATCGACATCATCTTGATTCCGGTCTTTGTTTCAACCGCATACAGGAAATCGTCGCCTCTCTCCGGTTCTTCATTTATTCCAAATGCTGTCGGAATCGAAGGTCCGGTAATATCTGCATCCAGAACCGCAGTCTTATAACCAAGACGATTCAAGGTAACCGCAAGGGATGTCGTTACGGATGATTTTCCGACACCGCCTTTTCCACTGATAACTGCTATGATATGTTTGATCTTTGTTCCTTCATGTGGTACTTCAAGTAAACTCTGAGGAGCGGTTCTTGATGAACAACTCTCTCCACAACTACTACAATTATGATTACAACCTTCTGCCATTTTCTTATACTCCAAATTTCATTTCATATTTTTTCAAGTCTTACAAATGCATATACTTTCTATATGAACCGCCATGTACTTATTCATATTGACGGAACCATGCACATTCTTCCTCATTGCACTGTACGCCTTCCGGGTTTTTCAGATTAATGTGAAATACATGTCCGCTGTCCGGATGTTTCTCTCCAAATGACCGGATCACATGCCGGATACCCAGCTTCTCCATTCGTTCATCCAGATAAATGGTCTGAAATCTCAGATCATCATTTACACTGTACATCAGATATGCCGGTGGAAAATCTTTCGTCAGATACTCAAGCTGTGAAAGGAACAGCTTTCTCTGCTCTTCAGATACTGCATAACTTTCATCTTCGTTCTTCATATACCAGTCGGAAATATTATCCTCCCGCTTGTCCATCTCATATGCTCCGCAATTCAGACACACAGCCTTTGGAAGTCTGTCATATGTAAAGAAATCCAGCTTGTTCCGATACGCTGCATTCCCGGCAATAATACAGTAATTTGCCGTAAGCTGTGCTCCTGCTGAATCCCCCAGCATATAAAACTTTTCCATATCCAGATGAAGCATCCCTGCATTCTCGTGAATATAATGGATAATGTATGCCACATCCTCAATCGCTGCCGGATATTTGTTCTGAGGTGCCAGCCGGTAATTAAAATTCACAACCGCAAATCCCTTTGATGCCAGATGGCAGCAATAATAACTATACAGCTCTTTATCTCCATAAAACCATCCACCGCCATGAACGCTGACGATCACCGGATATGATGTCTGTGCATCCAACTCAGCCGGATAATATATATCAAATAAACTGTTTGATGCATAACGTTCAGAATCAAGATTCGAAGCATCGTCCGGTTCATTATAATAGAAAATCCGACTATACTTTTCCGATGTCTTTTCCCCCATAGTTCTCTGTGAAGCTAATAATTCAACTGCCTCACACCACTTCTGATGATCCGGCTCTTTTTTATAGTCCAAATTCTTGATCTGAATTACATTATCCGGATATGCCAACCCTTCATCCCGCTTTGCATCACTGGCACTCCATGCATGCCGCATATTTAACCATGCCGGAAGCTCTGCATTTTTATTTCCTTGATTTATAATTTCTGAAACATTTTTCATATTATTCTATTTCCTCTAATATCACATAATATATGAGTCTATCTTACTCTCTGACAAATACGAATGCAAGAAAACAATAAACTTCCAGTAAAGATTTAATTAAATTAAACACAATTCTCTTGTAATCAATGGTTTTCTCATGTAATATTTGACCATAGTAAAAAATGTATATGACAGAACAGGAGGCTTTTATATGAATAAACTAAAAACCATCTTTCGTTCCCTACACTGGAAAAATATCCTCGGGCTGACCATTGCCGGGCTTATCAATGCCTTCGGTATTACGATATTTTTAAGTCCTGTTAATCTCTATGACAGTGGCATATCCGGTACTTCCATGCTGCTAAGCCAGATCACTCCGGAACACCTGTCACTTTCTGTTTTCCTTATTATTTTAAATATTCCACTATTCTTATATGGCTGGAAAAAACAGGGATCTACCTTCACCATCTATGCGATCTATGTAGTTGCAATCTACTCTCTGGGCGCATGGTTGATTACCGACATCCTTCCTATCGATGTCCGGTTTGTATCCCCACTTGCAGGCTCCGATCTGCTTCTATGCGCACTTTTTGGCGGTCTGATCTCCGGTGCAGGAAGCGGACTTGCAATCCGTTTTGGCGGTGCAATGGACGGTATCGAGACACTTGCGATCATATTTGCCAAACGCCTTGGCATCACCGTCGGAACCTTTGTTATGGTCTATAATGTAATGCTTTACATCATCTGTGGCATTATCCTGAACAGTTGGATCCTGCCTCTTTATTCCATCGTTACATATATGGCTGCACTTAAGACCATCGACTTTATCGTAGAAGGTATTGACCGTTCCAAAGCCGCCTATATCATTACAACAAAACCACAGGAAATCTGTCAGGAACTCTCGGATACATTTTCCTGCGGTATAACGATGATCGATGCAAAGGGCTTCTATTCGGATCAGGAAAAGACCATGATCTACATTGTTGTAAACCGCTTCCAGATCGGAAAGATGAAGAATATTGTCCATGAGCTTGATGATAAAGCCTATGTCTCCATCAGCGAGATTGCCGAGGTTTACAGCTTTAACAAACAATAATATCTCAATAACTTATTTGCGCAACAGAAACAGGCACCGGTATTATCACCAGTGCCTGTCTTGCATAAATACTTATGTGTTTATATGCCTGTGGATTATTCAGCAAGCTTTTTTAAAGAGATATTTGATACTGTGATTGTAGATGCAGGGGTATCAACATCCGCAATCTTACCCATAGAGAGGAAGAATCCAGCATCAGTATCTGTCTCTTCATTCATTGTGAATGTAATGGTTTTTACAACCTCTTCATTCTTTGGAAGAACAATTGTTTCTCCACCATACCATTTATAAGAGTTGCTCATGAAATTCAATAATACCGTTCTTGCTTCGGTTGACTTTAAAGTAATACTTGCTTCATAGGTCTTTCCATTTTCCAATGCCAGTCCCATCTGCTTCAACTGTACATTCCAGTCAGCAGTTCCAGCATCTGATAATTCATAAGTGATAACACCCTTATCAACTGTCTGTGTTCCAACAGCATCACCCATAATACCACCTTCCCAGTTTGAAAGTCCATTGTCTCCCTCTGAGAAATCTGCATTCTTAATCAGATTCACATCTGACTCCGTCTCATCAACCTTTGGAGCATCAATTTTCTCAAGAATAATATCATCAATACAGATTCTATGCTGCTGTTTGATCTGAACATCGCCTACAGCACCCATAGAAATACTTAAAATTGTTCTAGGATCACTCTTGTTCTTCATCCTGAACTCAACGACAATAGACTGATATTCATCTGTAAGATCAACTGTCTTTGATCCTGAATATGGTGTCCAGTCATCATCAGATGAACCATCTCTCTGAAGTGCAACCATAAGCTTACGGTTCATATCTGATTTTGCCTTTAATGATAGTCTGTACCACTGACCTTCTTCAAGACTAATATTGTTCTGCTTTAACTGGATCATCCAGTCCTGAGCACCTGTATCCTTGATCGTAAAATCTGCTGCATAATCTTCTGTCTGACTGTCGACTACATAAGATACATCTGTGCTGCCTTCTGCATATACTTCGTAACCGGAGAAACCTGCCTTAAAACTTCCGTTCTTAATCAGTGTATTTTCAACAACGCGAACATTGTCCAAATAGATCGTTCCCTTATTTCCAAGGAAATATGTTATCGTCTTAAATGCATCAGTTAACTCTTCCGGTGTTTTAAATACATAGTTAAATGTCTGTTTGTCTGTTGTTACATCTGCAGTAAATGTTTCACCTGCAATAACTACATCAAGCTGCATATCTGTATCTGCCTGTGCGTCAAAGCTCAATGCATATTCTGTCTCAACGTTAAGTGGAAGACCATCCTGTGAAAGGATTACATCCGCTTTATTCTTTGTATCAGCCTTTACCATAAGACGACGGCCATCTGCCAATCCTGTTACGCTAACTACTGCCTGGCAGTTATTTGTCACAGTCCAGTCACCGAGACGATTCTTACCTTCCTGAAAACCACCATTGTAAATATAGTTACCATCTGATAAAGGTTTTTTACTATTATCAATTTCCTTCTGTGCTGTCTTTTTAATTGATACATTTGTAATGTATACAGTAGCTGTTGAATCTGTAGCACCGAAATTGAACTCCAGACGTGCATTTGCATCCGGCTTATCTGTCATGGTGTATGTATAAGTATAGGTCTGCTTCTCTGTTGTAAGATCAACAACTGTATCATTCAGGTAACGCTTATAAGAACGATCTGGTGCAGATACATCTACTTTCATAGTACGTGCTTCATCTGCCCATGCATCAAATGTTACTGTATATTCACCGCCTTTTTCTGCAGGAATTGATGGCTGAACAAGCTGAATACTGTAATCAACTGTTCCGACTTTATCTGTATGTATTTCAATTGCCTTGTTTTTAATAACTGCATTTCCTTCTCCTTCTAAAGCGGTAAGGAATTTCCAGTCTATGTCATCTGTGAGATCTTCTGTCTTAGCAAAATCTCCATTGTTTACATAGTTTCCATTTGCATCCGGATCACGGATAATTACTTCGTTAACAGGTTTTTCTACATCTTCATTGTAGCTGTCCTTCTGATATACTTTTACATAATCAATACTATAACTCTGAGTATTGATATAATCTGCATCATCATCCGGATATCCAACCCATGATCCACCAACTGCAAGATTTAAGATCATGTAAAATGGCTGATCAAATGGTGCAGGATAAGCAACCTCTGTTTCACCCTCAACGGCTGTGAACCAGTCACTTGTCTCATGATATTTTATTCCATCTACATACCATGTGATCTTACCCGGCTGCCAGTCACATGAAAATGTATGATATTCATCTGCAAAATTTCCATTCTCTAATGTATATGTTCCCTGCTTTTCCGCATGTGGACTTCCATAGTGAATCGTGCCATAAACCTTATCTGTTTCCTGCCCCATAACTTCCATAGCATCAATCTCACCACATCTTGGCCACTGTCCATACAGATTTTCATCTGTTGGCATCATCCAGAATGCCGGAAGGAAACCTTTTCCACTTGGAACCTTAGCTCTTACCTCAAACAATCCATATGTAAAATCATGCTTACCCTGTGTATTGATTCTTCCTGAAGTAATAGAATATGAACCATCTTCATTCTTTGTCTTGACAGGCTGGATAACCAGCTTTCCATCCTTTACATATACATTCTGATCAGACTTTACATATGCCTGTAATTCACTGTTTACCCATCCTGGTGCATGCTCTTCATAATTCCAGTCATCCTCATTTAACGCATCACCATCAAAGTCATCTTCCCATTTCAGATTATATCCATCATAAGAAAGCTTGTTGTCTTCATCGCCCTTGTTATCCTGGTCGTCTTTATCATCCGGCTTGTTTGGTGTTCCCGGCTTGTTTGGCGTTCCCGGCTTGTCTGATGTTCCCGGCTTATTTGGTGTTTCCGGTTTATTGGATGGCTCAGTTTTCTTCTTTTTAATAGTAATTGTACATTTTGCCTTCTTTGCACTGCCATCTTTAGCCGTAGCTGTAATTGTAACTTTTCCAGCCTTTTTACAGGTAACAACACCCTTTTTACTTACTGTTGCAACCTTCTTATTGCTTGAAGTAAACTTTACACCCTTTACACTGGATTTTTTAGGTGAAACTGTTGCTTTTAATTTTACCTTCTTGCCAACCTGTGTTTTCACCTTGCTTTTATTGAGCTTTACAGATTTAACAGGTGTTCCAACAATAACCTTCAAGGTTGTCTTTTTCTTCTTATTTACCTTGCTTCTTACTGTTATAGTTGTTTTTCCCTTCTTCAATGCCTTGATTTTACCGTTTTTACTTACGGTAGCAACCTTTTCATTTGAAGATTTGTAGGTTACTTTCTTACTGATTTTTCCATTTACAGTTACTTTTGTTTTCAACTGGTATGATTTCTTTGCTTTTAAAACAAGCGTTTTTGTCTCAGGCTTTACAATCGATACCGTCTTGATTGTTGCTTTTTTTGTTGTTGCAGCCATAACCGGCATCTGGATGGTACTTACTAAAAGTGTAAGAGCCATTAAAAAAGCAATAATCTTTTTTGCATTTTTCATGAATACATACCTCCCGTATAAATTTTCGTTATGCAAATAGTATAAGAAAACTACTGTTTTCTTTATATCGTTTATATTACTTTTATATCGTTTTATTGACCATAGTCATGTTTTATGATACAATTTATACAAATTTACTAATAGTCTCATTGTTTTATCTGTCATATTTACTATATAGTCTTATGACTGTTTTATACGAACGGGGATAGAATATGCAACTGAAAAAAGAACTTGTATACCGAGAATTTGTTCAAAGGGAAAATAATCTTCTGCGGGCTCCATACAATCCGGAGGTTTCCTTTTATGCAGCGATAAAAGAAGGAGATGTAGCAAAGGTTGAACAGCTGTGTCAGGAATCCTTATTAGATAAAGAAGGATTAGGCACTTTGTCCGACCACTATCTTCAAAACATAAAATACCATTATGTCATTACAACAGCAATTATTGCACGTTACTGCATTGAAGGTGGTATGGAATTGTCAAATGCCTACAGTCTGAGCGATTTCTATATCCAAAAAGCGGACCGTTGCAAAACGCCAGAGGAAGTTGCAGCACTTCATCCTGCCATGTGTATGGATTATGCGAAACGAATGCGAAACCTTCGAAAATCTAAAATATCATCACTCCATATTGCTGTCTGTCTGGATTATATCTATGATCATCTTCATACCCATATCACAGCAGAACAACTTGCTAAGCTGACAGGATTAAATATCTCCTATCTATCCAGGCTTTTTAAAAAGGAAACCGGTCAGACAATCAGCAACTATATTCGTGATAAAAAAATTGAAACAGCGAAAAATATGTTACTTTATTCTGATTTCTCGCCTTCTGAAATTTCCTCAATTCTGGCATTTCCCAGCCAGAGTTATTTTACAGAAGTATTTCGAAAGACAACTGGAGTCACTCCAAGAAAATATCAGGAATCTTTTTTACGAACAACTGCCCTTGGAAAATAATACAACAACTATCTGTGCATATCTTGTGTTATACTGGATATGCACATTTTATTTTATATTATAGTGTAAGCATAGCTCACTCAATGCATTCGAAAAATCATCCCTTACAAGCAAGTGATTTTTCAGCATTATATCGTGATTTCATCACTCAATGCATTCGAAAAATCATCTCTTGCAAGCAAGTGATTTTTCAGCATTATATCATGAGCTTATTTCAAGGAGGCACATATGTCTATATTATCATCTATAGAACCGCAAAATGTATTCCATTATTTTGAAGAAATCTGCTCCATCCCACATGGCTCCGGTCATACCGATGCGATCAGTAATTATCTGGCTACATTTGCCGAAGCACATAAACTGAAATATATCAAAGATGCTTCCAACAATGTCATTATCTTTAAGCCGGGAACATCCGGCTATGAAACTTCCGCCCCTGTCATGCTGCAGGGACATATTGACATGGTTGCTGTGAAAGAAAAGGACTGCCCGATCAATATGGATACCGACGGTCTGAAACTCAAGTTGGAAAACGGCATTATCAGCGCAGAAGGCACGACCCTTGGCGGTGATGATGGAATCGCTGTCGCTTTTGCACTTGCAATACTCGACTCTCACGATATCCCACATCCACCACTGGAAGCAGTCTTCACGGTTGATGAGGAGATTGGCATGCTCGGTGCGGCGGCTCTTGACTGCACACCACTTTCATCCCGTATCATGTTAAATCTTGATTCCGAGGACGAAGGCTATCTGCTTGTCAGTTGTGCAGGCGGCGCAACCGCAGATGTTCAGATCCCTGTTAAATGGGAAAATACGAACGAAAAGGCATCTGCCTATAAGCTCTCTGTCGCACATGCCTGTGGCGGTCATTCCGGTGTCGAGATCAACAAGCAAAGTGCAAATGCCAGCAAGGTGTTAGGACGTGTTCTGAACGCCCTTGCAAACGATTTTGATATGAAATTATCTACACTCTCCGGTGGCTTAAAGGATAACGCCATTCCGACCGATGCAGAAGCTGTCGTTATCTTTTCTGATACCGATATGTCTGACATAAACACACTAGGCCATGCAGATATTCCAGCGAATTCTGCGCACGCAAGTCTTCAGGATCTCATCTCCAAGTGGAATCAGATCATCCGTCATGAATGCACCCATACAGACCCGGATATCTGTATCACCTTAGAGCCTGTTGATCTTCCGACAGCCACAATGACGGATACATCTACCCATACCGTGATCGATGTCTTAATGACTTACCCAAATGGTGTCCGGAAAATGAGCAAAGATATCGCAGGGCTGGTTCAGACTTCCCTGAACCTCGGTATCCTGTCAACGATCAAACCAGACGATCAATCAACAAATGGCATGGTATCTTTTAAAAGCTCCGTCCGAAGCAGTATCGGAAGCGAAAAAGATGCTCTGCTAAACAGCCTGAAATCTCTCGCCACTCTTGCAGGCGGAACATTGACAGTAACCGGAGATTATCCCGCATGGGAATACCGGGAAGATTCTCCGCTTCGCGATCTGATGGTAAAAATATTCAAACAGCAGTATGGAAAAGAACCTGTAATACAGGCACTCCATGCCGGTGTAGAATGTGGAATCTTTGCTTCTAAACTTCCGGGACTTGACTGTGTATCCTTCGGACCGGATATGGACGATATCCACACAACCAACGAATCCATGAACGTGGAAAGTGTCCGCAGAACATGGAAATATACCTTAAAGATATTGAAAGAATTGAAATAATATATCTTAAAAAAAGGAGCTGACACCTAACAATTCTATTGTTATCGTGTCAGCTCTTATCATAAAAGAATCTTTACCTTCATTTTCATAATTACCCTCCCTTATTCCTCTCTCAGATCCCTTAAGATTCTTTGTCTTTTTAATTGAATAACATCCATAAAAATTGCCACTATCTGAATAAACAGAACAAATGCAAGCACCAGTGCTATGCTTTTCCAGCCATCAACTAACACAATATTTTTTGTTATTTCTGACAAATATAAGCGGCACAAAAGTGTCACTATAAAGACAGCTACAATAGATACAACAATTCCCTGACCAATCTTGGTCAGAAGCATCGGCAAAATAATACTGCTGTCTGTGCGGCCAATTGCCTTCAGGATGGCAAAGTTGTGTCTGCGTCGAACGAATGTCAGTGCATGAATATATAAAACTGCCAGGAAATTAATTACCATAATGATTACAAAAATTCCATAAGTACCACCCTGAATCGTTTTCTTATTATCCTGATCCCGGATGTAATCTGTCAAAGTATCAAAGAAAGAATATTCATATACAGGTGCATGTGTATTCAGAAACTCTGCTGCCTTTAACTCATAACCCGACTTTACATTTATATTAATAAGTACATTTGTATAATCGAATTGTTTTTTAAACAGCTCTTCAGGAACAATGATAGCGATTCCATTCTGATCCTTCCAGTTTAAGAATCTGCTTCTTCCGAAAACCGGTACTTCTCCCTCTGAAAATACCGGTCCTTCTTCCTCCTGACGACCCGCATACTTTAGTGTATCCGGGATATCATTTAAAATACAATCTTCTGTATTCTTATAATTATCAATTATGATCACTCCTCCAGATTGGACAAACTTATTATAGCTGACCTCCTGTGACATCTCTATTTTTCGGTTATATTGTTTTTCACTGACACCAACAATCTCACACCACACACCCTTTTCATCATCTGAAAATATCAAATCATCTGCATAGTCCATATTGATAAGAGAAGGATCAATGAAAAACTCACCCATAGTATCATAAACCTCATCATAGTAGGAAACGCCCGGTATCAGATTTTCAAAATCGTCCATATGACTGACATCATCGGATATTAGTGAAAACTGTACATCCTGACTTTCCTCAGACAATAACTGATATGATACATAACGATTTACCATAAGAACCAGCATCGTTACCATTCCGATCAAGACAAGAGACAGGAATGAAAATACCTTTTCATAATCTCCGGTATCCCGAATGGAATACCGCATCATGATATTTCCTTTTTCAGATCCACGTTTATCCTTTACCTTATAATTGTTCTTTCCACCTTTCATAATATCGATCATTTTCATTCTTGAACGATATATTAATACAGGACAGATTCCAACTATAAAATCCAATACACAGATTCCCCAAATGACCATATATGAAATTGGCTGGAACTGTGGAGCGAAATGTTCCAGTGGGATGGTTCGTAATGACTGTATAAGCTTAAAGATCAAAATGGTAATATATCTTCCAAGTATAAGTCCAAGCACACATCCAATAATTATCAGAATGAAACCCTCCAGGAAATATGCCGAAAAAATATAGCTATTTGAAAATCCAAGACTCATTAGGATTCCCTGCTGATTACTTCTTTCACTCATATACGACAGGAAAATATGAATACCAAGAATGAGTGAAGTAAGTATGATTAGTATGATAAAACCCATGAGGAGTTGTCCAATATTGGTATCCTCCAGCCCGCCTGATCTGTCAATCTCTATCGCATTCAGATCTCCATTTGTAATCATATGGTATCCTTCCATAAATCCATGGGCGATATCACCATTAAAAATCTGTTTGGAACTCAGATCCATATATTTTTTTATTGCTTTATATCCCGGCTGATAGTCCCGTCGATCATTAAAATGAATATAGATGTTGTATAAATTTCCCCGTATACTTCCATTTACGATCGCAACCTTATAGACGTCCTGTGTACTATAATCATAATCATTTAAAATTCCACTAATCGTATAGGTCTGATCCTTGAAGGTAACTGTGTCTCCCAGATCAAATTGTTTAGCAATATATACATTTTTGTATTTGGCTGTTGCCGATATAGCAATCTCATTTTCTTTTTGGGGAAAAATGCCCTTTTCTAATTGGTAATGATTCATAGTGATCGAAGCTGCATCACTATCCACGATGCATAATTCATTATTTACATTTGCAACTATTTTTTCTACACCAAGTGTTGCCTGATCCTTATACTGCTCCAATATCCAGTCACGAACCTTATATGTTACATTATGTAAAGTAATATTATATTCTCCATTTGTCTGATACGCATTTTGCAGCCGCATATCCTGAAATGATATATATGCATTGATCGAGGAAAAGATAAGCATAACAGAAAAACAAATACTTATAATTGCCCGAACCGCTTTTTTCCTGTTGTGCAGGATATTGTGAAATATCAATCGGCACTTCATATTGTTTCCCCTCCTTAATTCTGCTGGATTCTTCCGTCAACAAGATGAATACAGTGATCTGCCTGCTTTGCAATATCAGCATCATGCGTCACCATGAGCAAAGTCATGCCATATTCATTTGTTGTCTGTTTCAACAGATCAATGACACGTCTGCTGTTCTCCGAATCCAGATTACCGGTTGGTTCGTCTGCCAGAATGATCCTGGGTTGATTGATCAATGCCCTCGCGATTGCAATCCGTTGTTGTTGTCCACCTGATAACTGATCCGGATATTTATTTAAAAGATCTTTTATATCTAATTGTTCTGTCAATGTATCAAAATAATCCTTCTTACATTTCTTTACACATTCATTTGCGATCATAATATTATCCCGACATGTAAGAACCGGTATTAACTGAAAAAACTGGAATACCATTCCAATCATTTCCCGACGATATCGTAAACAGTCTTTTTTACCATAGTCCAATATATTCCTGTCTTCAACCAATATGCTTCCAAAATCCGGCTTATCAATCAATCCGATCATATTTAATAATGTTGTTTTTCCGCTTCCACTTTTGCCTGTAATAACTGTAAATGTATTTTCCTGAATATCTGCACTAACGTCATTAAGCGCCAGACAACAGGAATCTCCTTCTCCATACTTTTTTGTCAAATGTTCTATTTTTATCATGATATCCACCTCTCTGCGCTCAATATTTTTATTTAACAAAAGCACGTCATATTTTCCATTTACAGTCGATTTTTCTTATTATAAACAACATGGAAAATATAACGTGCTTCATTATTTGAAGAATCGCTTTCTGCTTTTATCCCCTCAATTTGAATCTCTGACTATCTGCAAATGCATCTAATCCTTCTGGTTCTTCTGCCTGATAATACTTATTCTTACATACATCAGATACCAGTGGTGCAATGACCATAGCCACAGCACAAAGCTGTGTTCCAAACTTACAGATTAGTCTGGCTATTGCCTTCTTCATAAGCATCTCCCCCTTTCTTATTATTTAGCCTTTGTTTATCACGGCTAAAATCCAAACCGTAGTTATATTCTAGCATATTATTTGCAAATTGTGTCGATTTGGGAGTGAGTGGTCGAAATTAAGGAGTGAACGGTAGTAGTTATACCATTTGCTCCCTAATTTCGACCGTTCACTCCAAAAAAATGCACTTTTTTTTAAATCATGTTATACTGGCTTTATCTATAAAAAGGGGGACAATACACATGAAACAACTTGGAACATATCTGGCAGATACCTTAACCGAAGATGGACAGATATCAAAAGAACAACAGGCAATCTATGCTTATCTGTTTGATTATCTGATTGAAGCCCTACTATATGATATAGTTGTTCTTATTATCGGTTTACTCGTACACCGCCTCGACCTAACGCTCTGCTATCTTCTGGTCACCATTCCTCTCCGCCACTTCGCAGGTGGATTTCATGCAAATACCAGACTTGGCTGTACCATACTATCCTATGGGATTTATCTTATAACTATTTTTTCTTGTTCGCTTATTCTTAAACATATAAAGCCTGTCTGGATATTTATCCTATATCTGCTCACCTGGTGTATGATACTTCCGGTTGCACCAGTAGATACAAAAAACAAGCGTTTATCTGAACATCAGAAAAAGAAATTATTTCACCGATGCCTGATAACCTGTTTCATTTTAACAATCTTAACAGGTTTTCTATATCTACATCACCAGATCACCTATTGCGGAATTATTATGCTGTGTATGGTCGAGGGTGTAATAAGTGTATATATTGGCATCTGGAAAAACAGGAGGAATTTATGATATTACGAATCGGCATCTGTGATGACACACAAACAGACATTATTCATTTGGAAAAACACATTAAACATTATATGGCATCTTATAATATTGAATTTGAAATCGAATCCTTCCGTTCTGGGGCAGCCCTTCTGCAGGCACAAAAGGAGCAGACATTTCACATTTTACTGCTTGATATCGAAATGCCTGAAATTAATGGTATGATGATCGCCCGATATCTACGTGATGAATTATATGATGATGTTTTCATTGTCTTTGTAACATCCTATCCACAATACATGCAGGAAAGTTTTGATGTACAGCCTTTTCAGTTCCTTACAAAACCTGTTAGTTATACAAGAATAGAAAAACTACTTTCCGATATCATCCGTCGATATAAACATTCTCATATAACTAAAATTGTAATTGACTCACATGGAAAAGAACATTTGATACCTGTAAACAATATCTTATATATTCAGGCTGTTAAAGGAGAAAAACGATATCTGGAATACCATTTAATTGATGCCATATTAACAGGAGAAGGAACGATTCAGGATTGGGAAAATCGCTTATCTGATCATGATTTTTGTTCTCCTTACCGTGGATATCTGGTAAATATACGGCATATTCAAACAATTCAGCCTTCAAATATTGTAATAGCTAATGGGACTTTGATTCCTATAAGCAGAAGAAAAGTAACAACTTTACAGCAACTTTATGCCAACCGTATTATTCACGTTTTAAAATAGAAAGAAGAGGATATTAAACATGATAGTTCTAATAAGCGTGCTTAGTTTTATATTTGATAATTCATTATTATATATCTTTTTTCAAACTATGTTTGAAAAGAAAAAAAGAGATTACAATCCATATTATATTTTATTTGCCTTTATAATAGCTGACTCTATCTTCTGGATAATTTCATATCCACTGGTAGGAAATGTTTCATATTGGGCTTCTGCTACAAGGACAATGCTTACAAATATTATGAATTTATGTCTCTCTTTATTTTTTACTTCCGGAATTATTTATAGAATTTCTGTCATTTTAAGTTATTCTATAATAATTTCCATCTGCGAAGAAATGGCATATTATATTATTTCACATTTTACAGATATAACCATACAATTTGATTCCTTACCTGAGATCGTATTCACATCTATTTCTCTTGTTAGTGATTTATTAATTCTGCTTATCATTATGATTCTTCATGTCATTCGAAAGCAAAAGGCTGGAATCAAATCTAAAAAATATAGCATTTTACTATTGATCATCCCATTACTTTCCTGCACACTTGTATTACTTCCTACCTTTTTCAGTTTGAATAAAACCGAACCAAACACTTATCTGATCCTGGTTATATTTCTGCTTATTATCAACATTGTAAATTACATTCTGCTCCAAAGTGTATTAAAAGCAGAGTCCCTTGCACAGGAAACCAATCAGCTTACCGAGCAGGTAAACTATCAGCGACAAAAATACCAGCAGCTTGGAGATGCCTATAAAAACATTCGTGGATTCATGCACGATACAAAAAAGCATCTGTTCTATATTGAAACCTGTGTAAATGAAAAACATTATGATCAGATCATTCCATATGCCAGAGAAACCATGTCCGATCTGGAAGCCAGATATTGTACTGTAAATACAGGGAATCTAGTCATTGATGCTTTTATAAGCAATCTGATGCTTCGGACTGCCCGCCACAACATCAAACTCACAACTAAACTAAAAATTGACAATGATCTTGTTCCATGTGACGATTATCATATGACTATCATTCTTGGAAACCTGTTAGATAATGCATTAAATGCCTGTCTGGAAGAACAGAGTGGCGAGATCAATATCAATATTCAGACGATCGAGCATACCTTTACAATCTATATTACAAATACCTACCATTTTCCTATTGGAAAAAAACCACCGGAAGATATAGAAAATCTGGACTTTATTCATGGATATGGTTTGAAGAATGTAAAAAAATCTGCTGAAGCCTGCGGCGGATTTTGCCTGATCAATTACGAAAATGGACTCTATTCTGTAACAGTTATTATTCCTGAAAAAAAGAGAACTACCTGAATCAAAAATATATATTCTTATACCGAAAAAAAGCCCCAACCCAGCAGCTTCAAATATCTGCCAAATTAGGACTTTTGTAGTGGGCCGCCGGGGGCTCGAACCCCGCACACCCTGATTAAGAGTCAGGTGCTCTACCAAATGAGCTAGCGGCCCGAAGTCTTTTTTATTTTGTTATCTCGCCGACAACGAAATTGATTATATAACATAGTTTATCCAAATGCAAGCATTTTTTTCAAAAAATTTTAACTTTTTTTAATATCGGTTATATGCATAGATTTTATGCGGATTTTTGTACTTTTTTCCTATTGATTTTTATCTTCTTCTATTGTAGCAGCGCGGTTTCTTTTCTTTCTTGCAGCAATCCTGATTCAAAATTTTTTTCACTTCCTCATATCCCCTGTATAAACAAACACACCATTTGTTAAATCCTTTTTTGCAGTAACAGCATGCAGTCACCTTTTTCTGAAATTTATGATCTCCCATTCACAAAAACACCTCCGCTTTTCATCCAACTTCTGACGGACAAAAAACTCATCCCCACCAAAAAAAGCCTCCTATACCATATTATATGAAGAAACCGGAATAAGTTCCCGGTAATTTCTGATTTCACCATCAAAACCCACGAAAAAACATAAAAAAAACAGCCCCGCTATTTACTTTAAAACCCTAATATTGATATAATGGAACAATGAGCAATGCAGAATTATATATATGTAGAACGAGCGGAAGCTTGCTTACGGCGAGTTCTATATATATATAATTCTATAGTGCGAAGCACTACAACGAGCCGTCAGGCGAGGTGGGCATTGCGAATTGACCACATGGTGGGCATTGCGAATTAAGATTATTTTGGAGGAACACCCTCGTGAGACTTAGAAACGTAAAAGGCTCCAGAGAGACAATCGCCGACAACAAATACGTCGTACACGACGAAGAAAGCATGAAAGGCAAATGGAGCGAATTTTTTGGGAATACAAATCCCATCCACATCGAGATTGGTATGGGAAAAGGACAATTTATCATGGAGCTTGCCAGACGGAATCCGGATATCAACTATCTCGGCATCGAGAAATATTCCAGTGTTCTGGTACGTGCCATCGAGAAACGTGAACAGGAAGAAGACATGACCAATCTTTATTTTATAAGAATGGATGCTGAGTACATCGAGAATGTCTTTGCAGAAAATGAAGTAGCAAATATCTACCTGAACTTCTCTGATCCATGGCCAAAGGATCGCCATGCCAGGAGACGACTGACTTCAACTCACTTTTTCGAACACTACGATCATATCCTTGCGCCGGACGGACGTGTTATGTTCAAGACAGATAACCGCCCATTATTTGACTTCTCCTTAGAGCAGGTTCCGGAAGCAGGATGGACACTTGAAAACTACACATATGATCTGCACCATTCCGAATACAACGAAGGAAATATCATGACAGAATACGAAGCAAAGTTTTCTGCTCTTGGTACTCCGATCAACCGGCTGGTTGCATATCGAACAAAGAAATAGCATTGGAGAATAACCGTTCATGAAGATAAGAAAGAACCCGAAGAAAAACAGGACAAGACATGCAATTCCTGTCGTTATCCTGTCCACTGTTCTGTTATTTACCATGAGCGTTTTCTATATAGACAGCACGTCGTCCTCTGCTGCCGGAACAGACCATTTGTTTCTTCCAGACAGTACAGTTACGAATACGGCATCTGATGACTCTACAAACGAAGGATCAGATAACAGCACAGATGAGGATGGAACAACTGAATACTTAGTTACAACCGAGTACCCTGATGAACCGGGCAAAGCACCGGAGCTTGCGTCCAACTATGCCATCGTACTGGACGCAAATACTGGGAATATTCTATATCAAAAAAACGCTTTTGATAAACAGTACCCGGCAAGTATCACGAAGATTATGACCTTCTTACTTGCCATTGAAAATACAAAGCTGACCGATACTGTAACAATGTCACACGATGCCGTCTTCGGCATTGATCGAGGAAGCAGCCATATCGGTCTGGATGAAGGTGAACAGATCTCTATGGAGGATGCCCTCTATGGTATGATGCTGGAATCCGCAAATGAAGTTGCATGGGGCATCGGAGAATTTGTCTCTGGTGGGAGCATCGAAGATTTTGCTAAAATGATGAATGAACGTGCAGTCAAGCTTGGCTGCCTTGGCACTCATTTTGTAAATGCAAATGGTCTTCCGGATGAGAACCATTATACCACCTGTTATGACATGGCATTAATAACCAAAGCCTGTCTGAAACACGATGAATTTCGTAAAATAACAGGTACCAGAAATCATGTCATTGGACCGACAAATATTTGCGAGGAAGAACGCCAGCTCTGGCAGCACTGTAAAATGACAAATCCCGACAGCAAATATTACTATGAATACTGCGAAGGCGGTAAGACCGGTTATACAAATGATGCATTAAATACCCTTGTTACCTGGAGTAAAAAAGGTGATACCGAACTGATCTGCGTTCTGATGAACTGTAACGGTGCAGCAAATACCTACACTGACAGCAAAGCCATCTATGAGTATTGCTTCCGGAATTATAGTCTTCAGACACCTCTGGCCGACTATACCTTTGACAGCACCCAGACATCACAGACGCTTGATTATTTGAACTCCTATTACAAGACTGATTCCGGTTCTGATATTACATTACAGGTTGATAAGGACTATAAACTGAATTTTAATAAAAATGATGATATTAAGAAATTGACTTACAGTATCGAATACAACAAAGAACCGGTAAAAGATGGAGATACTTATACCGTGGGGCATCTGATTCTCTCCTATGGCGGAAATATGATAGGAACAACAGATCTTACCGTAACCGGCTATAACCCGGATGGGAAACAGATTTCATCAAATAACACAGAACATGCAGCCGATGCAACAGTTGCAGCCTCTGCAGCAAAAAAGAAGCTGTCGATCCATCCATTGTGGATCATTCTTGCAGTTCTGCTTCTTCTTGCCGTATTGTTTGTGGCCTATCTGATCCATATACAGAAAGCAAGAAAGCATCAACGCGCGCTTCAGGCAGCAAGAAAAAAACAATATGAAGAACGCCGACGACAGCTTCAGGAAACATTTGATAATGACCTTGACGAGTAAGGTACAATAGAAACAACAAAACCTCTTAACAGATATAGAGGAGAATGGAGAATATCATGGATATTTCAACAACGGAAAATCTGAAAACAGTGCGGGATTCCAATCAGGAAATTCTGGACTACTTCAACGAACTGTATGTAGAGAAACTGGAACAGATCCAGACTCTGAAAACAGAACAGTTTGAATTAAAGATCAAAATTGATGAACTTATGAAAACACTGGAGGTCTACTCCTTTAAAAACAGTGCCGGACATAATGTCTTTTCTCCATTTTCTACAACGACAACAACGCAGGAAGAAAAAGCTGCACAGATTGAACAGGAATTAAAAGAGCTGAACGCTTCTAATGCTGCTCTTACAACAAAGATCCACTGCTTACAGGCAGATGCCGACGAGCTGAAGGGCAGGATCACACGCATCCATACAGCAACCAAAAAGCTGGATGCTTTTCTGGATGAAATGGCAGAAGAATTCACAAAGGAAGCAGATGCATTGGAAAAAGAGCCGGTTGAAGAAGACCTTCCGGTTATCAATCATGGCTTCAATATTCTTCGTCTGAAAAAATACGATCAGGATAAATTAGTACAATCCTTACATACCGATATTCTGGAGCAGTTAGATCGAACCAGACATACTCTGGATTCCCTGTCATGGCTGATCAAGTCGGATGTCAACCGGGCAAAGATCACACTTGATGAACTCATCGACTCAACTGCATCCATGGAAGATTCTCTGAATGCTATCCTTTTGGGACTTACCGGTGACATTGATGCAACTGTACCGATTGAAACCTTATTAGAAGATACCATTTTCCGATACAAAGATGCTTATCCAGAATGTGTCATTGAATCTGACATTGACTGTCCGGATGCTTCGATCGAGATTCCGGAAATTATCACGATCAGTCTGATCCGTATACTGTGTGAATGTCTGGACAATGTATATAAGCATGCAAATGCAAATCGTGTTGGTATCAACATTCAGATCTACAGTGATCAGATATCGGTACATATCAATGATAACGGCATCGGCATTGATGAGAATTACAGTCACACCTCTCCATGGAACAGTGGACTTCACCGCATTCAGGAGATTATTTATTTGTTAAATGGACAACTTAAGATAGAAGGTGATATCATCAGTGGAACAGATATCCGTTTTTCTATCCCGATTGAAATAATGTAGATTATGGGTTCTCCCCCTTAATTATGAAATGAAAGAAAAATAAGGACATTTCCTTAATATATAAGAAAGAATTTGAAAGGACAACCTTAATTATGAAAGAAAAAATCGTAAATCTGATTGCAAATCATGTAGAAGGCATGACTGCTGAAGAAATTGCAACTTTTATTGAGATACCACCAAAGCAGGAGCTTGGCGACTATGCATTTCCTTGCTTCAGACTGGCAAAGACTATGCACAAAGCACCAAACCTGATCGCAGCCGATATCAAAGAAGCTATTGGTGATATTGATTTTCTCGATAAGATCGATGTTCAGGGCGCATATCTGAACTTCTTCGTAAAGAAAAATATCTTTGTCCAGACCATGATCGAATCAGCATTAAAGGACAACTTCGGCGGTTCCGATGAAGGTGCAGACAAGGTTATCTGCATCGATTACTCCTCGCCAAACGTAGCAAAGAACTTCCACGTTGGACACCTCAGAACTACTATCATCGGTAATTCCCTCTATAAGATCTATTCCAAACTCGGCTATAAAGTAATCCGTATCAACCACTTAGGTGACTGGGGTACACAGTTTGGTAAGCTGATCGTTGCATATAAGAACTGGGGAACAAAGGAAGCAGTTGAGAAAGATGGCGTTGCCGAGCTTATGCGTCTCTATGTAAAGTTCCATGAAGAAGCAGACCAGAATCCGGAGCTTGTAGATGAAGCAAGAGCATGGTTCAGCAAGATGGAGCATGGGGATGAAGAAGCACTCTCGATCTGGCAGTGGTTCAAGGACATCAGCCTTGTAGAATACAAACGTACCTATGACCTTCTGGGTATGGATTTTGATTATTATCTCGGTGAAAGCTTCTATCGTGACAAATGTCAGGAAGTTGTTGACCAATTGACAAATGCGAACCTGTTAAAGGAAAGCGAAGGTGCTATGATCGTAGATCTGTCCGACTATGATATGGCTCCATGTATCGTTACAAAGAAAGATGGAAGCTCCATCTATGCAACCCGTGATCTGGCTGCTATTTTCTATCGTAAGAATACCTATCATTTCACAAAATGCTTATATGTAACCGGACAGGAACAGAAGCTGCATTTTGCACAGGTATTCAAGGTAGTTGAGCTTCTTGGAAATGACTGGGCGAAGGATTCTCTGGTTCACATTCCTTATGGACTGGTAAGCTTAGAGGGTGCAAAGCTTTCAACCAGAAGCGGAAATATCATTTATGCAGAAGATATTCTGCATGATGCAATTAAAAAGAGTTTTGAAATCATCTCAGAAAAGAGCCCGAACCTTCCTGATAAGGAAGAAGTTGCCAAGATCGTCGGCGTTGGCTCTGTTCTGTTCAATGACCTTTATAACCAGCGTATCAAGGATGTATCCTTTAGCTGGGATAAGGTATTAAACTTTGACGGTGAGACCGGTCCTTATGTTCAATACACACATGCAAGATGCTCCAGCGTTGTAAGACTTGCTGAGAATTTTGATCCTGCAAAGCCGGTTGATTACAGCACGATCTCTGAACCGGATGCTATGAATCTCTTAAAAGAGATCAGCCGTTTCCCTAAGGTTGTATCGGATGCAGCAGAGAAATACGAACCATCTGTTGTTGCAAGATTCGCTGTCGATGTTGCTCAGGCATTTAACAAATTCTACAACTCCACACGTATCAACGTACCGGAGGAAAATGTAAAGAATGCCCGTGTCATGCTGACATACCTTACAAAGAAAACTCTTCACGATGCATTAGAGCTTCTCGGAATCAATGCACCGGAAGCTATGTAAATCAGGTGATCTTTCATGTCGAAACGATTAAATAAGACAATTAAATGGGATAAACTCGATAACACTGCCAACCTGTTTCCTGTCATTGTAAGCGAAAATGTAAGCAACGTTTATCGTATTTCCGTTACATTGACAGAAGACATAGATGCAGAGCTCCTGCAAAAGGCACTGGATAAGATTCTTCCATTTTTTGATGTGTTTAATCACAAACTAAAAAATGGGATCTTCTGGTATTACTTTGAAGCAAATGAACGACCTGCTCCAAGGGTAATGCCAGAAGACACATACCCTTGTCTGTATATCAATCCCTATACAAATAATGAATATCTGTTCCGTGTTACCTACTATCAGAAACGGATCAATCTGGAAGTCTTTCATGTCTTAACAGATGGAAATGGTGCTCTTATTTTCCTGAAGGAACTGACTTATCAGTACCTCCGGTACAAATACCCGGAACTTGCTGAAAAAGCAGGTAATACCTTAAATGCAGATTCCTCGTTGGATATCGAGGACAGCTACAAGAAGAACTATATAAGACCTGCCAAACGTTCCTATAAAACGGAAAAAGCAGTTATCTTAAAAGGTGAAAAGCTGCCTTTTAATCATTTTGCTATCCTGCACGGCTATATCCCGGTTTCCGAGATCAAACAGGCGGCAGCAAAATATGGTGTAACCATCAACCAGTATCTGCTTGGAACATTTACATGGGCAATCTACAAAGAATACCTGAAAGGGCAGCCTTCCAAGCGTCCGATCAGCACCGTTGTTCCTGTAAATCTTCGCCCATATTTTAATTCCAATACAACGAAGAACTTCTTTGCCGTTGTCTCTGCTTACTTCAAGCCGGAGAAGGATACTTATACATTTGAAGATGTTCTGCACATCATCGCAGATAGTCTGAAGGAACAGATCAATAAAGAAAATCTGGAGAAGCTGTTATCCTATAACGTTTCCAATGAAGTGAATTTTATTATCCGTGCCGTTCCGCGTGTCTTTAAGAGCATCGCCATGCGCCGTATTTATAAAGCTTCATTAAAAGCAAATACATCAACGATCACCAACCTTGGAGTTGTATCCGTTGATGATATATATAAGGAATATATCGACCGCTTCCATGTCGTTCTGTCGATGTCCAAAGGACAGTTCATCAAAGGAAGTGTCATCAGTTATAAGGATACACTGGTCTTCACCTTCAGCTCTGCCATTCGTGAAACATTTATACAGAAAGAATTTTTCCGCCAGATGGTTCGGGATGGGATTCATGTATCGATAGAAAGTAACGGGGTGTATTATGAGTAAATGTAGACGTTGTAATATAGATGTTCTGGATCACTCCCTTTCATGCCCTTTATGTAACGGAGTTCTGGAATATGATCCGGTGAAAGATCCGGAAAGCGAAAAAGACTTTCTTGACCATAGTCAAGAAACTGGTGAAAAGTCAAAATCTGTTATGTATCCGGACATCACACCTGCAATGCGTCGTATGCGATTTGTTATCAAACTGACAATTTTTTGCAGTATTGTTGTAGAAGGAATCCTGATCCTGATCAACTACCTGACATATTCAAAGGTCAAATGGTCAGCTCTTTGTGGAATCGGACTTGCATATGCCTGTTTTTCACTGATCTATTCATTTAGGCACAATAAGAGTCATCGAAAAAAAATGCTGGTACAGGCAATTTTCATCATGCCCGTTCTTGTATTGATTGATTATATCCTTGGATATACCGGGTGGTCAATTGACTTTGCAATACCTTGTGTTATTGCAATGCTTGACATTGCAATTCTTGTATTGATGATTATTAATACTGAAAACTGGCAATCCTATATTTTATTACAGGTATATATCATTATTATCTGTGTGATCCTGACAATACTTATGCTTACCGGAAAGTTCTTCAAACATGATTTCTTTATGATCATTGCAGATATTATGAGTGCTCTGTTGCTCGGTGGTACACTGGTGTTCGGAGATCGACCTGCAACAACAGAACTAAAACGTAGATTTCATGTATAGAATTATATTTCAGGCATAGATATTATTTTATAAATGACATCACAGATAATATTCTACAAATATAAATATCTTAAAATACAAATTATCTTATAGTAAAAGCAGTGCCAGCAATTATTTTTCGTTGTGCACTGCTTACTATTAACTAAATTTAGAAAGAGAGATTTTATTAAATGGCACTTTTAGATAAATTAACCTCTGGTTCTTCTACTCCTCCTGATACTTCAGGAATGAGCAAACAGGCAAAGCTTGTATGTGAACTGGTCGCTGATTTTAACAGCAATAATCTTCTTACGCAGATCAGAAATAACAATCGTTCCAAAAGCGACATTGATAAAACATACAAATATCCCGATCACTTTACCAGTGAATTGATTGAAACTAAAAACTTCAAAATGGAACTGTTAAAGTGGAAAAATTCTCATAATCCATATGTTGTCCTGCAACTTCATGGTGGTGGTTATGTTGGAGCTTTTAAAACACAGTATCGTATGTTTGCCGGATTATATTCGGAACTTGGAAAAGGTGCATCCGTCTTATCCATTGACTATCGGGTTGCTCCTGAAAATCCATATCCTGCAGCATTAAATGATGCTTTATATGCATATGATTGGCTGCTAAATCATGGATACTCGGAAAACCATATTATTCTTGCTGGTGATTCTGCAGGTGGCGGACTGGCTATGGCTCTCTGCCATTATCTTACAGACCGTGACCGTATTCTTCCTGCCGGAATCGTAGCTATGTCACCATGGACAGATCTGACTGCAAGCGGATCATCCTATACAGAAAACTTTGAGATTGATCCTCTCTTTGGCAATACAAATGAAAGTCTGATCTATAACAGTGTATATCCCGGAAATCACGATCTGACAGATCCATATATTTCACCATTGTTTGGAGATTTCACCGGTTTTCCTCCAATGCTGATTCAAGTTGGATCAAATGAGATGCTTTTATCCGATTCTGTTCTGGTTGCTGAAAAAGCCAAGTCACAAGGTGTAAAAGTGCGCCTATCGATCTACGAGAATATGTTCCATGTATTTCAAATGGGTATGACTCTTATGCCGGAGTCCAAAAAGGCATGGGTGGAAGTTTCCAAGTTTTTAGAGCAAATGATGATATTATAATCTTGATATGTCACACACATAAAACAGGATTGTCTTAATCTAAAGGGGCAATCCTGTTTTTATGTTTCACGTGAAACATAATCTTAATTAATAACTTATTGTTTCATGTGAAACATTCCTTGTAAATTTTTCAACATTTTTCAAAATAATAGTAGATATTTCTACACAATGGTGTTATAATAAAAGCATCGAAGACGCAGTCTACGTTTCGATAAGATTGATGTGACTACACATGATATAGCAAAATTTAATCCCCCCCTTTTTTTAAATTGCTCTTTCCGGAGCCGCTATATTATGTTACGTCACATCTTTCCTTTTTTATTAGACTATTACAAAATTCCCGTTCTACTGATTATTCAATAATTAGTGTAACGGGATTTGTAATATATAGAGATATTTTCATTTCATTAATCCTATTATAGTGATATAATGGAACACGGAATCAATAAACAAACATTTAATCTGTTGGCATAATACAATAAAATTACATATTATGAAAATCATATATATTATATGAATAAAAGATATAGAAAACAGATCACTTAATTATATTATATAATATGTATGTTCACATATGTAGAGAAAACAATTATTGGAAATATAGAATGTTTCACGTGAAACACAAAAAGGAGAATATCAAGTGGGAAGAATTATCGCAATAGCCAACCAGAAGGGTGGCGTAGGGAAAACTACAACTGCAATCAATCTTGCGGCATGTCTTGCAAAAAAAGGAAAGAAAGTCTTAGCAATTGACATGGATCCACAGGGAAATATGACCAGTGGACTTGGAGTTGATAAGAATTCCCTTGAGTACAGTGTTTATGATATGTTAAACGGTGACTGCAATTTAGGCGAATGTATGCTTATCGACGTTTACCCTGATATCAAAGGACTGAATCTTCTCCCAGCCAGCAGAGAGCTTGCAGGTGCAGAAGTAGAATTTGTTACAGTGGAAGATCCACAGTATATTCTTAAAAACCATATCAAGAATGTAAGACGTAAATTTGATTATATTATCATCGACTGCCCTCCTGCTCTTGGAATGTTAACAGTAAATGCCTTAACAGCAGCCAATACTGTATTAGTTCCAATTCAATGTGAGTTCTTTGCATTAGATGGATTATCCCAGTTAATTTACACCGTTAATCTGATACGGAAACAATTAAACAGACTACTTACGATTGAAGGGATTGTATTTACCATGTACGATTCCCGTACCAATCTGTCAATGCAGGTTGTAGATAATGTAAAACAAAATCTGAATCAGCATATTTACAACACTATTATTCCAAGAAATGTTCGTCTGGCTGAATCCCCAAGCTATGGAATGCCAATCATTGCATATGATCCACGATCTGCCGGAGCTGAACATTATATGATGCTGGCTGATGAAGTCATAGCAAATGATTATTACAAATAAAAATCAAATGACTCACAGGAGGAAATAAAATGCCTGTAAAAAAAGGCTTAGGCAGAGGTCTGGATCAGTTAATTCCTACAAATGATCCACCAAAGAGTAAATCAAAATCTGCTTCCAGTGGGACAACAAAAACTGTCACAAAAGAAGTTGTGAAGGAAGTTGTAAAAGAAGTAGAACAGAAAATTAAAATAACACAGATTGAACCAAACCAATCACAGCCAAGAAAGCAATTTGATGAAGATGCTTTACAGGAACTGGCTGATTCTATCAAACAATACGGAGTGTTAGAACCTCTTATTGTAACAAAAAAAGGAAAATTCTATGAGATTATTGCCGGTGAAAGAAGATGGCGTGCTGCCAGGATGGCCGGAATAAAGGAAATACCTGTTGTAATCCGAGAATACACAGACCGTGAAATTATGGAGATCTCTCTCATAGAGAATATTCAGCGTGAAGACCTGAATCCGATTGAAGAAGCAATGGCATATGAAAGTCTTATCAACGAATATAGTCTTACACAGGAAGAAGTAGCTGAAAAGGTTTCAAAGAATCGTTCAACGATTGCAAACTCTCTTCGACTTCTGAAATTATGTGATGAAGTTCGTCAAATGATCATTGAAGACAAGCTGACAACCGGACACGCCAGAGCGTTAATTCCGATTGAGGATGCTGCTCTACAGACAGAAGCTGCAAACTTTATATTTGATAATAAATTAAGTGTTCGTGATACAGAAATCTATGTCAAGAAACTACTTAGTGCACCAAAAGAACCAAAACAGAATAATGTAGATACAAAAGATCTTTCTATCTTCTACAATGATATTGAAAGCCGTCTGAAAAATATTCTGGGTGCAAAGATTGAAATCAAATCAAAAAACAATGATAAAGGAAAAATTGAAATAAATTATTATTCTCAGGAAGAATTGGAAAGAATAACAGAGATGTTATATTCTATTCACAGAGAATAATTGGAAAGGAAATATCAGAATGAACAGTTCTTTACTAGATAAGATTGGTATTGACCCTGCCATTATTTTAATCATACTTCTTGTACTCGTCATCGTTTTATTTGGACTTGTATTCTATCTTATGGCGAATATAAAGAAAAGAAATAAAGATATCAAACGCCTTTTAAGTGGTAAAACGGCAGGTGATATGGAAGAAATTATATTGGATCGATTTGCTGAAATGGATGCTGTGAAGAACAATTCCAAGCGGCTTACAAAAGAACACAAAGAGATCCAGGAAACACTTGCAGCATGTATCAGCAAAATCGGATTAGTCAAATATGATGCATTTGAGGGAATGGGCGGAAGTCTAAGCTTCGCAGTTGCATTTCTAGACAGTCGTAACAATGGTGTAGTTTTAAATTGTATGCATTCCAGAGAGGGATGCTTCGCTTATGCAAAAGAATTGATCAAAGGTGAATCCTATGTAGCTCTTTCTGATGAAGAAAAAGAAGCCATTGAACGTGCAAAAACGCTTGATGAAGAGATTGCTGATATTATGGAAGAAGAATAATAAATCATAATAAAAAACAATTAAATATAATTAAATATGATTTAAAACAATTAAATACAATTAATTATAATTGAAAATGATTAAAAACAATTAAAAATAATTGAATATAATTAAAAATAATTATAATTGACTATAGTCAAAAAAATATAAAAGCATGTGAGAATAAGTATAAACAACCTTATTCCATATGAACCAGGAGGAATATCAAAAAATGATAGACATTAAATTTTTAAGAGAGAATCCAGATGTAGTAAAACAGAACATTAAGAACAAATTTCAGGACAGCAAACTTCCACTTGTTGATGAAGTAATTGAACTTGATGCCCAGGCAAGAACAACTCAGCAGGAGGCTGACGATCTGAGAGCGAATCGTAATAAGCTCTCCAAACAAATCGGTGCATTAATGGCACAGGGCAAAAAAGAAGAAGCTGAAGAAGTAAAAAAACAGGTAACAGAACAGGCAGAACGCTTATCTGAATTACAGGAAAAAGAAACTGAACTTCAGGCAAAAGTAAAAGAGATCATGATGGTAATTCCAAATATCATTGATCCATCTGTTCCTATTGGTAAAGATGATTCCGAAAACGTAGAAATTGAACGTTTTGGTGAGCCGGTTGTTCCTGATTTTGAGATTCCATATCACTCAGAGATCATGGAACATCTTCATGGACTGGATCTTGATTCAGCAAGACGTGTAGCAGGAAATGGTTTCTACTATCTGATGGGTGATATCGCAAGACTTCATTCTGCTGTTATCTCTTACGCAAGAGATTTCATGATTGACAGAGGATTTACCTATTGTGTTCCTCCTTTCATGATCCGAAGTAACGTCGTTACTGGTGTTATGAGCTTTGCAGAAATGGATGCCATGATGTATAAGATTGAAGGCGAAGACCTTTATCTGATCGGTACATCTGAACATTCCATGATCGGTAAATTCATCGATCAGATCATTCCGGAAGAAGAACTTCCAAAGACACTTACAAGCTATTCGCCTTGTTTCAGAAAAGAAAAAGGTGCTCATGGTATTGAGGAACGTGGTGTATACCGTATTCATCAGTTTGAGAAACAGGAAATGATCGTTGTCTGCAAACCGGAAGAAAGCAAAATGTGGTTTGATAAATTATGGCAGAACACCGTTGACCTCTTCCGTTCACTTGATATTCCTGTACGTACATTGGAATGCTGCTCCGGTGATCTTGCAGATCTGAAGGTTAAATCACTGGATGTAGAAGCATGGTCTCCACGTCAGAAGAAATACTTTGAAGTAGGAAGCTGCTCAAATCTGGGTGATGCTCAGGCAAGAAGACTTCAGATCCGTGTAAAGGGTGAAGACGGTAAGAAGTATCTTGCACATACCTTAAACAACACTGTTGTTGCTCCACCTAGAATGCTGATTGCTTTCCTTGAGAATAATCTTCAGGCAGATGGCTCTGTAAGAATTCCGGAAGCACTCCGTCCATACATGGGTGGAAAAGATAAGATTGAAGCTTAATTCCATATTTATTAATTAAATATACTTTTTTGACCATAGTAAAATAAGTTAAGAATCAGAAAGGAGGTGTCTGTGTGCACAGTTATTTACGTTCCATTGGATTTTCCGACATTAAAAACAGACGGCAGTTAACTCCGATCACAAAGGAGATCATTGCCAACCCAACAACAAAAAACATTGTAACTGTTGATGCAGACACCCGTCTGGTTCAATTAAATAAGGACTTTGGAAAACACTTCGGTATCTCTCTTGTCGGAGAAATGGACATCGATAATACCATTTCATTTGAATACTATTTTCCCTATGTCCGCAGTTCTTTCATTATGAATCAGGAACGGATCTATATAGAAAAACATGGTGATAAAGAATCCTATGCCGGTGTCTGTGAAGACTATAATCTGGGCATGACACTCATCTTCTTTCTGACAAATATTTCTGATTATACAAATACAAAATGGATGAACTATTCCAACCATCTGATCACTAAGGCTTATATGTCCGGACTGTCAACAAGCGGTAAAGTTATTCTTGATATTGAACAGCTTCCACCTGCAAACAGAGAACATAAATGTTCCTCTGTTAATCGAAACAAACTGATCGAAGCTGCCAGACAAGGAGACCGTTCCGCCATGGAAAGCCTTACATTAGATGATATGGATATCTATACACAGGTAAGTCGCCGTGCACATTACGAAGATATCCTTTCTATCGTAGAAACGAATTTCATGCCATATGGCATTGAAACAGAACATTATTCTATCATAGGAAATATTCTGGACTGCAGCCTGTGCGAAAATGATTATACAAAGGAACCTGTATACCTTCTGAATGTGGAAACAAATGAAATGCTGATGGCTATAGCGATCAATGAAAAAGATCTGCTCGGTACACCTGCTCCAGGTCGCCGGTTCAAAGGCGAAATCTGGCTCCAGGGAAATGTTATTTTTTAAGAAATTGACATTTCTTACATTCTTGGGTATCATAGTAATGTTGGGTTTATTATATATTTTCCCCTTCTGCATTTGTAGCTCAGCAGGATAGAGCGTCCGCCTCCTAAGCGGAAGGCCGTGGGTTCGAATCCCGCCAGGTGCATTTTAGTGCATATAAATTAATTTGAAAGTATACGACAGTTATTTTCATATAACAAATCAAAGGATCAATACACATGAACTATATCGTAATGGATCTTGAGTGGAATCAAAGTTATTCCGGTCATATCGGAGAACATCCCCGAATGCCGTTTGAAATAATCGAAATCGGTGCGGTTAAAGTAGATAAGAACTATCGCATCATTGATGAATACTCCAGTTTGATAAAACCCCGGATCTATAAAAAATTACATTCAAAAATCAGAACCATTTTAAATTATGATGAAACGGATCTGGCAAAAGGAAGAGGATTTAAAGAAGTCTGTACGGAATTTCTGGAATGGTGCGGTAAAGATTATATCTTCTGTACCTGGGGTCCCATGGACCTTACCGAATTACAAACAAATATGGCTTTCTACTATATGGACAAGCTTCCTCGTCCTTTGAAATTTTTAAATCTTCAGCAGATATATGCAAACATGGTCGACCCAACCGGTTCTACCGTCAGTAAACTGGAAAAAGCAGTTGCAGATTTTAATATACCGGAAGATGAACCTTTTCATTCTGCTGTAAACGATGCCAGATATACCGCTCTTGTTTTAAAAGAGATGCATCCAAGAAATTTGAAAGATTTATACAGCTTCGATCTGTATATTCATCCTACAAAAAAGGAAGAGGAAATTGTAGCCATACATAATAATCAGTATGAATACATTACAAGAGAATTTTCAAGCAAGCAGGAAGCAATGGACGATAAAGATATTGCCTGTATAAGATGCTACAAATGTAACAAGAAGATCAATAAGAGGCTTGAATGGTTTTCAAACAGTCCGTCTTCTTACATCTGTGCAGGGAAATGCTGGCACCATGGTTATTTCAGTGGAAAGATAAAATTTAAACCACTTGATAACGGAAAATACTATGTTGTTAAAACAATTAAACCAATAGATAAAAACGGTGTTGAAGCTATCAAACAAAAACAGATAGAAATTCGAGAGAGACGTAAAGAAAAACGGCACACTCGTGCTACAAGATAATATTCTAACATTTGATAATAAAACGAACAGATCATTTTTCTGTATATTTTCCTAATAAAAATGGAGCAGGTTTACAAATACCTGCTCCATTTTTATATAATGTCTTTCATTGATATTATATATATTTTTCATTTCTACTATACTTTTTTATTTTTCCTTCATTCCAAGAGGCTTCTTTGTCGCTGTTCCTGCTTTTCTTGGATACTCCTCCGGTGTTGCTGCCATCTTCTTTACAAATACAAAGCAACGCTCCATATCTGTATCCGGTATCGTTGTATGAAAGATATTCTCTACCTGTCCTCCAAGGATACGAATCGCCTTTTTTCCTGCATGGATCTCTTCATCCAGTCCGGATGCCTTATATGGAATAAAATATCCACCTGTCTTAACAAATGGCATACAAAACTCTGATAAAGAGGATAAATTTGCAACCGCTCTTGATACCGCAAGATCATACTTTTCACGATACTGTGCATTTCTTCCACCATCCTCAGCTCTGCTGTGAATAGCTTCTATATCGTCCATCTCAAGTGTCCGGATAACCTCATTTAAGAACTTTACACGCTTATTCAGGGAATCCATTAATGTTACCTTTAAACCTGGAAAAGCGATTTTAAGCGGTATTCCGGGAAATCCTGCTCCGGTCCCTACATCTATGACTGATAAAGATTCATCCAGCTTTTTATATTTTGCAAGCAGAAGACTATCTGCAAAATGCTTTATAATGACATCTTCCTTCTCTGTGATGGCTGTCAGATTCATAACCTTATTCCACTCTACCAAAAGCTCATAATATCTCTGAAACTGCTCTAACTGATGATCATTTAATTCAATATCTATCTTCTTTGCTAATTCACTTAGTCGATCCATATTGTGATATCCCTTCTATTATTTAATTTCAGGCTCTCCGTCATGCTGCTTCATCTTCAGATAAACCAGCAGCACAGATATATCTGCCGGTGATACACCGGAGATTCTGGATGCCTGACCGATATTTTCCGGCTTGATATCCTTTAACTTCTGTCTGGCTTCTTTTCGCAGATTCGATACATCATCATAATTCAGATCAGCCGGGATCATCCTCTTTTCCAGCTTTTTAAACTGATGTACCTGTTCTGTCTGTCTCTTGATATATCCTTCATACTTGATTGATATATCAATCTGTTCGATCACATCCGCAGGCAACGGATGTCTGTCCGGATCAATCGGTACAATCTTATCATAAGAAAGCTCCGGTCTGCGGATCAACTCTGCAAGACTTACTGCTGTCTTTAACTCCGTTGTCTCCATAGAACGTAAGAATTCCTGAATCTTACTGTTTCCGCCAACCATCGTTTCATTTAAACGCTTTGTTTCTTCTTCGATCATTGTACGTTTCTGACAGAATTTCTCATATCTCTCATCGTCGATCAGACCGATTTCATGACCGATATCGGTCAGTCGAAGATCCGCATTATCCTGTCTTAACAGCAGACGATATTCTGCTCTGGAAGTCATCATACGGTATGGTTCTTTTGTCTCCTTTGTAACCAGATCATCGATCAATACACCAATATAAGCCTGTGAACGATCCAATACAACAGGCTCCTTTCCAAGTACCTTTCTGGCTGCATTAATACCTGCCATAAGGCCCTGCGCTGCTGCTTCCTCATAACCGGAGCTTCCATTTAACTGACCTGCACCAAATAAACCTTCCACATCCTTAAATTCCAGTGAATGTTTCAAATTGATCGCACTGATACAATCATACTCGATCGCATAAGCATTTCTTACGATCCTGACATTCTCAAGTCCTTTCATGCTCCGTATCATCTTATACTGAACATCCTCCGGAAGAGAACTGGACATTCCACCCATATACATCTCATTTGTAAATTCACCCTCCGGCTCTATAAAAATCTGATGTCTCGTCTTATCCGGAAACTTCATAACCTTGTCTTCGATCGAAGGACAGTATCTTGGTCCTGTACCCTCAATCACACCGGAAAACAATGGAGAGCGGTTGATATTCTCACGAATTATCTCATGTGTCTCCTCATTTGTATAACAAAGCCAGCAGGATACCTGATCCCGCTTGATATCTTCTTCTGTATTTGTAAAGGAAAATGGAACGATATGCTCATCACCCTTTTGTTCCTCCATCTGAGAGAAATCGATTGTCCTCTTATCCAGTCTTGCAGGTGTACCTGTCTTAAACCGGCGGATACCGATTCCGGCTTCTTTCATGGAATCTGACAAATGATTGGCAGCCATAAGTCCATTTGGTCCTGTGTAATTTACGACATCTCCATAGATACATCTTGCTTTCAGATAAGTACCTGTACAGAGAACAACTGCCTTTGCATAATAGGTTGCACCGGAAAATGTCTTAACACCCTTAACAACGCCATCTGTTACCATCAGCTCTGTTACCTCAGCCTGACGTAATACCAGATGATCGGTATTCTCTAATGTATGTTTCATTGTACGAGAATAATTTGACTTATCTGCCTGCGCACGAAGAGAATGAACAGCAGGTCCTTTTGATGCATTTAACATTTTGGACTGAATATAAGTCTTATCAATATTCTTACCCATCTCTCCACCAAGTGCATCCAGTTCTCTTACCAGGTGTCCTTTTGAGCTTCCACCTACATTTGGATTGCAGGGCATCATGGCAACACTGTCCATACTCACTGTAAACAGAATTGTTTCAAGTCCAAGACGGGCAGAAGCAAGTGCAGCTTCACAGCCTGCATGACCGGCACCCACAACTACCACATCATAATTTTCTTCAACCACTGGCATTTATCCATCCTCCTATTTACCCATGCAGAATTCTTCAAATATCTTATCTGCAAGATCATCTCTGTTCGTTTCTCCTATAATAAGCCCCAGATGTTCATAAGCATCCATCAGGTCGATTGAGAAGAAATCCTCCTCCATACCCATATCAATACTTTCTCTTACCTTTAAAAGGCTTTCTCTGGTCTTCATCAGTTCTTCTTTATGTCTCGCATTTGTAATGTACAACTGGTCATTATACTCCAATTCGCCGGAAAAAAATTTGTCATTTAACAGATCATATAATTTTTCTTTTCCATCTCCTGTAGAAGCAGATAACTCTACAATATCACAACCAAGCTCGCATGTTATCCACATTTTATCCACAACTGTTTGTAAGTCATTTTTATTCATAATGGCAATAACATTTTTGCCCTTAATCTCTGATATTATCTGCTTATCGTTGTCATCTAACGGTACAGATCCATCGATCACATATAAGATCAGATCTGCCTGTGATGCAAATTCCAGTGCCTTATCCACACCCATCTTTTCCACAATATCTTCGGTATCCCGGATACCTGCTGTATCCACAATGTTCAGTATAATACCATTTATGTTGACAACTTCCTCTAAGGTATCTCTTGTCGTTCCTGCAATATCCGTAACGATTGCTCTGTTTTCTCCCAGAAACATGTTGAGAAGTGAGGATTTTCCTGCATTTGGCTTACCTACGATAACCGTCTTGATTCCCTCTTTTAAGATCCTTCCATTATCAAAAGTTTGCAGTAATTTATCCACATTATCACCCAACTTATCCACAATTGTCTGTAGTTTCTGTGGGTAACCATCCAGACTGTAATGTTCCGGATCATCAAGTGCTGATTCTATAAACGCTACATTATATAAAATCTGTTCTCTCATATCTATGATCTGATTCTTCAGATCACCACGAAGCTGCATAAGAGAAGATTTCACCGCAAAATCATTCTTGGCACTGATCAGATCCATGACGGATTCTGCCTGTGACAGATCGATCCTTCCATTTAAGAATGCCCGCTTGGTAAATTCTCCCGGTTCTGCGAGTCTTGCACCATTTTTAATTACTGCAGCAAGTACATTCCTTAATACAACCATTCCGCCATGACATTGTAACTCACATACATCTTCACAAGTATAAGTATGTGGAGCACGCATCAGAAGCAGAATACCCTCGTCCAGCTCTTTATCACCATCATATACCTGTCCAAATGCTGCTGTGTAGCTTTTCATGCTTTCTATTTTTTTCTCTTCATTTACCGGTCTGAACACCTTTGAAGCAACTTCAACTGCATTCTTACCACTGATCCTTATAATACCAACCCCGGCATTTCCCATACCGGTTGCGATCGCTGCGATCGTATCATTTACAAGCATATGATTTCTCCTGTTTCTATCTGATCAATATTCTATATATCATTCACTGACATAACAAATAACATATATTATCATATCACTTTATTTATACTAACATACTTTTAGATAATACACCTATACATACTTTTTTTCTATCCCTAAAAAAAATTTCCGGAAGCCGATTCATCAGAGCCGTTACCCTGATTTTTCATTTTCCGGAAATCATATTTTTCAGAAATTCATATTTACATATGTTTTTCTGTTTTTATACAAGTATCTGTTAGCAAAATACTTTATTATTTGTTATTTCTGTCGTATTTCTTTAAATATACAATAACCTTACGATATGGTTCTTCACCCTCGCTTCTTGTAGATACATACTTATCATTCTGTAAAGTAGCGTGGATAATTCTTCTCTCATAAGGATTCATTGGTTCAAGTGCAAATGAACGCTTTGTTCTCTTTACCTTGAATGCAATGTTCTTGGCAAGATTTTCAAGAGTTTCTTTTCTTCTTGCTCTGTAATTCTCTGTATCAAGCTTTACTCTGATATAAGAGTCGCTCTTCTTGTTTACTGCGAGGCTGATCAGATACTGAAGTGCATCTAATGTCTGACCTCTCTTACCGATCAGAATACCCATCTCAGGACCTTCTACATCGATATCAAGAAGATTTTCTGTCTCGTTAAACTCGATCTTGATGTCAGCCTGAATATCCATAGCCTTGAATAATGTTTCAAGATATTCTCTTACATCATCCACAAATGTTTTCTTCTTTCTGGCACTGATGACAAATGGCTTTGAACCGATCAGTCCAAGAAAACCTGTGCTTCCCTCACTGACTACATTATATTCCAGGTCTGTACTGGCACATCCAAGCTCAACGCTTGCCTGCATAAGTGCCTCATCTAAAGTTTTACCTTTAAATTCTACAAACTCCATTATTTATTTCCTCCCTTATCATTACTCTTATTCTGATACTGAAGCATGATATTTGCTTTGGAACCAATGCTTCCAGATTTGTAATGAACATTGTTTTCTGACTGTTTCACTTCATCAACTGTCGGATTCGTATAACTTTTCAGTCTTGAAGATGCCATTTTGTTAATACTTTCAGACTGGGTGCTATCTGAACTTACATTACCATTCTGAGCGTCCATCATTTTCTCATAAAATGACTTCTTACCGGGATGCTTTGCTTCTTTCTTTGCCTGCTTCTTAGCTGCTTTTACTCTACATTTCTCAAGAACTGCTTCTTTATCACACTTCTTATAATAATTGTTGATAATAAGCTGTGTAATAATCGTGATAACAGAACCTATGATCCAGTAAAGACCAATAGCGATTGGCAGATTAATACAGATAAATAATGACATAAGCGGCATACCGTAAGTCATCATATTCATCATACTGTTTGCCTGTGCTGCTGTAGGATCATTTGAATTTGTGTTAGAAGCACTCATGCTGATCTTTGAAGATACAAACTGCAATACTGCTGACAGGATTGGAACGATCAGTGCTGCTGAAAGCTTCAGTCCGGGAGCATCTGCGATATTCAGATTAAATAAAAATCTGTTCATATTTTCAAAGTTATGAATATAATCTGCTTCTTTTCCACTTGTAAATCCAAAAATATCCTGTAACTGCGACCAGTCATGTGTGGATATCTTATCCAGTACATCGATAACTTTATTATCTGTAAGATTACCTTTTGATACTGCATCCATCATCTGATTGGAAGCTGTAACAGCTGTAGATACCCTGCCATCTGAATCACTTGCTACTGCATTGATGATATCATAATAATTTGCACTAGAATCAAGCTTAATTGAACTTAATTTAGAAGCATCAATCTTATCAATAGCCACTTTCTGCATACTTTCTACAATATACTGGTACTTATCCTTCATATCTCCTACATAAGCAGGGATATTCTGGATAACACGGTACAAACCATAGAATACAGGAAGCTGGATCAGAGTTGGCAGACATCCGGATGTAAGACTTACACCATACTTCTTCTGGATTTTCTGTGTCTCCTGCTGCTTCTTCATCAGGGATTCCTGATCTGTTTTATTGTTATACTTCTTTGTTGCCTTATTAATCTCCGGCTGGATAAAACTCATAATCTTAGAAGATTTCTGCTGCTTGAAATTCAATGGAAACAAACAAGCTCTTATGAAAAACGTAAATAAGATAACGCAGATACTAAGATTAACATATCCTATTCCCATGCTGTTACTGATAATCTCGATCAATTTATACATCAGATCAAAGATCTTACCGAATAACCAACATATCGGTCCTAAGATCATACCGTCTTCTACTGTTAGAAACATCTTGTCCTCCTTTATGGAACGGGATCATATCCTCCTTTAGAAAAAGGATTACATCTAAGTATTCTCCATACAGCCAGGAGGCCACCTTTTATCACTCCATACTTTTCCAAAGCTTCGATCGCATATTGTGAACAGGTTGGAAAATACTTGCAGGTAGGATGTCCTTTTAACATGGACAAATACCTCTGATAAAATCTGATTAAACCAATTAACATTCTTTTCATTTTTAATTTTCACCATCTCTGACTATCGTCAGCTTCTTCAGCCTGAACAGATGCATCATAGCACTTTCTATCTCATGATACCCCTTGTCCTTCGCTGTTACTCTGGCAACGAACACAATGTCATAACCACTGCAAATACAGTCTTTGTTTAATCGATAAGCTTCTCTAATCAATCTGGTTACCCTGTGTCTTACCACACTGTTACCAACTTTTTTACTAACAGAGATTCCAAGTCTATTGTATTCCAAGCTGTTGGCTCTCAGATACATAACTAAATATTTATTGGCCACCGAATCCTTTGTGTTATAAACACTGCCAAACTCTCTGCTGTTTTTTAACGTAATAAAATTACTCATAACATAACCACCAAATCATTGATTGAAAATTAGAAAAACTAAAAAAGGCCACAACCTTGTGACCTATGCTGATAATTTCTTTCTACCCTTAGCTCGTCTAGCGGCCAGTACCTTTCTGCCATTAGCAGTGCTCATTCTCTTTCTGAAACCATGAACCTTTGATCTCTGTCTCTTCTTAGGCTGGAAAGTCATCTTCATATCTACACACCTCCTTTATTTATTATGACCATGATTTATCCACATCCATTCACTTTCTCTGTTTATAACAGACTCAAATGAACACATACAGATACCTACAAAGTCCTTGCATATTATAAATAAATAACCCCATACAGTCAAGTTTTTTTTGAATTTTTCCTTTAAAATCAAGGGTTTTCATATCATAAAACACTTAGTTAGAAAAATGTGATTTTATATTTTTCAAAAATTGGTGTCTATATAATTTTCAAATACAAAATCTAGTGGTTTTTCTTTTTCTCCACATTTATCCATTGATATGAACTTTACCATAATCAATTTACATAATGTTATCCACAAATTGTGAATAACTTGTGGATAACATCTTGATTCATTGTTTTCTTTCTTCCATAAATCCATATTTTATCTTATTTTTTGATGTTCACAATTTATAAGGTAACATTTTTTTTACTTAACATAACAATACTTTTTCATAATTATTATGTAACTTATACACCTTCTTTTTCAAAACAGTTTTTTAACATATATCAAAATGAGTTTCTTCCTATTATATAAAAAATTTTTCTCATATGTCTGTCAGAGGGTAATAAAACTTGAAAAAATGGTCATTTTGTTATAAGATATAAATACGTGGTTCTATGCCTATAACTCCATAGACACAACGACTGGACGGAAAGGATTTTCGGAAGAATGGAAGAATTAATTTTATCAAAATGGGACGAGATACTCTCTCTTCTCGAGACAGAACATGGATTATCCCCTATTGTTGTTAAAACATGGATCAAACCTTTGAAGTTATATTCTGTCGAAGGAAAAAAACTGTATTTTGCAGTTGATGATAGTATGGGTTCAAGAGCCATCGATTTTATTAATAAAAAAATGTACGATATGTTCCTGGTTACTTCTATAAAAGAAGTGCTGGATGACGATTCTATCGAGATTGTAATTGACGTAGAAAGTAATCTGAACAAAACCTCCAAAGAAGAGGTTACCAAAGAAGAATACAACGAAGCGATTACCAAGAGCAATCTCTATCCAAAATATACATTTGATACATTCGTTGTAGGTGAGAGCAATAAGCTCGCTCATGCAACATGTCTTGCTGTCGCAGATTCACCGGGACTGGACAAATTCAACCCACTGTTTTTATATGGTGGAGCAGGTCTTGGCAAAACACATCTGATGCAGTCTATTGCACATTATATTTTACAGCATAATAAGAATATGAAGGTTCTCTATGTACCTTCCAATAAATTTACAAATGAAATCGTAGAAGCAATCAAGAAAAACAAAACCGACGAGTTCCGGGAAAAGTATAGAACCGTTGATGTATTACTGATCGATGATATTCAATATCTTATCGGTAAAGAGAGTACCCAGCAGGAGTTCTTTGATACCTTCAATGCACTTCACGATGAAGGAAAGCAGATCATTCTATCATCGGATAAGCCTCCTAAAGAAATTAAAACTCTGGAAGAGCGTTTCCGTTCCAGATTTGAATGGGGAGTGCCAATCGATATTCATGCTCCTGATTATGAAACCAGAATGGCAATTCTCAAAAATAAAGTTGAGATGAACGGATACAAGAATATCAGTGACAACATTCTGGAATATATTGCAAATAACGTTACCTATAATGTAAGAGAACTGGAAGGAGCATTAAACAAGATCAGTGTATATGCCGAACTTGGAAATGTTACGATCACAGAGGATCTTGCAAAGAACATATTAAAAGATATGATATCCAAGGAAACCAACGTTACGATCACACCTGATCTTATCATTAATACCGTTTCCGAACACTTAAATATCAGTGTTGATGATATCAAATCTTCAAAACGTAGTCAGGATGTAGCCAATGCAAGACAGATATCCATGTATCTATGCCGTAAGTTTACAACAAAGGGATTAAAGAGCATCGGAGATGTATTTGGCGGTAAAGACCATTCGACTGTTTTAAGTAATATCAACAAAGTAGATAAGAGGATTGAAAGTGATCCTGAATATGCAGAGACGATTGATGTCATTATCAAGAAGCTCAGTCCTCACAGCTAATGTTATTTATATGTGGATGAATGTCTGTACTATTGTTATGAAATGTTAGTATCTGACAATTCAATCAATTCAGACGATTTTCAAATGTTTATAAGTCCACTTACAATAACATTGAATATCAGGAAAATTAACATAGACACATAATTGATTTCATAAGAATTTATAAGGATATTTTGAAGTTTCAACAAATCCACACCTACTACTACTGTTATTACTACTTTTATTATTAAATATATATCTACAGACAACCGGGAAAGGAGTTTATAAACAAAATGAAGATTTCGTGTATGAAGGGAAAATTGATGCAGGGAATTAGTAATGTATCAAAAGCTGTATCTACAAAAACCACACATCCAATTCTCTCATGTATTTTCATTGAAGCTGAAAATGGAAATATAAAACTCACAGCAAATGATATGGAAATTGGAATAGAATCTTATGTTGAAGGAACTGTTATCGAAGAAGGAAAGGTTGCGATCGAAGCAAAGCTTTTATCGGACATCGTAAGAAAGCTTCCGGATAGTGAGATACATATGGAAACAAATGAAGATTTCAAGACAACTATCAAATGTGAGAAATCATTATTTACCATTGCAGGAAAATCAGGAGAGGATTTTTCCAGTCTTCCGGTTGTTGAAAAATCCAAATATATTACAATTTCACAGTTTACATTAAGAGAGATTATCAACCAGACGATCTTTTCAATTTCAGACAGCGAATACAATAACGTTATGACAGGTGAATTATTTGAGGTTTCTAATAACAGACTTCGTGTTGTAGCTATTGACGGACATCGTATCGCTATCCGTAATGTAGAATTAAAGGATGAGAGTCAGGATGTGAAGGTTATCGTTCCTGGTAAGGCACTCAGTTATATTAGTAAGATTGTAAATGGTGGAGTAGATGATGATGTAAATATCTACTTTGCAGATAATAATATATTATTTGAATTTGACAGAACAAAGGTTGTATCTCGTCTGGTAGAAGGTGAATTCTTCAGAATTGATAATATGTTAAATGTTGATTATCAGATCAAGTTCACTATCAACAAGAGAGAATTTCTTGACTGTCTGGATCGTTCATCTCTTCTAATTAAAGAATCAGATAAGAAACCGATCAAGCTCACGATAGAAGATAACATGTTATATCTGAAGATAGATTCTCTGATCGGTTCAATGAATGAAGAGATAGAGATTCATAAAGAGGGAAGCAATATCATCATTGGATTCAATCCAAAATTCTTAATGGATGCGATCCGTGCAATTGACGATGATGATATTACTATATACATGAATAATACAAAATCACCTTGTGTAATCAAGGATGAAGAAGAGAATTATATTTATCTGATCCTTCCAATGGGTATCGGAAGCAGATAATCCAGGATTGGAGATAAGAAAAAATGGAAATAATCAAGCTGAGAGATGAATTTATAAAACTAGGTCAGGCATTAAAGGCAGCCGGTTTTGTAGAGTCAGGAGTAGAAGCAAAAGAGGTTATATCTCAGGGTCTTGTTATCGTAAATGGTGAGATTGAGACCAGAAGAGGAAAAAAACTGTATGATGGAGATGAAGTAGAATTTGATGGAGATAAGATCAGTATCCAGAAATAATTCTACACATGTGGCTGGTAGATAGTATGTATGTTGAATCACTGAATATTAACAACTATAGAAATTATGATGAGTTATTCATTATGTTTGATAAGAATACCAATATTTTATATGGCGATAATGCACAGGGAAAAACAAATATACTGGAATCTATTTATATGGCAGCTACAACTAAGTCCCACCGTGGAAGTAAGGATCGGGAAATCATAAAAATAGGTGAAGAAGAGTCACATATACGTCTTTGCATCAAAAAAAGTGATATAAGTCATCGGATTGATATGCATTTGCGTAAAAGCAAGAATAAAGGAGTTGCTATAGATGGACTGCCTATCAGACGTACAACTGAACTTTTTGGTTTATTAAATGTGATATTTTTTTCGCCGGAGGATTTATCTATCATAAAAAACGGTCCTTCTGAGAGAAGAAGATTTCTGGATCTGGAGTTGTGTCAGTTAAGCAGATTGTATTATCAGAATCTGTCTTCCTATTCCAAGATATTGAATCAGAGAAATAATCTGTTAAAGCAGATTGCTTATAATAAAAGTCTGATGGATACTTTAGATGTATGGAACATGCAGCTTGTGGATTACGGAAGAAAGGTTATAAAAGAAAGACAGAATTTTATAACGATGTTAAATGATCTGATCGGAGAAATCCATTTGAAGCTGACTTCCGGAAAAGAAAAGCTGGAGATCATCTATGATAAGAATGTTGGTGAAGATGAATTTGAACAGGTGTTGTCAGATAAGGTTCATGTAGATCTGAATTATATGAGCACCCAGACAGGACCTCACAGAGATGACATCATGTTTATGATAAACGGAATCGATGCAAGAAGATTTGGATCACAGGGACAGCAGAGAACAGTCGCTCTTTCTTTGAAGATCGCAGAGATAAAGCTAGTAAAAAATATTATAAATGATAATCCGATACTTCTCCTGGATGATGTTATGTCAGAGCTTGACAGCAGCAGAAGAGAAGCGTTGTTAGAGGAGATCAAAGATATACAAACAATTATAACCTGTACAGGTTATGATGATTTTATAAAAGAACAAGTAGTGATCAATAATGTGTATCATGTTACAAACGGAACCGTTACGAAGATATAAGTTTTGTTTGTTATGGAATATTAAGGAGGAAAAAAATGTCAAATAATTATGATGCTGAACAGATACAGGTTCTGGAAGGACTTGAAGCTGTCAGAAAAAGACCGGGAATGTACATAGGAAGTACGTCTACAAGAGGATTGCATCATCTTGTTTATGAGATTGTTGATAATTCTGTAGATGAAGCTCTGGCTGGTTATTGTAATCACATAGAAGTTTTTATTAACCCTGATAATTCCATAACGGTTGTTGATAATGGACGTGGTATCCCTGTAGGTATTCAGGAGAAGACAGGAAAATCAGCACTGGAAGTAGTATTTACCGTTCTTCATGCCGGTGGTAAGTTTGGCGGTGGAGGATATAAGGTATCCGGTGGTCTTCATGGTGTAGGTGCTTCTGTTGTAAATGCTCTTTCTGAATGGTTAGAGGTCGAAGTTACAAGAGATGGTCATATATATAAGCAGACTTATAAGCGTGGTAATGTAGACAGTGCATTGCAGATCATTGCCGATGCACCGGAAGATAAATCAGGAACAAAGGTAACATTTCTTCCGGATAAGACGATATTTGATGATTGGATCTATGATTATGATACATTACGGACAAGACTTCGTGAGACAGCATTCCTTACAAAGGGTCTGAAGATTACATTAACAGATTTTCGTGTAGATCCTCCAAAGGAGAGACATTTTCATTATGAGGGCGGTATCAAAGAGTTTGTTGAATACATGAACAGACACAGAGAAGCACTCTATGACAAAGTAATCTACTGTGAGGGACTTAAGGATGGTGTATATGTAGAAGTTGCTATGCAGCATAATGATTCCTATAACGAAATGATACACAGTTATGTAAATAATATTAATACACCGGAAGGTGGTACACATTTAACAGGTTTTAAGGCAGCCATTACCAAGATTTTCAATGACTACGCAAGAAAGAATAATCTGTTAAAAGAAAAAGAGGATAATCTGTCCGGTGAAGATCTGAGGGAAGGTATGTCTGCGATCGTATCTGTAAAGATCGGTGAACCTCAGTTTGAAGGTCAGACAAAGCAGAAGCTTGGAAATTCAGAAGTAAGACCTGTTGTAGAAAGTATCGTAAGTGAACAGCTTACTTATTTCTTAGAGCAGAATCCGAATATAGCAAAAATAATTATAAATAAATCTGTAATGGCTCAGCGTGCGAGAATTGCAGCAAGAAGAGCCAGAGATGTAGCAAGAAAAGCAAATCTTGCAGATAATATGGCACTTCCCGGAAAGCTTGCAGATTGTTCCGATAAAGATCCGAAGAATTGTGAGATCTACATCGTAGAGGGAGATTCCGCCGGTGGTTCTGCAAAGAAAGCAAGATCCCGTGCAACACAGGCTATCCTTCCACTCCGTGGTAAGATATTAAACGTAGAAAAAGCAAGAATTGACAGAATTCTTGAGAATGCCGAGATCAAAGCAATGATCACAGCATTTGGTACAGGTATTCATGAGAATTTTGATATTGATAAGCTCAGATATAATAAGATCATTATTATGACGGATGCCGATGTAGATGGTGCTCATATTGCAACTCTGCTTCTGACATTCTTCTATCGGTTCATGCCGGATCTGATCCGAAAAGGACATGTATATCTGGCACAGCCACCACTTTATAAGTTGGAGAAGAATAAGAAAATCTGGTATGCCTACAGTGATGATGAACTGAACAGTATCTTGAATGAAGTTGGACGAGATCAGTCAAATAAGATCCAGCGATACAAAGGTCTTGGTGAAATGGATGCAGAACAGTTATGGGAGACAACCATGGATCCGGAAAAGAGAATTTTATTAAAAGTTGCGATTGATGATGATGATGAATCAGAGATTGATATGACCTTCAATGTACTGATGGGAGATAAAGTTGAACCTAGAAGACAGTTCATAGAGACAAATGCCAAGTTCGTTAAGAATCTTGACATTTAAACGAAAGGGAGAAGAACATGGATGACGATAAGATTTTTGACAAAATAAGTGAAGTCGGGCTCAAGAAGACCATGGAGCGGTCTTATATAGATTATGCCATGAGTGTTATTGCAGCACGAGCACTTCCTGATGTAAGAGATGGTTTGAAGCCTGTTCAGCGAAGAATTCTTCACTCAATGATAGAACTGAACAACGGTCCGGATAAGCCACATCGTAAATGTGCCCGTATCGTCGGTGATACCATGGGTAAATATCATCCACATGGAGACAGTTCCATCTATGATGCTCTCGTAAAACTGGCTCAGGACTGGAATACAAGATATCCGTTGGTAGATGGTCATGGTAACTTCGGTTCAGAAGATGGTGATGGCGCTGCAGCGATGCGATATACAGAGGCAAGATTATCAAAGATCAGTATGGAAATGTTAGCTGATATCAATAAAGATACAGTAGATTTTGTACCAAACTTTGATGAGACAGAAAAAGAGCCAACGGTACTTCCATCACGTTTTCCTAATCTATTGGTAAATGGTACAACTGGTATCGCGGTTGGTATGGCTACCAATATTCCACCACATAATTTAAAGGAAGTAATCGGTGCAACCGTAAAAATCATTGATAATCGTATAGAAGAAGACAGAGAAACCTCCATTGACGAGATCATGCAGATCATAAAAGGACCTGATTTTCCTATGGGAGCAGAGATCCTTGGACGTCGTGGAATCGAAGAAGCATACAGAACCGGTCGTGGTAAGATCAAGGTTCGTGCCGTTACAGATATCGAGGCAATGCCAAATGGCAAGCATAAGATTGTAGTAACGGAGCTTCCATATATGGTAAATAAAGCTTTACTGATCCAGAAGATCGTAGAGCTTGTAAAGACCAAACGTGTAGATGGAATCACGGATGTAAGAGACGAATCATCCAGAGAAGGTATTCGTGTTGTCATCGAATTAAAGAAAGATACAAATGCAAATGTACTTCTGAATCAGTTATATAAGCATACACAGCTTCAGGATACATTTGGTGTTAATATGCTGGCACTTGTAGATGGTGTTCCAAAAATTTTAAATATCAGCCAGATGCTCGGATATTATCTGAAGCATCAGGAGGATGTCGTAACCAGACGTACAAAGTATGATCTGAATAAGGCAGAAGAACGAGCACATATCTTACAGGGATTGTTGATCGCACTCGATAATATCGATGAAGTTATCAACATTATCCGTAGTTCCAAGAGTGTACAGGATGCGAAGAATTCATTGATCGAACGATTCGGACTGACAGAAGTTCAGGCACAGGCAATCGTAGATATGAGACTTCGTGCTCTGACAGGTCTGGAACGCGAGAAGTTAGAGGCAGAGTATAAAGAACTGATGGATAAGATCAGTTATTTGAAAGCAATTCTTGCAGATGAGAAAAAATTACTTGGAGTTATCAAAGATGAACTTCTTGTTATTTCTCAGAAATATGGTGATGAGAGAAGAACAGCTCTCGGCAGAGATGTCGATGAAGTAACAGACGAAGAACTGATCGAGAGAGAAAATATCGTCATAGCCATGACAAAGCTCGGTTATATCAAGCGTATGCCGGAAGACCTCTTCAAGGCACAGAATCGTGGTGGTAAGGGTATCCGTGGTATGCAGACGATCGATGAAGATTACATTGAGAATCTGATCGTAACAACGACACATAATTATCTGATGTTCTTTACAAATACTGGTAGAGTATACCGTCTGAAGGGATATGAGATACCGGAAGCAGGAAGAACAGCCAGAGGTGTTGCAATCGTAAACCTTCTTCAGCTTCAGGCAGGTGAGAAGATCACAGCAGTCATTCCGTTAAAGAGCTACGAGGATGGTAAATATCTGTTCATGGCAACCAGAAATGGTATGGTAAAGAAAACAGATATCTTAGAATATCAGAATGTGAGAAAGACAGGACTTACAGCTATTGTTCTGCGTGATAATGATGAACTAATCGAAGTGAAAGCAACAAATGGAGATGATGATATCTTCCTGATTACAAAGAATGGTATGTCGATTCGTTTTAATGAAAAAGACGTCAGACAGACCGGAAGAACTTCCATGGGTGTAAAGGGTATCCATCTTGGAAAAGATGATATCGTAATTTCCATGCAGATGAGTTCACAGGGAGAAAAGATCCTGCTTGTTACCGAAAATGGTATGGGTAAGAGGACATTAATCTCAGAATTTAACGTACAGAACCGTGGAGGTAAAGGTGTTAAATGTTATAAGATCACTGAAAAAACAGGTGATCTTGTAGGAGCGAAGATCGTTACCGATGAAAATGATGTTATGATCATTACCACAGAAGGAATCATTATTCGTACAAGCTGTGATGGAATATCCACACTTGGACGAGTAACCTCCGGTGTAAAGATTATCAACCTGAACTATGATAATAATGTCAAGGTAGCATCCATGACAGAAGTACAAAAAGAAGAATTTGACGATGAGGATCCGGAAGGAGAAGGTCCGGAAAAAATGGAAGATACAGAAGCAGAAGAAAAGTCATCAGAAGAATAATATAAAGGATACCGGCTGAATAAGATCAGCCGGTATTCATAAAGAAGGTAAAAAGTTACTAAAAATTGGAGGTGGGATATGCCAGCTAAAATATATTTGGGGTTATATAATGCTATCAACGGCATTGTATTTAAAACAGCAACAACAGAGGCAACAACGGAAGCACAGAATATTATTACCAAAAATGACAGATTAAGTAAATTTTTGGAATCATCCAATAATACGGCAGGTCTTTCCAGTTATATTATGGATATCCTGTATATAATGATCGTACTGGTCATTGCACTGGCATTTTTGACACTGATGGCTCATATATACAGATATATGAAACGAAGAAAAGATCCATATTACAAAAAGAATGATGATGATTTTCTGGATAACTAAAAAAAGAGGATAAGAAAATGCGTACAATTAATACAGATGAGATTATTCAGACTGTAAAAGAAATGTGTATTGAGGCAAATCTGAAGCTGTCAGAGGATATGGAACAGGCAGTCAGAAATGCTGCAGAAGAAGAGGACAGTGTACTTGGAAGACAGATTCTTTCGCAGTTATGTGAAAATTTGGATATAGCAGCAGAGGATCAGATACCAATCTGTCAGGATACAGGAATGGCGGTATTTTTCATTAATGTCGGACAGGATGTTCATGTAGAAGGCATGAATCTGACTGATGCAGTGAACGAAGGAGTCAGACAGGGATATACAGAAGGATATCTTCGTAAATCTGTTGTAAGAGATCCGCTGATCCGTGAAAATACAAAGGACAATACACCGGCAATCATACATTATGATATTGTACCGGGCGAAAATATAGAGATTACGATCGCACCAAAGGGATTCGGAAGCGAGAATATGAGCCGTGTGTTCATGTTAAAGCCTGCTGATGGAGAAGAAGGCGTAAAAGCAGCCGTTCTTCAGGCAGTCAAGGATGCAGGTCCCAATGCATGTCCTCCGATGTTTGTAGGAGTAGGTCTGGGTGGAGATTTTGAAATGGCCGCAAAGCTTGCAAAGAAAGCTCTTACCAGAAAAGCCGGAGAACATTCACCATATGAGCATATTGCAAGAATTGAAAATGAAATCCTGGATGCCGTTAATCATACAGGAATCGGACCGGGTGGTCTGGGCGGTAAGACAACAGCACTTGCAGTTAATATCGAGACTTATGCAACACATATCGCAGGTATGCCGCTTGCAGTAAATATGTGCTGTCATGTCAACAGACATGTAACGAGGATTCTGTAATGAATCTCAAAAGCTGTCATTAAGGTCAATATATGGCAGATATGAATTACAGAATTTATTTTATAGAAGAATAAAAAGAGAGAGATGAGAAAAATGGATAAGCATATTACAGCACCATTTGATAAAAAACAGGTTGAAGACCTTCATGCAGGAGATTATGTATATATATCAGGTGTGATCTACAGTGCCAGAGATGCTGCACATAAGAGAATGTATGATACATTGATCGAGAATGAAAATGATGAATCAAAGCTTCCAATCCAGTTGGATGGAAATGTGATCTATTACCTGGGACCAACACCTGCAAGAAAAGGTCAGGTCATCGGATCGGCAGGACCAACAACCAGCAGTCGTATGGACAAATACACACCACTCATTCTTTCAAAAGGTTTGAATGGAATGATCGGAAAAGGAAAGAGAAGTCAGGCAGTTATTGATGCCATCGTAGAAAATAAGGCAGTATATTTTGCTGCGGTAGGCGGTGCAGGTGCACTCCTTTCCAAATGTATCAAGAAATCAGAGGTCGTTGCATATGATGATCTGGGAACAGAAGCCATCCGTAAGATGACAGTTGAAAATCTGCCTGTTATTGTAGTAATTGACAGCAAAGGAAATAATCTGTACGAAACAGCGGTTGCAGATTATCTGAAACAGCAGGAATAATATAGAATAAAGCTGTTTTCGTTCTATTATATCAAAATTGATATATTAAAGAATTATAATAGGGATATTCACAGCTATACATAATTATGTGCATCAGGTTACAATAGCATTGTGATGTTCAAAGCCATTTAAATAGTAAATGTTTAAGAGAGATGCGCTGGGATGTTCCTGGCGCATTTTTTCCGTAAAAAAGGAGAGTGATGGATATGGGTAAGAACAAAAAGAAAAAAGAAAGTTATTATGATGCAGACCAATCCGGCAGAAAATTTGGTAAATGGAATTTTATCATGCTGGCAGTAATCATCGTAATAGAAGCAGTATTATATTATGTATTAACGCCGACAATCAATCTTCACAGTGTTGAATTCTGGATATGGATGATCGTAACAGTTGTTGCACTTTTTATTTGTACATTGAATTTAAAGGCAGAACAGATGGATGATATGCCTGTATCACCAAAACTGACGAAGATATTTGGTATTGTGATCGGAATCATGATTCTGGCAGCACTTGTTGGATGGATCGGATCATCCAAATTATTTGCATCTTCCAAATATGCCGGACTGATACAGATCGAAGATGGTGATTTTGAGACTGATATCGTAGAAAGCAAAGAGATCAATGATATAGCACTGATGGATACAGATACCGCAGTTATTATCGGTGAACGTGCAATCGGTTCTTTATCTGATGTAGTCAGCCAGTACGAAGTAAGCAGTGACTACAGTACGATCGATTATAATGGAAGTCCGATGAAGGTAGCAGCTCTGGAATATGCCGGATTCATCAAATATATGAATAATAAAAAGAGCGGTATACCGGGATATGTACTCGTCGATCCGGTAAAGAATGAAGCAAAATATGTAAAGCTTGAAAAACCAATGATCTATTCACCTTCTGCATATTTTAATCAGAATCTGTACCGTCATGTGCAAATGGCATATCCGACGGCTATGTTTGAAGGCTTTTATCTGGAATTGGATGATAACGGAAATCCATATTATATCTGTCCGGTACTGACAGCAAATGCAGGTCTGTTCGGAGCAAAGGATGTAAAGGGCATCGTAATCTGTGATCCATGTACCGGTGATACTGAATATCATGCAGTCGGTGATGTACCAAAATGGGTAGACCGTGTCTATGACGGAGATCTTGCATGCAGAAAATATGACTGGTACGGAAAATTATCCGGTGGCTACTGGAACAGTGTATTTGGAAATAAGGGATGCAAAACGACAACAGATGATTATGGTTATAAGGTCATGAACGGAGATGTGTGGGTATACACCGGCGTAACTTCCGTAAATGGAGATGAATCCAATATCGGTTTTGTTATGATCAATCTTCGTACCGGAGAGAGTAAATATTATTCAATCGCAGGAGCGGAAGAGCATTCTGCCATGGCATCGGCAGAAGGACAGGTACAGCACCTTGGATATAAAGCATCCTTCCCTTCATTAATAAATATTGGTGGTATTCCTACTTATATCATGGTATTAAAGGATAACGGTGGTCTTGTCAAAATGTATGCACTGGTTGATGTCGAGAAATACAACATCGTAGCAACCGGAAATACACAGAAGGAAACACTGATATCTTATAATAAACTGCTGGCACAGAATGGATTAAAGACGGGCAAAGATCTGTCCGACAATCTTCCAAACAAGCAGATCACGGTCAAAGACATTCAGTTCATCCAGTTAGAGGATAGTACCTATGTGTATATTACAGATGAAAAACGAAATGTCTACAAGCAGGATTTTGCTGAAAATGAAAGTCTGATCCTCATTCAGCCGGGAGATTCTATCAAAGTATTTTATCAGGAAGGAGAGGATGCAATCAATCAGTTGATCTCGTACGACAAATAAATCATTTAGAAAAAAATACTGTATAAAAAGGAAATGCTTTGAATGCGTACACTTATATAAAGTATATGCAAGATGTATTTAAAATCTGTGTAAATGTGTACAAACTGCATAAATAAAATTGGCAGTATTCACTAATCACATCAAATTGACACGAGATCAAATATATCGTAAATTATTATTATAGGCTGATTCTTGGGCTGAATCAGCCAGAGCAAAAAGTTTTAAAAAGTAAAGGAGAGTTCTATGGAAAAGAAAAGAGTATTCAGTAAATCATTACTTTTACTGGCAATTACAAGTATTATGCTGTTTGCGATGAGTATTACATCTATGGCAGCGACAAATGTTACAAATATCAGGCAGACAGAAGTAGGGCAGAATAGAGCCAAGATAGAATTTAATGGTGCTGATGGCGCAAAAGGATATTACATCTATTATTCATCAAATAATGGTGCTAAATGGATAAGAGTAGATGATGATATTTATCCAGATAGTTATAAACCAGAGTATACTTATACTGGCTTAAGTGTGGGATGTACATATAAAGTAAAAGCCGTGCCTGTATATGAAACATATGTAAGTGGCACTGGTTATGTTTATAATGCAAAAGAGAATTTGGCAGCTACAGGTGAAATTGTTACAGCACCGTCATCAGACGCACTGGGCACAGTTAAACAGATTGGTGCAACATATAATTCAGTAACAATACAGTGGTCACCTTCTTATGGTACTACAAAATATGTTATATATCGTGATAATAATATGACAAATGGTGTAAAAGTAGCAGAAGTTAATGGTTCACAGACTTCTGTAAAGCTTAAAGCCGAAGCAGGAACACAAAGCACATATTATGTATATCCTGTAAGAGTATCTTCAACAGGATATGAAGCAATCTATAGTTATAATTATGAATCTGTATCTGGTGTTAAAACTGCACCTAAGGCTCCTGTTAAAGTTGCAAGTTTAGCCTATAATAATATAAGTTGGGATAAATATAGCAAAACTAAAGTAACAGTTGGTTGGGATAGAAATGATAATAATGAGTTCTATGAACAGGGATATAGAATTGCTGTTTATTCAGTTGATGGTAAGAAAAAGCTGAAAACATATAATATTACCAATTCATATACAAGAAGCAAGACATTTAGCTTGAAGGCAATAAAGAATAAAGGATTCAGAGTAAAGGTTTCAAGTTATGTTGTAGTAAATGGTAAGAAGTGTTACAGCAAATGGTCAAAAACTAAGGTTGTAATTCCTCAGGCAGATGTTAAACTTACAAGAAAGTCAAAGACTTCTGTAAAATTATCATGGAAGAAAGTTTCAAATGCTACAGGCTATACTATCTATGCATGCAAGAATGCAGGTTCATTTACCAGCAATAAAAAATGGTATAAGGTTGCAAAAGTAGGAAAGAAAACAACATCATATACTGTTAAAAAGCTGAAAACCGGTAATTATGCAGGATTTTATGTTATACCAACTGTAAAGATCGGTAAGAAGTCATATAAGGCAGATGCCACATGGTATATGAGTATGTACATGAGCAAGTATTATTAAAATTTTACTTTAATAATCATAAAAGTATTTAGTTGAAAAAACACTGGAGAAATCATAAGTTTTGATGGTTTTTCCAGTGTTTTTTATAATTTCAATCTTATAATCAGGGACTAGGATTCAAGATCAGAATGATATATAATAAAGACCATAAAAAAGACTAAAATGAAATAAATATTGACTATGTATCAGAAATTTGATATTTTTGTAATATAATTTTAACAAAAAGGAAATGATTGGCATGAAAAACAGAAACTTATCAATATTAAAGGCATTTATATTTGTTATGATGGCAGTATGTTTTTTTTCAAACGGAACATTGAAGGCATCTGCAGCAAGCGAAGTAAAGGGACTCACACAGACCCGGTCAGAAGAGGATTCGGTTACGGTGAGCTGGAAGAGCCTGAAAAATGCATATGGTTATGATGTGTTTATTTCATCAGGAAATGGAAAATATAAGCGCCTGACAAATAAAACATGTGATGTTGTAGGAAGTAAAAATACAAAGAAAAAAATTAGTAACCTTACGTCAAGCAGAACATATTATGTAGTTGTAAAGGCTGTTTATAAAAAAGAAAATGGAAAATATAAGATCGGACCTGCAGGAAAGAGATTAGAAGTAGTAACTTCGCCATCTAAGACAGCAAAATCTACGATCAAGCAGATCAAGGCGACTCCTCATTATATCAGATTTAAGTGGGATAAGGTGAGAGGTGCAAACCGTTATATTGTATATGTAAATGATAAGAAAAAAGCGGTTGTAAAGAAAAATGCGGTATCGATCCGTGTCAGAACCGGATCTGTTAATAATGTCCGTGTTGTACCTGTAAAGCGTTCCAGCTCCGGCTTTATGGCAAAGGGTGGAAATATCGAAGCATATGATTTCTATTCATCACCAAAAAGACCAAAGAGAGTAGCGGCATTCCGGTATAACAATTTATTGTGGCAGCCAACAGAAAGCAATACTGTAACAATTGGATGGACAAAAGCGGCTGGTGATAAGTATGATCCAACCGGATATCAGATGGAAGTATATTCACTGGAAGGAAGAAGATTGAATTTGTATTATTCTACAAAAACAAAGCTCAGTATCAACATTCCTTCCGTTGAAAATAAAGGCTTCAAGGTTCGTGTCAGAGCCTATGTCAAGATCAATGGCAAGAAGTATTTTGGTAAATGGACAGATATGCAGACTGTGATCCCACAGGCAAAGATCAGTATGAAGCGTACCGGAAGAAATTCTGTAGAGATCAACTGGGAAAGTGTAAAGAATGTAACAAAATATCATGTATATGCATGTAATGATATCAAGGCAGAAAAGCCGGAATGGTATGAGGTTGCAACGGTTGGTGCCGGAACAAATTCCTATGAATATAATAATTGTATTGAGGGAAAATATACAGCAATGTATGTTATTCCAGAGGTTCAGGTTGGCAGGAACACATATAAGGCATCCTATACATGGCATTTATATATGAATATTGAGTAAAAAAAACTTGACAAACAATATATCCTTTGTTATCATGTACTAGCGTCAAAATTTAATATCCCTGGTGGGAACATTTCATTTAGGCATTTTGCAGAAGTACTCAAGTGGCTGAAGAGGCGCCCCTGCTAAGGGTGTAGGCCGTTCGCGCGGCGCGAGGGTTCAAATCCCTCCTTCTGCGTATTTTATCTAAATGATAGAATTTGTAGGGAGATGGCATTGCAGGAGCCCTGCTGGATGGATTTTGACGAAGGATATTCCTCGATAGCTCAATGGTAGAGCACTCGGCTGTTAACCGAGGGGTTGTAGGTTCGAGCCCTACTCGGGGAGCTTAAAGCGAAAGCTTTAAAATTTAATAAATGGCGCGATAGCCAAGTGGTAAGGCCCCGGTCTGCAACACCGTCATCGCCGGTTCAAATCCGGCTCGCGCCTCTTGAAAAGAGATTGGAATGTTTCCAGTCTCTTTTTTGTTGTGCATTTACTTTTACAAAGTGGTTTGTTATAATAACTCTGGGAGTTTGTCCCATTTTCTGAAACTATTTTTGAGTAACAGAAAAGGGGCGTTCAGGAGACATATAAATGAAAGATTCCTTTGTGGAGGAGGGCTTTATGACGCAAAAGAGCAGGGAACAGAGAGTTCGTTACAAATTAGATGAATCAATGACACTGAACCAGGAAGAGATAAAGATATATAATGTGCCTTTTGCGGGAAATACAAATACCTGTAAAGAAACATTTGTAAAAGGTGAAAGAATACTGGAATACTGTATTGAAGGTGATCTGACGATGGAACAGTTGATCGGGAAGCCGATATTCCGGGATGAACTGGTAGAGTATTTGTACAGTATCAGCAGACAGATGGTGTCTATGGTACATAACGGTCTGAAATTGGGAAAGATCGTATTTGACCTGAAATATATGTATGTAAGATTGAATGATTTCAGTGTACAGTTGATATTTCTCCCATTTGATAATCCATCAGATATGACAGGTGTAGAAGAGTTTATCAGAAGTTTTCTGTCAGTGCTTGTCTATGCACATACACCGGCGATCGAATGTGCAAATCAGATCATAGAGTATCTGAATGGACACAAGGAATTCAATGCGATCCAGTTCAATTTGTTTATCCGGGAGTTACGGGCGCAGAGCCAGTTGCTGGTAAATACGGAGAAAACATCATCAAAGACCAAAGAGATTGCAGCAAATCATGCGAAGATGGAGATTAATATTCTTCGTGCCGAGGAAGCTGCCAGAAATGCCGAGATCGCAAGGCTCCACGCCGAGAGTGAGGCAAAACGGCTGGCAGAGTATGCAAAACAGCAGGCAAATGTTGCCAGATCTGCAGAGGAGATGCGGATGCTCGCTGAAGCTGCCAGAATACAGGCAGAGATTGACAAACAGGCCGCAGAAAAAGAATATAATAACAAATCACAGACCGCAGTTTTATATGCATGTAAGATGCGGGAAGCGGAGGATGAGAATTCTAAAAAAGAGATAAATACAGCCAGATTACTGGCAGAGGAACAGGCAAGTCAGGCGGAAGAAGAATTCCGGAGAGCTTCGGCAGAAGCAGAAAGACTGGCAGAAGAAGTTCGGTTGGCACGGGAAGAAGAGATGCGCGCAGAGGAAGCCAGAATGCGTGCAGAATATGAAGCCAGAAAGAACAATGAAGAAGCCAGAAAACTGGCGATGGAGGTTCGAAGAAGAAACGAAGAGATTGGCAGACTGTCCGAGGACAGACAAACCAGAAAGCCGGATGACAGCGAGGATGAGACAACAGTATTGTCGAAATCATTAAGTGATGGTCTGAAGCGTCCAATTCTTGTCAGAAAAAGAACCGGAGAGAAGATTTATATTAATAAGCAGGTATTCTGTATGGGTAAGGCAGACCAGGGTGTTGATTTCAAGATTACAGACAATAAATCTGTCAGCAGAAGACATGCTTATATCACAAATATAAATGGTGTTTATTATTTAAGGGATAATAATTCAACCAATCACACATACCTGAATGGGGAGATGCTTTACAGCAATATTGAGGTTGTGATCCCGGATAATAGTACGATACAGCTTTCAAATGAAGAATTTTTCTTCAAGATTAAATAAGGAGGAACTGTCATGTATTGTGATAATTGTGGTTGCGAACTTGGACCGGATATGAAGGTTTGTCCTGTTTGCGGGAAAAAAGTTGAGGATATGGCAGCTGACAACGGTAACAGTGTCGGAATGGAGGATGTAGCTTCCCAGGTAGCAGATGTATCAAAAAATGAGGATATAGGAAAGGAATTGCCGGACATCAGCAAAGAGGCAAATGCTGCTGTTGTTGATACAGATGAAATGGAAGAAGAAGGGACGACTGTATTAAAGGCAGTTGATCTGGATAAGAAGGTTGAAGAAAATGAGGATGAAGAAGGTACAACGGTTCTGTCAGCCGATATGCTGAAGAATCAGGGAATGCCGATGCCGGGACCAAACGGCCGCCCAATGCCGGGACCAAATGGCCGTCCGATGCCGGGACCAAATGGCCGTCCGATGCCGGGACCAAATGGGATGGTTCCGACATTCCAGCCAAGACCAATGCAGGGTCAGCCGGGTGCAGCACCACAGAATGGGATCCCGCCATTTCAGCCAAGACCAATCCCTGGCCAGCCAGGTGTTATGGGTGGTATGCCTGTAAACGAAAAGGATGAGAAAAAGAAAAATAAAAAGTCAAAAAAGGAAAAGGCTCCGAAACAGCCGAAAGCTCCAAAGGCTTCAAAAGAACCAAAGACACCAAAGCAGCCAAAAGAGAAAAAAGGCAAGGGTGGAAAAGTAGCACTGATCATTATTCTGATCGTAGTTGTTCTTGCTCTTGGCGGTGGAGCTGCTTATGTTGTTCCAAAGTATCTGAATTATAACAAGGCAGAAGAGGCTTATAAGGATGGACGGATCGATGATGCAGTTGAACTGTATAAGAAAGCCGGCTGGATGAAGGATGCAGAGACTAAGGTAAATGGCGGCGTATATTATGAGTATGCAGCAAGTCTTGCAGAAGAAGGCAATTATATTGATGCGGCGGCATCTTATGAGAAAGTAATTGCATTGGAAACAGTTGCAGATGAATATAAGGATGCAGCAGATAAGGCAAAAGAGTGTTATTTCAATCAGGCAGAGAAGCTCTACGGTGAGAAGAAATATACAGAAGCTGCTGAGTATTATACAAAGGCAGGAGATTATACCGGAGCGGCAGAAAAAGTAAAAGAGTGTTCTTACATGAATGGTGAGACACTTGCAGAGCAGAAGAAATATGATGAGGCAGTCAAGGCATACGAGACAGCCGGAGATTATAAGGATGCCGCAGATAAGATCAAGGAATGTTACTACAATAATGCATCTGACAAAATGGAAGCTAAAGAGTATGCGGCAGCAAAAGAGCTGTTCCTGAAATCAGAATATTCCGATTATTCCGATAAGGCAAATGAGTGTCTGATCAAGCAGGCAGAGACATATCTGGCAGATAAGAAGTTTGAGGATGCGATCAAGACTTACGGTGAGGTGGATTCCAAGTATAAAGATTGCACAAAGAAGATTGACAGTGCTTATACAAAATGGGGAAGCTCTCTTTACAAGAGCAAGGATTACAAGGGTGCTGTTGAGAAATACGAGCAGGTTACAAAGAAAGATGTAACGGATAAGATCAACAAGGCAAAAGCAGCTTATGTAAAGGATCATAAGGATCGCAGTGATGAGACAACGATGAGTTATCTCTGTGATCTTCGTTATGCAGATTATGGTTCGGCAGAAGATGATTATACAAAGTTGATCGGATGGACAGTAGAATCATTTGTAAATGATAAACTGGATGATTACAAAAATAAGAAGACATCTGCGGATTCCAGCAAGACGATCTATGTACATACTATGTATCTGAATGAAAATGATGCATCTATGAGTCTGAAAGGGTATGTAATATATTCAGATGGTACAAAGAGCAATGACATTACATTTGGAGAGGTAAAGGATCGTTATACAACATGGATGAGCATTGATCCGTCATCTGCGATCAAGGGAGATGCAACCTTATATGTATATGATGATACCGATAAGCTGGTTGAGAAATTTACATTTACTATTAAATAAAAAATTCGTTAAAGTGAGAAAGGGGTAACCATGGTTTCAAACGGACAGGATATGAGTGTTCGGGGAAAAGTGGAACAGAACGGACAGACAGAGAAAAAAGGATATACCTATACCCCAGGAGTAGAGATCAAGATCATAGTTGCAGTTGTGTTCCTTATGGCATTTGGACTTATTATGATCTTCAGTGCGTCCAGTTATACATCGTCGATCAGCCGCGTCACGAATTACGATTCGGCATATTACTTTAAAAAGCAGTTGAAGGTAATGGCACTTGGAGTTATTATTGCTGCATTCCTTAACTGGGTTCCGTATAAGCTGATCAAGAAATGTGGAATCCTGGCGTATGTTATATCTCTGGTTTTGATCGTTATGTTAAAGACACCACTTGGTATTAATTCCGGTGGTGCGACCAGATGGCTGAATCTGGGATTTATGCAGCTTCAGGTTGCGGATGCAACAAAGGTCTGTATGATCGTTTTTATGGGCTGGTATGTGAACCGTTTCTGGAAGGAATTTGATAAATTCAGATATACCTTGATCTTATGGCTGTTAGTTGCACTTCAGGCGGGACTGATATTGAAGATATCATCCAATCTGAGCAGTTGCCTGATCCTTATGCTCATGGTATTTATTCTGACATTTATTGTTGGAAAACATCCAAAAATGCATCTGATCATTGCAGCGGTTGGTATTGTAATGATTGTTATCTTTATCATGTGGTTAAAGGCGAATATGCCGCTTGACAGTGAGATGGACAAATACCCATATCAGATTCGGAGATTCTTCGGATGGCTGGATCCGGAACGGTATGCAGGTACGCTTGGCTATCAGCCATTACAGTCTCTGTATGCGATCGGAAGCGGCGGATTGCTTGGCAAGGGACTTGGAAATGGTACACAGAAGCTGAGCAACATTCCGGAAGCACAGAATGATATGATCTTTGCTATCATCTGTGAGGAGCTTGGACTGATCGGTGTTATTATTATGTTTTTGATGTTTGGATATCTTTTGTATCAGATGGTTATTGTTGTGAAAGAGTCCAGAAATATATATGCAAGTGTGGTTGTGATCGGGGTGATCTTACATATCATTTTCCAGATTATAGTCAATGTCTGTGTGGCTGTGAATTTCTTTCCGAATACAGGTGTATCGCTGCCATTTATCAGTGCAGGTGGTTCTGCCATCATATGTACATTAATGGAGATTGGACTTGTGATCGGAATACGGAGACAGCAGGTGAATCGAAAATATTCAAGAATATCTTAGATGAGGAGAGAACAATGAAAAAGATACTTAGAGGTTTACTGGCGGTGATGGCATTTGCCGTATGTATGGCAGGAGCAATATCAATACCATCCAGAGCGGAAGAGGCTTATACATCTGAAAATGAGGCAGAGGCTACGGATGCAGAATTACAGACAACAGCCGGTGCAGAACTGGCAACAGTGAAAAACGGCTGGGTAAATGTAAAAGGCGGACGGAAGTATTACGAGAATGGAAAGGCAGTAAAGGGCTGGAAGGTTCTTTCCGGAAAGACCTATTATTTCAGTAAGAAAAATGGTCAGGCAGTTACCGGTAAAAAGAAGATCGGTGATGCCAGATATTTCTTTGATAAGTATGGCAGAATGCAGAAGAAGGTCTGGAAAGTAGTCAATGGTAAGAAATTCTTCTTTGGCTATAACGGACAGGCAAAAACGGGATTCTGTACGATTAATGGCAACCGGTATTACTTTAATGATAAGGGTGAGCTGCAGAAGAGCAAATTTTTCAAGGTAAATGGAAAGACTTTTTTTGTTGGATATAAGGGACATACGTTTTCCGGCCTGAAGAAGGTAAAGGGAACTTATTATTACTTCAGCAAAAAGGGCAGAATGGCAGTTAAGACCTGGAAAACGATCAACGGCAAAAAGTTCTACTTTGGCTATGATGGAAAGGCAAAGACAGGTTTCTGTACGATTGACGGACATCGTTATTTCTTTAATAAGAATGGCGTACTTCAGAAAAGCAAGTTCTTTACAGTAAATGGAAATATTTATTTTGTTGGATATAAGGGATATACATTCTCCGGTCTGAAAAAGGTAAAGGGAACGTATTATTATTTTACAAAATATGGAAGAATGATCCAGAATGAATGGCGCACGATCAATGGCAAGAAGTTTTATTTTGGCAGTAACGGAAAGGCAACAACCGGACTTGCAACTGTCGATGGACATACCTGTTATTTCAATAAGAATGGTGTGCTCTACAGAAATCAGTTCATAACATATAATGGAAAGCTTTATTATATGGAGGATACCGGATATGCGGCAACCGGACTGAAACAGATCAATGGCAAGTATTATTATTTTGAATCTGATGGTGTGGCTGTGAAGGAAGCATGGAAGACCGTTGACAAGAATACATATTATTTTGACAGGACCGGAACTGCATATACAGGTCCACATACGATCAGCGGTAAGATCTATATTTTCCGGACAGATGGAAAACTTGCAAATGCGACAGGGCTTGTCACTATAGATGGAAATACATACTATTGCGATAATAACGGACATCCGCAGACAGGTTATAAGAAGATCAAGGATGCCTATTATTATTTCGGTACGGATGGTGTGATGTACCGCAAGAAATGGGCATATGTGGATGGTTATAAGTTCTATTTCTGCTCAAACGGAAAACGTGCGGTAGAAGTGGATGATGTTATTGGCAAGCAGGATTCTTATGAGATCATTGTAAATAAGTATTCAAATGTTGTTACGGTATATGCGAAGGATGGAGATAAGGGTTATATCATTCCGGTCCGTTCCTTTATTTGTTCTACAGGTCAGAGCACACCGCTTGGAACCTTCCATACACAGAGTCACTACAGATGGCATGAACTGATGGGACCTTGCTGGGGACAGTGGTGTACCGGTATCTATGAAGGATATCTGTTCCATTCCGTATATTATAATGATGTAAATAATAATAACGCACTCAGTGTATATGCATATAACAAGCTGGGGACAACCTGCTCTCACGGATGTGTCCGACTGACCGCCGGAGATGCAAAATGGTTATATGATAATTGTGAGGTTGGAACAAAGGTTACGATCATAAATAAAAAGGGCAGTGATCCATTTCCAAAGCCAACTGCATATAAGCTGCCATCCTGGCACACATGGGATCCAACCGATCCAAATATGCAGTATAAGTGCAAGCAGAATGGCTGCCATTAGGAGGAAATAACGTGCAGAAGTTCAGAAAATGGATTTATAGTCTGTGCATTTTAACAGGATTACTTGCGGTCTGTACTGCTTGTGGAAAAGCAGACAGTCAGCCAAAAGAAGAGACAACAGAGGTTGTAACTGACGGCCCGGTCAGTGGTCCGGAGGATTTTAAGCGGCTTGGCATGATCATTGATGTTGCTTCTTCAAATATGGTTAAGGATGTTTCATACGAGATCAAAAATAAAGAGATCGCCTGTATAAAATTTGTTTATAACGGAATTGATTGTCAGTTCCTTGCATCTGCGGTATACAGTGATTTTGATCTGGCAGGGGTAACGAATACCGGTACCGGAGATATGCTGGTATCAGGGGTTCAGGGATACAATGCAACGTATTATAAGCTGAATCCGGGCAGGGTTGTTTTCTGGAGTGATACGAATATTCATTATTGTCTGTACATCTATGTAACAGCAGAGGATTCAGTTGTAGACAGTATCCTTCCGTTGCTTTCATTTGAGGATCATTATGATGAGAGAGAAGATGTGATCGAGAATGCAGAGGCGGAAAGTAAAGCATTTGCACAACAGATCATAACGGTGTTCCAGAATAAGGATGTCAATGGCTTGTCTGAGATCCTGAACTATCCGCAGGAACTTGGAAGCGGAGAGTCCATTGCAAATATAGATGAGCTGATGGCGATCCCGGCTGATCAGATCTTCACAGATAAGCTGTTGGAGGCAGTAGGAACCGATGCGATCGATAACCTGCGGAAAAGCAGGGATGGTGATGCATGGCTGATCGGTTCAGCAAGTAAGAATATTTATTTTCGCATGACATCGGATGGGGTTTATAAGATCGTAAAGATCAATAATTAGCCTGCAAATATATGATATTACATCCCGGTTGGAGATGTTGCCCGGAAGCTGAAAAGGAATCCGGATAATGTTCTGACCGGGATGTTTTTTTATGTAGAAAGCTGTAAAAAGAATGCTCACGATAAGAATTGTAGAGAGGGGAAGATAAATGTAGAATTATTTTGTGAAGTGGACAGGCCTTCTGGGAGGTTCACAAAAAATATCAGGAGGGTGCTATTCAAATGGGAAATAAATATCTGATAAAAGAGGCGGCAAAAATGGTGGATGTTGAACCACATGTGCTTCGCTACTGGGAAGAAGAACTGGATATGAGGATCAAGCGAAATGATATGGGACATCGGTACTATGATGAGCAGGATATCAGAATTTTGAAGAAGATAAAGGAGCTGAAGGATCGGGGGATCCAGTTAAAGGCGATCCATGAACTGGTGCAGAAAATGTATGATATTCTGGAAAATGGAGTTCCGGTTGAAACGGCATCGAAGGAGGTTGAAACAGATTTCACCTCGGAACTGGTCAATACAGTTACCCAGATCACGGAGGAGCCGGGTGAGGATCAGGAGCGGATTGTTGATTTTAAGCTGGTGCAGTTCCAGTCGATGATGACGAAGATTGTGGGAAATTCGATAAAGGAGAATATCAAGCCGATCAGTCAGGCAGTAACTGCGGAAGCAACAGAGCAGATCGCAAAGCAGATGGATGTTATTATGAAGGAACAGGATGAGCGGGCAGAGGAACGGTATCAGAGACTGGATACCGTGATCCGGGAAATGCAGCAGACCAGACGGGAGATCGCGGCAGCAGAAGCCGGAGGAAAAAAGAAAAAACGATTATTTGGTAAGAAGAATAAATAAGAACATATGCCAGCTTCATCCATCTGTTAGTCTTTCTTTATAAAAACTTCATATAAGAGAAATTGAATCCGTGATATAATGAGCGTATGCCGAGCAATGCCAGATCATAAAAATAAACCAGGTTGTGCTTGCACAAGACCTGATTTATTTTTATGATCTGATAGTGCGAAGCACGGACATCGAGTAATCTGAAAGATTACGAGATGAGCATTGCGAGAGTAATCCGAAGGATTACGAGATGAGCATTGCGAGAGTAATCCGAAGAATTACGAGATGAGCATTGCGAGAGTAATCCGAAAGATTACGAGATGAGCATTGCGAGAGTAATCCGAAGAATTACGAGATGAGCATTGCGAGAGTAATCTGAAAGATTACGAGATGAGCATTGCGAGGAAAAACAATTATAAAGGAAAACATATGAAGATCATAAAAAAAGTTAAATGGGCGTTGGTTTCCGTCTGGATCTTTATCGTGCTGATCATGTTGGTAGGTACGATCGTGATTGGACGAAGTTATTTGTCAGAAATGTTTGGTGACGGTTACAGTATACAGTCATTATATTCAATCAGCGATCCGATTAAGGAAACATACCGGAATCTGTCGATCATCATGTCGGATGTGCAGGAGGATCTGCAGACAGATCCGGACAAATTCTATGATAAGAAATATCTGGACAGTCTGAACCAGAAAGCCGGAAATTACAGGACATCGGTGCTTGTCTATATTGATGGTGAATTTACATATTCCGGTATAAAAGATGAAGTAGAAAAACTGGAAGCGTCTTTACTTACCAAACGTGCAATCTATATCAATGGTGAGAAGGGAATCAAGCAGAAGGAAGTAGAAAACAGTTCATCAGAGTCCGGTTCCGGGGAAATGGGTGATCAGGGTTCATATGCATTTGGAAAATATGGAAAAACTTATGAATATATGCTGACATCTCCACAGGCATATCTGTGTAATGAGATCGATTATCAGATCAATGGCAAATCGATCAGTATTTTCCTGGTTACATATTATGGTAATTACGTCAGCCAGTTTAAGAGTGCGCTGGTTGGATTTATCCTTATGATGTTCTTGATCATGCTGGTTCTGACAACTGCTTTGTCGACACTGGTATATGTACAGTTCATCCGTCCGCTGGTTCGTCTGAAGGAGGCAGCAGAGGAGATTGGTACCGGGAATCTGGGAGAGCCGGTAGAGGTCAGTGATGGAAGAAAAGATGAGATTGGAGAATTATGCCGGTCATTTAACGACATGAGAGAGCGCCTGAATGAATCGGTTGAGCTTAAGATGCAGTATGAGGAAGAAAACAGGGAGCTGATCAGTAACATTTCTCATGATCTGAAAACTCCGATCACAACGATCAAAGGATACGTTGAGGGTCTGATGGATGGTGTGGCAGACACACCGGAGAAGCAGGATCGTTATCTGAAGATGATCTATAATAAGGCAAATGAATTGGATGCGCTGATCAACGAATTGTCGCTATATACCAATATTACGAACAATGCGATTCCGTATGAATTCCACAGAGTATCGGTAAAAGACTATTTTAATGACTGTATGGAAGAGGTTCGGGCAGATCTGTTATCACATAATATGACACTGAACTATAACAATTATTGTGCGGAAGATGTAAAGGTTGTTGTTGATCCGGATCAGTTGAAGCGTGTTATCAACAATATTGTGACAAATGCGATCAAGTATACAGATAAAGAGGAAGGTCATATTGACATTTCTATAGAAGAAAGTGAGAAAATGATCAAGGTATCGATCAATGATGATGGACGGGGGATCGACAAAGAGAGCCTGCCGCATATATTTGACCGAACGTATCGTGCAGACAGTGCAAGACGTTCCAGAGGTGGAAGCGGACTGGGGCTTGCTATCTGCAAGAAGATCGTGGAAGAACATGGTGGAAAGATCTGGGCGACCAGTAAGAAAGGTGAAGGTACAACGATCTATTTCACATTGAAGAAATACATCAAGGAGGAAAATAAAGATGAGCAGAATACTGATAATTGAAGATGAACTTAGCATAGCAGAGCTGGAGCGGGATTATCTGGAGTTGAATGATTTTGAGGTTGAGATAGAGACAAATGGAGCAAAGGGTCTGGATAAGGCATTAGAGAATGATTACAGCCTGATCCTGCTTGATCTGATGCTTCCGGATCTGGATGGATTTGAAATCTGTCGTCAGATTCGTGAGAAGAAGGATATTCCGATCATCATGGTTACAGCAAAGAAGAATGATATTGATAAGATCCGTGGACTTGGACTTGGTGTTGATGATTATGTAACAAAGCCATTCAGTCCAAGTGAGCTGGTTGCCAGAGTAAAGGCACATATTTCCAGATATGAGCGTCTGATTGGTTCAACCGCATTGCAGAATGATGTCATTGAGATCCGTGGATTAAAGATTGACAAGACCGATCGTCGTGTCTATGTGGATGGAGAAGAGAAGGTATTTACAAATAAGGAATTCGATCTTCTGACTTTCCTTGCAAGCAATCCGAATAAGGTATTTTCAAAGGATGAACTGTTTAACAAGATCTGGAATATGGAGAGTATCGGAGATATCGCAACCGTTACGGTTCATATCAAGAAGATCCGTGAGAAGATCGAATTTGATACATCTAAGCCACAGTACATCGAAACTGTATGGGGCGTTGGATACCGATTCAGAATGTAGTGAAAAAGTGTGAGGACAGAGCCTGCACAGATGGGAGAGTGTGCATCAGAGCTTTGGATTTTGATAGGTTCTGATAAGGAGATAACAGATGAAGATAGAAGTATTATATGAAGATAATGATATATTGGTTGCGGTGAAGCCGTATGGGCTGCCATCCCAGCCGGACAAGAAGAATTCTGAAAATATGGTCAGTATGTTGAAGCTTCGCATTTTTGAGAAAGAGCATCGGACAGAGGAACCATATCTGGCTCCGATCCATAGACTGGATCGTCCGGTTGGCGGCATTATGTTATTTGCCAAGAACAAGGAGGCTGCTTCGAAGCTGTCAAAGCAGAGTGAAGATGGCGAGATGGTCAAATATTATCAGGCAATCTTAACCGGAGAACTTCCGAATGATGCCGGAACGATTACGAATTATCTGATTCACGATAACAAGACAAATGTCACAAGAATTGTGGATAAAGATACGCCGGGAGCCAAATTAGCGGAGCTGGATTATGAAGTGTTAGATGTCATGGAGACAGATGATGGAATCTTAAGTTATGTTCTGATCAATCTTATCACAGGCAGAACCCATCAGATCCGTGTACAGATGGCTGGTAAAAAAGCCGGAATCTGGGGCGATACAAAGTATAATCCAAAGTTCCAGAAAACAAAGAAATCTTATAAGCAGATCGGTCTGCATGCATCCAGACTGGAATTCGAACATCCGGTGACGGGTGAGCATATGATCTTTAAGAATGAGCCGGAGGGCAAAGCCTTTGAGATCATCGAGCTGGATGAATTTTAATATTATTTTGTAATTGGAATGGTATTCGGAATAATGACTTCTTCAAAGCCATTATAGCTGTGTACCCATTTTACGGTTCCATCTGAACTGGTTTCCAACAGATAACTCAGATCTTCTTTTTTGAAATGCATGATCAAAATGTCGTCATCTGTTACTTCATAGGTTCCAGTTTCGGTGGAGCCTTTCTTTTTGATCACTTTGTTGTCTTCTGTGAATGTGAAACTGCCAAGATCTTCTATTGTCCATTTTGATCCACAGAGAAGCTCCTGCATGGATTTGTCATCGTGTGGCTTCAGATTCCGGAGATGTGTGGACAGGAAGTAGATACCTGCAACCAGGATTGCAAAGATTACAACAAGTGTTATGGTTTTCCGGATGATTGCAAAGGTATGGCGGTTCTTGCACTGTCTTGTCAGAGATGCCTGTTGTTCCCGAACTGCCTCGTGGTAGGAGGTGCTGATGCTGTGCGTGGCACCGGAGATACCATTTGACTTATTTGCAAAAGTTTGCTCCGCTTTTAAACGAAGAATGGCTGTCTCTGTCAGACCTTCTGTTGATATATCTGTCTGATTTTTTAATTGTTTTGTCTGATCCTGGATTTCCTTATCTTCCAGATATTGTTCAGAGACCGGAAGTTTTCCGGTTTTTGTTGATTCGCCTTTCAAATGGAAAGATGTATTTGACTCCTGTTTATTCATTATTTTACCCTCATTATTTGTTTGGAATATGGAAAGATCATCCGTTGCAGACAAATGATTTTTCATTCCTGTGTTTAGTGCTTTTCATCATGGATAATATATACAGAAACAGTGCAAATTGCAAGAAAAAATGTTTTACATTCTGGCAGAACCGGCAAAAATCCCTTGAAAATATCAGGTTATATCTATATAATGACAGAAGGTATGTAACTTTTTAAAGGACAGGTATAGATGTCAGACATATTTAAAAGGCTGCACGATAGAATTATTTTATAAGTATATAAAGGAGAAAATTGAGATGGCTAATGAAAAGAAATTAGTAGAGGCTATTACTTCCATGGACGAAGATTTTGCCCAGTGGTACACAGATGTTGTAAAGAAAGCAGAGCTTACAGATTATTCAAGTGTAAGAGGATGCATGATTTTACGACCGGCCGGTTATGCCATCTGGGAAAATATACAGAAGGAACTCGACAGAAGATTCAAGGAAATAGGCGTAGAAAATGTATATATGCCATTGTTCATTCCTGAAAGTCTTCTTCAGAAGGAGAAGGATCACGTAGAAGGATTTGCACCTGAAGTTGCATGGGTAACACAGGGTGGTCTGGATCCACTTCCGGAGCGTTTATGTGTAAGACCTACATCAGAGACTCTGTTCTGTGATCTGTATTCGAATATCATTCATTCATATAGAGATCTTCCAAAGGTTTATAACCAGTGGTGTTCAGTTGTTCGTTGGGAAAAGACAACCAGACCTTTCCTTCGTTCGATGGAATTCTTATGGCAGGAAGGTCATACGGCACATGCTACAGCAGAAGAAGCAGAGGAAAGAACCATCCAGATGTTAAATGTCTATGCTGATTTCTGTGAGCAGGTTCTGGCTATTCCTATGATCAAGGGACGTAAGACAGATAAAGAGAAGTTTGCAGGTGCAGAGGCTACTTATACGATCGAAGCTCTGATGCATGATGGTAAGGCACTTCAGTCCGGTACAAGCCATAATTTCGGAGATGGATTTGCCAAGGCATTTGGCGTTCAGTATACAGACGCAAATAATAAATTACAGTATGTACACCAGACTTCATGGGGTATGTCAACCAGAATTATCGGCGCGATCATCATGGTTCATGGTGATGACAGCGGCCTGGTGCTTCCACCAAGAATCGCTCCTACACAGGTTATGATCATTCCGATCAACCAGAAGAAGGAAGGCGTTCTTGAAAAGGCACAGGAGATCAAGGCAGCTCTTTCTGAGAAGTTCACAGTTAAGCTGGATGATTCTAATAAGAACCCAGGCTGGAAATTCTCTGAGCAGGAGATGCGTGGTATCCCTGTTCGTATCGAGATCGGACCAAAGGATATCGAAGCTGGTCAGGCAGTTATCGTACGTCGTGATAACAGAGAAAAGACAGTTGTGTCATTAGATAATATTACAGAAGCAGTTGGAGAGATCCTTGAGAAGATGCAGGCAGACATGCTTGCAAAGGCAACTGCTCACAGAGATGCCAATACACATGAGGCTCATAACTGGGAAGAATTCACTGACATTCTGACAAGAAAGCAGGGATTCATCAAAGCTATGTGGTGTGGCGACAGAGCCTGTGAGGAAGCGATCAAGGATGAGACCGGTGCAACAACCAGATGTATGCCGTTTGAGCAGGAGCATTTGTCCGATGTCTGTGTACATTGCGGTAAGCCAGCAAAGACTATGGTATACTTTGGCAAGGCATACTAAGAGGAACACCGGCAAAGACGATGGTATACTTTGGCAAAGTATGATAAAAGAAAGACCAGCCATTAGCAGATGATAGATAAGTAGTGTATTTGATTTTGCGGAATTTATGATACTTGCAATAGGTGATAACAAACATATTAATAGATTGTTATCACCTATTTTAATGTAATATATATTTGGGATGGAATATGCTGTTTTTAATTGATATCATGAAATATATGGCATAGATGGTGGCGCAATCATGAAATATGGCGTAGATGGTGGCGCTTAAGGGTATATTGGATGAAAAATCTTGTTAATACCCCGCCGAAGGGTAGGCGCGTGGGTATGACAGCTAGAAAACAGAAGTGATACCCAAGTGAAGGATAGATCATAGGGTATAATAGAAGAGAAGATGAGAGATACCCTATCAAAAAATAAAGTAATGGTATTGTGTACAGAAAGGCATAGAAATACCCAAGGAGGAGGTTGTGATATGGAGATCAGGATGCCGGAGAATGCGAAAAAGGTAATAGAGACACTGGAAGCTGCCGGATATGAAGCCTATATTGTTGGTGGATGTGTGAGAGACAGTATTCTTGGCAGAGAACCGGGAGACTGGGATATTACGACAGCAGCAAGACCGGAACAGGTAAAGGCGTTATTCAGACGGACGATCGATACTGGAATTAAGCATGGTACGGTTACGGTTATGTTTGGTAAAGAGGCATATGAAGTAACCACCTACCGGGTGGATGGAGAATATTCCGATCACAGAAGACCGGATTCTGTGGAATTTACTGCAAATTTAGAAGAAGACCTGAAGCGTAGGGATTTTACGATCAACGCTATGGCATACAGTCCTTCAGCAGGTGTGATCGATCTGTTCGGTGGAATGGATGATCTGGACAATAAGGTCATCAAGGCGGTCGGTGATCCGCTGGCACGATTTGATGAAGATGCTCTGAGAATCCTTCGGGCGATCCGGTTTGCAGGCCAGCTTGATTTCACGATCGAGAGGGATACCAGAAAGGCGATGATCCTGCGGGCACAGTTCTTACAGGATATCAGTGCCGAACGTATCCGCGTGGAGCTTGACAAATTGCTGACTTCTGCGCATCCGGAGAAATTGATGGAAGCATATGTGACAGGCATAACAGCATATATCCTGCCGGAATTTGACCGAATGATGGAACAGCCGCAGAATAATCCATACCATAAATACAATGTAGGCGTTCATTCAATGGAAGCAGTTAAGGTTATCGAGCCAACTACAGTATGCAGATGGGCTGCGCTGCTTCATGATGTGGGAAAGCCGGAATGTCATACCGTGGATGAAAATGGTATCGACCATTTCTATGGACATAATGAGAAGGGGGCAGAGATTGCCCGTAAGGTGCTTCGCAGACTGCGGTTTGACAATGAAACGACAGATCTGGTATGCAAGATGGTGCTGTGGCATGATTATGGTTTAGGGGAGATGTTGAAAAAGACAACCTTCCGAAAAGCACTCAGCAGGATGGGAGCAGATTTCTTCCCTTATTATATCAAGATCCGCCGGGCGGATATGGCGGCGCAGAGTGATTATAAGTTAGAAGAACGGAGAGGCAGCATCGAGCATCTGGAGAAATTGTATCAGGAGATCACGGATGCGAAAGATTGTCTGACGATTAAACAGCTTGCCATCAATGGAAAGGATTTGATCGCACTTGGCGTAAAGCCGGGAAAAGAGATCGGCGATATCCTGCAGGAGCTTCTGAATCAGGTGCTTGGCAGTCCTGAGTTGAACAACAGAGAAACGCTGCTGTCTATGGCAGAGTCATATATTAGAAAATAGAAAAAATAAAGGTGGAGTTATAACTGCATCCAGTTAATTATATATTGACATTACCAAAGATTTCGTAATGAGATGCATAGTGCCGGTAAATACAAGTGCCTGTTTGAGTCCGAAGGTAAATGTGACTTTTTATGTGAAAGACCGGAAATCATTTAAAACAGATAAAAATATGGAGGTGTGGAATGAGACTGAGGAATGTGTTAATTGTTGTGAAAGATATTGAACGGTCAAAGCAATTTTACCATGATCTGTTTGGACTCGAACCAATATTAGATAATGACGGAAATCTGATCCTGACGGAAGGACTTGTATTGCAGGATGAGAGGATATGGAAAGATTTTCTAAAAAGAGATGTGATATCCCACAATAATTCCGCCGAGCTATATTTTGAGGAGCGGGATATCGAAGCTTTTGTTGAAAAGCTGGAGCGGTTATATCCATCGATTGAATATGTAAATCCACTTATGGTTCACAGTTGGGGACAGAAGGTGGTTCGTTTCTATGATCTGGATGGAAATCTGATCGAGGTTGGGACGCCGACGTAACCGGAAACAGACAAGGAAGCTATATGCGGCGGAAAATTTATAATTTAATAAAGGCATGCTATAATTACGGAGGTTAGGCATGACTAATAAAATTATAAATAACAGGAGAGAAAAAATGAAAAACATCGTTTTGCTTGTCAGATATACAACAAAATCAGGGATGAGAGGGAAATTTGTTGAGGCTGTGATGGCATCCGGGATTTTAGATCAGATTCGGAAGGAAAAAGGATGTGTGTCATATAATTATTATGAGGATGTCGAAGATCCGGACAAACTGCTGCTCGTAGAGGAATGGGAATCGGAGGAGGATCAGCAGAAGCATTTGCAGATGCCGCATATGGAGATGTTAAAGCAGATAAAAGAAAAATATGTCTTTGATACAGTAGTAACAAAAAGATAGGGTTTATATAATTGGGAAGGGGAAATTACTATGTGGAAAATATTTATAATTATATTCGGAGTGCTTTTCGGCATATTTATTCCAAGATCAATATATGAGAATTATACAGATGCAGATCTGGAAGACAGTACTTATGAAGAATATTCATATGCAGACTCAGAGGACAGTGTTTATGGGGACTATCCGTATCCAGATCCGGAATATGCTGCCGGACGAGGTAACTTGAAAACCTATAACAACAAGGACTATGATCCGACAAAAACAGACTGGGAAAATTATGGGGATACCGGCTCGATCATGGAGATTGCGGACACGGACTGGGCATTAGAAAATGCTCCCGTGTTTCATGTAGAAACAAAGGAACAACTGGCTGGAGTTGTGTATTATGTCAATGCAGTCAAAGGGTATAATGATTCCGTGGAACTCTACCTTGAGGCGGATATAGATCTTGACGGTCTGGAATGGGTTCCGATGGGCGGATGGTACAGACCAGATAGATATCTTGAGCACACTACATTTGTGGGGCTTATAGATGGACAAAATCATATAATAAAAAATATGCATATAGATACAAAATACGGTGGACATTGCGGATTTGTAGGATATTCTTATTCCTTGCAGATGAAGAATATCACTTTTGAAAAGGCATATGTGTCTGGAGGAACGTATGTAGGAATTGCAGGCGGAGAAATTTATGGTTCTGAAGACTGGATAAATGTAAATGTATCAGGTATGGTTGGAACACCCGGCCCTGAAACCGGCTCGATCGTTGGCAGGGAAGCCGGTATTAATTTCAGAGACTGCGATGCAACGGTTGTGTATAAAAAGAAAAACGGAAGATTTGGAAGTATCCGGTATTTTTCGCACAGATATCAGTTAATTGCAGAAACACCGGTTGTTGAAGCATTTACACTGACTTATGAAAATGGCGTGATCACAAGAGATGAAGTCGAAGGATATGATAATCTGGGCTGGCATATTGAGCGGGATGGTTCGCTTCTTTTGGATAGAGCAGCAGGAGGTGAATTGCAGCTGCCGGCAGAATATACATATCCGGATACATCGATCTGGCTTGAGGCATATATAAATGGAACGTATATCAGAGTCAGCAATATAATCGAAGTGCCTTGATCAGATAGCGTTATTTTGTCCGGTATTTCAGGAGAAAGGGAAGTATATTATGTGTTTGCGGAGTGGTGGTGTTTCAGATATTATAATAATATACTTAAATTTGGAGAGCAAAAATGGTTGTATATAAATATGGTGATCCGGAAGCAAATATTGTATTGATTCAGCCAGTGGGAGATCATGATGTGCATGATATAGAAAATGAGGTTTCAGAGATAAAGAAGAGGACTTCTCTGGAATTTCAGATGGTCGCAGTTAAAGTAGATAGCTGGAATCAGGATCTGTCTCCGTGGAGAGCACCTGCTGTATTTGGAAATGAAGATTTTGGCGAGGGTGCGTCGACGTTACTGGCACAGATATTGGAATTGTGTAAGGATGAAAGTAAGACTTATTATCTTGGTGGATATTCCCTTGCGGGGCTGTTTGCACTTTGGGCATCCTGCCAGACGGACAGGTTTGCCGGGATAGCGGCAGCATCCCCGTCGGTTTGGTTTCCGGGATTTCTTTCGTATGTGAAAGAATATGGGATTGCAAGCCCTGCTGTTTATCTGAGTCTTGGTGATCGGGAAGAAAGAACGAAGAATCAGGTTATGGCTGCGGTAGGCGATTGTATCCGGGAATTGTATGGATGGCTGCAGGAGCAGGAGATTGACAGTATGCTGGAATGGAATTCGGGAAATCATTTTAAAGAACCGGGAATCCGGACGGCGAAGGCATTTGCATGGGTGATGGAAAGAACAAAAGGAACGATCAGAAGAAGGTGATACTTTATGAATATTACGATGCTTGGAACAGGAAATGCACTTGTTACGGAATGTTATAACACCTGTTTTGTGTTGCAGGAAAATGAGGAATATTTTATGGTGGATGGTGGCGGTGGAAGTGCCATTCTGCATCAGTTAAAGCATGCTGGAATTGACTGGAAAGAGGTTAGAACTATCTTTGTGACACATAAACATATCGATCACATTACGGGTATCATATGGATGATCCGTATGATATGCCAGCATATGAAGCAGGGCGAATATGAAGGCGAAGCTGTGATATATGCACATGATGAAGTCATTGATCTGCTGCTTGATCTGGCCAGAAAACTTCTGCCAAAGAAAGAGACAGATTTTATCGGTAAACGGCTGCATCTGATAGCAGTTAAAAATGGAGAGTCTGTTGAAATTTTGAATAAACGGGTTACATTTTTTGATATCCAATCCACAAAAGCGAAACAGTTCGGTTTCTGCATGGAACTGGGAGATGGAGAGAGATTAACCTGCTGCGGAGATGAACCATACAATCCATGTGAAAAGAAGTATGCAGAGAACAGTACATGGTTGTTGCACGAAGCATTTTGTCTGGATGGTCAGGCGGATATATTCCATCCATACGAGAAGCATCATTCAACAGTGAAAAATGCCTGTGAGTTTGCAGAAGAATTGCATGTGAAAAATCTGCTGCTGTATCATACAGAGGATCGGAATCTTTCACATCGAAAAGAATTGTATTATGAAGAAGGAAGAAAATATTTCAGTGGGAATCTTCTGATCCCGGATGATCTGGAAACGTTTATAATTTAATATGGTGCTCCGGACGGCGAAAGCATTTGCATGGTTGATGAAGAATATGCTAATATAGTTAGCAGAGGCTAACTGTATTGGCATATTTTTTTTATAAAGGAGAATAGATATTATGTTACAGTGGAAAATATTTATGGTGATGGCATTGATCGGGCATATATTGTGTGGGATTTCAGATGGATTTCTGACATATGCTCCAAATGGAAAAGTCGATCTGACAAATTTTAAGGATTATGAAAAATCCAAGGTAGTCTTTCATGGAATGCCACTGAAGAATCTGTCGGTTGCGATGTTGTTGGGCGTGTGTGCAATGACGCTTGAGATATTCGGATACATAGCTCTTTGTGACTGGATGCAGCAGTATTCAGAAACATATTATCTGATCATGCTGATAGCAACACTTGTCATGTTTATCAATCTTGCATTGCATCATCTGTTCTGTTGTCTGGTTGAATGGTTTTTTGTAAAATTAAATCTGACAGAAGAAGCTCTGCACGCGGTATGGGATTTCTTTAAGACAACCTGTTATACAATGTATCTGGGATATCTGGGAATGTTGGTATTTGCGGCAGCATTTTTTATTGCTGTTGTGACAGGAAAAACTTCACTTCCGGCATGGGCATGTATTTTTAATCTGCTGCCGCTTGCAATCGTGATCCTGCCAACAAAACTTCCGGCAAAAGCAAATGTAATCGGGGTGATCATGTTTGCCGGGTTGCTTTTTCTTATATAATGGTCACGTTCGAGAGCCGGGAACTATCGGCGTTCTTACTTTATAGAAATTATCTTGTAAAAAAGTATAAAATAAAGGAAAATGTAAAAAAAGGTATAAAATGAGGTAATATATGCAGAAGCCATTTACAATTACATTTAGTAAAGCACCGAAAAATACAGGTATTCATACAGATAAAACAGCATATTATCATTTGCCGGGACTGTTCGAATTCTATGAGCTGTATCGTATCTTCCTGCCATTGTTCCGTGAGCACAGAGAATATTTCTATGACTGGTGCGAGATCGGTTCGATCTATGGTGCTCCGGCGGACTGCCTGTGGGGTGGCGGACGTGTTGGATATGGTGATTGTGATCCGGAGGATGTTCGGGAATTGATGGACGAGTATGGAATCTCAGCCCGGCTGACCTTCAGTAACTCGCTGCTTTGCGAGGAGCATCTGGCAGATAAGAGATGTAACGAGCTTTGCAGATTATTTGAAAAAAACGGAAAGGCAGAAAATGGGGTGATCGTGCATTCGGAGCTGTTGTTGGATTACCTGAAAAAGCAATATCCGGGTTTTTATTTTGTATCATCGACTACAAAGGTTCTGACAGATTTTGAGGAGTTGGTAAAGGAGACAGATCGGGCAGATTTCCGTTATGTTGTGCCGGATTTCCGATTGAATAAGGCATGGGACAAATGGGAAACACTGACACAGTCGCAGAGGGATAAAGTGGAATTCCTGTGTAATGAATGTTGTTCTTTTGGGTGTAAGGACAGACGCAAATGTTATGAAACGGTCAGTCGCAAGAATCTTGGAGAGGATTGCCCGGAGCATGAGTGTACGGCTTCGGATGTCATGGGCGGTTATCGTTTTTCAAAGGCAATGACAAATCCGGGATTTATCGGAATCAATGATATAAAAGAAACATATCTGCCGATGGGATTTTCTCATTTTAAGATTGAGGGGCGGAGTCTTGGCAGTGCGTTGGTCCTGGAATTTTTGCTTTATTATATGACAAAACCGGAATATCAACTGCACGTCCGGGAGGCTGTCTATCTGGATAATATGCTGGATCTTTTTTAATGAAGTAAGTGGTTACGAAAAGGTGACTATGTAATAAAAAAGTGCGTACTTTTTTCGCACGATATTTCAATGTATGCTATGAGTGTAACAGAAAAACGCCGGATCATTATTTGTCCGGGATAAGAGCAGATAAGGAGTTGGTTTCATATGGCACATTTTGACCGCACTCATCTGGCTGGAAGTTATGTATCAAAGGAGCAGCCACACAGCAAACCAAGAAAGTCGGGCAGAGTTAAGATTGTGGAGTAGTGCAAGAAGTAATATTATATGGTTCAAGGGCAAAAGGTACAGCACTGGAAAGAAGCGATATTGATATTGCTGTTTCGGGTGTGGATAACTTTGAATCACTTGTTGAAAAAGTGGAAGAATTGTCAACACTTTTCAGTGTGGATTTAGTGAATATGGATACCTGTAGGAATCAGTTATTATTGGAGGATATCAGGCAATATGGACGAGAAATTTAACAGGCGGTTTTTATCTTTCTGCAATTCACTGGATGCATTGTCGGATTAAAGCCATCCCAATTTTTCGTTTGACTTTTTCGAAAATGAGAAATATAATAACGTCTTGAACGAGTAGCAAACATGCGTAAATCCAGTTTTGCTGCTCGTTTTTTTAATTATATATTGCCATTAGAAAGTGTGTAGCTTATCAGCGTAAGTCCAACTTATAAGATAAGTACACACTTTTTTTTGTGTGAAAAAGGAGGATTAAATTAAGATGGCGGAAAGTAATAAGATGAGGGAGATGCCGGTAAATAAGCTGATGGTTCAGATGGGAATACCGATGATCTTATCGATGGCATTGCAGGCGGTCTATAATATTGTGGACAGTGCATTTGTAGGCAATATGGAGGTGGGGAGTGAAGCGGCATTAAATGCACTCACACTGGTATTTCCGGTTCAAATGCTTATGGTGGCTGTAGGAATCGGAACAGGTGTAGGAACAAATGCACTTCTTGCCATGACACTTGGGCAGAGAGATATGAAAAAAGCAGCAAGAGTCGCAGGCAACAGCTTATTTCTTGGTGGAATTATTTATGTGGTATGTCTGTTATTTGGTATCTTTGGAGTGAAAGCCTACATCTCATCTCAGACCGTTGATCCGGAAGTTATCTCGATGGGAACAGCATATTTGCGGATCTGCTGTGTGTTGTCCTTTGGCATTGTCTTCTTTTCATTATTTGAAAAATTATTACAGGCAACAGGACGTTCCCTTTATTCAACAATCGGTCAGGTTGCGGGAGCTGTTATAAATATTATTCTTGACCCGATCATGATCTATGGTATTGGCCCTGTTCCGGAAATGGGAGTAGCGGGAGCCGCATATGCTACCGTCATAGGACAGATCGTATCTGCCGGTTTGCTTCTGGTATTTCATTTGAAGTTAAATAAGGAATTTGAACATGGAATAAAACATATGAAGCCGAGTGCCAGAACTATGAAAGAAATCTATTCCATTGGTCTTCCTGCAATCATTGCACAGGCACTTATGTCAATTATGGTTTATGCGATGAATCTTATTTTAAAATTCAATCCTTCCGCCCAGACGGCATATGGATTGTTTTATAAGGTGCAGCAGTTTGTATTGTTCCTTGCATTTGGACTGAGAGATGCGATCACGCCGATCATAGCTTTTGCATATGGCATGGGAAGCAATAAAAGGATCAAAGATGGAATCCGCTATGGGCTTATTTATACTATAGCATTGATGATCCTGGGTGTTCTCATTACAGAGATTTTTCCAAATGCCTTTGCCTCGCTGTTCAATGCAGGTCAGTCAAGAGAGTATTTTATCGGTGCAATGAGAATTATTTCAATTAGTTTTGTATTTGCCGGAATCAATGTGGCATATCAGGGAATCTATCAGGCGTTAAATGGCGGACTTGAGTCCCTGATCATATCACTTCTCAGGCAGTTAGTTATCATATTGCCGCTTGCAGGCGTCTTCTCTGTATTTGTCAGAAATGGTCAGATGAATGTATCGTTGATCTGGTGGGCGTTCCCGATTACGGAATTTGTCTCATGCTTAGCGGGATATGTATTTTTGAAGAAAATACAGAGAAACAAGGTAGAAAAATTAAGTTAGGTTATGAAGATGGGAGCACAGGCTCCCGTCTTTTTATATAAGGAATTATAAGGGGAAAGTGGCTTGTAATTATAAGTCAGTATGCTATAATAATCGTTAGATAGAACTAACTCAAAGTACTTAGGAGGTTGAGAGTAAAATGGTGATAACGATAGTTGCAACGGTTATGATTTGGGTGGCGTATTTCCTCATTTTATATGGAGTAGTCGGTTTTATTCAGGATAAGAGGTTTTTCTCGTCTGCACCAAAGGAGAATCTGGAAGTCATTCCTGATTCAAAAGAGCGGTTCCGTGGTGCACATGCAATCGGCTGGATCATAGAAGTAATCGCACTTCTTATGTTTATAGGTGCGGTTGTTCTAGGCGTATGGGATGGTGTAAAAAATGATTATGGATTTTTAAATTTCTTTGCACGATTCCTTATCATGCTTTATTGCATGGAGATCTATGATATCTGCTTTTTTGACTGGGTGCTTCTCTGTCATTCGAACTTCTTCCCACATTTCTACCCGGAACTGAAAGGTGTTGTGGGTCCGCATATGTTCGGATATAACAAGAAGACACACATATTGCATTTCATTATTTATATTCCGATCTGTGCTGTAGTTGCATGGATCTGTACACTTTTTTAAAGTGAGATCGCACAGATCCTGAAGAAATAAGAGCCATTGGAAAACGAAAGGATAGATGATAAGTGTGCTGAAATACGGAATTTATGCAAAAGCAGTAGAATTGTTATGTTTTAAATCAGCCTTAGCCAGACTTGCAGAGATATACCCGGATATGGATATGAAAGACTACAAGAAAAAGGTAAAACGTGAATTCAAGGCGATGCTTTTGAGAACCCCGGACATAGGGGGCAGTTCGTTGGAAATGAATCTGTATATTGCAGCATTTGTTTTCTCCTTACATAAAGCAGAGCCGGATAAGATTGATCCCGATGTTGTAAACGAGATGGTAACTGCCGTATTTGACTCACCGTTTATGGTGAAGGCACATGCAAATAAAAAATGTACGTTATTTACAGATGAGGTACAGGATAAAAAAGTGCAGGAAAGTATAGCAAGCCAGACATCAAAATATGAGCTTGACTGGAAATTCCATTACGAAAAAGGAATCGATGAATTCTATAATACATATACGGAATGTGGTATCTGTAAGCTCGGTAAGAGGGAAAACTGTTTTGAATTTGTTCCGTGTCTGTGCAATATGGATGAGCGGAATTACCGGAATGAAGGCGGGCAGTTACATCGGACGAAGACGCTGGCACAGGGGGATGACTGCTGTAATTTCCATGTGACCAGAATTTAATACATTGCATTCTCAACGATCTGCGCATCTTCATTCTGGATTTCATTTGTGCATTTGTCTTTTGCAACTTTCGTATTTAGCAAAAAAATGAAATTATAGTCAAGTGAAAAATAAATTGGAATGATAAAGAAGTAAGGAAATTGACAAAAACAATACAATGCAGTATATATAGAACAATATAAATGCTCGTCTCGGCGTTAAAGAAGACTATAGATTTTGCTGTTTCTGAACATAACAGTATGCTCTATAGTCTTTTTTATTTATGTAATTACAGAAGATGGAGGAAGAACATAATGTCATCAAAGAACGGGTTGAAAAAAATAGTGATAATTATAGTAGGTTCTGTTATTGCAGCTTATGGAATCACACTTGCCTTGTATGCGGGATTTGGAGGCGCAACACTTGCAGTTTTGTGGCAGGGTATTTCAGAAACATTTCATATAAGTATCGGAATGGCTTCGTTTGTTGTAGCTATTGTGATGATCTTATTTGCAGCTATTTATGACAGGTCGCAGATTCATATAGGAACATTTTTGTATCAGGTTGTGTACAGTGGGTGTGTGGATTTGTTTGCAAAATGCCATATATACAGCAAATATATGTGGATAAATTTCTTCATTATGCTGGCAGGGGTGATCTTATTTGCAGTTGGAACAGGTTTGTATGCATCTGCATCTCTTGGCAGAGGTTCTTATGAAGCAGTAACCTTTGCATTGGCAGAGAAAAATAACTGGCAGGTTAAGATCGTTCGTATGATATTAGATATTTTAATGGTCGTGACAGGCGTGCTTTTGGGAGGAAAGTTTGGAGCATGTACGATCATCACAGTTATAATTTCAGGACCGGTTATACAATTTACAAATGGCAAGGCAAAGCAGATTTTGATCTAGCAGACAGCAATGCTATATATCGAATGGGTGTTACCGTTCAGTTTAATCTGACTTTTGAACTTGCCTGGGAAGTATTGCAGGTTTTACAGATCTTGAGGAGACATTGCAGGAAAAACTTATAGAAGTAGATGAGTGGTAATCGTCTTTAATAAACTCCGGTTTGCAATAGTGAAATGAATAAGTCCTTGCACAAACACCCTGCATAAGGTAAAATAATTTTATATGAATATTTGTGAACTGGGGGCACCACTTTTCACAAGGAAGATAACAGGCGCCGGATCATACGTTATGGTTGTATGATCCGGTGCCTGTTTGTGTTACAGGGCATATGTCCTGTAGTGCAGAAAATGTGTAATTATGAAAGATAGGAGAACATACATGGTAAAAATCAATGGTGAAGAAAAAGAGATTGCCGGTAAGAATCTTCTGAAATATTTGAAGGAAGCCGGATTTGAGCCGGAACGTGTCGTTGTAGAACGGAATCTCGACATTATTCCAAAAGATGAACTTGGCAATACGATCATTCAGGATGAAGATGTGATCGAAGTATTACGATTTGTTGGCGGAGGTTGAGACATGACAGAGATGCAGAAGAAAATGCAGGAACTAATCTCGCAGGAAGAACTGGATCGTGCATTTGATGCAAGATTTCCGAAAGAGATGCAGGTGAAGTTACGTGCGGCGAAGGTGGCTGTTGCAGGTATCGGTGGACTTGGGTCAAATATCGCAGTCATGCTTGCAAGAAGTGGCATTGGACATTTGCTGTTGGTGGATTTTGATGTGGTGGATGTGACGAATCTCAATCGTCAGATGTACTTTATATTCCAGCTTGGGAAACCGAAGACGGAAGCCCTGCTCGAAACCCTGTATCAGATCAATCCATATCTGACGTATGAGACTGTGCAGACGAAAGTAACACCGGACAATGTAAAGAAGATATTCGGTGCATATCCGATCGTGTGTGAAGCATTTGACAAACCGGATCAGAAGGCGATGCTGGTGCGTGAACTACTGATGCAGTGTCCGGATGCAACTGTTGTATCAGGAAATGGCATGGCAGGGTATGCAGATACGAATGCGATAAAAACGCGCCAGATGATGCGCCGCCTGTATGTGTGCGGAGATCAGAGCACTGATGTCGGCGACGGTATAGGACTCATCGCTCCGCGGGTAGCTGCCTGCGCAGCTCATGAGGCAAACAAAGTATTACAATTGATAATGGAGAAATAAATGTTAGAGAAAATTGGAGATTACATGATACCCGGATGCCTTGATTTACCAAAACAAGGGCATTTGAGTCCGCCGGTACTTGATGGCGCATAAGCGGCATCTTAGTACCGCTGCAGGACTCAACGAGCGGAAGCGTCCCTTGGTTGGTAATGTCAAGGTATACGAGTATTATAATATATATAACTCTAACATTTATTTCTCTGCAGAGAAAAGGAGACAACATGGAAGATAAATTCATCTTAGGCGGCAAGGAATTCAAGAGCCGTTTCATTTTAGGATCAGGCAAATACAACCTGAATCTGATCAAGGCAGCAGTCGAACAGGGAGGGGCAGAGATCATCACCCTTGCATTACGACGTGCAAATACACAGGAAAGTGAAAATATTCTGGACTATATTCCGGAAGGAGTTACCCTGCTTCCGAATACTTCCGGTGCAAGAAATGCCGAGGAAGCTGTCCGTATCGCAAGGCTCAGCCGGGCAATGGGCTGCGGCAATTTTGTAAAGGTAGAGATCATGCGTGATGCAAAATACCTTTTTCCGGATAATTATGAGACTGTGAAAGCAACCGAGATCCTTGCAAAGGAAGGCTTCGTGGTACTGCCATATATGAATCCAGATTTAAATGTAGCAAGGGATCTTCAGAATGCAGGTGCGGCTGCTGTTATGCCGCTTGCAGCTCCGATTGGAAGTAATAAGGGGCTTGCGACAAAGGCTATGATCCAGGTATTGATCGATGAGATCGACCTGCCGATCATCGTGGATGCCGGCATCGGAAAACCATCTCAGGCATGTGAAGCAATGGAAATGGGTGCGGCTGCGATCATGGCAAATACAGCCATCGCAACAGCAGGTGATGTACCGGAGATGGCAGCAGCATTTAAACTTGCGATCGAAGCAGGAAGAAAAGCATACCTGACCGGAATGGGTCGTGTCCTTGCAAGAGGCGGAAGTGCTTCCGATCCTTTGACAGGTTTCTTGCGTTAGGAGGCAGTCGGAAATGAACGAAGAAAATCAGGTATATTTTGTTGACAGTGACAAGCTTCCACAGGAAGCGCTAGCGCGCAAGCATCGTCTGGAACAGGATGCATCGTTCCGGACAAATCATATGGAATATATGGAAGGCATGCAGGTGATTGATTCGGATATCAAGGACAAAGTACTTGCGGCTATGGATGCATATGACTATGATTCCTATACTGCGGCAGATGTAGAACGTGCGCTGTCCCATGAGAGCTGTACGATCGAGGACTTTAAGGCATTGCTGTCACCGGCAGCAGCACCGTATCTGGAACAGATGGCGAGAAAAGCAGAGGAGATCACGAAGAATCATTTTGGTAATACAGTCTATATCTTCACACCGCTTTATATTGCAAACTATTGCCAGAACTACTGCATTTACTGTGGCTTCAACTGTTATAACAACATCCGCCGGAAGAAGCTGACGATGGAGGAGATCGAGCATGAGATGCAGGTTATTGCGCATACCGGCATGGAAGAAATTCTGATCCTGACAGGCGAGAGCCGGGCATATTCGGATGTTACATATATCGGGGAAGCGGTGAAGATCGCAAGAAAATATTTTAAGAATATCGGAATCGAGATCTACCCGGTAAATGTGGATGAATACAAATATCTGCATGAATGTGGTGTTGATTATGTGACTGTTTTTCAGGAGACATACAACACGGACAAATACGAGACCTTACATCTGATGGGACACAAGCGCGTCTGGCCATATCGTTTTGATGCGCAGGAGCGTGCGCTGATGGGCGGCATGCGTGGAGCCGGATTTTCAGCACTTCTGGGACTGGATGATTTCAGAAAGGATGCACTGGCAACGGCACTTCATGTCTATTATATCAACCGCAAATACCCACATGCAGAATTATCATTGAGCTGCCCGCGTTTGCGTCCAATCGTGAATAATGAGAAGATCAATCCAAGGGATGTAGGTGAGAAGGAGCTCTGTCAGGTGCTCTGTGCATATCGGATGTTCCTGCCATTTGCCGGAATCACGGTATCGAGCCGTGAGAGCGCAACATTCCGAAACGGCATTACGAAGATCTGTGCAACAAAGGTTTCTGCCGGAGTATCGACCGGAATCGGTGATCATGAGGAGAAATACGAAGGTAAGGAAGATTCGGATGTAGGAGATGAGCAGTTCGAGATCAACGATGATCGTTCCTTTACGTCCATGTATCAGGATATGGAGAAGGGCGGCTTACAGCCGGTCTTAAACGATTATATTTATGTGTAAATGTTATGAGCATGCGATCGTGATCACCAATCGCGCGCTGGTAAACGGAGATTTTCTGGAGCAGCTTCAAAAGGTTTCGCAGGTGCATCCGCATGCATTGATCCTGCGGGAAAAAGATTTGTCTGATATGGAATATGAAAAGCTGGCTGACAAGGTTCTGGAGCTTTATGGAGAGGCAGGCATACCTGTCTTTCTGCATTCCAGAATGGAGAGTGCAGAAAGACTTGGCTGTGAGAATATTCATTTGTCGATTCCTGTGTTGCAGGATTTGCCGGATGTTCAGCGTGATGTGCTGACAACGAATTTTAAAAAGATCAGTGTGTCCTGTCACAGCATGGAGGATGTCGAGCTTGCAGTTAAGAGCGGAGCGACACAGATTGTGCTTGGAACGATATTTGAGACAGAATGTAAGAAAGGGCTGAAGGGCAGAGGGCTGGAATTTGTTCGTGAGATCTGTGCGAATTGTCCGGTCCCGGTATATGCGATCGGTGGAATCAATGAAGAACGCCTGCTACAGGTGATGGAAGCCGGTGCGGCAGGCGGTTGTATGATGTCAGGATTTATGCGGATGTAGGAAGATATGCCATGGTATATAGAGTAATATCATGTGCCATCTTCTTCTCGGCAGTTTTCGTCATGCCGCAATGTTCGTATTTGACAACCTTTTGGATGTTGTCGGTGTCAAGGATGCAGGGGCAGCCACGTTTGGCGGCTTCTGCAAATGGCAGCTCCAGAACCTTCTTCATGAAGCCCTGTCCCTGATAAGCCTGTAAGACGACTACCATCGAGACGGCGATATAATCTTTTTCTTTGCGGTATAATTTCTTATATTGCTCGTTTGATCCGGTTGCGATATTTAATAATGATTTAAATGGTATCTCGCGCAGCATTCTCCGGATCATATGCAGAGCAGGTCCGAGGGGCTGTCTGGTATTCTTATCCCAGTATGCGAGGAAGCCTTCATATTTTTCGGAGGTTGTATATAACGTACCCATCCGGTAATAGAATTCAGTAATGATCTCGAAAGATTTGACGAGGTCATCATGTGGAATCGTCTCGGCGATTCCGGGAGATGCGGCAAATGCTTCCCCGATCAGTCTGCTGTATTTTTCTATATCTTCTGTTGACCAGTTCTCAATCTTTATCATGTTTTACCTCCAAAATTTCCTTTCAATATGTTTGAAAAGTCAGCATGATTTTCCATAATCTGAAAGTTTGCTGTTTTTTACTTCACATATCGTTCGTTTAATGTATTCTAAAAAATAATATCTCTGCAATCACATAATATTATATTAATAAAATGTGAGTTATAACTTATATTATGTATGGCTGTAGAATATCACGCCGGGATTTTGCTGTCAATAGAAATGTGAGTATATACTCATGTTTTATTGACTTTATTTTTTTATATGATTATACTGGAAACAGTAAAACTATATGAACGGAATTGTTTTTTACATAAAGGAGTAACACATGCCGGAAGAAATTCGTATCCCAAAACAGAAAAGAAGCATTGAGAAAAAGGAAGCACTGAAGAAAGCGGCGGTCGAGCTGTTCTCGACAAAAGGGTTTCATAATACCAGCAGCAATGAAATCGCAAAGAAAGCAAATGTGTCGATTGGTACATTTTACAGCTATTTTGTTGATAAGAAGTCGTTATATGAGGAATTGATCACAGATCTTTATAATGAATCTTTGCAGGAGATCACGATCATGGATGTGTCCGGGTTCACATCTCCGCGGGAATTTGTCAGAAAATACGTTGCTCTGATCCTACATAATCATGAATACATGACAGCATTCCAGAAGGAGATATCCGCCTTGTCCCTGCAGTATGATGACTTGCACGAACTGGAAGCAAGGGCGCGCGCGGGTGCATTTCGGACATTTTTCTCACTGCTTGAGACGAATGAACAAATGCTCAGAATCTCTGATCTTAAGACCACATCCCTGATCCTTCAATGTGCATTGGAGTCCGTTGTGCATGAGGTGACTTTCTATGAAAATGACTATGATAAAGAAAAAGTCATCGATGCGCTTACGGATCTGATCTGCCGATATTGTATTGCAGATGAATATGATAAGAAAATGTAAGAAAGTGTGGAATCTGGCAGTCATTTAGAGTATACTGTCCATGGACGTTAGAATATACTAACTTGTGTTAGAGACAGGAGAACAACATGAAAAAACAATTTTTTGAAAACGAAAAAGATGGATTTTATGGAACGTATTACGAAAATCCCAAAGGGGCGGATTGTGCCGTGATCGGATTATTTGGGGATGATCCGAATGATTATATGGCGAAATGTGGAGCAAAATGGCTTCACAGACAGGGTGTAAATGCTATGTGTGTATCTCCGGGCAGAAAAAATTACAGTCATGTCAATAATCCGCTGGAAAGAATTCAGACCGCAATAAAGTGGTTACAGGATCATGGAAACCGGAAAATCGGTATTATGGGGATGAGCACGGCCGGAATGGATGCGATCGTTGCAGCATCTTATTTCCCGGATATTACGATGACGATTGGGCTTACTGCCAGTGATTTTGTATGGCAGGGATTTGAACAGGGAGAAAAGGATGGCTGTAAGGAATGGCCGATACCGAATGCATCCACACTTTCATGGCAGGGAAAGCCGCTGCCTTATATGCCATTTGTCTATGAACATCCGGTGTATTGGCAGAAGATTGAGGAAGAAACAAAAGGCTCCGGTGATATCACACGGTCGACCTGCTTGTTTATAGATTCGGAAAAGGCAAGATCGCATACAGAGGAAGAAATGGTAAAGGTTGAGAATATAAAAGGTCGCTTATTCCTGATCGGTGCGGATGATGACAGCTTCTGGGAGGCTGGCAAATATGTCCGCCGTATGGATCAGCGTTTAAAGGAACATCCACATACATGTGAATACGATGCTCTTGTTTATGAACATGGTACTCACTTTGTATTGCCGGAAACTTTGCTTCGGATCGCACTTCCGGTTGGACTCAAATTTGTATTGAAATTTGTCTTTAAGGCTGCAAAAGATTATCCAAAGGAATGTGAGGCAACCAGAAAAGATATTGACCACAGACTGTCCGCAGCGTTAAAGGAGTGGACAGCGGATTAATATCCGTATTTGCTCTTATTGATCTACGGATTTATCATTGCTGTATATTCGTATGGGTTTGTTCGATTTCGGAAAACGAAGAAATCCTGCAGGCAGTAAAACGCATTGGACAAATAGACATATTATGATATAATTTGCATATAATATAAACGGAGGTGGTTTTTATGTTAACATTAAAGGAATCAATCAGACCATCGGCTGATTTAAGAAACCATTATAATGATATTTCAAAACAATGTAAGGAAAATAAAGAAGCGGTAATTATTACAGTAAATGGCAGAGGTGATACGGTAGCCCTCTCATATGAAGAATATAAAAATATGAAAGCTCGTATAGAGTTACTTGAAATATTAGCTGAGGCAGAGGATGATATAAAAAATAATCGTGTTGCACCGATAACTGAAACATTTGATGATTTGCGTAGAATGCTTCAGGAGGGCTAAGTATGGAATATGAGGTAATACGAACTGATACTGCGGATGCAGGAATCAGAAAAATAATTTTATATATAGCTCAGAATTTTGGCAATGAAGTAGCTTTGGAACAACTTGATTATATAGAGAAAAAAATTCTTGAACTTGGAAATGATCCATATATTGGAACAGATCCAAGATACCTTGTTCTTAAACGACAAGGATATAAAGTCCTTATACTAAAAAAGAATCTGTTTTTTTATAAAATTAATGAAGAGAAGAAAACGGTTATTGTATATGCGGTAGTGGATGGCAGACAAGACTATTTGAATATAATACGTGGATTATAGAAAGTGCGCAAATTTTCTGGACAGAAATTAAGAATGAATTTGAAGGTTCCCTCATACAATTACTTATCGGGATTTCCGATTCATACAAAGTATGAAGACAATTCAAGGAGGGGATTTTTTGTCTGAGAAAATGAGTGAAGTCTACGAAGCATATGACATGGAAATACTGGGTGCCGTCAGAGGCCGGGGATCTATGATCCTGAAAACGGATCGGGGAATCAGGCAGATATCTCCATTTGACGGCAGCGAGGAGCGGCTGGAGCAGGAACGGGAATTTAAGGAAAATCTGTATGAGACAGGATTTCACCATATTGACTGCTGCGTGCCGAACCGGGAAGGAGAGCTGATCACCTGCGACCGCTACGGGAATCCATATGTGATGCGGGAATATTTTGAGGGACGGGAATGTAATTCCGGAAGTATCTGCGATCTGAATCAGGCGGCTGCAAATCTTGCGGTATTTCATATCCGGGGGCGTGAGCTGTATGCAAAAGAGGGGAGAACGTATGCGTACCGTGAGCCGGGCAACTTCAGACGAAAAACGCAGGAAATGAAAAAAATCCGGAGCTTTATCTCAAAGCGTCCGACGAAGAATGATTTTGAACTCTTATATATAGAAGCATATGACGCATTTTACAGACAGGCAATCGACTGTCAGGCGATGATGGATGCCTGCGACCGGACAAATATTGCCGGGCATATCGGATATTGCCATGGAGCATATAATTACCACAGTGTGTTGTTTTGCGGTGGGTATCTGGCGACTGTGAATTTTGACCGGTTTCATGTCGGATATCAGTTGATCGACTTATATCAGTTTATACGGAAGGTCATGGAAAAGAATAATTATAACTTCAATATGGCGGTGAAGATCATAGAAGAATACGATCGTATCCTGCCGCTTACCATAGAAGATTATCGATATATCTACATATTATATAGTTATCCGGAGAAGTTCTGGAAGGTCAGCAATCGCTATATGAACTCCAGAAAATGCTGGATTTCCCCTGCAAATCTTGAAAAACTCAGTAAACTTATAACAGATGAACAAGAAAAACAAAAATTTTTGAGTGATTTTTGCAATCATTATGGGTTCACAAGTTAGGAATTTGAATGTATAATGTCATGTGTGAGAAAATCTAACTTTGGGATTTAGGAAATATATTAAGTGTAATGTTTTAAAGGAACGCACAGGAGGAAATATTAAAATGAGCGAACGCAATTATATGGAAGTATATGAGCAGTGGGTCAACAATCCATTATTTGGTCAGGAGACTAAGGATGAACTTCTTTCAATCAAGGATGATCCAAAAGAGATAGAAGAAAGATTCTACTGTGATCTGGTATTTGGTACTGCCGGACTTCGTGGTATTATCGGTGCCGGAACAAATAGAATGAACAAGTACGTTGTCCGTAAAGCAACACAGGGTCTTGCAAATTATATCATCAAGCAGGGCAAACAGGATAAGGGTGTTGCTATTGCATATGATTCCAGAAGAATGTCACCGGAGTTTTCCATGGAAGCAGCATTATGTCTTGCAGCAAATGGAATCAAGGCATACAGATTCGAGTCTTTACGTCCAACACCGGAGCTGTCATTTGCAGTTCGCTATCTGGACTGTGTAGCAGGTATTAATGTAACAGCCAGCCACAATCCACCGGAATACAATGGTTATAAAGTATACTGGGAAGACGGTGCGCAGATCACACCTCCACATGATACGGGAATCATGGCAGAGGTTAAGGCCATTACAGATTTTGCAGATACCAAGACAATGGAAATGATCGATGCGATCAAAGCAGGACTTCTGGTAACGATCGGTGCAGAAGTTGATGATGCATATATGGGCGAACTGAAGAAGCTGGTTCTTCATCAGGATGCTATTGATAAATATGGTAAGGATCTGAAGATCGTATATACACCACTTCATGGTACCGGAAATATTCCTGCAAGAAGAATTCTTTCTGATCTTGGATTTGAAAATGTATATGTTGTTCCGGAACAGGAACTTCCGGATGGTAATTTCCCAACAGTTGCTTACCCAAATCCGGAAGCAAAGGAAGCATTCGCCCTTGCTCTTGATCTTGCAAAGAAAGTAGATGCAGACCTCGTTCTTGCAACTGATCCGGATGCAGACAGACTTGGTGTATATGCAAAGGATTCCAAGACAGGCGAATATAAGGTATTTACCGGTAACATGTCAGGAAGCCTTCTGTGTGAATATGAAGTAAGTCAGATGAAAGCACGCGATGGCAAACTGCCAGAGGACGGTGCAATCATTAAGACGATCGTTACAACAAATATGGTTGATGCGATCGCAAAATATTACAATACAGACCTGATCGAGTGCTTCACAGGTTTCAAGAACATCGGACGTGAGATCTTACGTTTCGAGCAGGAAGGAAAGGGAACTTACCTCTTTGGTTTCGAAGAGAGCTACGGCTGTCTGATCGGAACACATGCAAGAGATAAGGATGCCATCGTAGCAACAATGGCACTTTGCGAAGCTGCTGCATTCTATAAAGGACAGGGTAAGACTTTATGGGATGTTATGATGGATATGTATGAGAAATACGGCTACTATGTAGATGATATCAAGACTGTAACTCTGAAGGGTGTAGAAGGTTCCAAGAAGATCGGACACATCATGAATGTACTTCGTGACAATACACCGGCAGAGATCGCCGGATATAAGACAAAGGTTGTTCGTGACTACCGTCTGGAGACAATCAAGAACCTTGAGACAGGCGAAACTGTTAAGACCGGTATGCCGAACTCAAATGTTCTCTACTATGAATTAGAGAATGATGCATGGCTTGCAGTAAGACCATCCGGTACAGAGCCAAAGATCAAGTTCTACTATGGAATCAAGGGCAGCTCATATGATGAGGCTCAGAAGATGTCCGCAGAAGCAGGCGACAAGATCATGGATCTGATCTATGATATCTTAGAGAAATAATAAAAGCTTAATTTAAATATAAAACACAGGGATTGCCCCTGCACAGACCATAAGCCCCATTACAAATGACTCGCTGCGGTTTCTGTTCAATGCATATGCCTGATTCGTAAATACTCCAGCGCTAACTCGCCAACTAAACGTTGGCTCAGACAAGCGCTCGTATTTACTGGTAATATGCATTTCACGACGAAACCTTCACTGACGTCATATTATAATGGGGCTTATGGTCTGTACAGGGGCAATTCCTGTGTTTTCTGTTAAAAAAGAAGGGCACAATGTCCCTAAAATATCAAAATGAAAATAGCCTTGATCTGTAAATGTTAGATATCGATATCTTAGAGAAATAATAAAAGAAAAACTTAATAAAAGACTGAGGCTCTATATAATTTATGAAGCAGACCTGTTCGAACGAAAGTGTTCTGCGGAATAAATTGATATAGAGCCTCAGTCTCTTTTATTCAAAGTAGGAAATTATTTAACGATTACAACGTTAGTAGCTCTTGTTCTTGAACCACCCTTAGGATCTTCCTCTGTGTCGAATGTAACCTGCTGACCTTCAACAAGTGTCTTATATCCTTCACCCTGGATAGCTGAGAAATGAACGAATACATCTCCGCTTCCATCATTGTTTGAGATAAATCCATAACCTTTTTCTGCGTTAAACCATTTTACTGTACCGTTGTTCATGTGGGTACCTCCTTATATATTTCTTGCTTGTACCCAATGAAAACGTGCATCATTTATGAGAGAAATACGATTAAAACCTTAATCCATACGTCCGCTTAAAAGCGATTACATAGTTAATCTTGAATACGCTCTCATAATAGTATGGGCGCACCTATTTGTCAAGAAAAACAAGGTAAAAATAATGATAAAATCCGGTAAAAAATGATCCATGGGTTCTTGGCAGAAAAAGAAAAGTAGGGTACTATAAATACAGGAAAAATGCAAAAACAGGAGGAGAGCGTATGAGAAAGGGAAAACGTCTGATTGCATGGATCATGGCAGTTGTTATGCTGTTTACAATCTGTGTATTTGGTGGAAATGGAACGGCGGAAGCGGCAGCTACAACACCGGTTGCAAAGCATGGAAGACTGTCTGTAAAGGGAGCAGACCTAGTCGACAGTAAGGGAAATAAATTCCAGCTCCGTGGTATCAGCACACATGGAATCAACTGGGATGTCGGATCGCCATATGTGAATAAGAAGGCATTCAAGACGCTTCGTGATGACTGGGGCGTGAATGCGATCCGGTTGGCAATGTATACCGAAGAATACAATGGCTATTGCAGTGGCGGCAGTCAGGCAAAGCTTCGGAAACTGGTGGATAAGGGAGTCGGATATGCGACTGATCTTGGTATGTATGCGATCATCGACTGGCATATCTTAAGTGACGGGAATCCGAATAAGAATAAGGCGCAGGCGAAGAAATTCTTTACCACGATGGCAAAGAAATATAAGAACAATAAAAATGTTATTTATGAGATCTGCAATGAGCCAAATGGCTGTGGCTGGAAAGAGATCAAATCCTATGCGACAGACATTATCAAAACGATCCGCAAATACGACAAGAAAGCAGTTATTATCGTGGGAACACCAACCTGGTCACAGCTTGGAACGGATGGAACGTCAAATGAAGTTGCAGACAGCCCAATCAAGGGATATAAGAATATCATGTACTCCCTGCATTTCTACGCAAGTGAGTGGGCGCACAATGAATATCTTCCGGCAAAGGTTGCTTATGCAAGAAAGAAGAAGCTTCCGATCATTGTATCTGAGTTTGGTTTATCACCGGCCAGTGGCGACGGAGCCATTAACAAGGCATCCGCAGACAAATGGATGAAGCTGCTTAACAAATATAACATCAGTTATTTCTGTTGGAGCCTCAGTAATAAGAACGAGTCGGCATCTTTGCTTAAACCATCAACAAAGAAAACCTCCGGCTGGAAGTCAGGTGACTTATCCACAGCAGGAAAGTATATCAAGAAGAAATATCTTGCGAGAAAGAAAGCTCTTGGCAAGAAAGCATAGTGATCATGTATATGAGATAAACAGTAATATCGGCAGACAGCCAGATGGTCTGTTTGTATAATGAATCAATCATATTTTGCACCTGTGTATCATAGAATAAATAATACAGGGAAATCGCATGAAGCGAATCGGATTTTTCCAGAATGATGACAGGATGTGATGGTATGAAGAAAAATAACAGGATTCTAGCCTGGTTCACCATGGTTTTGTTAGCATTTGCAATTCCATATGTGGGAACCAGGCTTTTTGTGCGTTATCGGGATGTGTCGGATGCCCGGATCGCGGCACTTAGTAGCAGCCGGGATGTGTGTATCCTGCAAAATGGCAATTACAGGCTGATCGACTGTGAAGAATATATTTTGTATGTCCTTGCCGGATTGTATGACCCGTCATGGGATGTGGAGATGGCAAAGACGATGGCAGTTCTGACCCGGACTGCGATCTATTATGAAATGAACGATCAGGCGGATACTGCAAATGGCGGGGGGAAGATCATCAATGAGGGAGATCTGAAAGAGATACGGATAGAGAAAGATGAATTAAAGCAAAAATGGGGGAAAGAATATAAGCAGAATATGGAAATGGTATATCAGGCTGTGAAGGATACAATGGGACAGGTTATCGTTTATGATGGCAGACTTATTATTCCGGTCAGTCATGCAGTCAGCATAGGGGTAACTGTTAGTGCAGAGGAATTATATGGTACTGCGATTCCATATCTGGTATCCGTTGACAGCAGTCAGGATATCCAGTCGCCGGATTTTTCATCGACAAAGATTTACAGTGCGCTTCGTATAAAGAAAGAATTTGGCATGAATGGAGAGGGAGAAGCGTTTGACGGATCAGAGAATCTGGGGCAGACCGACGTGGATGTTGAAAAAAACGAATCTGCGACGACTGGTTCAGCACAGAGTGAGGAACAGGTTGTGGATGCGGATGCACTGACTGTGCTTGAGGCGACGAAATCAGGATTTGTCCGAAAGGTAAATGTATTCGGTACGGTCGTGACGGGAGAGACATTTGCACAGACCCTGTCACTTGGAACGACAAATTTTCATATCGATCAGGTCGAGGAGGGATATCGGATCATCTCGATCGGTAAAGGCTCATCCCTTGGAATGTCGTTGTACGGAGCCGGATGGAAAGCCGATCAGGGCAGTACATATCGTGAGATCATTGCATACTATTATCCGGAAACTTCGATCGCGGATGGAGCGGCATATTAAACACCTGCGAAAATATATAAGGATAATTACCAATATATTAAGGATATTTGAAAGCATACAGATGGAATTGCAAAGTGGTTGCTTTGCAAATCATTTCATTTCGCTGGTGGCAGGATACGACAAAATGCATAAGATAAATAAAAAGCTTGTGGAAAATATTTGCCTGTGTATATAATCCGGAAGTTCAGGCAACAATATCCATGAGGTGATAAACATGAAGAAATTTTTGAATGTTATTAAGAGAAATATTTTCTACATTGCCCTGATCGCCGGAATGGTGGCACTTGTAGGACTTGTAGCTCTATATAATGTGAAAACCCAGTCAGATGATGAAAATGCTGTCAGCTCGGAGACAGTAGAAGAAACCGCAGACAGAAGCAATCTCGGAACAACAGAAGCAGTAAAGGAAACACTTGGCGGTACCGCCAAAGCAGAGGACAAGACAGAAGCAACAACAGAGAAAAGCTCAGAAGTAGAAACCGGAGCAAATGCTGCCAAGGTGGAAGAACAGATCGAACTGAATTATGACGGCAGTACGGCTCTTATGTGGCCACTAAACGGAAATGTGATCATTCCATTCAGCATGGACACCACAGTATTCTACGAGACATTAAACCAGTACAAATGTAATGCCGGAATTGTATTGGAAGCAGCCGAAAATGATAAAGTATCAGCCGCTTACAAATGCAAGATCACAGAGATCACAAGCACACCGGAATTTGGAAATGTGGTAAAGGCATCCCTTGGAAATGGCTATGAAGTCATGTATGGACAGCTTAAGGATATCAATGTTTCTGTTGGTCAGGTGGTAGATGCCGGCTGCACCATTGGCACTGTAGCAGAACCAAGCCGTTATTATTCAAAAGAAGGAACAAATCTGTATTTCGCAATTACCAAAGATGGCAAACCGGTCGATCCTGTATCATTGATCGAAGGGGAATAATCAGAACAATCCATATAAAGTATAAGAACAGATGCATGTCGTATCCACAGGGTAGGGTGTGTGTCTGTTTTTTATTTTATCTCCTTCCTCTGGAACACCAACAGGGAAATAACAGTTGGCAGGATCAGAAGTACGGCGGCGATCTCCATAGCGTGAACAATCAGGCCGGTGGTTAGTGTCTGCCATGCAACAGCGGTCAGGCAGACGGTAGGAAGATTGGTGTAGATGATATGGAGTGCGTCTACTTCCGGGAAAATGGCATAGAAAAGCATGATGCCATTTGGCAGCAGGGCAACGACTACAGCATAGATACCGCACCACAGAAGGTCTGTGGAGAAGAACATACACAGGGAGGATGCCATTGTCTGTCCGGCGATGATCATGGGAAGCATGATCACAAAACGCAGAAAATAATTCTGATATGCCGAAGCGGTCAGACTTCCATCATGACGGAAACAGATGTAATTCGTCAGCAGATAGGCTGCAGATACCACAACGATTCCGATAAGCAGCAATAGTGTATTCACGATACATTTGCCAAAGAAAATTGTGTTTCGGCTGGTTCCGAATGACACGATATTCTTCATCGTATTATTCCTCCATTCACCGGAGAAACCGATATCGGTGGTGAAAATAATGCAGTACCAGACGATCGTTGCCATCATGTACAGACCAGCGTTCATAATATCTGCACCTTCAATCGTAAATGGGATTCGGATGACATGGATGGCATACCAGACAGATACGTTGATCAAAATGGCAATGACCACTCCGATAATGAGCAGGGTATATGGATAAGCCCGATGGCTTACTTTGTAACATTCACTTTTGAGGAAATTATTCAATCGTTGTCCCTCCTAACAGTTCAATAAAGAAATCTTCCAGTGTAGTTTTCGCAATCTCCAGTGAGTACAGATCGTATCCCATTTCAAATAAGAAACGGCTGATCTTCTCAGTCGGGTAAACCGCGTTATTTTCAAAATAAATATAAATGGTATCATCATCTGCATTGTAGGATGCGTCAAGTTGGAGCTCTTTTGAAAGACATTCAGCAGCTTTTTCACCATTACTGGTATGCACCTTTACATAGCTTTTTTCTTTTGCTTCTAGTTCCTCAGCAGACATTTCCTGTAAGATCTGACCATGATCGATGAATCCGTAGCAGGTTGCCATATTTGCAAGCTCGGATAGAATATGGGAGGAAATGATGATTGTGAGTCCGTTCTCTTTGTTCAGCCGCAGCATCAGCTTTCGCATCTCGACGATGCCGGCAGGATCCAGACCATTGATCGGTTCATCTAAGATCAGAAATTCCGGATCGTGCATGAGCGACAGGGCGATTCCCAGACGCTGCTTCATGCCGAGGGAGAAATTTTTGAATTTCTTATCTTTAGCTTCATAGAGTCCCGTTTCTTTCAGAACCGTTTCTACAATGGATGGATCGTCGATTCCACGCTGGATACGATAATATTCCAGATTGCGTTCCGCAGAGAAAAATGGATAAAATGCCGGAGTTTCGATGATAGCACCGGTTCTTTTCCGGGCTTCATTTAGTCCATGTGTTCCCTTCTTTCCAAAAAGTTCGATGCTGCCATAATCAGGGGCATTCTGTCCGGTAAACAGGCGGAGAAGTGTCGTTTTTCCTGCACCGTTTTTACCGATCAGAGCATAAATGTCGCCCTTTTTCACGGACATATTTATCTTATCAAGTGCAGGCTTATCACCGTATATCACTTCTACATCTGTTGCTTTTGCAATGACTTCTGCCATGGAACAGCACCTCCTGATTCAACCGAATTTTCCTATAATCAGCATACTGTTTTGCCGCAGGAAAGTCAATTCATGGAGCAGACTCCAAGTTGAAACATTTTTAATTTTTTTCAAAATTAAAAATGTGCAGTTTGTAAGTTTATATATGTGCTGGTACAAGGTAACAATTATACAGAATCATCTAATGAAAGTGCATAATGAAAAATAAGGAAAAATAGTGAAAATTAGTGAAAAAATAGTGAAGATATAATGGAGAAAAAAGCCCATATTTATTATAATAAAGAAAATATCCTGCCAGACAGGACGACAAGGGGAGAGCTGCAAATGATGCAAATGTTAAAAATCATGTTCATTATTCTAGTGGGAATTGGCATGTTGGTCATGGGGATATACACATTTATCCGGTTGAAAAAACGACGCAGGGAATTAAAGCGGCTGTTGGATAATATTGCTTCGGGATCAACGGTGGATCAGTTGTTAAAGGAAAACCATCCGAAGCTGTCAGCTATGGATGAGATGGAAAAATATATCTATATCATAATGGGACTTGGAGCCGGGTTTGTTTTGTTTGGAGCATTTTTCATGGCGCAGGAGCTGATGGAGAGAAATGTCATACCGGATATGACAGGAACGACCGGGTGGATGCTTGTGCAGCGGCTGGTTGCATTTGCATCCGGCATCATTCTCCTTTTTACAGGAAGTGGCATGAAGAAGAAACAGGTAAAAGAAAATGATTACATGGATATGATGATTCCGGGGAAGGTAGTCGGAGAAGTGCCGGGAGCTAAGACGCTGACACCGGGAAAGGCGATCCTTACGATCCAGTATACCGATCCTTATGATGGCAGTGTGCATAACTATCAATTGGCGCAGGAATTGAGCCGGAAGAAGCATCCGGTTGGCAGCGAATATCCGTTGTACTATTCCAGAGAGCAGCGCAAGGTATACGATCCGGGATCAAACAAAGTGAACCGGAAAACAGAACTGTTTCTCAAATGGCTGGGGATCATCATATGTTTGGTGTCCGTGTTGAGTATAGTCATGTTGTTTATTATGTAGGCATTTTACATTAATTCTAAAAAAATGAAAATATTGATATTGACAGTTAAACCATCTAAGTACTTCTGGTGAAGGAAAGGGTGGTTTTGTTATAGGGACATTGATGATTTTTATTGACAATAGTATATATAGGGCATATACTTAAATTACCTAATGGGTAATTTGAAAAAGGGAGGAAAGAATTGAAATTAATTTATACAAATGCCAAAATTGAAGAACAATGTACCAGTTTAAAAGCAGCCAGAATGTGTTTTGGTGGGAATAATATACTGGCAACCAGTCTTTTGGCCAGGATAAATGCTCTGAAGCAGGCAGACACTATTAAAGATATTATAGTTCAACCATCTTTTCACTTTCATGATCTTAAAAATAAGGATGGAAAAAACTATAAAGGGTATTTTGCTATTGATGTGAAATCAAGGACAGATCAGTGGCGTATAATATTAGAACCGTTAGATGAAAATAAGGAACCATATGTTCCTTGCAATATTGATGAGATATCCTCAAATGTGAGGATTGTTGAAATAGTGGAGGTGAGCAAACATTATGAGTAATTACATTGAATATAATGATACGGTTGCATTTCACCCAGGATATTATATTAAAGAAATTGTAGAAGAAAGTGGATTAACTCAGGAAGATTTTGCAAAGAGGTTGGACACTTCACCTAAGAATTTAAGTCTCTTGATTCGTGGTGAACAGAGCTTGTCTATTGATATTGCAATGAAACTTTCCAGAATGCTTGGGTCCAGTGTGAATTATTGGTTAAATCTTCAGAATGCTTATGATGCATTGATAGCAGAGTTTAAATCGCAAGAAGAATTGGTAAGGGAAAGAAAAGTATTTGAATTATTTGATTACAAGTATTTTAGAGAAAACTTTGGTCTTCCCGATTTGCCTAGAAAGAAGGATGAACAGATAAAAGAACTTCGGGAATTCTTGAATATTGCGACTTTGACTGTACTTACAAAACGTGATATGGCTGTAAGCTTTAGAAGTTCAACAACAGCGTTAGAAGAAGCTAGTACAGTTAAAGCTAATACAATGGTTCAGATTGCTATTAATAAGGCATTGACAGTTGATGCCCCGAAGTTTAATAAGAAAAAATTTGAAGACGCTGTACAGTATGCTTTGACTTTGACTAAGAATCATGGTGAATTCTATCCTTTGATTCGAAAGGCATTTGAGGAGTCGGGTGTTATATTTGTAATTTTGCCGAATATTTCCGGTTCCAAGATTAATGGTGCTACTAAAAAGATAGGTGAGAACATTATGCTGATGGTTAATGATAGAAGACTTAATTCTGATTCTTTCTGGTTTACCCTGTTTCATGAGATAGGGCATATTATCAATGGTGATTATGGGATATCGTTTGAAAAGGAATCAGGGGAGCAAGAACTGGCAGCTGATTTATTTGCAGAGGATAACTTGATACCAAGAGACGAGTATAATGATTTTGTAGCGAGCAGGAAATTTGGATTAAATGATATTATTGGTTTTGCAGAAGTAATTAATAGAGATCCCGGTATCGTACTAGGTAGATTACAGAATGACGGTTTGGTCAGATTTGATGATTGGACAATGAAACCAATAAGACATAAATATAAGGTTAAGATGATATAATGAACGCAAAATCCATTTGCTCGCAAGGATGCAATTTTGCGGAATGCATAGAATGTGCGAAGCACATGATATTATTGATTTAATAGAAGGTGTTCATAAAGAAGAATGCCGATGCAGGGTTTGCTCTGGCTTTTGTAAATAACATTGCGAGGATTTCGTTGTGAGATGCATATTGTCAGTAAATACGAGTGCTTGTTTGAGCCAAAGGCGAGTTAGCACAGGAGTATTTACGAATAGGACAATATGTATCGAACAGAAAACGGAGCACGTTATTTCAAAAGCCAGGAGCGAGCCCTGCATCGGCATTCTTTTCTTTGCGAAAATATTACTCCTGCCTAATCCGGATATCGCCGCTGGTTGTGGTGACACCACATTCATATTCGGAATTATTTGCACCATGTGGAATATCGATATTACCACTTTGTGTATTTGCGGAGAAGCTATAGCTTCGGTCAGAATCCAGCTCCAGGTCAATATAGCCGCTCATAGCAGATATGTCGATTGCTTCGGCATCCGCAATGTTCATATCCACATCGCCACTTGCTGTATTGCAGGTTAGGCTGGTATTTGCGGAAAGTTCGCTGGCAGATATATAACCGCTTGTTGTGTAAAACTCGGCCTGGCCGGCAGCGGTACGGTTCAACAGGATATCACCACTTGAAGCATGAAGCTCCAGCAGTGTTGTAAATGAACTATTGCTGATAGAGATGTTACCTGATGAAGTCTTTGTCGTGAGCGTATTGGCTTCGATATCTGCGATGCTGATGTCTCCACTGTTCGTTTTGAGACTGGTGAATGCAGAATTGCCGGCTGGCTCGGTATTCGGCTTATAAGAATACCGATAATCAATATTTCCGCTTGCGGTAGTAACCTGAATTGCCTGATATTCCTTCTCTGCCAGATATATGGTTGTCTTGGTATCGGAGCCAAATCCGAGTGAGATTGTCGGATGGTGGGTACGTTTGTCTTCGCATCGGAACGTCAGAACGCCGTCTACGACTGTTGCGGTATTGACCAGTCCTTCGGTATCATAATATTCAATGTAACTGTTCCCAGTGTCAGAATTCCTGATGACTACATCAGTGGATGCTTCGCCTGCGATATCAACGGCGTTGAAATCATCTTTGATCTGAACTGTTTTTTTTACATAGTCCGGCAAAGCTTTCATGCCGAGCAGGTCGACAGAACCATTTGGAAAATGGAATCCGTTAATTGCAATACTTAAGAAAGCGATAATGACGCCGACTACTATAAATATAGAAGCAACAATAACAGCTTTTTTGGATTTACTCATAATTATCTCTCCTTTACAAACATTCTCTTAATTCCATTGACGGATGCCTTGTACAGCTTGAAAATGCCGATCGTAACAGGCTTTACGGCTACGATGAACAGGATCGCAAGTCCGATTCCGGCAAATGCAGCTCCAAGCATGAAAAGGGCAGCCGGAACATTCTGTGTAACAAAAAATGGAATAACTCCCAGCAGCCCGGCGATACCTGCAACTGCCATCGAGAGTACGATTACATAGAAGGACAGGAGAAGTGCCAAAATGACAACCGCCATGGCAATGACCAGAACGATCGCGGTCAGTAACAGCGGAGCCCATATAGGAGAACCAAGAATCAGCAAAATGATCTCCCATGCCTTTAATCGGTGGGATGGTTTGATTTTTTCTTTCACAAGTTTCGTCAGTGGCATATCTGCCAGGATCTGATCAACGACATCGTCCGGGGCATCCATATCGGCAACCGCTTCTTCCTCCGACAGGCCATCTTCCATACGGTCATCGATCATTTCACTATAATAATCCATAAATTTATTAATATCGTCTGCCGGCATTTTCCGGATCTTTCCCCGGATCGCTGACAAATATTCCTGTTTAGTCATTGTCATTCTCCTCTCTGATAATAAAACGATATATAGATTCAAGTTCTTTCCATTCTTCTTTAAATTCCTCGATTCGTGCTTTGCCTGCATCGGTAATATGATAGTATTTCCGAAGCCGTCCGTTGTGTTCTACGGAGCGAACGGTGAGGAATGCGCCGGCTTCCAGTCTTCGCAGGATCGGATACAATGTAGATTCCGATATCGTTACAAAGGGTTTCATATCCTTGATGATCTGATATCCATAAGAATCTTCATCCTTGATCGCAGCCAGTACACAGACATCCAGCATACCGCGTTTTAATTGAATATCCATATGTATACCTCCTTATGCACTATACTATATGACGTATAGTATAATATGTCAAGAGGTATTTTGTAAAAAATAATTTGACAAGAATGCTCATGGTTGCTATACTCAAGGTTGATAAAAATAAGAAGAAAAGCGATGACAGAGACAGTAGATCATGTTTGAAAGGCAGAGCGAGCCGGAGATGGTGCAAGACCGGTGCGAGTAGAAGATGATGGAAGATCACTCTTAAGCTTCAGACCGAAAACGACAGCCAGTAGGCTCTGACGTCATTCCCTCGTTACGGGAAGCACATATGTTAGTATGCAAGTAATAGGTGGTATAACGAGAACTTTAAGCCTTCGTCCTTTTTGCGGCGGCGGCTTTTTTTACTTTATAGAAAAGTTTGTCTAATAATATTTTGCATACATTGAATAAAAAGAAAGGAAGAACAACATGTACGAAAAAGTATCGACCAAATTGAATTTCGTAGACAGAGAACAGAAGGTTCTGGATTTCTGGAAAGAAAATCAGGTATTTGAGAAGAGTGTGGAAGAAACAAAGGATCTTCCGACTTACACATTTTATGATGGACCCCCAACAGCAAACGGTAAGCCACATATCGGCCATGTGCTTACACGAGTTATCAAGGATATGATTCCAAGATATCAGACAATGAAGGGCCATAACGTAGTAAGAAAGGCAGGATGGGATACACACGGCCTTCCTGTAGAGTTGGAAGTTGAGAAACTTTTAGGAATCGATGGCAAAGAGCAGATTGAGGAATACGGTCTGGAGCCATTTATTCAGAAATGTAAAGAATCCGTATGGAAATACAAAGGTATGTGGGAAGAATTCTCCGGCAAGGTAGGATTCTGGGCAGATATGGATGATCCATATGTAACATACCACAATGATTTCATCGAGTCCGAGTGGTGGGCACTGAAGAAGATCTGGGATCAGGGACTTTTATACAAAGGCTTCAAGATCGTGCCATATTGTCCGCGTTGCGGAACTCCACTGTCAAGCCACGAAGTAGCACAGGGTTATAAGACTGTAAAGGAACGTTCCGCAGTTGTAAGATTCAAGGTTATCGACGAAGATGCATATTTCCTTGCATGGACAACTACACCTTGGACACTTCCATCAAACGTAGCCCTCTGTGTAAATCCGGATGAGACTTATGTCAAAGTAAAGGCAGCAGACGGATATACTTATTATCTGGCAGAAGCACTGGCAGACAAGGTACTCGGTTCCCTTGCAAAGGAGGCTACAGACGATACACCTGCTGTACCTGCATATGAAGTTCTGGAGACATACAAAGGAAAAGATCTGGAATACAAAGAGTACGAACCATTATATGAGTGCGTAAAGCCTGTATGCGAGAAGCAGCATAAGAAGGGTCACTACATCACATGTGATTCTTATGTAACTATGACAGATGGTACAGGTATCGTTCATATCGCACCTGCATTTGGTGAGGACGACGCAAATGTAGGAAGAAAGTACGATCTTCCATTTGTACAGTTCGTAGATGGCAAGGGTGATCTGACAGAGGAAACCCCTTATGCAGGAATCTTCGTAAAGGATGCAGATCCAAAGGTATTGGTTGACCTTGACAAAGAAGGACTTCTGTTCGACGCACCAAAGTTCGAGCATGAATATCCACACTGCTGGAGATGTGATACTCCGCTGATCTACTATGCAAGAGATACCTGGTTTATCAAGATGACAGCAGTCAGAGATAAGTTGGTTAAGAATAACGACACCGTAAACTGGATCCCTGAGAGCATTGGTAAGGGACGTTTCGGTGACTGGTTAAAGAATGTACAGGATTGGGGACTTTCCCGTAACCGTTATTGGGGAACTCCGTTAAATATCTGGGAATGTGAATGCGGATGCCGTCATGCGATCGGTTCGATCGAAGAATTAAAGAGCATGAGCGACAACTGCCCGGATGAGATCGAGCTGCACCGTCCGTTCATCGACGCTGTAACGATCAAATGTCCGGAGTGTGGTAAGCAGATGCACAGAGTATCTGAAGTTATCGACTGCTGGTTCGATTCAGGTTCCATGCCATTTGCACAGTGGCATTATCCGTTCGAGAATGCAGACATCTTCGAAAAGCACTTCCCTGCTGACTTCATCAGCGAGGCAGTTGACCAGACAAGAGGATGGTTCTATTCTCTGATGGCGATCTCTACTCTGTTATTTGACAAGGCTCCATTCAAGAATGTAATTGTCCTCGGACATGTACAGGATAAGGATGGACAGAAGATGAGTAAGTCCAAGGGAAATGCAGTAGATCCGATGGATGCACTGAACAAATACGGTGCAGACGCGATCCGGTGGTATTTCTACAGCAACTCTGCTCCATGGCTTCCAAACCGTTTCCATGAAGATGCGGTTATCGAGTGCCAGAGAAAGTTCCTCGGAACCTTATGGAACACTTACGCATTCTATGTATTATATGCAAATATCGACAACTTCAATCCACTTGAGCATGAGCTGGATTACGAGAAGCTGTCACTGATGGATAAATGGTTATTATCAAAGCTGAACTCAACCGTAAAGGCTGTTGACGCGAACCTTGCAGCATACAAGATCCCTGAGACAACCAGAGTATTAGAGGAGTTCGTAGATGACCTTTCTAACTGGTATGTTCGTCGTGGACGTGAGAGATACTGGGCAAAGGGTATGGAGCAGGATAAGGTAAATGCCTACATGACACTGTATACAGCCCTTGTTACGATCTCCATGACAGCAGCTCCGCTGATTCCGTTTATGGCAGAGGATATTTATCAGAATCTGGTAAGAAGCATTGATAAGGATGCTCCATTATCTGTTCATCTGTGCGAGTTCCCGAAGGTAGAGGAGAAGATGATTGACACAGATCTTGAGGCAGCTATGGATGAGATCTTAAAGATTGTTGTTCTTGGACGTGCAGCCAGAAATACTGCAAATATCAAGAACAGACAGCCGATCGGAACCATGTATGTAAAGGCAGCAAAAGAGCTGACAGAGGATGAGACAGCGATCGTCAAAGACGAGCTGAACATCAAGAACGTAGTATTTACAGAGGATATCGCAAGCTTCAGTTCTTACACATTCAAGCCGCAGCTTCGTACCGTAGGACCAAAGTACGGCAAGCAGTTAGGCGGAATCAAGGCATATCTGTCATCCGTTGACGGAAATGCAGCTATGGCAGAACTGAAGGAAAAGGGTGCTCTGACATTTGACGTAAACGGCACAGAGGTATCTCTGGCAGAGGAAGATCTGCTGATCGATATCGCACAGACCGAAGGCTACGTTACAGAGGCAGACGGTGCGGTAACAGTTGTTATCGATACAAATCTGACAGAAGAACTCTTAGAGGAAGGATTTGTCAGAGAGATCGTATCCAAAATCCAGACCATGAGAAAGGAAGCCGGCTTCGAAGTAATGGACAAGATTACAGTCTATGCAGAGGGAAGCGACAAGGCAACCGGACTTATGAATGCAAATGCTGACAGCATCAAGTCAGACGTTATGGCAGATGCACTGGTAACCGGAAGTGTAGATGGCTATTCCAAGGAATGGAACATTAATGGCGAGAAGGTAACACTTGGTGTAAAGAAAAACGCATAAATAATACAGGGCGTTGACCGATGCCGAAAAAAGCAAATTTATACTTGCTTTTTTCGGAAAGCGTCTGTATTATAGATAACATATTAAAAGGTGCAAGGAAGTACTAGAGATAGCAACTTCCCTGCACCTTTTTCTCGTTAATGAAGTTGTCAATTACACAACAAGGAGTAGAAATGATATTTATTTGAATGTTTTGACTTACCAAAACAGGGACATTTGAGTTCGCCGGTACTTGATGGCGCATAAGCGGCATCTTAGTACCGCTGCAGAACGAAACGAGCGGAAGCGTTCCCTGGTTGGTAATGTCAAAAACATTCAAATATAACATCAAACAGTAGATGTTGTGTAATTGACTATGAATGAATATGGAGGCGATGGGTATGGAAAAACTCAATCAGATTGTAAGTGCAGTTGATTCATTTGTGTGGGGACCGGTGATGCTGGTGCTTCTCGTAGGAACCGGTATCTTTCTGACGATACGGACGCGATTCCTGCCGTGGAGGAATCTCGGATATGCGATCAAGAGCACACTTAGTAAAGAAGCAAGAACAAAGAACAGAGGAACCGGTGATGTATCCCCATTCTCGGCACTGACGACAGCACTTGCCGCAACGATCGGAACCGGAAATATCGTAGGTGTGGCGACAGCAATGGTATCCGGTGGTCCGGGTGCTCTGGTCTGGATGTGGATCTCGGCGTTGTTCGGAATCACATCGAAATTTTCAGAATGTATGCTGGCGATCAAATACCGTGAGGTAAATGCCAAAGGAGAGATCTCCGGCGGCCCGATGTATACGATGAAGAAAGCATTGAAACACAAAAGATTCGGAAGTGTGCTCGGTTGGCTGTTTGCATTCTTTGCGGTTGTTGCATCCTTTGGTATCGGAAATATGACACAGGCGAACTCGATCGCATCCTCCATGAATGAGACCTTTCATATCAATCCGATTATCATCGGTGTAATCCTTACGATCCTTGCCTTAATGATCATTATCGGTGGTATCAAATCCATATCAAAGATTTCAGCGATCGTTGTTCCGTTTATGGCAATCTTCTATGTACTTGCAGGACTTATAGTAATTATCGGAAATATATCGAATGTGCCGGAAGGCCTGCGCGAGATCTTCACAATGGCATTTTCCATGAAATCCGTATCCGGCGGTGTGCTTGGTACCGTAGTTGCATCCATGACAAATGCAATGCGGTTTGGTGTTGCCCGTGGTTGTTTCTCAAATGAAGCAGGTATGGGATCAGCAGCGATCACCGCAGCAGCAGCTACAACAGATAACCCGGTTCGTCAGGGATATATCAACATGACAGGAACCTTCTGGGATACGATTGTTGTATGTACGATCACTGGTCTGGTAATCGCAAGCTCCGGTGTGATCGGCAAGACATCAACAACGACGGAAGGTTCATATGCGATCACCTCTGAGGCCGAAGATACACTGGCTCTGACACATGAAGAAAAGAGTAAGCTGGTGACGACAGAATATACCGTTACATACCAAGATGGAACATTGACTTTGTCCGGTGGAGCAGAGGATATCGTTCTGACACCATATGCAGACGCTTCCGATAGTGAAGCATTTGCAAAACTTCAGCATCAGCCGGATAGTCTGGAAGCAGTTTATGAGAATGGCGCGATCACAGGTGCATGGACCTCTGGCTGCAATGCTTATATTTTTGATGAAGATGGTACATATTATTATGAAGAAGCCTATACAGGATCGGCGCTGACGATCAAAGCATTTGAGACAGTTCTGGGTAAGGCAGGAGCATGGCTGGTAACGATAGGTATTGCATTATTTGCATTCTCCACAATTCTTGGTTGGGAGTATCATGGAGAGAAAGCCTTTGAATACCTGTTCCATTCCCACAAATACAACATGATCTATCGTATCATATTCTCTCTTGTAGTATACATCGGTGCGACGACTTCGCTGGATCTGGCATGGAACTTCTCGGATATCGCAAATGCACTGATGGCGATTCCGAACCTGATCTGCCTGCTTCTGTTAAGCAAAGAGATCGCAACGGATATGCGGGAATTCCAGAAAGTACTCGCAGAAGAAAAAGCAGCAAAGAAGCGTGCGTAAATAGTCGACCTGCCGGTAAGTCTTTGGAACAAAAATGAAAGATAAAAGATACATTATTAAGATGAAGCAAAACCTGTTTATGTATTGATATATAAAGCAAAAATGGGAAATAGCATTACTATTATGTAGCAAGCCTTTTTCAACGCCGGTTCTTAGTGAGTCGCCACAGGCGAGGAGCTTAGCACCGTTGCGTTGAAATAGAGTGCAAACGACTTGCGAAATAATATGTAATGTATTTTCCATTTTGATTCAAAAACCTACAGACAGGTTTTGCGTCATAATAATGATGTATCTTTCATTTTTTAGTAGCAAAATGACAGTTTATGAGTATAATTATAGTAAACGCGCAGACGGAATAATGAGAGGAAGATGCCGGAATGTGAAGCATAGCCGGATATGAGAGCGCATGAAGATGCGAGATTTACTGATGAAGTACCGGGATCTGTCTGCTTTATTATAATGGATTCAAAAATGAGTTCAGGGGGAAGCTGCCGGAGAAACTCCGGCGGCATACCCGGATACATAGAAAGTCAATATCGGCTTTGGATAAAAAAGAAAACATGTGGGTAAGAACACAATGAGTACGACAGAAGAAAAACACAACTATACTTATATAGTCCGATGTAAGGACGGAACGTATTACACCGGATGGACGAATAATCTGGAAAAGCGGATGAAAGCACATAATGAAGGACGAGGGGGCGCCAAGTATACCAGAAGCCGGCGCCCTGTTGTCCTTGTTTATTATGAGGAATCAGAGACTCCGGAGGAAGCAATGAGCAGAGAGTGGCATATCAAACAGATGAGCCGGAGCCGGAAAGAAGAATTAATCAGAAATTTTCAATCAGATAGTATACAGAAGCCATGAAAATAGTATAAAATATAAGAATTGAGAAAATAAAAGTCGAACACCAGGAGGTTATAGATGGGAAGACAATTATGGAAACCGGGAAATATGCTGTACCCGGTACCGGCAGTTATGGTAACATGTAAGCGGGAAGGCGGACAACCGAATATTATCACGATCGCATGGGCGGGAACAGTTTGCAGTTCTCCGGCGATGGTTTCAATATCTGTTAGACCGGAACGCTATTCTTATGATATTATAAAAGCCAGTGGAGAATTTGTGATCAATCTGGTGACTGAGAAGCTGACATTTGCGACCGATTATTGTGGCGTAAAGAGTGGACGTGATATTGACAAATTCAAGGCAACAGGACTTCATACCTGTCCGGGACTTACAGTTGCCACACCGGGTATCGCGGAGAGTCCGGTCAATATCGAATGTAAGGTAAAAGAAGTGATCCCGCTTGGAAGTCATCATATGTTCCTGGCAGAGGTGACAGGCGTACAGGTGGATGAAGCATACATGAATGAAAATGGCAAATTCGAGCTTAACCAGCTTGGACTGGTGGCATATTCCCATGGAGAATACTTTAAACTTGGAAAGAAACTTGGCAAATTTGGATATTCAGTGAGGAAAAAATAAGAAACATGAAGATAGAATTACAGGCATATGGTAAAGTAAATCTGGGGCTGGACGTGCTCAGAAGAAGACCGGACGGTTATCATGAAGTAAAGATGATCATGCAGACAGTAAAATTACATGACACAATGACATTTGAGACAGTGGATGAGGATGTGATCGTTCTCAGCACAAATGCGGACGAGCTTCCGGTAAATGAAGATAATCTGGTATATAAAGCATGTCGGATGTTGAAACAGGAATATCAGATCACGCGTGGAATCCGGGTATTTCTTCAGAAAGAGCTTCCGGTTGCAGCCGGTATGGCAGGAGGAAGTGCTGATGCCGCTGCTGCGCTGATCGGAATGAATAAGATCTTTGATCTTCAGATTCCGAAACATAAGCTGATGGAATATGGTGTGAAGCTTGGGGCAGATGTTCCATATTGTATCATGAAAGGAACTGCATTATCAGAAGGAATCGGTGAGAAGCTGACGGCACTTGCACCGATGCCGGATTGTTATATTCTGCTGGCAAAGCCGCCAATCGCTGTATCGACGAAGATGGTATATGAGAACCTGCATGCAAATGAATTAAAAGAACATCCGGATATAGACGGCATGGTGATGGCACTGGAAGAACATAGCCTGCAGGGCATCACGGAACGTATGGAGAATGTGTTAGAGACAGTAACACAAGTTCGGTATCCGGTTATTGCGGAGATCAAAGCCTGCATGAAAGAATGTGGTGCGATGAATTCACTTATGAGTGGAAGCGGTCCGACTGTATTTGGTATATTTACAGAGAAGGAAAAAGCGGAGAAAGCGGCAGATGCGATCCGCAGCCGGAAGCTGGCAAAGCAGGTATTTGTCACACAGCCATATAATGTGTAAGATCAGCCAGGACAGAGGGAGTTGTTCTGCAGAAGAAATAGAGAGAAATGGGGTAACTTATGGAGTTGAAGTTAAATATGGATGAGTATCTTCCGCTTCGGGAGGTTGTATTTGAAGCGTTGCGGGATGCCATCGTACATGGAGAATTTGAACCGGGCGAACGGTTGTTAGAAGTGGCACTTGCAAAACGTCTGGGTGTCAGCCGGACTCCGGTGCGTGAAGCAATCCGGATGCTGGAATTAGAGGGCTTAGTCGTGATGGTTCCAAGGAAAGGTGCAGAGGTTGCCCGTATCACGGAGAAGGATCTCCGGGATGCATTGGAGATCCGCCTGAGTCTGGAAGAACTGGCAGTCGAACTTGCCTGCAAGCGGATTGATGAAGAAGGCAGGCTCAGATTAAGAGAAGCCTGTGAGAATTTCCGTGAGGCAGTCCGTTCCGGTCGTGTGTCGGATATCGTAGATACAGATGTTGCCTTTCATGAAACAATCTGTGAATTAAGCAACAATCCAAGACTTGTGAGTCTTACCAAGAACTACGGAGAACAGGTGTACCGATACCGTGTGGAATATGTGCGGGATACCGGATATCATGGCAAACTGCTCCGTGAGCATGATGAGATCACGGAGGCGATATTGCATGGAGATGTAGAGAAAGCAAAAGCAGTTATGCATCAGCATATTTACGATCAGGAGCAGATCGTGATTCAGAATATCAAACAGAAACAGGATACTATATAAGACTGAGTGGTCAAAAACAGGGAGTGGACAGTAAGAAATTTACCGTTCACTCCCTGTTTTTGACCACTCGGTTCATTTTGCAGTTTTTTCAGGAACAATCTGTTATAGTAGAGGTGTTCTGAATACATCAAGCGTGTAAAATAAATTGACAAATACATATGTATGCCATATACTTGGTATTACTAGGTATAAAATAATAGGAAGAGAAATTATGGCAAATCAAAGTATAAATCAGTTTAAAAAAGGCATACTTCCCATGCTTATCCTGCAGATCATAGCAGATGAAAAGGATTATGGTTATAACATTGTCAATCGTTTTAATGCACGATGTGTTGCCGGAATGGATATCAAAGAAGGAACACTGTATCCGATCCTGCACAGATTAGAAGAAGATGGTGCGATCGTTAGTGAATGGGTGATGGCATCCGAGAATGGAAAACCAAAGAAATTCTATAAGATTACAGAAGAAGGGAAGCTTCTATTGGAAGAACAGTGGAGTTGCTGGGCGCAGATAGAAGGAATGGTACGAGGCTTTGAGAAAAAACATATATCTGATTAAAATATTTATTTTACTGCATGCACCATTTGGACAGCGGATGCAGTTTGTAAAAGAGATAAGACGATCTATAGATGATAAATTGGACTCGGGCATGACGATCGATGAAGTGTTTGAGGAGCTTGGTGAAGCTTCCGCACTGACAGAAGAGTATAACGATATCGGTATGCGGCAGCAGACAAAGGAGTATGTATGGATGATGCTCTGGATCCTGGTTGGAATCTGTCTTGGTGTTCTGTTGGTGATTGACGGATATACATTATATACCGGATATCATGAGATCAATCAGTATATAGCACCGACAGGATATGAGTGGATTGATTTTAGACCAAAGGCAGGGGGAACGTGGGGCAAAGTGATTGTGGAAAGCATAGGTTTTTGTATTTGCATGGGAAATGTGATCTATCATTATAAAAGACGAAGAAAAGCAAAGAAAAAAGATAATGAGCTATAAATAAAAAGGGGAACAAAAGAAATGAAAAAGAAGAAATATCTTATGAAGATATTCATGCATCTGCATGCACCATTAAAGGAACGGATACAGATGGTAAAGGATCTGGGACGATCATTAGATGATAAACTGGCAGAAGGAGAAACCATAGAGGAAGCAATCGCAGAACTAGGAGAAGCCTCAGACATTATTCAGGAATATGAAGATCTCGGAATGAGAAAGCGAACGAAAGAATGGGCGCTTGCTGTGATCTGGATATTGATCGGAATCGTGGTGGGATATCTGTTGTTTACGGAATGTAGGATACTGTATAGGGGATACAATTATATAATAATACGGACATCACCTAACACGGGCGTTGGAGTAGCCTATGGAATAAATGTAGGTGCAGAGGTAGTGAAAGTAGTGCTTGAATCGATAGGTTTTATTATATGTGTAGGAAATGTTATCTGGCATTTTATAAAACAAAAAAGAAAAAAGGAGATGTAAGAAAATGAAGAAAGTAGTGCGTATTATTTGCATTGTTTTATGTGTCGGTTTGATTTTAGGGTTGGGATATATTGTCTCACGAAAAATAAAAAAATATCCAGATGAAGTGGAATATTCTTCATTAAGAGCTTTTGCGGATGATGGTATGTATTATATAAAAAGAAATGTTCTTTATTTTTTGGATTCAAAGACGGGAAAATCGGTAGTGGTTTGCAATAAAGCTAATTGCAAGCATAATACAGAAAACTGTAATGCGTATATATTTGGACTGGGATCTAGTATGCTTTATTATGAAGATAAACTATATATAAGTGAATTTGATTCTGAGGTAACAATTAATGATGAGGATGATGCCGTATATAAAGGGGCTGTACAGATTCGTGAAGTAGAAAAGGATGGAAGCAAAGTGAGTATTCTGTATTCGGCAGATGAAGGCGCTGTTTTTGATATGGAAATGATAGATGGAATATTATATTTTACTACATGGAAATATCATGATGGATTTAAATTGAATCAATATCAGCTTGATTGCACGTTGTATTCATATGATCTGAGATGGAGGCGGTTACGAGTATTGTTAAGTTATGAAGGAGATGCAGAACATGACAATTCAACACTTCATATATTAAATAATAAAAACAAAGAAAAAATTTATCTGACATATGGTTATAAAGATAGCCAGAGAAACAGGCACACTATACTGCTTACATATAATATAGAAACCCATAAAGATGAAATTGTTGCAGATAATTTAAATACAGAATATGGGAAATCCTTTAATATAATCAGTACTGCAAGTGGCATTTATATAGAAACGAAGGAATTGGATAATGGTGTAGAATGGACTGTGATATATTCGTGTGATGCAGACTTGCAGAATCAGAAAGAAATTTTTCGGATTGTAGATGGAGATATTTATTGTATGGATCGATACTTGTATGCAATTAATACAGATTACAATAAGTTTTTTTATCAATGTGATACAGGAACTGTTTATCTGGCAAATACCTGTTTTACAGAAGAAGGAACTTATATATCCGATATTTATGGCTTGGATGAATCAAGTGACAAGATATATATAGATGGACATGATTATACTGGTATGAAGCCAGGAGATGTAATCACATCGGATCAGAGTGAACAGACGGTGACAGGATGGACAGAATTCCGGGATACATATTTTACAAAACTGGAGAATGCAGATCAGAATACTGTGGAAGCATTTGACTGGGTGAAATGGCCGGAAGAGTGATAAAGGGGATGAGGATATGGAATTAAAACTGGAGCATATCTCGAAAGAATATAAGAATACAACGGCGCTTGATGATTTTTCCATGACATTCTCAGAGGAAATTTATGGATTGTTGGGGCCCAATGGTGCAGGAAAAAGTACCTTGATGAAGTTGATTACAAGAAATATCAAACCGACAGCAGGAGAAATTTATCTGGATGGAACAGATATTCATACCCTGAAACGGGAATATCAGCGGCTGATCGGTTATATGCCACAGCAGCAGGCGATCTATCCGTTTTATACCGGACGGATGTTCCTTGCATATATGGGATTGTTGAAAGGAGTAGAGAAAAAAGTACTGAATGATGAGATCGAGAAATACGCATCAAAGGTAAATCTTCTTGATGTACTGGATCGAAAGGTCGGAACATATTCCGGCGGTATGAAGCAGAGACTGCTGATCGCGCAGGCATTTCTTGGGGATTCAAAGATCATTATTTTTGATGAGCCAACAGCAGGACTGGATCCGAAGGAGAGGATCCATGTACGGAATCTGATTCATGATAATTCTGCAGGGAAGATTATTTTGATTGCTACTCATGTTGTTCAGGATATTGAGGATATAGCAAGTCAGATCATGCTGCTGAAAAAAGGTGTGTTGATCGAGATGGCAGCACCAGAGATCCTGACCGGAAGAATCACGGATAAAGAGAATCCGGATCTGGAAGATGTATATTTAAGTATATTTGGAGAGTAGCTTTTTGCAGGTTGGTCATTTCCGGATAGAGAAAGTGGCTGCCTGTGGAAATGGAGGACGATATGAGTAGATCAAAACAAATGGAAAAAGCTGCTACCATCAGTCATTCCGGACGAAGAGGTGGATTTTTTCGATTTTTTATAAATGAAATACGGGCTATTTTATATAACCGGAAATTAATATTATGTTTTTTGTTGTTTTTAGTTATGAATGTGGGCCTGTTGATCGTAGCCTTTGCTACTGATGAGGTGGATAGTACACAGTATGCAAGGCTTCGGACAGATCCGGATTCCATTATGGATATGTATATGGAAGATCCGGAATCAGAGACATATAAACAGTTGTTTGATGAATATATGGCAAGCACAACGTATGACGAATATCTGCAGAAGGTTATAGAAGATGCAGAGATGAATCAGTCGATTTCCATATTTCAGACAAAGTTCTCGATCAGTAATCTGGAACGGACAAAGAGGGATTTTGAAAGACTTGTGGGAACAGAAGCATCCTTTGTTGGCGGATATGGAATCTGTAAGGCATTGAATTTTACCGGAAGTTATGTTCTGATATTTTTCCTGCTGGTTGTTCTGGTGCTGGAACTGGTGCTGCGGGATAAGAAGAATGGTCTGGCAAATCTGTATAAGACAACGTGGAATGGAGACAGTCGTTTATTGTTGTCTAAGTATGCGGCAGCATTTGTCTATATGGCATTATTTGTGGCGGGAGTATTCTTAAGTAATATTTTGATTGCCGAATGGAAGTTTGGAGCTGTAGATCTGTCAGCACCGGTACAGAGCCTGATGGATTATATTGGATATGGCTTTTCCTGCAGGATCAGTACATTTGTTGTTCTTGTCTGTTTGGTAAAGATTCTGATCTTTGCAGTGATCCTTGCAGCATTATTTACATTTGCAGTTGTTTCTTCAAATGAAGTTATGTTGTGTGTATGGTCGGCGGTTGCCATGTTTGTAGAATTGCTGTTTTCCGTATTGGGAGAGAAACTGAATCTGACATTTTTATATCGATTCTCTATTTTTTCAATGCTGGATACAACCAGATTTTTTCAATATGAGAATTATAATCTGATATCTCATGCAGAGCCTGCAATCTATCTGGACTGTATTATCTGTGCAGTGTTGTTGGCAGGATTTCTTATCATATCGTCGGTAATCTATCTGGAGGGAAGCAGTGATTATCGGGAGAGTCGTATACGATTACGAAAAAAAGGTACAAAATCCCGCAGGATATTTTCCTCAGTATGGAGACTGGAAGGCTATAAGTTATGGTTGGGATATAAGATGATATTTGTTATTTTTCTGTTGGTTGGATTTCAGGTGTACATTTATCAGAACAAATCTGTACGGTGGAGTGCAAATGAATATGCATACCAATATTATATCAGTCAGATTGAAGGTGTGGTTACACAGGAAAAGCTGGATTATATAGCCTCAGAGGAAGAATGGTACGAAAAACTTCACGAAGAAGAAGATCGGGTTGACCGGGACTACGCTGCAGGGAAGATAACTGAAAAAGAGTATAATGATAAATGGGATGAGATGAATAAGCAGCTTGCAAATGAGGAGAGTTTCTTTCGCTGTCTGGAATATGTGGATTATATTAAGCAGCAATGTGGAATCACGTCACAGGTTTCGGAAGCCGATCCTGCTGTACTGGAACGGATAGGATTTGTCTATGCCAGAGGCTGGAATATCCTTGCCGGAAGCAAAGACTATAAGGATGACGTGATGAATGCAGCGAAGGTAATCGTTGTACTGATGCTTACAACTGCATTTCTGTATCTGGAGGATTACAGATATAAGATCAATGGCATTATTGATATTACAGAGAATTACAGGAAACTTCATGTGATCAAGGCATTTCGGATGCTGCTTATTATTCTTGTTGTATACATGATCGTTTATCTGCCTGAACTTATGTGGGTGAAAAGAGAAATTGGGCTGGCAGGAGGAAAATATCTGGCACAGTCTCTTCCGTGTCTGGAACAGGTTGGCATATCAACCAGTATTACCGGATATTTCCTGCTGGTATCTGGAATTCGGTTGATCACGATTCTGGTACTGACTGTACTCTATGTTCTAGTTGGAAAGCTGATCAGGAGCACAAATGGTGCGATATTCTGTGCGGCAGCCGTTGCGCTTTTGCCATTGCTGCTGTACCTGTCAGGATTTACTGCAGCAAAGTATTATCCGTTGGTTCAGCTATTATCAGGCAATATGCTGCTTAGATAAATGAATATTTAAAGAGATCCCACTGTGACAGATGATAGATGTCCCCTTTTTATTGGACAATCAGTGAAAGAGGTGCATATCATCTGTTATAGTGGGATTTTTGTATGCTGTTACCAGCTCTTTCGTATCTCGTCAAATAGCCGCATGATATATAAAGTATGTTCATGTGGCATTTCCGGACATTCAGTCAGACCTTTTTCAAGTGCTCTCTTACAGGCGAGCACTTCATATTCGTAGCCGCTGATCTGGGCAGGACAGTTGATCGTCTGAACCAGTCGGCGGTCATTTTCATATATACGGAATGCCTCGTAATTATTGATATTGTCAACCTCGATGTAACCTTTTGTTCCGTAGATCACGCCGCGGCGGTCGGTGGCTGATTCCATAGTTGTGAACAGACCAGCGATCGCACCGTCCGGGTATGTCAGGTTGATAAATTCTGTTTTGTCTACGCCTGTTTCGTGTGGAGTCATCGTTGTGTGGATTGTTGATACGTTGTCGCCAAGCACCCAGGTCGCAAAGTTTAAGGTATATGGTGCAAGATCTAAGAGAGCACCTCCGGCAAGCTCCGGGCGGATCAGACGTTCTACCTGCATCAGGGAATAACCAAGATTTGCGGTCAGCCCTGTTATTTTTCCGATAACGTCGGAATCTATAATTTCTTTTAAAGTAAATGACATTGGCATATAGCGAACCCACATCGCTTCTGCCAGTAATATATTCTTTTCTTTTGCAAGCCGGATCATATCTTCGGCTTCTTTTGTATTTACGGCAAATGCTTTTTCACACAGAACAGCCCGGTTATGATTCAGACACAGCATCGTATGCTCTTTATGGTGGGAGTGTGGAGTTGCAACGTAGACAAGATCAATCCCGTCATCAGCAACCATTTCTTCATAAGAGCCATACCACCTGGATGCATGATAAGTATCTGAAAATTGTCTGGCTTTTTCTTCTGTTCTGCTTGCTACAGCATAGAGTTCAACCTCTTGCATCTGGTTAACGGTTTCCGCCATCTTGCAGGCGATACTACCTGCGCCGAGGATGGCAAGGCGTAGTTTCCTGTTTTCTAATCTGGCGTGTGGGGTTGCCGTAGCATTTCTGTTGTCTGATTTATAAATTGGATCTGTTGTATGTTTTTTGTTGTCGGATATATTATCTGATTTTATCATTTTTTTGTTTCCTTTCTGGGTGGTTTATGAAGTCATATTATTTCTATATTTCTTCTTAAAATTCTATATGGTACTGATGCAACTGAAGCTATTTGAATATTGCCGGGTTCATCATATGTGAGCAATTCTATGATTTTATGTAATTACTATAGAAGCTTTTGGGGATTTGTGCAAGCGCATCCCATCATAATGATCATTATATCGTACTCGTTCAATGCATTCGAAAAATCGACCCTTGCAAGCAAGCGATTTTTCATCATTATATCATGTGCTTCGCACATTCTATGCATTCCGCAAAATCAGCATCCTTGCAAGCAAATAATTTTGCGTTCATTATATCATGATTCAATGTAACATTTTATGTATAGTTCAGAGAGTTGCTGGTAATACTGGAAATAGTAAGAAGATAAAACAAGTAATAGTTAGATCATGGAGGAATAAGGTTGGGGAAAGTCGGTCAGAGTCGTAAAAAATATAAATGTACATAGGAGCAGCGGGAGGTGGAACGTTTGGGGAAAGACAGAGATGCGGAAGGCGGAATTTATAGTGCAGACAGCCGGATCGATAAAGACATAGATGCAAATATCAGCCGGGTAAAGTCGCTGTTTGCTGATTGGGGAGACATCGTGGAACGTCGGTTTACAGTAAGAAGAACCGGAATGGATGTGTATGCAGAAGATACCACCGGATCAGCAGATGAGACATCCGCTTCGGTAGGAGCAATCTATGTAGTGTACATTGATGGGTTATGTGACAATGGTCTGATCGAGGATACGATCATTAAGCCGGTGACCTGGGAGTGGCGGCATGAGCATGGCAGTTCCCTGTGGGAGGCAATGGATTCATTTGAGACACAATCGGCGGATATAAAGACAGAAAATGACTTTAAAAATGTGATGTTTTCGATATTAAAAGGAGACACAGCGGTATTTGTATCGGATGCAGATCAGGCGTTTGTTGTGTCTTCCAAGAAGCTGCCGGTACGTGGGGTGGAAGAAAGTTCTACCGAGGGTGGAATGCGTGGTCCGCGGGATAGTTTTAATGAAAGTATCCGTACATCGACAGCCCTTATTCGGCGGAGGATTAAAGATACAAGATTAAAATTGATCCAGAATACGATCGGTGTTCGTTCCAGAACCGAGTATGGAATCATGTATATTGAGGATATTGCAGAGACGAAGCTGGTTGAACAGGTGAAAGAACGGATGAATGAATATGAGATAGATGCCATATTTGACAGTGGCATGGCGGAACATCTGATGGAGAAGAAATGGTACCGGCCGTTTCCGGTGTTCCAGTCAACCACCAGACCGGATAAAGCGGCGGCGGCACTGGCAGATGGCAGGGTTGTAATTGTATTTGATAATTCACCGGAGGTTCTGATCGCGCCGGCGACGATCAATACATTATTCCAGACTGCCGATGATTATTATAACCGTTGGCCGGTTGCAACTTTTGCCAGAATCATTCGTTATATAGCGGCATTTATCGCGGTGGGGCTGCCGGGCTTCTATATAGCAGTTACCTGTTATCACCGGGAGGTGATACCGGATAAACTTCTCTATGCGATCGCAGTTGCAAGAAATCAGTTGTCTTTCCCGATCGTGTTAGAGGTTTTGATCATGGAGTTGTTGTTTGAATTGCTGCGGGAGGCAGGAATCCGTCTGCCGAGTCAGCTGGGAAATACGATCGGCGTTGTTGGCGGTCTGATCGTTGGACAGGCTGCAGTGGAAGCAGGGATTGTCAGTACGATCGTGGTGATCGTAGTTGCTCTGACAGCGATTGCTTCTTTTGCAATTCCGAATGAAGCTTTTGCGTCGGTGTTCCGTCTTTTAAAATTTCTAACTATACTGGCGGCGGCTTTTTTTGGATTGTATGGCTTCCTTCTGGTGATGCTTTTATTGATCTATCATCTTGCCGGTCTGAACAGCTTTGGTGTTCCGTACATGGCACCGGTCGTCACCTGTGGCTATGCAGAGGATGGAATGAAAGATTTTATCCTTCGTAAACCAATCAAAAAATTTGTCTTTCGACCGGCATGGGCGAACCATAGAGAACGCAGGAGGCTTCGCAAAAAGTAATGATGAATGGGTGTGAATCAATATATGGATTATAGAAATGTGACGTTTCGGCAGCTTTTTATAACGGGAACTTGCCTGATTTTCCCGATTACTTTCTGGAATATGGTACAGATTATGACGGATTTTTCCAAAAACAACGGTGTTTTATCACTTTTTTTGATGCTAATACTTGCTCTGGTTTATGTGGTGCTACTACATCTTGCGCTTTCCGGTGTAGTGAAATTGTCAGATCCGGCTAAAGAAAAGACAGAGATAACGGGTGCAAAAGTATGGAATAATAAGAAAAAAGTGACTATTGCATCTATTTATGTGATCAGATATGTAATTCGGGTTCTTTTTCTGCTTTATTTCTTTGTACAGGGGAGCCGGATCCTGATGCTGCCGGATTATGCAGGAACGGTTCTGGTCGTTCCGGTATTACTGGCACTTTTCTATATGGCAGGAAAGGGGCTGCGTGGTTATATCGGATTTGCGGAAGCAAGTGTGATCGGAATCGGGATCACATTGGTGCTGTTTATTATTTGTGGATTCTGGAATGCAGATTTTTCTCGACTAAAAGAATATGTAGAATTCCAGATGCAGGCATCTGTATGTAACACAATATGTCAGGTTCTGATAAAAGGATATCTGATGATCGTAGGGTTATGTATGCTGGAATTTGTCATGTATCTTTATCTGAGAGTAGAGAAACGAAGACGAGGGATGCTGGTGTGGACGGTATCTGTTCCGGTTGTGTTAGCTCTTGTTGCTTCCTGTTTTGTGACATCACTACTTGGCTTACAGAGCAAAACAATGACTTCAAAGGGAATACTAAATGTTGTGGGTGCGATGATGTTCCCCGGAGGTGCAAATGCGAGGCTCGGTTTACTCGCCTGTTATCTGCTTATAATCTTCGGACTCTTGCTTCTGGCTATCCACATTGTATTCATTTGTCAGTTTGTGGATGAGATCTGGAAGATCATCTGTGTATGGAGAAAGAGTCAGGCTTCGGCAGAAGATATGGAAGAGAAAAGAAGCCTGTGGATAAGAGGTGGCTGTGTGGTTGTTTTGTTTCTGTTGTTTTTGTGGATGGGCAGGTTCCTTGGAGAACGGGATGCCGGCCGGGCATTTATGAGCTACATTGCTGCTGTGGATATTCCTTTGTCTGTTCTTGTACCGGCATTTGCAGGACGGAAACGGACGAATCCGGGGAAGCTTGCAAAGATGGCTGCAGAAGTGATCGGTGGAGTTCTGATCGCCTGTATGTTGTCCGGATGCATGGACAGATCCATTGAAGCGGTAGACTATCTCCGTGTGGTTATGATCTCTGAGACAGAAGGGGGCTACGAGTACACATTTGTTACAGACAGTCTGGAGGGAGCGGAGTCAGCAGCCGAATCGGAGGAGCGGGAGTATCCGGTTGTTGCGGAGAGCCTGCAGCAGGCACGGACTGAATATGATCAGGCGCATGACCGGAGCCTTGATCTGAGCCATGTTGAATATATCGTGGTGGATTCCGAAGAAACCCTGCGACAGATGTATCCGGAGCTGATAAAAGAATTTGTAACGAATTATGTAGAAGTAATCTGCACCGATTCGCTTTATCAGGGTGAAGCGTCCGGCAGCATCCGGAAATATATCGCAATGCATTACAAAGGAGAGTGCCTGGCGACACTGGGGGAGTAGACATTCGTTTAAAGTGTTAGATTTTGATAAAGAAAAATGGAGGTTATGGAAATGGGTAGAGCAGTGAGAGCGGCAGTTGCCGGAATCCTCATCGGTTTATTTTGCGGAACATTATATGTGGAAATGGGAGCACTGAAAAGATTATACAGTGCGAAAAACAGCGTAGAGCAGGTGATGAACCTGATCGAATATGCGGAAGAAAATGAAGATATAGCCTATGACAATACAGAGGAAAATTATGCTGGAATAACCAGTGACAAAACTTCACAGACAGACGGTAAGAATGATGGATCGAGCCAGCAGGTGGTAAATGGTCTTGAGCTTTCGGATGGTCAGGATACAGAGCTGCCAGATGATATACAGACCGCATTTCGGATTCTGGATGGCACAACATTAAATGCATACGAAACACAGAAGCAATTACAGGAACTGGAAGCAATGTATGATGATATAGCAGGAAATGCAAGTGCGGAGAGTCAGATGAATGCTCAGAATAAGACATCAGATGTTATCCGTATTCGAATAAGATATGAGGGAAATGAGAATTTATCGGATAAGCAATTGGATGAATTTACTTCATATGTTGAGCAGGCGGTACTTTACGGTATAGCCGAGAAGCTTGGCGCAGACTATAACGATCAGGAGAAAAGCATTGTGCGAAAGAATCTGATACTGAGCAAAGAATATATCGATGCCTGTGCAGAGGAAAGTGCAGAAGAATACGGCATCCCAGTTACTGCATGGTCAGCTTTTGAGTATCTGAACCTTCCGGCAGCAACCTTGAATGGCGTTGCTTATCCGGCCGGGTATTATGAAACTTTATGTGTGACGTTGAAAAGATTATGACTGACTTTTCCACCTACCCCTAAATCCCCGGAATCCTTGAATTATATAGGTGGTTGTGGTATGATATGAGATATTTTGATTATATATTTCAAAGGAGCTCAAGGGAATATGACTAAGAAAAAACTGGTAGTTATTTTTGGAGGAAGATCATCGGAACATGAAGTTTCATGCATTTCAGTTCAGACAGTTGCCAAAGCGGTGGATACGGACAAATATGATATGACACTGATCGGAATCACGAAGGACGGCAAATGGCTGAAGGCTGACAGCATTGAGAGTATTGCTGACGGAAGCTGGTACGACAGTCAGGTTCGTGCTGTGATTTCACCGGATTCTGAAAAAGAGATTATCATAAAAGATGGCGACAGAATCTATGCGGAGCCTGTAGATGTTATTTTCCCTGTTTTGCATGGTTTATATGGAGAAGACGGTACGATTCAGGGATTGTTTGAGATGGCGGACATTCCATACGTGGGCTGCGGTGTATTTGCATCGGCTGCTGCAATGGACAAATTCCATACAAAGATCATTGCTGATCATATCCATGTAACACAGGCAAAATTCGTTCCTGTAGTAGAAGATGATTTTGATGATCTGGATGTTGCGATGGATCGGGTAGAGAGCGAGTTGAACTATCCAGTATTTGTAAAGCCATCATCCGCGGGTTCATCAAAGGGTGTTACAAAGGCGCATGACAGAGCTGAGTTAGAAGCTGGTCTGCATGAAGCACTCAACCATGATTCCAAGATTCTTGTTGAGGAGACGATTGTCGGTAGAGAGTTGGAATGTGGCGTACTCGGATATGGCAATCATACAAAGGCATCCGGTGTTGGAGAGATCCTTGCTGCCGCAAATGCAGATTTCTATGATTTTGATGCAAAATACAATAATGCAGATTCCAAGACGATCATCGGGGCAGATATACCGGAAGAAGCTGAGGACGAGATTCGTGCAGAAGCAATTCGTATCTTTAATGCGATTGACGGTTTTGGACTTGCCCGTGTGGATTTCTTCCTTGAGAAGGACACCAATCGTGTAATATTTAATGAAGTAAATACATTGCCGGGATTTACATCGATCAGTATGTATCCGATGCTGTGGGATGCAGAGGGATATGACATTAAGACCCTTGTAAATACCTTAATTGAGATGGCATTTGAAAGATAATTTATGACGACGAGAGATATAAAGATAAAAGTAACGGGTGTACAGAGTGTTGCCGGAGCGGATGATGAGCCGGAGGTTCTGGAGCTTGAGACGCGGGGAACATACTCTGAGAAAAACGGAAACCGCTATATCAAATATGACGAGTTCATTGAAGATGTGGAAGAACCGGTGAAGAATCTTCTGCGGTTCGATGAGCATGCATTACAGCTTACGAAACGTGGCAGCGTGAACACGGTTATGTTATTTGACCGGGAGAAGAACAGCTCGGTGCATTATGCAACTCCGGTTGGGCCGATCTGTATGAATATCTGTACGGAGGAATATCATATGGAGCAGTCTGAGAAGGGAATCCGGATTGATATTCGTTACTGTATTGATTTTAACAATGATTATATTACGGATTGCAGTCTGAATGTGACTGCGGACTACGAAGGGGTATAAATATATATGGGTAGTGAGAAATCCTTCGACAGCTTTCTGGGGATTGAAACGATCGCGGAGACAGCATTTGGAGATATGGATGTATGTCTTCCGGTGAACGAAGAAGATAATAACTATGAGGTTACATATTATAATGATCTGGTGACGATGTTCGATGAGATCAGCATGGAGCCGGAAGATACGCTTGTGGATTTTGGCTGCGGACTTGGCAGAGTGCTTTTTTACTGTAATTCCAGACATTACTGCCGGACGGTTGGAATCGAGAACAATGCCAGGGTCTATGACAGACTTCTGACAAATGCCGCAAGCTATCAGAGCAAATTCCTTGATCAGGAGGAACGGATGCAGTTCCTGAATGTGGAGGCAGAGGCATATGAGGTCGGAGACGAAGACAATTATTTCTATTTCTTCAATCCATTTTCCGGCGCAACCTTCAAAAAGGTGCTGGATAATATCATCGCATCGGTGCGGAGACAGCCGAGAGATATTGAACTTCTGATCTATTATCCGACATTTGAATATCAGAAAGCAATCCGTGACTGCAACCTGTTCGTTTTAAAGAAGATGATCAAATTGTCCGGTTATGAAGAAGATCCGGATGAGAAGGTTCTGGTATATCATTTGTCACGATATTTTGTAGCATAGAATAAATAAGGCGGTCTATCTGGCGGACTAGCTTTATATTGACTTGCTGCGATTCCTATTCAATGCACATGTCTGATTCGTAAATACTCCTGTGCCAACTCGTCCTTCGGACTCAAACAGGCACCCGTATTTACTGACAATGTGCATTTCATTACGGAATCTTCGCTAATGTCAATATAAAGCTAGTCCGTCAGATAGACCGCCTTATTAATTTCATACAAATCATAATCAGGATACAGGTGATTCCGATGATTCCCCACAGTATAGAGGGGGAGATCGCTATACTTCCGATCACATAGGAAGAAGCGTTTAAGATCATATGAAGGATCATGCCGGGGATCAGGGAACCTGACCATACGGCAAGACAGCCCAGAATGATTCCGGCCGGAACGCTGTAGCAGAACTGGACGATGTTGCCATGATAGAAGCCGAAGCAGAATGCTGTGAATAAGATGGCGTAAAGATCTGCGTATCGGCTTGAAAATGCGGAAGCAGACAGCTTTAATGCTGTGCCACGAAAGGCAAATTCTTCTGCGATCGGAGCAAGGATAGCAACGGTACAGATGCGTATGATTCCATTGTTAATAGAAAAGGATCGCTGTACCTGTTCGTGATAGGAGGACAGCAGATCCGGTCTGCAGATGTCGATCAGGCGAAGAATACAGGTTGTCAGGAATTGAAGACTGATACCAAGAATCAGGATCAGAAGAAAGATAACAAAAGCACGCAGGAAAGATTTTTCCTTTCCTGCGTGCTTTGTCTTGTCAGACAGCCTACCACTATGCGTCTTGTCGGCCTGAGCCTGTCCGAATATGGTTTCGTATTTCAGATAAAAATATCCGAAAATACAGATACAAAGAATATATGAAATACATGATGTGATACTGCCGACAGAATCAGTCTGACTGCCTGTAAGATCACAGATCCGGGTGCCTGCAAGATAGACAATATTATGTATCAGTAATGCGGTAACCGGAACCAGACAGGTAATAACTAATTTTCTGAGGTCGACACGAGTATTTATCATGATTACTGGATCTTCTTTGCCCTTTCTTTATCTTCCTTTGCCTTTGCTTTTCTTGCGGCTTTTTCTTCTTTGCTGAGTTTCATGCTGGCAGTTTCCTGCTCATAAGTCTGCTCGTATTTCTTCTGTTTTGCACGAAGCTTTTGGCTGAATGATTTTTTTGCAGGTTCCGGTGCTTTCTTACCACGAACATTCTTAACGCTTGTGATGTAGATACCGCTGACCATAGCTTTAACTTCGCCACGGATAGGCATAACATCAAAGATTCCATCGTCGCAGATCAGATTGATGATCTGTGGACCGATCTTGGCTTTAACGATAGGAAGCTTAGCTTTCTGGTAACGCTTTGGAGTTGATTCCAATACCTGTTTCGGAAGATTTGCATCTTTCATAGGCAGCATCTTTTTATCGATGACCAGCATCGTGACAGGCTGTGCAGCCTGAAGCATAGCTTCTTTCTGTGCGCTCTGCTTCTTCTGCAGGCGGTTTCCTACTATGTAAAGTACTACTAAGATTACAACTAATATTGCGATGACGATTAACATCCATCCCCACCAAGGCATAATAAGTTCCTCCTTATATTATTATTTTATTTTTCTGTCATAGGCAGATTTTTTAACCGGGCTGCCTGAATCTTACCTGGGATTGCATCCAGAACCTCTTTACGTTCCTTCGGCTTCAATCCACGGATATCAACCGGCTCTAAGAATTCGATCACAACCTTGCTGCTGTGAAGAAAATTATGTTTATTTGCTTCCATACATTTGTCTGTTCCGCAGATAGCAACCGGAATGATCAGACATCCGGCTTTCTGAGCGATCTTGAATGCACCGTCTTTAAATGGCAGCAGTTCGTCGCCCTTATTTCTTGTTCCCTCCGGGAAGATCATCATGGAGTGACCGGATTTGATGATATCAGCAGTCTGTAAAATCGTTTCCAGACCCTTTTTCAGATCGGTACGATCCAGATATGTGCATCCGATATCATCCATGTATTTGTAAAGCAGAGGTATATCCTTGATATTGTCCTTGGACATGAAGCCAAGAGGCATATCGATTGCATTGTGACAGGATAAAATATCAAAATAGCTTCGATGATTACCAACGAACATGACCGGTTGGTCGGTAGGAATGTTTTCCTTGCCGATAACTGTTCGTTTACATCCGGTTAAGAACATAACTGCTCCGAAAAATCCTTTTACCAGCTTCTGAGCCTTGATGTAAGCTTTGTCCTGATCTTTTTTTGCAAGCTGCTTCAGATACAGATGATATGGAAAACAAAATATGATTCCAAGTACCGCAAACAGTACAGTAATAATGGTTCTCAAATATATCCTCCTGTTCTATCTGCCGTACAGTTTTGCTGTCTCAAATAGACGTTCTTCTAATTTCGTATCCATGTCTTTATCCTCAAAGCGCCAAGCCCAGTTGCCTTCTCCTACACCCGGAGTATTCAGACGAGCCCATGAATCTAATTTCAGAACATCCTGCATAGGAACAACAGCCATATTTGCAACAGAAGAGAAACATGCACGGATCATAACCCAGCAGATATCACTGGCATCTGTGCTGAAATAGCGGCGAAGCTTGTCCTTGGATGCTTCGTATGCTTTCTGATACCAGCCTAGTGTTGTGTCGTTGTCATGTGTTCCTGTGTAGCATACGCAGTTTCTTGTATAATTATGTGGAAGGAAATCATTTTCTTCCGGATTTTCAAATGCAAACTGTAAGATTTTCATGCCAGGCAGATTGAATTTGTCACGCAATTCGATAACAGAATCGTCGATCTCACCCAGGTCCTCAGCGATGATCGGAAGGTCATAGCCAAGATTTGCCTGTAACTGTGTGAAGAAGTTGATACCGGGAGCGGGCTTCCATTCTCCGTTGATGGCGGTTTCTTCGCCATAAGGTACAGCCCAGTACCGGTCAAATCCTCTGAAATGGTCAATCCTTAAGAAATCTGTCAGAGTGAGCTGGTATTTGATTCGCTCAATCCACCATTCATAACCGGTAGCGGTATGCTTTGACCAGTTATACAGTGGGTTGCCCCACAACTGTCCGGTCTCTGAGAAATAATCAGGTGGTACACCGGCAACCTCTGTTGGGTATCCCTTTGAATCCAGCATGAAAAGCTCCTGATGGCTCCATACATCGGCACTGTCCCATGCAAGGAAGATCGGAGCATCACCTACGATGCTGATGTTCTTTTCATTTGCGTATTCCTTGATCGCCATCCACTGTGTATGGAATAAGAACTGGATGAAATCATAGTAACCGATCTCATTTGCAAGCTTCTTTTCCCATGTGGTACGCTGTCTTTTGGTAGGTGCTTTCAGGGAATCTTCCCACATATACCAAGGCATTCCTTCATGGAAATCCTTACCTGCCATAAACAGGGAGTAGTCAGCGAGCCAGGAGGAATCCTTTTTAAAAGAAGCAAATGCTGCCATCTGTTCCTCGTCTGTTGATAATCCGTCCTCATGGTCAGGATCAGTAAAACGTTCGTAAGCGAGCTTTAACAGCTTTGTCTTAAATGTGATCAAGGTTCCGTAATCGATGTGAACGGGATCCCATTCCGGCATATCGGTAAAATCATCTTCTGACAGAAGCTTGTATTCTTTTAATGCATCAAGGTCAATAATTAACGGCTGACCGGCAAATGCGGAGAATGGCTGATATGGTGAATCACCAAATCCGGTATGTCCAAGTGGAAGCACCTGCCACAGATTCAAGCCCGAATTTGCCAGAAAGTCTATAAACCGGTATGCACCTTTGCCGAGATCACCAATTCCGTAAGGACTTGGAAATGAAGTCGGATGTGCCAGAATACCAGCGTATTTCTTTGGCTTTTTTTCATGGTTGTTTTCTAACATGTTTATCCTCTTTTCCTATTATTATATAGACGTTTTTGGTCTGGCCAGATATATCTGTCTGTCCGAACATCATAAAACCCCATTTTTCCTTGAAAAATCAAGGCGGTGTGGAAAAAACACCGTACGTTTTATTATACATAAAACGAATTATTCTTACAAGCCTGAAATTGGGAGAAGTCGCAGTCCGTCTGCCCGCCTCTGTCAGTCTCCTTGGCTGGTATGGGTGGCTGGCATGGGCAGTTGGTCTCCCCACTATAATATGGCATCAGCGAGAATTTCGTCGTGAGATGCACATTGCCAGTAAATACGGGTGCTTGTTTGAGCCGAAGGCGAGTTAGCACAGGAGTATTTACGAATCAGGCATGTGCAACGAACAGAAATCGCAGCAAGCCATTTATAGTGGGGAGGCCAACTGCCCATGCCAACCACCCATACCAGCCAAGGAGACCGACAGGGGCGGACAGGCGGTTGGTTTATATGTTTTGTAATGCTGTGTTAGTTTTATAAAGTTTTGTTTATGATCTTCATAAATACATCAGAAAATAAACACAGTTTAGACACACTTCCCTTATATACTATGTATTGTAAGAGTTTTTCATTTATTTGAATCCTCTCTCCCCTCATTTTTTGCAAGTGGTAATAAATCTTTCCCCGGTTTGTTACCACTTGTTTTTTGTTTTATAATATTGTTTGGGTGCAAAAGAGTCGTATGCGGCTCTTTATTCTTGATAAATTATTACTTTTCGGCTAAAATAAGATTTGATCTTATTTTAGCCGAAAAAAGAGGTGCAGATATATGGAATATATTCATAGAGATTTAGAAAAAAAGATAAAAGAATTAGCAGAAGACTATTCCTGTATATTAATTACAGGACCGAGGCAGGTTGGAAAAACAACTTTATTTAAAAAATTAATGGATGAGAATAGGACAGTGGTGAGCCTGGATGATCTGGAAGAAAGGAAACTGGCACAGACAGATCCTGCTATGTTTTTGCAGATGCATGATCTTCCGATTTTAATAGATGAGGTACAATATGCTCCGCAATTATTTCCATATATTAAGATGGCTATAGATAATGGAGCATCGGCATCATCATTTTGGTTGACCGGGTCGCAGGCATTTCGGATGATGGAGCTTGCACAGGAATCTTTGGCGGGAAGAACTGCTATTATTCACATGTCATCTTTGTCACAGCATGAGTTGTATGGAGCAGGCGAGAATATTAAGTTTAGTGTTGATCTTGAAACATTAAAGCAGCGAAGTAAAAATGGAACAAAGGCGGAATTGTCGGAGCTATATGAGAGAATCTGGATGGGATCTATGCCGGGATATAGAAGCGGACGGTATAAAGACAGAAATGTTTTTTATTCCAGTTATATTCAAACATATATTGACAGAGATGTATCAGAGCTGATTACAAATGTTGATAAACTTGTATTTATGGACTTTGTAAGAGCTGCAGCATGCAGGTGTGCACAAATGTTAAATATACATGATATAGCAAATGACGTTGGTGTTTCAGATGAGACAATTAAGCGATGGCTGCAGGTGCTTGAGAAGTCGGATATTATTTTTTATTTACGTCCTTATTCTAATAATTTGTTAAAGAGAACAGTTAAAACTCCTAAATTATATTTCTTTGATACGGGCCTGGTTGCATATCTTACAAAATATACAACTCCAGAAATACTTGAAAATGGGGCGATTAATGGAGCAATACTGGAAAATTATGTTGTTTCCGAGATACGGAAGACATATCAAAATGAAGCGGATGAATGTCTTATGTGGTATTACAGAGATAAAGACAGTAATGAAATTGATATGGTGATTGAAAGTGATGGTATGGTGCATCCGTTAGAGATAAAACGCTCAGTAAATCCCGGAAGTGAACTGACCAGGGCATTCAGAATTCTGGATAAAGGAGCAGTTCCAAGAGGAAAGGGAGCAATCATCTGTATGCGTTCGGAACTTTCGGCTGTTGATTCAGAAAATTACATTGTTCCGATCTGGACAATATAATAAAGAATTTGTAAATAGAATGTAGAATCTGTTTATAAATACATCAGAAAATAAACACAGTTTAGACACACATCCCTTATATACTATGTATTGTAAGAGTTTTTCATTTATTTGAATCCTCTCTCCCCTCATTTTTTGCAAGTGGTAATAAGTCTTTTCCCCGATTTATTACCACTTGTTTTTTTGCCTTTTCGGCGGTATACTTCCATTATTAAATTCACAACAGACGGAGGATAACAGGTATGATTTCGGAAAAATATGCAGATATGACAACCAAAGGTTCTATAATAAGAGAATTTGCGCAGTATGCGTCAAAACGTGCGGCAGAGATCGGAAAAGAGAATGTATACAATTTTACGATCGGTAATCCTTCTGTTCCGGTATGTCCGGAGTTTACAGAGACATTGGAACGGATGTTAAAAGAAGAAAATCCATTGACACTTCATGGATACAGCCCGACACTTGGTATTATGTCCGTCAGAGAAGCGGTTGCAGATTCTTTAAATAGAAGATTTGGAATGGAATATACAGCAGATGATATTTTCATGACCTCCGGTGCAGCAGGTGCGATCGCACATGCGATTCGTTGTGTAACAAAGCCGGGAGATGAGGTGATTACATTTGCTCCATATTTCCCTGAGTATGTTCCATATGTTGACGGAACAGGTGCGGTGCTTAAGATCGTGCCGGCGGATATTACATCCTTCCAGATTAATTTTGATGCATTTCTGGAGCTTTTAAATCCAAATGTACAGGCAGTTCTTATTAACTCTCCGAATAACCCATCCGGTATCGTATATTCAACAGAGACGATCAAGAAGCTGGCTGCAATTCTGGAAGAAAAGCAGAAGGAATATGGACATGATATCTATATTATCTCCGATGAACCTTATCGTGAGATCGTATTTGAAGGAACGGATTCGCCATTTATTTCATCCTTCTATGACAACAGTATCTGCTGTTATTCATTCAGTAAGTCACTTTCCCTTCCGGGTGAGCGTATCGGATATGTAGCGGTAAATCCGAAATGTAAGGATGCGAAGCTGATCGTTCTGATGTGTGGTCAGATCTCCAGATTTACAGGACATAACTGTCCGCCATCCATGATCCAGCTTGGTGTGGCAGAAGTGATCGATAAGACAGCTGACCTGTCAATCTATGAGAAGAATAAGAATATTTTATATAAAGAGCTTACAAATATGGGATATGAGTGTGTAGAACCGGGCGGAACCTTCTATATGTTCCCAAAGACTCCGATTGCGGATGCAAATGCATTCTGTCGTATGACAGCCAGCAAGCTGGATCTGATCCTGGTACCGGGAGACAGCTTTATGTGTCCGGGACATATGAGACTTGCTTACTGTACCACAACGGAGATGGTAGAACGCGCACTTCCGTTATTTGAAAAAGCAATGAAGCTTGCAAAAGAGATGGAGTAATCAAAGGAGAACATCATGGTTACACAGATTCCGATCATACTTGCATCGAATTCACCGAGAAGAAAAGAGCTGCTTGAAAGAGCCGGTTATACATTTACGGTTATGCCAAGTGACTGCGATGAAGCTACCGATATCCGTTTTCCAAAGGATATGGTGATGGAACTTGCCGGAAGAAAGGCAGAAAATGTATATAAAAAGGTATGTGCAGACCATGCCGGTACGGAAGCAGAGACACAGCCGTTTATCGTGATCGGTTCCGATACGGTCGTCGCATTAAATGGCAGGATCCTTGGAAAACCGGTTGATTATGACGATGCATATAATACGTTGAATAGTTTGTCAGGACAGACACATAATGTATATACAGGTGTTTCTATTATGTATTATGACGGAGAGAAATGCCGGACAAAGACATTTTACGAAAATACAGAGGTTACATTTTATCCGATGACGCATGAGGAGATCACCGGATATCTTGCGACGGGAGATCCATTTGACAAAGCGGGAAGCTATGGGATACAGACACAGGGTGGTCTGTTTGTGAAAGGGATCAAGGGCAGTTATGACAATGTTGTCGGACTTCCGCTTTCTCGGTTATACCATGAGTTAAATGAGATGTTATATGGGCAGTAATGTGTGAGAAAACGATGTGCCGATCATGTATGATAGAATAGTAGAGATTATAAACTGCTGAAAAAAGAAAGGCAGGAGGACAGAGATATGGACGAAAAGAGAAATTTTACCTTATTAACAGACTTCTATGAATTGACGATGATGCAGGGATATTTCCGTGAGAAAGCAGATGACATCGTTGTATTTGATGCATTCTACAGAAAAAATCCATCCGGAAGCGGCTATGCGATCGCCTGTGGTCTGGAACAGGTGATCGACTATATCAAGAATCTGTCCTTTTCCTATGAAGACGTTGATTACTTAAGAAGTCTGAATATGTTTGATGAAGAATTTCTGAATTACCTTGCAGGATTTCATTTCACAGGTGATATCTATGCGATCCCGGAAGGTTCTGTAGTATTTCCGTATGAGCCACTTGTGAAGGTGGTTGCACCGATCATGGAAGCGCAGTTGGTTGAGACTGCATTATTAAATATCGTGAACCATCAGAGTCTGATCGCTACAAAGGCATCCAGAGTCTGCTATGCAGCAAAAGGGGATGGTATCATGGAATTCGGACTTCGCCGTGCGCAGGGACCGGATGCCGGAACCTTCGGTGCGAGGGCGGCAGTTATCGGTGGCTGTGTCGGAACCTCAAATGTAATCTGCGGTAAGCAGTTCGGCGTGCCTGTACTTGGGACACATGCACATAGCTGGATCATGAGCTTCCCGGATGAATATACAGCATTTAAGAGATATGCAGAATTATATCCGGATGCATGTACATTGTTGGTTGACACATATGACACATTGAAATCCGGTGTGCCAAATGCGATCCGGGTATTTGATGAGATGAAGGCAGAGGGAAAGATGCCGACCAGATATGGAATCCGTCTGGATTCCGGTGACCTTGCATATCTGTCTAAGAAAGCCAGAAAAATGTTGGATGCAGCGGGATATCCGGATGCAGTCATTGCAGCATCCTCTGATCTGGACGAATATCTGATCAACAGTTTGAAGAATCAGGGTGCAGCGATCACGTCATGGGGCGTTGGAACCAATCTGATCACATCAGCAGATAATCCATCTTTTGGCGGTGTTTATAAGCTTGCGGCGATCAAGAAGCCGGAGGATGAAGAATTCACAGCGAAGATCAAGATATCAGAGAATCCGGCGAAGATCACAAATCCAGGAAATAAGACGGTATTCCGTCTGTATAATAAGGAGACCGGAAAGATCAAGGCGGATCTGATTGCACTTTCCGATGAGACATATAATGAAGCGGAAGATCTGGAGATATTTGACCAGATGGCTACATGGAAGCGTTCGACACTTCCGGGTGGTTCTTATGAGATCCGTGAGATGCTTGTCCCGGTATTCTTGAAGGGACAGTGCGTATATCAGAATCCATCCACGATGGAGATCCGCGAGTATTGCCAGAAAGAACTGAATACACTCTGGGATGAGACCAGACGACTGGTAAATCCGCAGGAAGTATTTGTCGATCTGTCAAAGCCGTTATATGACCTGAAACAGAAGCTGCTAAACAGTAGACATTGATGCAGGAATGGTCAGATCAGAAAATATATATTATTTTATCGTCCGACCGGCGTTATAATGGAAATCTTTAATATCAAAATTCATAGCAGAGATCTCGCTCATAGCAGCGTTGATTTCTGTTGTTGTTTTCGGAGCTGCTTTTTTGATATGAGCCAGTGTTGTTTCATATGCTAACATCTGTCGGAGAACATTTCTGCAATAGGCTTCTTCCTCCACCATGGTATGGATATTATACTTTTGCAGGTAATCTGTCATAAAATCGGGAAGCATATTGATCTGGTAAAGAATATAGGCACGAATGGTGTGACCGATCATGTATATAGTAGCAAGAATTAAAACACCCAAAGCAATCAAACCTGTGATCGTCCTCAGAATCATTCCGCCACCCATAACAATGACTGTAAGATGAAAATAATCATATCCAAGCAGAAGAATTAAGAAAATCACATTATAGATAAAATGTGTTTTCAGACTGTGCCTCCTCTTAGGAAGTCCGTCGATCTCGGCGGTATATACCATTTTATAATATTCAATCTGTTTATCGGTATTGTCGATCATATCCATCAGATCAAAATATTCCTGTGAATATGGAGGATCAGATTTCTCTGCTGCTTCAGAGAGATCTGTTTCGATTGTCGGTTTATTCTTAGGTGGTTTCTGATCATTTGCCTTTAAATTCAACATATGCAATCCCCTTATGTAACCTGTCTGCATGTGCGAATCACATGCAATGCTGCTTTTCAAGTTTGTTTATGGATTTTATTGTAACACAATTTACTGCCGGATAGGGAGTCTTCCCCAAAAAGTAAAAATAAAATATCTAGTCTTTCAAACCATGTTACAAAGCCCCGAAAACCATGGCTTTTCTATATAGAAACTACGATTGACATTTGCTGTTTGAATCATCTATATTATAAAAAGTTAAGGGATACAGGCATTTTTGAAACTTGAAATTAGTAGAGTGTATAAGAGTTTTGAAGTGCCGGTTTACAAATAGAAAGATGAGGTTTTACCTATGAGCAAGATCAGGATCATAACAGATTCAGCCAGTGATATTTCGACTGCTGAGGAACAGAAATATAATATATTAATCCTTCCGTTTCCGGTAACGATCGGTGACAAATCTTATATGAGCAGAGTCGATTTTGACAATACCGGTTTTTATAAGTTAATGGAGGAAAATCCAAACGAGTTGCCAAAGACGGCGCAGATCACAGCATTCCAGTTCGACGAGCTGTATAAGGAGCAGTTTGATGCAGGATATACAGATATTATATTTGTCAGCATCAATAAAAAGGGTTCTGCTACCCATGATAATGCAGTCATGGCAAAGAATGAATTTTTTGAGGAGCATCCGGAGTATGCAGGAAAAGGAACGATTCAGATCTTTGATGGTGTTGGATATAGCGGTCAGTATGGATATCCGGTTGTGCAGGCAGCAAAGATGGCAGAAGAGGGAAAAACAGTGGATGAGATCACTGCTTATCTGTCAGACATTCTTCCGAAGCGACGGATCTACTTCGGTATCTATGGATTGAAATATGCAGCAAAATCGGGACGTATTCCAAGTGCAGCAGCACTGGTCGGTGATGCACTTGGCGTAAAACCGATCATGAAGATATGGGCAAATGAGATCGTTACAGCATTCAAATGCCGCGGCGAGAAGAAATTACTGGCAAAAATGGCAGATGTCTCAGCAGCAGAGATGCTTCCGGGTTCGCCATATCAGATCGTATATGGATGCGATGATGTATGCAGGGATGAACTGGCTGCCAAGATGACAGAAAAGGTTGGTTATGCGCCGGACGATTTCTTCCAGATCGGAGCAGCGGTTGCTTCGAATGCAGGACCAAAGGTAGCCGGAGTTGTTTTTACGGTAAAAGACGAAGCATAAACAGAATATAGATTTTCATAGAAAAGACCTTTGTTCACAGAAGTGGAAGCAGATATACAAGAACCGATGTGGATAAGGGTCTTTTTGCATGGGGATTGACTGGCAAGAAAAAGATGAATTGTGCGGCATAAAGGAAGCTAATTGGGGTAAAGAATGACAACAGTTGGTTGCATATGCTGATCTTAGTAGTGTATACTTAAAAGAATGAAGAAAAATGTGCCGGCAGATGAAAGGCAGATGAGAGATATGGGTGACACACCAAAGATTGAAGAAACAACATTTTATCATATTAATTATTATTTGTATGGAAAGGCATTTAAGGGAAGTTATCAGGGCATGCGGTTCCGCCTTGCCAGAAATCCGCTTGAAAATGTATTTTTTAAACCGAAAGAAGTACAGGATGCAGGAACTCTGATGGCAACGGTCTGGCCGGAGCCGTTCAGTTACGAGAATACGGATGATGAAAAGAAGCTGACAAAGGAATTTCCGTTTTCGGAAGAAGGAAAACTTGCAGCGGTAGACTGGCTCAATGAGCAGTACGAGAGCCGGAAAGAAGAATGGGATGCAGCGAAGCATACGGACTGGAGCAGTTTGAGAAAATAAATGACCGAGGAATATGAAGATGATATTTGAGACACATGGACATTACGATGATGAGCAGTTTGATACAGACAGAGAGCAGTTATTAGAAGAATTTCAGAGACAGGATATCCGGTATGTTATGAATATAGGAGCTAATATTGCGACTTCAAAGGCATCTGTCGAACTGGCGCATCAATATGATTTTATCTATGCAGCGATCGGAACGCATCCGGATGATGCACCGGAGCTTTCAGATGCGGCGATCGAGATGTATCGGCAGATGGCAGCAGATGAGAAGGTAAAGGCGATCGGAGAGATCGGACTGGACTATTTCCATGAGGATGTTCCAAAAGAGGTGCAGATCCACTGGTTCCGAAAGCAGTTGGAGCTGGCAGAAGAATTGAAGCTTCCGGTTGTGATCCACAGCAGGGATGCGGCAAAGGATACCATGGATATCATGAAAGAGATGCAGGGAAGACTTTGCGGTGGCGTCATTCACTGTTTTTCATACAGTACAGAGATTGCAAGAGAATATATTAAGATGGGATATTATATCGGCGTTGGCGGCGTAGTGACATTTAACAATGGACGTAAGCTGAAAGAAGTAGTGGAAGCCATTCCGCTTACCAGTATCGTATTAGAAACGGATTCGCCGTATCTGTCACCTGTACCATTCCGTGGAAAACGGAACTCTGCCCTTAATATTCCTTATGTGGCAAAAGAGATCGCAGCATTAAAGGGAGTTACGGAAGAAGAAGTGTATGACGTGACATTTAAGAACAGTCTGAAGTTGTACAGAATGGAAGAAAATATGCAGGCAGAGGCGTAGAAAGAATGACTGCGTGATAAGATGAAAGCGTAAGAATGCATAGATGGAGGACAAGGCATGGAGAAATTAAGTAACCCGCAGGTTACGATACAGACAATAAAGAAATATGAGTTTGCATTTCAGAAGAAATTCGGTCAGAATTTCCTGATCGATGACCATGTGATTACAAAAATTATAAATGCGGCAGAAATTACGAAGGACGATCTGGTACTGGAGATCGGACCGGGAATCGGAACAATGACACAGTATCTGGCAGAGTCAGCCAGAAAGGTGATCGCAGTTGAGATCGATAAAAACCTGATCCCAATCCTTGGAGAAACATTGGCAGAATATGATAATGTAACCGTTATCAACGAAGATATATTGAAGTTAGATATCAACCGGCTGGTGGAGGAAGAAAATGCAGGCAAGCCGATCAAGGTCGTTGCCAATCTGCCATATTATATTACAACTCCGATCATTATGGGCTTATTTGAAAGTCATGTACCATTACAGTCAATTACGGTCATGGTACAGAAGGAAGTAGCAGACCGGATGCAGGTGGGACCGGGATCGAAAGATTATGGTGCGTTGTCACTTGCAGTCCAGTATTATGCAAAACCGTATATTGCCGCAAATGTGCCGCCAAACTGTTTTATCCCAAGACCGGGTGTAGGATCTGCGGTGATACGGCTGACCAGATATGAGGAGCCGCCGGTGACAGTAAAGGATGAGAGTCTGATGTTCAAGCTGATCCGGGCATCCTTTAACCAGAGAAGAAAGACGTTACAGAATGGAATTGCAAACAGCCCGGAGCTTCCATATTCAAAAGCACAGGTGGAGAAAGCTTTGGAAAAAATGGGACTTGCCGCAAATGTTCGGGGAGAAAGTTTAACGCTGGCAGAATTTGCAAAGTTAAGTGATATTATTTCCGAAGAATAAAGGAATAAGTTACAGTAAAAATGCATAGATACAAGTAAGGCTTGTCTTTCGGGGAGAATGTCGGACGCAGACATGACTTCCTGTCGGACAAAAAATGTCAGATAGAAAAAAGAGACGGAGGTATCTATGGTTTACTGGAACAGATTTATATCATATATTTTCAGGTATCACGAATATGACAAATGCGAGAACACGGGATTTGCGAAGGTGCAGAAGCAGAATGAGAAGGGCAAGATGCAGGTGAATTTTAAGGATCAGGTCAAGAAAGAGGGGTTGTATTCGGTTTATCTGTATCGTGAGACGCTTGCAGATCCGGAGGAATATCCGGAGGCTGTGCCGGACAGCATGATTCCGGTTGTGTTGTATCTTGGAAAATTAAGCCTGAAATCCGGAAGAGGAGAAGACTGCTTTATCTTTGACTGGAATAATGTCAATCATACCGGTCGGCCGATCACAGCATGGAGCGGCATTATCATAAGACGGATGGGCGAAGAAGAAAGTGATATTTTCTGCTCCTCATGGACGGATAATATCGTGGATTACAGTCAGGCATTTGCCCGGCGGGAGGTAACAGAAGCTGAACGGGAAAGAAGAGCAGATGTTGCAGCAACGGAGTATGATCGGAGAAGAATCGTGTCCGAGACGATAGCGGAATCAGAAAACATGGACAGCGAATCTGAGGCGGAGACAATGGCTTCAGAGGTGAAAGAAACGGCACATACAGATACAGACAACCCGGAAACCGTTTTGCCGAAAACGGAGGAGTCTTCGGATGAAAAGACATTTTCCCAGACCGATGAGGAAACAGAGAAGCGGGTAACGGCAGCCGAGGTTTTAGAAACAATGAAAGAAGACGGAAGGGCAGCAGAACTGATGGCGAATCGGGAAAAACTTCCGCTTCTGCCGAATTGCCCGGATGGAGAAAATGGAGTGATCGAGTGTGTGAAGATCAATCCGAACGATATCGGACTGCTGAACATGGATAACTGGCGGCTGGGGGTGAACAGCTTTCTGACACATGGATTTTACAGCTACAAATATCTGATGCTCGGCAGGGTGCTGTTTGATGAAGAAGATACGAATGGATACATATTGGGAGTGCCGGGAGAGTATTCATCCAAAGAAAAATATCTTGCAGGAATCTTTGGATTTGATCGTTTTATACCGGTGAAGGAGACAAGGATCAAGACCGGAAGCTTTGGTTACTGGGTGGTAGATCTGAAATAAAAAGGATTGCGGCAAAAAGCAATGTTGGTTGAATGACGGAGAATGCCGGTGTGGAGAAGAAGATGGAACAGAGTACAGAAGAAAATGTAATAGAACAAAGAATAAATGATGATCAGAATGTACGGAACAGAGAAGACGAAGAAAAAGATATATGTGCAGATCAACAGGTGACAGAACCGGAGATATCCGATGAAGACAGGAAAATGTATGAAGCATATATGGCAAAGGCGATTAAGCTGGCGCAGAAAGCCTATGTGCAGGGGGATGTTCCGATTGGCTGTGTGATCGTAAAGGATGATAAGGTGATCGCACGGGGATATAACAAGAGAAATCTGAAGAAGACAACACTGGCACATGCAGAGCTGCTTGCGATCGAGCAGGCATCAAAGAAACTCGGTGACTGGAGGTTAGAGGATTGCACGATGTATGTAACATTAGAACCGTGCCAGATGTGTGCCGGAGCTATTGTACAGGCAAGGATCCAGAAGGTTGTGATCGGCTGTATGAATAAGAAAGCCGGCTGTGCCGGTTCAATCCTGAATATGTTTGATATGCCTGCGTTTAACCATCAGGTAGAAACCGTATATGGTATCCGGCAGGAGGAGTGCAGCAGCCTGATGAAGAACTTTTTTGCAGACCTGCGGAAAGGTGTTATTTCAAAAAAATAAACAGGTTGACGTATGTGCAATCGTCATTTATAATCAAGTATGCGTCAAAATATGGCGTACAATTTAATATGTTATAAAGTTTCCATGCAACCGGGGAAGTAGCGGTGCCCTGAACCTGCAATCCGCTATAGCAGGGGTGATAGTTTTCTTGAGGGATGTCCACTGTAGGGCTGCCCTTAGTAAGTGGCGTTGATGTCTGGGTCTTGCGCAACAGGACTCTTCGAACCGTGTCAGGTCGGAGACGAAGCAGCACTAAGGAGAATCTCCTGTGTGCCGCGAGGGTGCCTGGGCTGAGTTAACTGCTAAGGTAACGCTTATGGCGGCATTTCGAGAGAAAACTGCATGGATTTTTTTGATAAAAATATTTATAAAATTTTCAAAAAATTATAGCAAATCTATATAAAAGATGCTATCATAGAAAATGATACTTTCTTTTTTTATGGGAAAGTTCTGGAGAAATGATATTTAGTAGGACTTCAGATATTCTGACAGTACGAAAGATACAAAAAAGGTAGATATCAAGGGGCGAACAGAGATGAACTACGCTGATGTAATTGAGTTTGTCAAAACGCAGACCGCGGAGAATGGCAGACCGCCAAATTATGAGTTTAGAAGTAGATTCGAGCATACAATGCGCGTGTACAGATGGGCGATCAAATTACAGTCTAAATTAGGCGGTGATTTGGATATTATTGTACTTGCGGCACTTTTGCATGATATTGGATGGGATGAGAACAGACCTCACGGAGAGGTTGGAGCAGAGATTGCAGTAGAATATCTTGACAGCATAGGAGTTGATCCGGAGAAGATTGCCAAGATCGGAGAGATCATTATGATCCATGAAGAAAAGGATACAGATGCAGACCTGTCATTGGAATGCCGTATCGTTATGGATGCTGATCTTCTGGATGAGGTTGGAGCTGTCAGTGTACTTTGGGATTCAATGGCTACAGCGCTGGAGGATGACGCCAGCTATAAGAGAGCATATTACAGAATTAAAAACTTTTACAGGATTAATAAACCGAAGATCAGACGTTGTAAAACCGATGCAGGAAGAGTGGAATACAATAAGCGTATGCAGCTTCTTGAAGAATTTATCTTTCAGTTGGAAAAAGAGCTATTTTAGATTTAATAGTGTAAAGGAAATGGGAGTGTTAATATGAAAACTTTTTTGAAGATATTAGTAGCAATTATCATTGTTGGAGCATTATGTTTTGGAATTTACTGTATTCTTCCGGAAACATCTCAGATGTATGTAAAGGGAAATATTCAGTACCGCACAAATGAAACAGCTAAGACTCAGGTTGATAAGATCAAGAAAACCAAGATTCCGGGAACTGAGAAGACATTCGGTGCAGGACTTGAAGGACTTTGTAAGAGCTGTGCATGGTACTATGAAGAAGAGGCAAATGGTGACTGGATGGTTACATTCTATGGTTCAAAGGCAACAATGGATCTGACAACAGCAGGTATGGATCAGATGTATACAGAACAGCCGATGAAGGTAACATTTACAGTTCGAAATAATTCTCAGGTTGATATCGTAATGGAGATCAAGGGAGATATTCTTTCTACAGATCAGGCGAAGACAGCCGCGTATGAAAAGATTGCAAATGCAGCGAAGTAATTTAATACATACCATATAAAAAACAGGCATATATCATTTTGATATGTGCCTGTTTTTTATATGCGTTATGGCATTTGGTAACTGCAAGCCAACTGGTGCAGCAAACAGTCTGTATTTGACTGCTGCTGTGCTTATTTGTTATTTACCAGCTCCTCAATCATGCCGACTATAATTGAAGTGGAATCTGTAAGGTTGCTCTTCTCCATTGTTTCGATGTAAGTCTGTTTGTTGTTGTATACATCATCGATCGCAGCGAATAATGTTTCGGAGGATAATTCCTCTTCCTTTATCACATAGCTGTAGCCGCTCTTTTTGAAGGATTCCGCATTTAAGATCTGGTCGCCACGGCTTGCAGCAGCGGATAACGGGATCAGGATATTCGGCTTGCGAAGGGCAAGTAATTCACAGATCGCATTTGCACCGGCACGGGAGATCACGAGATCGGCAAGAGCGAGCATGCTGCTCAGTTCCTTCTTTATATATTCATATTGAGCATAGCCCGGCTTGTTATCTAAGCTGTGATCCAGATTATCCTTACCGCAGAGATGGATCACGTTGAAACGCTCCAGCAGTTTATCAATATTTTCGCGGATCGCTCTGTTGATCACGGCACTTCCTGAGCTGCCGCCAACGATCAGGATGACAGGCTTGTTGTCTGTAAATCCGCAGAAGTTGATCGCATCAACTGCATTTCCGTTGAAAAGCTCTTTACGGATCGGAGTTCCGGTCACAACTGCCTTGCCCTCCGGGAACATATCCTTTGTCTCCGGGAAGTTACAGCATACACGGGATGCCTTTGGAAGCTCCAGCTTATTTGCAAGTCCCGGTGTCATATCAGATTCATGGATGATGACAGGGATGTTGCAGGATTTGGCTGCAAATACGACAGGAACTGTTACAAAGCCACCCTTTGAGAATACGACATCCGGCTTCAGTTCCTTCATTAACTTCTTGGCTTCTCCCATACCCTTAATAACGCGGAATGGATCCGTGAAGTTCTTAAGGTCAAAATAACGTCTGAGCTTACCGGAGGAGATTCCATGATAAGGAATGTTCAGATCCTCGATCAGCTTACGTTCCATTCCGTTATAAGAACCAATATAATGGATATCATATCCAAGCTTCTGTAATTCCGGTATCAACGCTATATTTGGTGTAACATGTCCGGCAGTTCCGCCACCGGTAAGGATGATTCGTTTCATATATTTATGCCCCCTGAAGATAATTCTTAAGCGCCTTTGCTAACTGATCCGGACAGGATGTTGGCTTAAAGTTGCATGTTGTTCCTTCCAGTTTATCAATGACATCTTCTACTTTCATACCTTCGACTAAGGCACTGATACCTTTCAGGTTACCATTGCAGCCACCAGTGAAAGAAACATTTTTAACTTTTCCATCTTCTACTTCAAAATGAATATTAGTAGAGCAGGTTCCTTTTGTTTTGTAATCCATATTAAATTACCTCTTTTCTATTATAGTCCAAAATAACTATATACATTCTTAAATGGGTTCAAATCGAAATCAGTATACCAAAAATGAAAATAAAGGTAAACATTTGTCGTGTGATTTGGCTTGAAAAATCAAAAAAATCAAAACTATAATGGAACCACCCTGAATCCGGAGCGGGGTATCGGAACTGAAAACATGAAAAATTATTTGAAAAGGGGAAATGGTTATGTTTGGAACTATTTTGGAACAGAGTATTTTTTTGTATGTGATCGCGGCAACGGGAATATGTGGAATTGCAGCAAAGCTGATAATGAATGGATTTTTAAAGGGGCTGGTCAGAGAAGTCGGAAGTATGAAAAGTACAAAAAAGAAAGCACTGGTGGAGATACGAAAAAGGTACGAGGAGTTATCGTATCTTGATGTGGGTATCCGGGATACGAGATCGTTTGTCGAGAAATACATATATAAACTGAAGCTTGGTAAGAGCTACGTCAGCTCCTGGAACAGCTTCTGCAGTAATATGATGATCCTTGCCGCCGGAACAGGGCTGATCGGAACCTGGTGGGAATATCGGACAGGCAGTTCTGTATTTGCAAGTACACAGATTGGCATGTGGGGCATTGTTGCATGTGGGGTTATGCAGATGGTCTACAACGTATTCAATACCCGGAGAAAATGTGAAATGCTATCAGCAGAACTTGTCAACTATATGAATAACAGCCTGGCAAACCGCCTGAAACGGGAACAGGAAAAACAGATGGAGAGCAGTAAACAGGAAGCAGAAGACAGAAGCCGGAGTGGTCTGAAACAGACAGCAGCGGCTATTATAGAGCCAAATGTGATTGATATTGATGCGGCACTGGCACAGATGGGTGAGCAGAAGGACAGACGGAGCGAGAAACAGACAGAAGTAGAGCGTAAAAAAGGACGGGAAGCGGATAGCAAGAAGAAAAACATGCAGGAGTCTGATCCTGCACGGGAAAGAATCACGGCAAAATCGAAAAAAACAATGCGGGCAGAGCAACGCAGATCAGAGAAAAACCGGCGGCAGACGGCAGCTGAAGAGCAGCAGTCTCTGAAACAGACCGCAAAGGCTGAAGAGCGGGAGGTAACGGAGGAACAGATTGCGGCGTGTGATGCATTATTTGACAAGCTGCTGCAGGGAATCAGTACAACCTGACAGGTATAGGTATAAACAGCAGAAGAAACAGCATATATTATATCCAAAATAACAATTGGAAGTGGTTGCAGTCAAAAAACTGTATGTAGTTTCGGGAATTATGATGTGTCTGTTTCTGACAGGCTGTGCCGGAATGGCAAAGAGCAGAGCTGGTAAAAACGGAAATGTAGCAACACCGGGAGACTGTCGGGTGCAGAAAGAGGGAAATCAGGCAGCTGATGGTTCCGGTGGACAAAATGACAGTACGGATGGACGAAAAGGAGGAAATGATAATGGAAGTGTAGAAGACCGGACAGAGGCGACGACGGAGGATATGACGCTGCTTCGGGATTATGATGCGGTCAGCAATAAGAAGTTTTCATGGTACATTGTACGGGATAAAAATCATGGGATCAGCGACTGCGATCACAGTTTTTCAATCGAACAGTATGATGCATATTATGTGGATCAGGATGCAGGAGATGACAAGGTTATGTATCTGACCTTTGACTGCGGTTATGAGAACGGATATACAGAACAGATACTGGACACGTTAAAGAAGCATAATGCAAAAGCTTGTTTTTTTGTTACACAGACGTATATCAGGGATAATGTGGAGCTGGTAAAAAGAATGAAAGAGGAGGGACACCAGGTTGGCAACCATACCGTTACTCATCCTTCCATGCCCGGTATCAGTGTGGAGAAACAGAAGGAAGAATTGCAGACCTGTGCTGATTATATGAAGGAGGCCACGGGCTACCGGATGGATCCGTATTTCAGACCGCCAAGCGGTGAGTACAGTGAAAGGGTACTCCAACTGGCAAAGGATATGGGGTATAAGACCATTTTCTGGAGCATGGCATATTTGGATTATGATGTAAATAATCAGCCGGGGAAGGATTATGTGATCGAGCATTTTGATAAATATTATCATAATGGAGCGATCCCGCTCATGCATAATGTGTCGGAGTCAAATGCGCAGGCGTTAGATACAATGTTGTCAAATTTAACAGAACTTGGTTACAGATTTGTATCACTTGATGAAATGTTCGAAAAATAGTTGATTATGGGGGTTCCTTTTGCTACAATTATCCATAGCTTTGAAAAATCATATAAGCAAGGAGAGATAATAAAATGGCAAAGACAGTAAGTTTCGATTTTAAGAATGTTGCTGGTATGGCTTCCGCTGAGGACATCGCAGCTATTAAGGAAGAAGTTGTTGCAGCAAAATCAACACTTGTAAACAAGACCGGTGAAGGAAACGATTTCCTTGGATGGATCGATCTTCCGGTTGACTATGATAAGGAAGAGTTCGCCAGAATCAAGAAAGCGGCAGCTAAGATCCAGTCAGATTCAGATGTTCTGGTAGTTATCGGTATCGGCGGTTCTTACCTTGGTGCAAGAGCAGCGATCGAAGCTTTAAGACACAGCTTTTATAATTCAGTAGATAAAGAGATCCGTAAAACCCCTGAGATCTATTATGCAGGAAGTAATATCAGCAGTACCTATATGGCACATCTGTTACAGGTGATCGGAGACAGAGATTTCTCTATCAACATTATTTCCAAGTCAGGTACAACAACAGAGCCTGGTATTGCATCCAGAATCTTCAAGAAGAAATTAATTGAGAAATATGGCAAAGAAGAAGCAGCTAAGAGAATCTATGCTACAACAGATAAGGCAAAGGGAGCATTAAAGACACTTGCTACAGAAGAAGGATATGAGACATTCGTAGTACCTGATGATGTAGGTGGACGTTTCTCAGTTCTGACAGCAGTAGGTCTTCTTCCAATCGCAGTAAGCGGAGCAGATATTGATAAGCTCATGGAAGGTGCTGCATCAGCAAGAAAGGATTGTCTTGCAGAGAACTTCGACGACAGTGATGCTATGAAGTATGCAGCAGTTCGTAATATTCTGTACAGAAAGGGCAAGTCTATCGAGATCCTTGCCAACTTTGAGCCGGCATTACATTTCGTAGCAGAATGGTGGAAGCAGTTATACGGCGAGAGCGAAGGAAAAGATGGTAAGGGATTATTCCCAACAGCAACTGACTTTACAACAGACCTTCATTCATTAGGACAGTTTATCCAGCAGGGTTCACAGAACCATTTCGAGACAGTAATCAATGTGTTACATCCAACATGTGAGATCGTTATGGAAGAAGAGGATTGTGATCTTGATGGTCTGAACTACCTTGCAGGCAAGACAGTAGATTTTGCAAATAAGAGTGCTATGAACGGAACAATTCTTGCACATGTTGATGGTGGAATCCCAATCATCCAGATTAACATCGACAAGATCGATGAGTTCACATTAGGTGAGCTGTTCTACACATTTGAGTTTGCATGTGGTATCAGTGGATACACACTTGGTGTAAATCCATTTAACCAGCCAGGTGTAGAAAGCTACAAGAAGAACATGTTCGCATTACTTGGCAAACCAGGAAACGAAGAACTTGGCAAAGAGCTTCTTTCCAGAATCAATGGTTAATAAAGTTAGATAGAAGATGACGATAAGCCGGCGGCATACGCATGAAAACGCGGATGCCGCCGGTTTTCAAAATAGTCGAAAGGTTTATTTTGAAGCACATGAAGATAGTATTTTATATAAAACAGGTGTTGAAAATGGCGATGCAGCAGATTTATCTGCCGATGCTCTACAAACGGTATGCCGGAAAGCCGGTCGAAAAGGGGCTGGTAATTTTTGCCGATGCACATCATGAAGAACTGCCTTTTTCCATGAGAAAAATGTATGAAACACTGCAGGGAGATCCAGAGTATAAGAATGAAACGTGGGTCACTGATTTTGGAAAGATGGGATATGGCAGCCTGTTAAAATGGTTGAAGCAGTTTATGAAACGGTATGCGGCCGCCGAATATGTGTTTATCTGTGATAATTTCCTTCCGGTTTCTGCCTGCACAAAACGTCCGGAGACGAAGGTTGTGCAGCTCTGGCATTCCGGAGGACTGCTTAAGAAAAGCGGATATGATACGACGGAGGATATTCCGAAGATGTATAAAGGCGGTTCGGTTTACAAAAACTATGATCTGCTGACCGTCAGTGCACTATGCTGTGTGCCAGTATTTACAAAGACGATGCGGCTTGCACCGGGTGTTGTACAGGCAACCGGGATCAGCCGTTCAGACTGTTATTATGATGAAGCGTGGAATCAGGCAAACCGTGAGGAATTCTACCGGAAATATCCAGATGCAAAAGGGAAAAAAGTCATCCTGTGGGCTCCGACATTTCGTGGAAATGCAGCTATGCCGACGCTCTGTGGAATGGAAGAAATACAGAGAGCCATGAAAGAAACCTCAGACCGGTATTACTGGGTGATCAAGCTGCATCCGCATCTGGAAGAAAAGGGAATGAAGTCGAACTGCGATCTGCCATCCGAGAAAATATTTGCAGTTGCAGATCTGCTGATCACGGATTATTCGTCGGTATTATTTGACTATATGGTATATGAGAAGCCGTTTTTATTCTTTGCACCGGATTTTGATTCCTTTGACCATGCCAGAGGATTCTATGTTCCATATGATTCTTTCCCATGCCAGATCGTATCCGATGGAACGAAGCTGGCGGCTGCGATAGACCGGGAATTCACACAGAATCGGACAGATGAGATCCGGGAATGCCTGGAATACCATATGCAAATGTGTGATGGACAGGCAACGGAGCGGATTTTGGAGGTTGTGAAAAACCTATAGTTGAATTTTTTGTGAATACGTTATAATATTAATATATCTATGCAGAATGGGATAAGTATATACAAGAACATTCTGCGAGGGGATTGCCAGACGGCAGTCCGGTTTCATGAAAATAATTAGAGAAAAAAGGAGAAAACAGTAGATGAATATAGCAATTATTTTTGCAGGTGGAAGCGGAGTAAGAATGGGAGCAGGTGTCCCAAAACAGTTTCTTGAGATCAATGGAAAGCCAATTCTGATCCATACATTACAGTTATTTCAGTACCATGATCAGATTGATGCGATCTATATTTCTGTTCTGAAGGATTACATTCCTTATGTAGAGGATCTTGCAAACGAATATCACCTTACAAAGGTAAAGCATGTATTAGCAGGTGGAGCAACTTCACAGGATTCTATTTACAACGCACTTAAGATGGCAGAGTCAGAGTGCCCGGAGGATTCTATCGTGCTGATCCATGATGGCGTTCGTCCATATGTATCTTATGATGTTATTGCAAACAATATTGCAACCGTTAAGAAATATGGAAATGCGATCACATCAACAGCCTGCTATGAAACGATTATGATCAGTGAGGATGGTATCGAGATTGATTCCGTACCACCAAGAAAGGATACTTATTCTGCACAGGCTCCACAGTCCTTCTATCTGAAGGATATCATTGCAGCACATGATGTTGTCCGCGCTACACCAACCGGTTATGAAGGAATGGTAGATGCATGTACAATCATCAGAAGCCAGAATATCGTTGCACATATCGTAGAAGGCAACAGAGGAAATATCAAGGTAACAACACCGGAGGATGTATACATGTTCCGTGCGTTATTGCAGTATAAGGAAAATGAGCAGGCATTTGGTCTTGGAATTACAAACAAGATTGATACCAGAATGAGTCAGTATAAGAAAGACAATGAGAAATAGATCATAGACTCACATACAAATATGAATAAAGACAGGGCATTTTTCAGGATGCCCGGAAAGGATTATCTCCATGAATGATAACAGACATACAGACACCAGACATGAAATATATTTACAGATGCCGCTTTATGTGATCGCATTATTTGTACTTTGTGATATCTGGATGCTGACGGTCAGTGTTGTTGCAGGAATTGTAGGGATCATATTTACTGCAGTGTACTCGGTTGTGGTGATAGTCCTTTATATTTCTTCCAGAGTGTCCAGTGAAGCCGCATATGCAAATCGTGCAATGGAAAATGGGCGGGTTCAGAAAGATCTGATCCGTGAGTTCCCGATTCCATATGCGATACTGGATAAGACAGGCAGGCTCGCATGGGTGAATGATGAATTTGCTCATATTACGAACACCAGCAAGCGGAAGCTGATGCGTCTGACTGCGATGCAGGTATTTGAGGGACTGCCCCATGAGATGATACCGGGTGAGTGTGATGAGCCGGTACATGCGGATATTGAATACGATGGAAAAGAGTACAGGGTTGAGATTAAGAATATCCGGGTAAATCCGGATGGACCGGTAGACAGTGTCCAGGAACAGGAGACCTCAGAACATGAGGAGGAAATGGAGAATCTGCCGGTTACAGAGGACCAGCCACAGGAGAAGAAAACGATCAAACGGAAAAAACATACAGGAGTTACAAACTTCACCGCTATGTATCTGTTTGATATGACAGAACGGAATAAACTGGCAAAAGAGAATGAAGAGCAGAAGCTGGTGACCGGTCTGATCTACATTGATAATTACGATGAGATATTTGATGACCTGGAAGAGGTAAGACATTCTCTGCTGGTTGCTCTCGTCGATCGAAAGATCAATAAATATATGGCAAACGTAGATGCCATTGTACGTTCCTTTGAGAAGGACAAGTACATGTTTGTCATGCCGAAAAAATATCTTCCACAGCTTCAGGAGAATAAGTTTGCGTTGCTGGATGAAGTAAAAGCAATCAATATCGGAAATGATCTTCCATTGACGCTTTCAATCAGTCTGGGCACGGAATATAAGAGCTTTATAGAAGATTTTGAAGCTGCCCGTTCTGCAATGGAACTTGCACTTGGACGAGGTGGTGATCAGGTTGTATTAAAGTCGAATGACAAGATCACTTATTACGGTGGACGTAGTCAGGGTACTGAGAAATCAACCAGAGTAAAAGCCCGTGTTAAGACCCTGGCATTCAAGGAATTACTGGAAACAAAAGAAAAAGTTATCATTATGGCGCATAAGAATCCGGATATGGATGCATTTGGATCGGCGATCGGCGTATACCGGATGGTAAATTCCATGAATAAGGAGGCACATATCGTAATCAATGAAGTGTCCTCTGCCATCAGTCCGATCTATGGTAATTTTACTGCCAACAGTATGTATGGGGATGATATGATCATCAACAATGAGCAGGCGATCGAGATGATCAATGCTGATACCATGCTGGTTGTTGTGGATGTCAATAATCCAAGTCTGACGGAATGTGAGGAGCTGATCTCCTATGCAAAGACGGTAGTTGTATTCGACCATCACAGACAGACCAAGGATGTCATTGCTAATGCAACCCTTTCTTATGTAGAACCATTTGCATCATCTGCATGTGAAATGATCGCAGAGATGTTGCAGTATATGGATGAAAAAATTAAGCTGCGTCCGTCCGAGGCGGATGCTATGTATGCCGGGATCCTGATCGATACGGATAATTTCCTGACAAAGACAGGCGTGCGTACCTTTGAAGCGGCCGCATATTTAAGAAGAAGCGGTGCGGATGTTATGCGTGTCCGTAAGATGTTCCGGAGTGATATTGATTCTTACAGACAGAAGGCAGATGGTGTCAGAAATGCCGAGATGGTTCTCGGAATGTTTGCGGTATCTGTATTTGAACCGAAAGAAGGTCCGGAGTCACCGATCGTATTGACAGCGAAGGTGGCAAACGAGATGTTAAATATAGCAGGCGTGCGTGCCTCCTTTGTCATTGCACAGCTTGGAGATGATGTTAAGATATCAGCCCGGTCGATCGATGATGTAAATGTACAGATCATCATGGAACGTATGGGTGGCGGTGGCCATGCGAATATTGCAGCCGCACAGTTTACGAATACAACAAAGGAAGAAGTAAAGGAACAGCTTGTCAATTTACTTGAGGAGATGTACAAGGAAGGAGATATTTAATATGAAGGTTATCTTACTGGAAGATGTAAAGAGTCTCGGAAAAAAAGGAGAGCTGGTAAATGTCAGTGACGGTCATGCCAGAAATTATATCATCCCGAGAAAGCTGGGACTTGAGGCAACACCGAAGAACCTGAATGATTATAAGTTAAAGAAAGCGCATGAAGAAAAGGTTGCAGCAGAGAATCTTGCAGCAGCAAAGGCGCTGGCAGCAGAGCTTGAAAAGGCATCTGTAGCCGTCGGTATCAAGGTAGGAGAAGGCGGAAGGGCATTTGGTTCTGTATCCTCCAAGGAGATCTCAGATGCGATCAAGAGCCAGTTGCATTATGATATTGATAAAAAGAAAATCGTGCTGAAGGATGCGATCAAAGCAATGGGAACATTTACTGTTAAGATCAAGCTGCATCCACAGGTACAGGCAGAGCTAACAGTAAAGGTAGAAGAGGCTGACTAATGGAAGACGCATTTATCAGGAAGAAACAACCATATAACCTGGATGCAGAACAGTCAGTTATCGGTTCTATGATCATGGATCGTGATGCGATCGTAGACGTATCGGATATACTTACGAAGGAAGACTTTTACAGTGCACAGAATGCGATTCTGTATGAGAACATGATCGAGCTGTTCAAGGAAGGAATGGCGGTCGATCTGATCACGTTGAATAACCGGCTCCGGGAGAAGAATATTCCGGAAGATGTGGCGGGTATGAGTTATATTGCAGATATCATAGCCGCAGTGCCAACCTCGGCAAATGCCAAGTATTATGCGAAGATCGTAGCAGATAAAGCGGTGCTTCGCCGTATGATCAAGATGTGTGAGGATGTTGAAAAGGACTGTTATCTGGATACGGATGACGTGGATGGTCTGCTTGAGACAGCAGAGAGTGGGATCTACAAGATCGTACAGCAGAGAAACGGTGCAAATGATTTTGCGTCGATCGATTCGATCGTATTAGATGTTATCGATCAGATCGAGGCAGCATCCAGACAGAACACCAGAGTTACCGGTGTGCCGACCGGGTTTATCGATCTGGATAATATGCTGACAGGTCTGCATGGATCGGAACTGATCCTGGTAGCGGCTCGTCCTGCTATGGGTAAAACTGCATTTGTCTTAAATATCGCACATCATGTAGCTGTAAAGAAGCGTATTCCGGTTGCAATATTCAGTTTGGAAATGTCGAAGGAACAGTTGGTAACACGTATGATCGCGCTGGATTCACTTGTTAATTCACAGAAGATCCAGACGGGACAGCTTGTAGATGATGAATGGGATAAGATCATGGAGAGTACAGAGGTTATTGCTGATGCTCCGATCTTTGTTGATGATAATTCTGCGATCACGGTAGCCGACCTGCGTTCCAAATGCAGAAAATTAAAACAGAACAACGACCTGGGGCTTATCATCATCGACTATTTGCAGTTGATGAGCACGAACAAGCATGTAGAGTCCAGACAGCAGTTTATTTCTGATACATCGCGAGCATTAAAGGTGCTTGCAAGGGAACTGAATGTTCCGGTTATTACCCTGTCACAGTTGAACCGTGCAGTTGACTCCAGACCGGATCATAAGCCGGTGCTTGCCGATCTGCGTGAATCCGGTGCAATCGAGCAGGATGCCGATGTTGTTATGTTCATCTATCGTGATGATTATTACAATCCGGATACCGAGAAAAAAGGTATCGCTGAGATCATCATCGCAAAACAGAGAAAAGGTGCGACAGGTTCCGTTGATCTTGTATGGATGCAGGATTACACGAAGTTTGCAAATAAAGAGCACCCGCAGATGTAACGGATCAGAAAAAAGATATTAATACGGAATGTATAAATATAAATCGAGAAAGAAAGTCCGAATAAATCGGAAGATCAGAGGAGAAAATTAAAATGGTAGTAGAACCAAGAGTAAAGGATTATATCTGTACCACCGCTCATCCGGTTGGTTGTGCAGAAAATGTAAAGAATCAGATCAAGTATGTAAAGGCACAGCCAAAGGTTGAGGGACCAAAGAAGGTACTTGTGATCGGAGCATCGACCGGATATGGACTCGCTTCCAGAATCGCAGTTGCATTTGGCTATGATGCAGATACACTTGGTGTTATGTTCGAGAAGGAATCCAATGGAAGAAGAACAGCGACTGCAGGCTTCTATAATACAAGAGCATTTGAAGAAGAAGCAAAGAAGGATGGGCTGTATGCAAAATCCATCAACGGAGATGCATTCTCACTGGAGATCAAACAACAGGTAATTGATACGATCAAGGCAGATCTTGGAACTGTCGATATGGTTATTTACAGCCTTGCAGCACCAAGACGTGTAACGCCGGATGGACATAAGTATTCTTCTGTACTTAAGACTGTAGGTGAGGAGTATTCCAATAAGACTTTAGTTCTGAAGGACAATACAGTAACAATGGCACATATCCCGGCAGCAACCGAGGAAGAAATCGAGAACACCATCAAGGTTATGGGTGGTGAGGACTGGATCGACTGGATGCAGGCATTATCAGATGCAGGTGTTCTGGCAGAGCATGTGACAACTGTTGCATATTCTTATATCGGACCAAAGATCACATTCCCAATCTATGCGGAAGGTTCGATCGGTATGGCAAAGAAGGATCTGTACAGATCAAGTGATATCATCAATGAGAAGTTTGCAAATGTTGCATCTTATATTGCAATCAACAAGGCACTTGTAACACAGTCCAGTGCAGCAATTCCTGTTGTTCCGTTATACATCACGCTGTTATATAAGCAGATGAAGGCAAAGGGTGTTCATGAGGGCTGTATCGAGCAGATGGCAAGACTTTTCCTTGATAAGATGGCTGGAGAAGCAGAGACAGACGAGAATGGATTTATTCGTATGGATGACTGGGAAATGGCAGATGACATTCAGGAAGCAGTTGCAAAGAACTGGGATGCGGTTACCAGCGAAAATGTAAAAGAGCTTGCAGATATCGATGGATACTGGGATGAGTTCTACAATATGTTCGGATTTAAGATCGATGGTGTAGATTACAGTGCAGATGTAGATATTATGTAAGGAAACAATTGTGACAACAGACGGGTTCATCGGAAGGTGGATCCGTTTTTTACTTTATTCACAAAATATGTTTTGTAAAAAAGCGTTCCGGTCAGGTGTGAAAATCACAAGGGTTTGGGCAAGGGTTTGGTTTTTATGTCTGAAAGGTTTGCTATACAAAAACAGGAATAAATAATATAATCTATAAGCGTCAGGGTTATGGGGGTATGTATGAAACAAATGAATAACGAGATAATTTATCCACGATCGGAAGAAGAAGTGTTGCTGATTTTAGCGACAGCAAAAAAAGAAGGCCATCTGCTAGAGATTATTTTTGATGAGTTTGTGAAGAAACCATTTTCCATGCCGGTACTTTGGGGGTGCCGGGCATATTTCTACGGGCTGAAAAAAGAAGAGCTGTCAGCACATCCGGTTCTGTTTACTCATCTTGCATTGCTATCTGCTATGGATGGGGACTTGAGTCAGGCAAAAGCATATGTACAGTTTATGGGGAAGACACCGCGGCTGGTGAAAATGGATACATATGATATGATGGATATTTGTCGTATCAAAACAGAACTTGTCATGCCATATATAAGTGATGCAATGTTTTTTCGGATCGTAAACTTTCTAATTGAAGAAGAACTGGTGCCTGTGATGGGTCTTACGCTTTCAGCATGCAGACCAAGTATACTGAATGGTTTTCGCGACTTTACAAGATATGGCAAATATCTGAAAAAAAGCAAGGACGAGATAACAGAAGCCGCATGCCGATTATATGGTGGAAGTGTTGGACAGAAAGTGTATGAGATCATGCTGGCAGAGTGGTATTATCAGAACAATAATTGTTTTGAGGCACTGATTCTTGTGACCGGAACGATTCCGTTGATCGAGCAGGAGAAGGATATGCGTTGTCTGTTTGTGGCACTTGCACTTCAGATGAAGATCCTTTTGGTAAATGGACAGACAAAAGCTGCACGTCCTTTGGTGGAAAAGATTCGGAAACGGATACAGATTACGGGGTGGGATGAATTAACTTCAAGTCTGAATGCGATCGAATGTCTTGGTGCCTGTTATGATGGGCGACTACAGGATGTAGAGCGTTGGTTAGATGAGATAGCACCGGATGAGAATAAGGGCATCTTCATGATGGATATGTATGCATGGATGGTTAAGGTGCGATGTTATATACAGACAGGCAAATATATGGCTGCCTATGTATTGACACACCAGCTTATTGCATTGTTGATTCCGGGCAGACGTTATATGGATTTGTGTGAATGCTATATGTTGTCAGCTATCATATATTATAAGATGAAGAATATGGAAGGCATGTGTGAGGAGCTTTCCAAGGCCATTGCGCTTGCAAAAAGGTGTGGTTATATCAGACTGCTTGCGGACACAGGCAATTGTATGGTACAAATGCTGGCAATTTATCAGAAAGAATATGAAGAAGATTCCTTCATAAGTGAGATTAAGGAACTTGCATATTCGGTCGGTACTTATTTCCCTGATTATTTAAAATCTCCATATGAATATTATGAACCTCTGACTCAGATGGAAGAAAAAGTCTTTCGTTTGATGGCACAGGGCTTAAGTAATGATGATATTGCACGACAACTGGGCAAAAAGACGGGAACTGTGAAGTTCCATAGCTGTAATATCTTTCGTAAGCTGCAGGTTCCGACGCGTCAGGAGGCAGTCGAACGCGGTCGGGAGATTGGTCTGTTATAAAACAGACGCTTTAATATATAAGAGCATTTGGCTCTTTTATATAGAAAATAAAAAGGAGGAAATAAGATTGAAACAGAAAATTAAATTTGTGAAGCGTTTCATGTCAGTGGTAGTGGCTGCAGTTATGGTGTTTGCAACAGTTGCAGGTATCGGTAACTTTTTTCCGAATATAAAGTCGGAAGCGGCGACACGTCAGACGTTGTATATCTGTGATATTAAATCCGGTGGATTTAGTGCCAATTATGCAGGATATACAAGACTATCTACTGATGGAAATGCGGGAAATGTAAACAGAGGATGTGGTAAAGGTTCAGATGAATACATCTGGGTAAAGACGACCACAGATCCGGCACAGGCATATACAAGGATATGGTCTGTATGGCAGAATAATTCAGGTACTTCAAGCAGTCTTGACGGATATAGCGTTGAGAAAAAGACGGGTGACCTGAATGATGGTGTAGGTTCAAAATCTGGTTATATCTACATCTATGCAACAAAGGACAGGAATGCTGGAGATCCAATCTCATCACTTGGTATCTGGAATGACACTGATAAAAAGCTGCAGTATGCCGGAGGAAATTCAGGAAGCAGTCTTAAAAGCCAGAATGCAGAGAGGGTCGAGAATGTTGACAGCAACTGGAACAAGATTGATGGAGATCTCAATAAAAATGCCGGAGGTGCATATATTTATCTTTATTGTAAGAGAGCACCTTATGTGACTCCGAATGATATAAGGATTACTTTTGATGGTGAATATCATAGAGGATATGTAGAGTCAAAGACATCCGGTGTATCGATCTCATATGATAATACCGGTATGTATCAGGTAGGAAGTAATACTACAAAATATGCGGTGTCAAAATCCGGTATGGAGACAGCATATGGTACATTTACAAATACGATCACTGATCCATATGGCTATGACAAATACACGAAGCTGGAGGATGGACTCTGGCTTGGAGTAAAGAGCACAGCGGAAACAGCAACAAAAGATGACTATTCTTATTCAGAGACGGATGGACTTACGATCAAATCTGATAAGGAGATGATCCTGTTCGGAACAAAATCCGGTAAGGTTATGAAGGGTCAGATCAAGGCAGCAGGGGATATTGATGTGAATCTTGCGATCCGTAGTCTGACGATCACACGGAATACTCAGGGGGCAGCGATCACAGTAAATCCGGCAGAGGGTAAGACCGTGACGATCACTGCTTACGGAACAAACAATCTGACATCATCGGGAGCTTATGCAGCGATCCAGAAGAATGGAAGCGGTAAGCTGGTACTGACTTCTACGACGAAAGGTACTATAAATGCAACTGCCGGTAACAATGCGACATATGGAGCAGCCGGTATCGGTGGTGGTACAGATAAAACCTTAAAGGTTGTTTCAAATATCGAGATAAATGGAAATGTAATTATAAAAGCAAGGGGATCACAGCCATCAAATGAAAGCTATGCAGCATATGGAGCAGCCGGTATCGGTTCTCAGTACAATATGCCGGTTGATGGCATCCGGATCTCAGAAAATGCAGACGTAACAGCAATTGGTGCAAACGGAGCAGCCGGTATCGGTTCCGGCGCAAATGCTGACGTTGCCAATATCGAGATTGCAGGCGGAATCGTAAATGCAACAGCGGGAAGTGGAACGATCGGTTCTAAAAATATTGGCGGAGCCGGTATTGGTTCCGGTGCTTACATAAATGATGAAGCAAAGCTTGCTTCCGGTATTACCATTTCAGGAGGAACTGTAATAGCGACCGGTGGAGACGGCGGAGCCGGTATCGGTTCCGGATCTGATGTAGAAGCAACAGAGATTAAGGTAACAGGCGGTGTTGTAAAAAAAGCAACAGGCGGCACAGATGCAGCTGGTGTTGGCTCGGGAGCAAATGCAAAGGTATCGTATATTATGATATCAGGTGGAACTGTAACAGCAGTTGGTGGAGCAAATGGAGCCGGTATCGGTTCCGGTCTGGCAGGTGCAGCCTCCGATATTTACATTTCAGGAAATGTAGCTGTAATGGTAACAGCAGGAACAGACGGAGCCGGTATCGGTTCCGGTAAGAATGCATCCGTTGATAATATCAATATTAATTTAGAGTATGCAGGAAATCTGAGTGTCGATGGTACAGAAAACGGAGCCGGTATTGGTTCCGGAGCAACAGATACTGTGTCAGAGGCAACAAATATCAATATTTCAAATACAGGTTTTATTAGTATCAGAGCAAGAGGAAATGGAGCAGGAATCGGAGCCGGTCTGAATTCAGAGACAAGTGATATTAATATTACCGGCGAGGTCGGTGAGACAAAAGGAAAGCTTATAGTTATTGCTGCAAATGGTCCGGCAATCGGTGCTTATGCAGGAGATGTTAAGAACGTAAATGTCTTAACAGATGCAACAGTCAACCTCAGTGCTGAAAATGGTATTGCAGTAGGAGCACTGAATGGCTCATCTGCTTCTGATATTACAATTATCGGTGATAATATCTGTGGAGCAAAGGCAGAGGATGTTCCTGTTCTGGGAACTGTTTCTAACTCTGTTCTGTTCGTAGGAAAGACATATGAGGTTTATGGAACAGCAACCATTCGCAAGAGTACACATATTAAAGCAGGAACAACATTAGAATTACCGTCATCATCAAAGTTGATCATTCCGAAGGGCGTTGAACTTGTAGTTGATCCACAGCATGATGATGCACTTCCGGGTGCGCTTGTCTGGGCAGCTGACAGTGATGCACAGTTGATCATCAATGGTACTTTAACAGTTAAGGGAACAATGGCGATGGATTCCGAATATGGTATCATTGTATTGAATGGTTCTCTTAATCTGGAAGAAAATGCTAATATTTATGGTAAGTTCTTTATGAATGGTAAATATACCGGAAATGGTGTTATCACAAAGGGAAAGAATCAGACTCCGGAGGAAGGGGAGATTGCAGTATACCTTGAACTGGATATTGATGATGGTGTAACCTACAATGCAAAGGGAAATCTTGCAGAGAACCAGTTGATCATCGATGAGTCCAGCCTGGAGGATACTACTACCGGTACATATGCAATTAATAACATTGTTGCACATGACGGTTTCCAGATCACAGATATCCTGTTGGATGGCAAGTCCATTATAAATGACAGCAGTTATGTTACAAAGAATCAGGAAACAGGAGAGTACAATGTAGTATTATCGGTATCTGAATATCGTGGTGAGACGATAAAATTTGCAGTTAAAGCAAAATCAACCGTAGAATCGATCAGCATCGAACGTTTCCCAAATAAGACAGCATTTGCCAAAGGGGCAGAGTTTGATCTGAATGGTCTGAAGGTAGTAAAGACATATAAGAATAAGAAGACTGCCCCGGTTGATATTGATAAAGAGCTGAAGGTTACAGGCTATGATATGAACAGCGTTTCTGCACAGACGGTAACACTTCAGTATATTGCAGATGACAGATACAGTGATGATATTACAGCATCTTATGAAATAACTGTATTTGATTTTGCAGGCTTAAATAAGGGAAAGACCACACTTACTGCGGGCGGCGAATCATTTGTTGCTACAGATGTAGATAATGAGGAGCATGTTGTTAAGTTTGCATTAGGTAAGAATGTCGGTGATATCTCAGCACTGAAGGATAAGATCCGTCTTCAGGTACAGGGATTTACCAATACAGTTGGTCAGATCGATTTTGTATCAAGTGAGGTAGTCGGACAGAATGCGGTTGAGGCAACATATGTAGCAGATATATATGTAGATAAAGCAAAAACAGTAGTGATCCAGTATACAATAGTGATCACACAGCCAACCTTATACTATGATCTTGCAGAGGCAGCAGTAGCAGTAAATGGCGAATATACCTATGATGGAACACAGCAGACACCGGATAAGGAAAATATCGAAGTTACAATCGATGGCGCAGTTGTTCCGGACGATCAGTATACGGTAGAGTATGGTGAGAATGTGAATGCCGGTACCGGTAGACTTACGATCAAGGGTGATGGTATTCATACTACAAACAGTAAGGAAGCAACATTTACAATTGCAAAAGCGAAGCTTACGGATATCGATGCACTTGTAAGATCAAATGAATTTACAGTTCAGAATGATGTAAAGCATGAGCTTCAGATAGAATTTGGCGAGATCGAAGGCCTTGCAGCAGATGAATATACTGTATCTTATAAGAAGATATCCGATCAGTCAAATATCGTGGCAAATGTATCAAACGGAGTTATCACGACTGCTTATGATACATCCTATTCAAAGGCAGGAACAGCAGAAATCGCTGTTAATGTAACAATTAAGGATAGTGCAGTAAACTACTATGCAGATTCTGAATTATCACATTCCATAAATGTTACATTAACAAAGTATGTAAAGGGAACCAGTATTACGATCACTTCCGATTCTGATGATTTTGCGTGGGATGCATCAGCCGGTGAATATAAGGTGACGCTTTATAAGGGCGAGAAGATCTGGATCGATGCCAAACTTAACGATGGATCAACAGATGTTATTGATTATAAGGTCGCAGAAGGCGGCGAAGAGATAGCTGCTTGTGATGGAATTACCATTTCTGCGTTAGGCAAGGGATCGGCCATTATCACTGCAAGTACAGGTAAGGGTGCTACAACAAAGAGGATTGCGGTAACGGTTCTTCCGACTACCAGACTTGAATTAACCGGTACGGAGACTTATGAGAAGGTATTTGGCGATAGCGCATTTACACTGGATGTGGCTTTAAAGGATACAGCGCTTGAATCCAAGCTCTCTGCATTACGGTATGTTTCGGCTGATCCGGAGGTTGCTGCTGTAGATGAGACCGGTAAAGTTACTATAACGGGATGCGGTGAGACTACAATTACAGTAACATCCTATACAGAAGAAAGAGCATATACATCTGACGAATATGTAGTAATAATCAAGGTTAAGGCACCACATACAAAACATATCAAAGATAATGGAACAAGAGTTGAGCCAACCTGTGAGAAAAATGGTTCTATCACCTATAGATGTACCGAGTGTAATGAGGTTATAGATACAGAAGAACTGAAGGCAACCGGACATACATGGGATAAAGGAAAGGTTACAACACAGCCAACTACAAAGACAGAGGGTGTAAAGACATATACCTGCAGCGTCTGCAAAAAGACAAGAACAGAGCCAATCGCAAAGCTTCAGGAACCGACACCGGAAAAACCAACACCGGTGAAGCCAACACCGGAAAAACCAATAGTAAAACCGATCAAGAAGGGGGATGTGGTTTCTGATGACAGTAAAGCTGCAAAGGTTCAGGTTATAAGCACATCCAAGAAAACAGTTGCATATAAAGCTCCTGTAAATAAAAAGGCTAAGACTGTCAGCATTCCGGCAACCGTGAAGATCAGAGGTAAGAAATATAAAGTAACACAGATCGCAGAGGGTGCTTTCAAGAATAATAAGAAGGTAACAAAGGTTACAATTGGAAGCAATGTTAGTAAGATCTCCAAGAATGCTTTCAATGGAGCAATAAAACTTAAAACCGTTACTATGGGACAGAACGTAACGGAGATCGGAGCAAATGCATTTAAGGGCTGTAAGGTTCTTACCGGTATTACGCTTCCGGCGAAGACAACGAAGATTGGAGATCAGGCATTTAGCGGATGTAAGAAGCTGAAGACAATTACGATCAAATCTTCAAAGATTACATCAAAGAAGCTTTCTAAAAATGCATTTAAGGGCATCACAAAGGTTACTACGATTAAAGTACCAAAGAAGAAGGTTTCCTCTTATCAGAAGCTGTTTAAGAGCAAAGGCTTATCTTCCAAGGTCAAGGTAACAAAATAAAAAATATATAATAACAAGAGTGGGGGCGCCGTTTGTGGTAGGAATATCACAGACGGCGTTTTCGTTTTATCTGGACAGTATGAGTCAAGGTGAAAAAAATTTTTAAAAAATTTGAAAACTTTAAAACCTTTTTCCATTTGCCCCTGTCTTATATAGTAGAAGGCAGGAAAATAAAATGTTTTTCTTGCATCTGTAAATATTTGTTGTAATATAAAAATATCAAAAAATGAAAAGGAGAAGAAAAATGATGAAAAACAAGAGTTTATGGAAAGGGTTAATTGTAATGCTGGCAGCAGCATTCGTAATGCTGGCAGTACCGGTGCAGAAGGTGTCTGCAGCAGAAACAAAACTGAAATGGGGCAGTACGTATAGTGGAAGTATAAATGTAAGTAAATGTTATAAATATGCATTTTCTTTGAAACAATCCGGAAATGTCACCTTTGTATTTCAGGTATCGGATGCTGGATATGCATTTACCAGTATGGATGAAATAACAGTTTTGGACGAAACAGGAAAAGAAGTATACAGGATTGATAATGTGGGAGATTGTAGTTTATCGCTGGATTTGCTGGCAGGTAATTATACATTAAGAATAGGCATGGAAGATGGTATGGATGGTTGTAATTTTACATTTACACCATCATTTAAGTCATCTAAGGAAACGAAGTCCGAGCGTGCAATGGCAAAGAATAATGAGATGGGAACAGCAACCTCTTATAAGATTGGTAAATCTGTAAAAGGACAGTTAGCGTTGAATGATGATATAGATATTTATAAAATGAGAGTAACAAAAAGTCAGTATCTGAATCTGACGGTATCTAGTAAGCTCCGTGAACTGAACATTAATTTGGTAAACACGAGTGGCAGTCGGGATGTTAGTATATCAGATATTGAAGCGGGACTTCATAAATACAGAGTATTTTTACCAAAAGGAACATATTATGTCAGCTTTAGAGGAAGCATGAATTATGCAACTGATTATTGTTATACAGGTAATTATTCCTTTAGAACTTCTACAAAAGCAATACCAAAGCCAACTATTACTAAAACAAAACCGGATAATAAGTATAAGACGATGTATATACGGTGTAAGAAAAATTCATTGGCAAATGGCTATCAGTTCCAGATTGCAAGAGACAGAAAGTTTAAAAAGGGCAAAAAGACAAAGCAGGATGAATATACAGGAATGTATATGGTTGATTTGAAAAAAGGAACATATTATGTTCGTGTTCGTTCTTATGTGAAGATTGATAATTATGGTAGTACTCCGGATGAATATTATTATTCTTCTTGGAGTAAGGTTAAGACTGTTAAGATTAAATAATAATAAATACAACCCTACATAAATAAGTACAAAAACTGACATATGGATCATCATATTTTCGGAAGAAAAGATACCTGATCCTCATGTCAGTTTTTTGTTGCCTTTATTTTCTTCATCTTGCTATCCCCTGTGAACTACGTTACAATGAAATCTGGAGAGACGGTGAGACGTGGTAGAAAAGGAAGTGAGTATTATGTGTAATTTAAGTCAGGGTATCAAGGAAGAAAGTGAAGCTAAAGGTGAAGAGAAGGCAAGAACAGAGATTGTACTGAATATGCATAAGAAAGGCTATTCTTTGGATCAGATTGTTGAGATAACAAATCTGGATGTTAGTGCAGTAGAGGCTATAATAGGCTAAACAGAAAAAACGGATCTGACATATTTCTATTAAAAGTATACAAAAATGAAAAAACAGGCGTGTGGGAGGCTACAAATGATTTGCAAAACATGTGGGAATGATCTGCAGGGAAATGAATATAACTGTCCGTTCTGTGGGGCGGCAGTTGATTATACAGAGGCGGTGGAGCAGGCAAAAGCCGGAAGGGAAGAAGGCTTTTCCTATCTGTATGAGATGACATATCGGAATAAGCTGTATATTGCGATGAAATACATGAAGAATGAGGATGAAGCGATGGATGTTCTGCATGATTCCTATGTGAAAGCATTTGAACGGCTTTCCGGTCTTCAGGATGCAAATTCATTTCCGGGATGGCTCAGTACCATCGTTGCAAATACCGCAAGGAATGCATTGAGAGATCGCCATACAGTGAATTTTTCGGATATGCAGAGAGAAGATCAGGATGGAGAGGCATTTGAATATTCGATCGCAGATGAGAACATGACAGCCCAGCCTGAGATGGCATGTACAACGAAAGAAACACAGGAAATGGTACAGGAACTGATCGGATCATTGTCTGATGAACAGAGAATGTGTGTGCTGATGTTCCACATTGAAGGATACAGTATAAAAGATATTGCGACTGTTCTTGGATGTTCAGAGAATACAGTAAAATCCAGATTAAATTATGGACGTAAGAATATCAAGGCAAAGGCAGAGGAGCTTCAGAAGAAGGGCTACAAGCTGTATAGCTACACACCTATGGCACTTCTTACCTACCTGCTCATGGCAGAACGAGGAACTATGCTGGTAGCAGGAACCTTCGACAAGCTGGCGGGTGTTGGAAGTGTAGTCGGTGCCGGGCTGATTCATGGTGGTGCCGCAGGCGCATTATCTGTTGCCGGAAGTGCAGCCACAGCCGGAGGCACCGGAGCTGCAGGGTCGGCAGCGGGAACAGGTGCAGCCGCAGGAGGCAAGACGGCAGCAGCTACAGCGGCAAAACAGACCTTCTTGAAAACAGTAGCAGGAAAAATAACAATGGCGGCAGCCGGAGTGGCAGTAGCAGGAGGAGCAGCCGGTGTAGCAATATACAATCACAACCAGAACACCTGGCAGGATGCGTATACAGAGGTGCTGAAGGAATATAGACAGGAAATTCAGGATTATGGCTGGCAAACGTCGCAGATGCGGGAGAACGGAGAAGCCAGAGCGATTACTGTTGCTGATATTATGGGAGATGATACTCCTGAACTGATCTTTGCGGCACAGGATGAATCAGATCCGAATAAAGCGGATCTTCATATATATACATATATAGATAATGAAGCAATACAGGTCTATAGTGGAGAACTTGATACAAGGTCAGATGAGAATCGGGACAAATGGGGAGCGGAAGGAACTCCGTATGTCATAGTTGATGCTAACGAAACTTCAGGTCATGGATGCCGGTTGTACATACTTTGCAGCGATGGACAGAGTGATAATACAGAGATTGGTGTCATAGATAAGATGATAGAATTCGATGTGGCTACTTCTCGTGGAGATAGCTTACAACCGATTGTCTGGACCTGTCATGCAGAACAAGTGGGGGATGAAGAAACGGTGCCGGTTGCAGAACGGGATGGTATATCTGTGGCCTGGGAGGAATATCAAGAAAAACGAGAGGAAATACATCAGGGAAAGAAGTTCGTGATTTTACAGAATATGGCATCACAGGTTCCAAATGGTTTATATGATCAGGTGACTGATATTCAGCGTGATTCATCAGGAAATGTGATAGCAGGCTGGGATGCCGGATCAATCTATTGTGAAATGTCCTATGCAAATGCATTGAAATATTTTAAAAAGAATAAATAAAAAAATTATTAGAGTGCCTTTGGCTGTTTTTTAAGAATCAGTCGAAGGCATTTTATTTTATAAGAGAAAGTTCATTCTATAAAAAAACTCTCCGACTGAAAATACCGAATCTCTCCGATTGTATTTCCAAAAACTCTCCGATTGAAAATGCCAAAACTCTCCGATTATACTTAAAAAATGGTGTCTGAAAAATTTTTAAAAAATTTCAAAAAATATAAAACTTTTTTGCAACCTCTGTGTCATATAGGTGAAACGATACAGAGGTTGCATTTTTTATGGATGAATTTCCGGATGAAATGTTCCTCAGATAAAGAAAAGGAGAATAAAAAAATGAAGAAAATGAAAAGAATCGAAATCGCACAGTACATCGCATTGGGAGCAACCTGTTTAACCGTTTTAGGATTTGTCCTTTCCGGTATTTTTGGTGGAAGGATCCCGATGTCCATGATGGGGTATGGAGTTATGGCAGGCATTGTTTCCTACTTCTTCGGAGGGTTTGGAACTGCGGTGAGAATGGCAGGTAAGATAGCAAAATGGGGCTGGCTCATCGTACCATTTCCATATGACATCGTTACAGGTATGGTATCCTTCTTCATCTCGATCATGGTCTTTATCGGATTGCCGATCATTCCGATCCGTAAGGCATATAAAGAGCAGATGATGGATGCTGAAACAGTTGAATAAAAAGAAGGTAGAAAGAGAGGATAGATTATTATGAGTAGAAAAATGAAACAGATCATGTTAGCAGTAATTTTAATGGTGATGATGTGTGCAGTAAGTCCTGCACGAAAGGTATCCGCAGAGGTGTTAAACAGTCCACAGCAGATCGTATGGGGTCAGAGTTACAGTGGTGAGCTGGAGGATGCACAGAATACATATGAGTATACATTTACGATGAAGAAATCCGGTACATTTTCTCTTGCGATTGTGACGGAGGGAATTGGAAAGACACATACCGGGCTTAATTATATAAAAGTCAGTGATATGTATGATAATGAGATCTATACAGCATCAGTCAAAGAAGGAAAAGGCAGCTATAAGGCAGAATTATTAGCAGGGGATTACAAATTATCACTGTGTGCAGGTTTTTATACCGGCTGTAAATTCACATTTACGGCATCTTATAAGGCATCCGGCGAAACACGTTCCGAGGCATGGCTGTCACAGAACGATGAGAAAACGATGTCATTTACCTATAAGGCAGGTACGACCTATAAAGGACAGCTTGCATTTAACGAGACAACAGATATCTATAAGATGAAGATGACAAAGAACCGGTACATGAACATTCAGATCAACAGCAAGATCAAGGAAATGAATGTTGTGATCGAGAATACAAATGGCGACATTCACTATATTCAGACGGGTGTTACACCGGGAACCAGAAAATACACATTTTTCCTGCCAAAGGGAACCTACTACATCACGATGACCAAAGGCTGGCCATATAGTGTTGATCCAAATTATGCCGGAATGTATACATTTAAGACGACATTTACAGATGTTCCGAAGACCACTGTAAACAAGGTAAAGAATCTTTCATCCGGAAAGTTAAAGGTAACATGGAAGTGCAAGAGCAAGGCGACCGGATATCAGATCCAGATCGCAACGGATAAGAAATTCAAAAAGAATAAGAAAGTATATGATGCGCCATTTAAGAATTACAATAACTGTACATTCTGGGATCTGAAAAAAAGCAAGACTTATTATGTTCGTGTCCGTTCTTATGTAAAGGCAGGTTCCCGCGAGAAGAAATGTTACTCTGCATGGAGCAAATATAAGACTGTAAAGATAAAGAAATAGAATATAATGTTATCCTGATTTTGTGGTATGCTATAATAAAGCAAAAAATATCCAAAAACTTAAAACTTTTTACCCACCTGATCTGTCCAATAAACAGGAGGTGAGATATATGGATGTGTGGAAGGCAGTGTGCGCGTTTGTTGCATTGTTAAGAAAAGAACGAAAGGAGCTGCCGGATGATCCGAAACGCAAGAAAGAATTATTTGACCGGATCGAGCACGACAGGCAGTCCAGATAAATAATGGTTAAAAAGAATCAATAATTACAGAGATTAGATAAAAAGCAGGAGGAGCAGGATAACATGAAGTGCAGAACATGTGGAAATGATTTACAGGGGAATGAATACAACTGTCCGTTTTGTGGCAGCTGTGTCGATTATACACAGGCAGTGGAGCAGGCGAAGGCAGGACGGGAAGAAGGCTTTACATTCTTATATGAGAACACATACAGGAATAAGCTATACATTGCAATGAAATATATGAAGAATGAACAGGATGCGATGGATGTCCTGCAGGATGCATATATAAAGGCATTTGCCAGATTAGATAGTTTGCAGGATGCAAATGCATTTCCGGGATGGATGAGTACGATCGTAGCACATACAGCGCTTAACGCACTTCAGAAGAAGCAGGCAGTTCTGTTTTCTGATCTGCAGAATGAAAATGATGAAGGGGATGTCTTCGAATACAATCTGGAAGATGAGAATATGAGCACACAGCCGGAAATGGCATGTACGGTACAGGAAACACAGGATATGGTGCATGAGCTGATCGATTCCTTGTCGGATGAACAGAGGGTCTGTGTGCTGATGTTCCATCTGGAGGGCTACAGCATCAGGGATATCGCGACCATACTGGGTTGTTCGGAGAATACCGTAAAGTCCAGGTTGAATTATGGACGTAAGAATATCAAGGCAAAGGCAGAGGAGCTTCAGAAGAAGGGCTACAAGCTTTACAGCTACACACCGATGTGTCTTCTTGTATATCTGCTTATGGCAGAACGTGGAAATATGATCGTTACGCATGTATTTGAGCAGATGGCAGGTCTTGGTGGAAATGTTGCAGCCGGCATCATTCATGGTGGTGCTATGCAGATGGCGGGCAATGTTACAGGCGGGGCTGCCCAGATAGCAGGAGGAACCGCCGGACAGATGACCGGAGGAGCATCCCAGATAGCAGGAGGAACTGCTGGACAAGTAGCCGGAGGAACAGCACAGACAGGAGCTGCCGGATCGGCTGCGGGGGCAGTAGAAGGTGGAAAGGCTATCGCAGCTACAGTTGGAAAGCAGGCATTTATAAAAACGGTAACAGGAAAGATCGTGATCGCGGTTGCTTCCGTTGCGTTGGTAGGAGGTGCGGTCGGAGCAGGATTTGCATATAAGTACTCCCAGGATAAGAAGAAAGATCAGAATGCGACAACAGAAGCCGCTTCGGAAGCAAATGATGATACTGTTACAACAGAAGTGACAGCGGAGACAGAGGCAACCACAGAGGTTACTACAGAAACTTCAACGGAGATAACTACAGAGGCAGCTATCGATGAAAGTCTTTATAAAGCAGCATACAAAGAGGTACTTGAATCCTATAAGACACAGATCGACAATTATTACTGGCAGTATGAGTATGATTATTCGACAAAGACAGCCAAGGAAGAACAGACTCCAATCACGTTTGCCGATGTGACAGGTGATGATGTGCCGGAGATGATCCTGATAAGGTCAGAACAGAACGAAGCTTCAATTGCACAGATGGATATTTATAGCTTTGACGGAACAAAAGCAAAAAGAATCTTTGGAACGGATATGGAAGAATATGGTGGCTGGGATATAAATGCTGCTTCCGGAACCAGCTACTATCTGTTTACAACCCAAAAGGGAACCTTATATGCATATAGTGGGTTCGGAGATGAGAGTTATACAGACAGTTATATCAAATTCACGGTAGATGATTCCGGCATGCTTCAGAAGTCAACAACCTGGACAAGAAAGAAAGGTCCGAATGACGATTATTCAGCAACTGTTGTCACATGTCAAAAGAACGGCTCTGAGATCACAGAGGATAAGTATAATGCTCAGGTAGAGAAGCTGCAGAAGAATTTTCATACGTTATTAATGTACAATGGACAGGGCAAGGATAAAGCCAAGGAGGTTCTTGGTACGCTGGATGATACCGCTATGACTTATGATGAGGCTATGGAATATCTGGGAAAGATCACACAGAAAAAAACGGACAAAACGGCATCTGACAAAAAGCAGGAGAAATCTGCCGATAAGAAAGAAATCTCTGCCGGAAATGCCGGAGAGGTAGCAGTGACATTGCCTGAGGATCTGCCGGAAGAATTTATTCTGACGAGTGGAGTAGGTGCATGGGGAGCCGGTATGGATATCAAGCCGGACGGAACCTTTACGGCATCTTATTATGATAGCAATTATGAGGGCAGATCAACGTCCAGCGGTTCCGGATCATTTAAGAATATTAAACAGGTTGATAAATATACTTACACAATGGAGCTGGACACTTTAAAGTATGATGATGAGATCGGTAAAGTGGTTGCAAATGATAACGGATACAAAACCACATTTACAGAGCTTTACGGAATTGCGGGTGGAACGACATTTACAGTGTATCTTCCGGGTGCACCGACAGCAGATATGCCGGATGGAATGAAGAACTGGCTGGGCTTTCATTATTACAATGTCCCGATACCGGATGCCCTTGACTGCTATGCCATTTATAATGTAGATAAGGAAAAAGGATATTTCAGCACAGGGTTACAGTAAATAGATAAACCTTACTCTCTCCAACGTTTCAAGAAAGGCGATAACACGTTTTAACATATCAGGAGCTTCTTCGGGGAACTGTTCTTCCATGATGGATACCAGATTGAATACCGTGTTGTCGCCATTTATATGAACCCATAAGGTACTGCCATATCGGTCAAGCCTGATATGGCTTTTCTTTGGTTTGTGAAAATATTTCTGGGCGATCTTGTGATAAAAACCGGTATGCGGCATCTCGATCACAATAATTCCATCGGGCGACTGTTCCCATGTATAATTCAGATTGATGCAGGGGATTTTGTCCATATAGTTTGCAGTATGGGAAAGAAAACCGGATTTTGATCTTTTTATAAAAAATTGCGAGAGGGTATCTTTACGATTATGGTTCTGTTTTGCAATGACATTTTGTATATTATATTTTTGCATGAGAGAATAAATCCTTTCCGGGTGAAGATATTAAAGTGTGTTATTGGATGATTGTTTATCCTTCGTTTTATGGATCATGTAGATCATACTGAAAAGCAGGGCAAGGAAGAACAGGCAGCCGCCCCATTTTCCAAGATGGAATCCCATAAGTCCCAGATTGATCCGATCACTTACGCCAAATACGGCAAGGACGGCAAGCAGGATTCCGACCAGCCCTTCACCTGCGATCATACCGGAGGAGAAAAGGATACCGTTATTACGGACGGTTTCGCGTGAACCCTCATCGGCCAAGCGGCGTTTCTCCACGAAAAGGCGGATCAGACCACCGATCATGATCGGAACTGTCAGGTAAATCGGAAGATACAGTCCGATGGCAAATGGCAGAACCGGGATACCTAAGATCTCGACAACGACAGCAATGCAAATGCCGACAATAACAAGTCCCCATGGAAGATTGCCATTCATAACACCTTCAACGACCATTTTCATAAGGGTTGCCTGCGGAGCAGGAAGCTCGGTAGAACCATATCCCCATGCTGCATTCAACAGATAGAGAACACCGCCAATCGCAAGACCGGATGCGATCGATCCGATCAGTTCGCCGATCTGTTGCAGATATGGTGTTGCACCGACGATATACCCCGTTTTCAGATCCTGCGAGGTGTCTCCTGCCATGGCTGCAATTATGCAGATAACAGTACCGATGCAGATGGCAGATGTCATACCCCGGTATCCTGCTATGCCGGCTTGCTTTAACAGGATCGTTGCAAATAGCAGGGTTGCGATCGCCATACCGGACACGGGGTTATTCGACGAGCCGACGACACCGACCATTCTGGCAGATACGGTTGCAAAGAAAAATCCGAAAATAATGATCAGAATGGATGTGACCGGATTGATCGGAATATTTGGAAAAGCACTCAGGCCAAATGCTACGATCAGGATACCGCCGATTGCATAAGGAAGCGGAATGTCTTTGGATGTTCGCGAATTTCCATCTGTATGTCCAAAGCCTTTCAGGGCTTTGGCAAATGTGGATGCGATCAGCGGAAATGATTTTAGCAGGCTGAAGATACCACCGGCTGCCACCGCGCCTGCGCCGATATACCGCACATAATTTCCCCATAACTGATCGACTGACAGTTCGCGGATCGGAACGGAAGCGGGGAACAGGATGTTGTCACCTCCAATAAGAACGAGCAAAGGCATGATAACAAACCATCCAAGCACAGCACCGCTTAACAGATATGAAGCAACTTTTGCACCACAAATATAGCCGACACCGACCAGCGCAGGGAGGACATCCATACCGAAGCCCGATCCTTTATAAGAGGAAATCGTCCATGTGATCTCACTTGGAAACAAATGCAGACCATCAGCGATAAATTTATAGACAGCAGAGATGCCAAGCCCAGAAAATACCTGCATGGATTTGTGACCGCCGGTTTCTCCGGCGAGCAGTACTTCAGCGCAGGCAGTTCCTTCCGGAAATGGAAGTGTACCATGTTCTTCTACGATCAGAGCGGTACGAAGTGGGATCATAAACAACACACCGATCAGTCCGCCACAGATGGCGACAAATGCAATCATCAGAAAAGATGGAGGTTTTATATCGGGATTTTCATCTGCCCACATGAACAGGGTCGGCAGCGTAAAGATAGCTCCGGCAGCCAGAGATTCTCCGGCAGAGCCGATCGTCTGAACCATATTATTTTCAAGAATTGAATCGCGGCGCATGATCATGCGCACAATACCCATAGAAAGAACGGCAGCAGGAATCGAAGCGGATACAGTCATGCCGACTCTTAAGCCAAGATATGCATTTGCACCACCAAACACAACTGCCAGAATGATCCCAAGGATCACAGATGTCGGCGTAAGCTCCGGCATCACCCGGTCTGCCGGAATATATGGTTTAAATTGTTTCATATACAACCCTCAAATCATAGTTTTATGCCACTAGTATGTACAGAGTCTGGCAGAAACATACACAGAAAATCTGAAAAAAGAGCTTCATCAGATATGTCAAGACATGGAAGCTGAAATAATAAAATAGAAGGAAACAGGTAGGATGTGTTTAAAGAATAACGCCTGCTGGTTGTACCTAAGGAATATCGTATATTCCATGGATACAGCCAGCAGGCGTTTTTACTTTATGTGTTATTGTTATAAAATAGTTTATTTATTGAGGGCGGCAAGCTGTGCTTTTAAAGCTGCGATCTCAGAAAGCATTGCGTTCTTCTCAGAAAGAACAGCCGCAATTTCAGCATCCTTTTCAGATAAGGTTGAAATCATCGCATTCTTTTCAGAAAGAACTGTAGCAATTTCGGCATTCTTTTCGGATATCAGAGAGTCCTTTTCGGATATCACGGAGTCCTTTTCAGACAGAGCAGCTACTGCTTCATCCCGTTCCTTTTGTAGTTCATCGATCATATAGTGAACCGTATTCTCATCTAACATTCGAAGTGCTTCTGAAAACATGGTGATCACCTCCTCCGGATCATACATATATTCAGACATATCCTTGCAGATAGCTTCCATCCATGGATAGTCAGATACCAGTGCAGCAAGGTCGTCAACCGACTGGGCAGTCAGTAATGACAGCCATGCATTTAATTCATTAATATCTTTAGCATACTTACTTTCACAGAAAACGTCAAGGGCAACCACATAGAATTCCTGTAAAAGCTTCAGTTCGATTCCGGTATCAAAAACAGTTCTGCCGTGGTGCAGGTAGATATCGGATAATGCATCAGTCAGATATGCATCTGGACTTTTTTCATATATCACGATCGTGTAAACCGTTTTCAGATCCTTGTAGGTAAAGGCGTTTCCTTTCAGGCTTTTCACTCTTGTATACTGACGCAGCATGAGATCGGAGGAGTAGCAGGACATACGTTCTCCCGGGAAAGCGTATGGGATCTTCTGGATCTCGACATTTGCGATCGAGCCATCTTCCAACTGGACAAGGATATCCAGAAGCAGGAGCGAGGTGGACGGCAGCATGCTGTCTTCATTTGACAGGATGCACTGAACTGTTACCTTTGTGCCGATGATACTGCTGATCAGACTGGATAGCCGTTCCGGATAGATGTCCGGGTTGAACAGTTTCTTGAAAAATGGATCATAAGTTAAAGGCAGAGTTTTTGTACCCTCCATAAACCCCAGAAAGCGGTTCTTCCATTCTGGCGACATGTTCTGATAAGCAAAGTAGCTTCGCGGATGCTTCCGAAGCTCAGCGAGACATTCCTGTTCCGTGCGAGTAGGAAAGAGCTGGTGGATGTCTACCAGTTTAGTGGTGTTCTTTTCATTGGATACCGATTGTTTGTTAAGGTGGTTATCATTGTTTTTGTTATACATAAATTTTATTCCTCGTTATTTTCCGGCGCCTGTTTTGTCGACAGGAACAGCATAGCAGAAAAAAGAGGAAAAAGACTGCCAATGTAACAAATGGTATGTCTGGATGTAACTTTCGGTAATTTTTGCTGTTTATCCCCCTATAACCCAAGATTACATCAATGTTGTTGAGGGAAAAAACAATCTATGCTACAATGGTGGCGTGAATTTTGAACGGACAGAAAGGCAACACTATGTATAAATACTATTTATTTGACCTGGACGGCACAATAAGCCAGTCCGAGCCGGGCATTCTCAACTGCATCCGCTATGCTCTGGATGCAGCCGGACTGCCGGAGCCATCGGAGAAAGTGTTAAAGACATTTATCGGACCATCGTTGTACGATTCCTTTACATCCAAATGTCATGTTGACCACGATCAGGCACTCTGGCTGGTGGCGAAGTACAGAGAACGATACAATGTGACAGGTCTGTATGAGACATCTATCTATGATGGCATCCCACAGACACTCAAGGATTTAAAAGAAAAAGGTGCGAAGATCGGAGTGGCGACCTCCAAACCGACAGAACCAACGAAGAAGATACTGGCGAAATTCGATCTGGCACAGTACTTTGATGTCGTTGTAGGAAGCAATCCGGATGGAACCGGATCGGACAAACAGGTGCTGATCGCGGAGTGCCTGAAGCGGTTGAAGGAAGCCGATGTGGAAGGTACGGATATGCCACAGGCAGACTGGGAAGAGGCAGTCATGATGGACGATTCCAAGCCAGAGGTTAAGACACAGATACATGAAAAGGATGCCGTTATGATCGGTGACCGGATGTTTGACATTGATGGCGGACATGCCTGCGGAATTGATACGGTCGGTGTTCTGTATGGATATGGAAACCGTGAGGAATTTGAAAAAGCTGGTGCGGAATATATCATCAGCCGTCCGGAGGAGCTCCTGACATTGTAAGAGAGATCAGACAGAAGCCCTTTTGATATTATAAGGAGACTTTTAATGGGTATTCATAAGGATATTAAGGGTATATAGAAGGCAAATGCAGGCATATACCATAAAAGAGGAGACGAAAACGTGAGAAAATTATTGACGCTTGAGGATATCCATGAGCGTGAGAAAACAATGGTGTTCATGTTCCATGATCTGTGTGAGAAGCATGGGCTGCGGTATTATCTGTGTGGTGGTACGCTGCTTGGAGCAGTCAGACATCAGGATTTTATTCCGTGGGATGATGATATCGACATTCTGATGCCACGACCGGATTATGAGAGATTGCAGGAAGTGATCAAAGAGCAGCCATTTCTGCCGGAGCATAAGTTCCTGTCAGCAAGCCTTGGCAATCTGGATGAGCCATATACGAAGCTTGCGGATACGAGGACAAGACTGGACAAATATTATACGAAGGACAAATATGACATCTATTTATGGATGGATATTTTCCCGATGGATGGACTGCCGGATGATGATGCAGAGATTGAGAAAATCTATAAAAAAGCACTCTGGTACCGTAGGATCATACAGTATCTGAAGATGAAGACCGGCCGGGGTGGCAATCTGGTCAAGAAGATCGTGAAGCCGGTCTTAAAGCCATTTGCACATCTGATCTGGGGCAAGAAGCGGACCGTGAAGAAGCTGATACGGCTATGTACGCAGTATGATTTTGAATCGTGCAAATATGTAGGAGGCATTGCCTGTGGCTATGGTCCGCAGGAGAAGATGCCGAGAGAAGAATATGTGAAGCCTGTGAAGGTGACATTTGGCGGCAGAGAGCTGATCGCACCGGGTTGTACAGACTATTACCTGACATCCCTTTACGGCGACTATATGAAGCTTCCGCCAGAAGAAGACCGGAAAGCTCACATTATCAAAATGTATCAGGTAGAGTAAGCATATAGATATTTGTATAAGGAACAGAGTAAACGGTGGACAACATGAATAGTACAAGTGTTTTCCATATCAAGACGAAAATAAATAAAAATCATTCAGGAGGAAATAAAAATGAAAGATAAGATTTTAGAAGAGGACCTGTTGTATATTGCAAATGCAGGTGGAGATTATGAGAAATTATACGGCAAATCCATCCTGATCACAGGAGCAACCGGACTGGTTGGTTCACAGATCGTAAAGGCACTGCTTAAGATGAACGAAGTAAAGAATGCTGATATCACGATCTATGCATTTGTCAGAAATGCAGAAAAGGCAGACAAGATCTATGATGAATTTGCAAAGGATAAGCTGGTGTATGTGATCGGCGATGTTGGAGATCCGGTTACCGATGAGACTGTAATCCTGTCAAATGGCAAGAAGATCTCAGAAGTACAGATCAACTACATCATACATGCAGCAAGCCCTACAGCATCCAAGTTCTTTGTGGACTATCCGGTGGAGACGATCATGACTGCGGTAAATGGTACAAAGAATATGTTAGACCTTGGTAAGGAGAAGCAGTCCGAGGGTGTTGTATATATATCATCAATGGAAGCATTTGGTGCACCGGATCCTGAAAAGCCATATGTAAAAGAAGATGATCTGGGATACATTGATATCCACAATCCAAGAAGCTGTTATCCGGAGGGCAAACGTCTCTGCGAATGTATGTGTTCTTCTTACGCAAGTGAGTATAAGCTGCCGGTTCGTATTGCAAGACTGTCACAGACATTTGGCGCAGGTATCAGCTATGAAGAGAATCGTGTATTTGCACAGTTCGCAAAGGCTGCTATGAATAAGACGGATATTGTTCTGCACACAGCCGGAAAATCCGTTGGTAATTACTGCTACACCAGAGATGCCGTTATGGGTATTCTGCTCCTTCTTGTAAAGGGAAATGATGGTGAAGCCTATACCGTAGCGCATCCGGAAGCACATATCACGATCGGAGATATGGCAAAGATGGTTGCAGAGAAACTGGCAAATAATGAGATCAAGGTTGTATTTGACATACCGGAAAGCGCCATGACATTTGGCTATGCACCGGATGTAAATATGCGCTTGAATTCAGATAAACTTCAGGCACTTGGCTGGAAGCCGGTGATCGGTCTGGAGGAAATGTATACCCGCATGATGAAGAGCATGGAGTATACAAGATAAAGATTGGAAGAAATAAGCAGAAACTGCTGCTGCAGGGGACGATCTGTTCTATGGTAGCAGCAGTTATTTGCATTACAGGAAAGTCTGGGATAAAGAAAACAGGAGGACGTGGCAGTTGGTAAACAGGATCGTAGTCGGAGCGGACAGCTTCAGTATACATGGAAAATTTGATGAGCAGGGGATGTTCCTTTTGATGGAAGAGGGCGATATCCTTTCAGATGAGGATTTTGCGCGTATCGTGACCTTTGTTGATGACCACAGGAACGGAGATATCTTTCTGTTGCCGAAGAAATACGGACCGAGCAGGAACAGCAAGAAGGGAATCATGTATGCACCGTTTTCCGCATATCGCGAGAAAGGAAAGCATGCGCCTTGGCTTGCACAGAAGCTGGACAGAGATCAGGAATTTCATGGTGTCTATGAGCAGCTTACAAATGGGGTGATCTCTACGGAGATTTTAAGATTCCTGCACGGATTTACACCATTCGGTATGGTGTTTAAGGGAAGCCTGTTAAATCAGTTAATGGAGATCGCAGATGCCGGAATACAGGGTAGTTCTGCCGGAATACAGAATGCCGGACAGGATGCAAATGTGACATTCGGAAGCCCTGCGCATACATTGGAGGACGTTCTGGTAAAGGGATCATTTCCGGTATTAAAATGGCTGCTTGCGGTTCAGGCAAGAGCCTGTCTGGATGAGAAACTCTATTATATCGATGGTGTTGACTATACTTTGAAAAACAGCTTTGAAGGGGATAAGACCTTTTTTGAAGGAATCTATGACCGGGCATGGTATAAGGATACCGTTGATCAGCTGATCGAATGGTTAAAGGAAATGTCCATCCATCAGGAAACCCTGCAGATGCTTGTTATGCAGCATGCACTGTTCATTGTAAAATATATGATCCAGGCAAATCTCGATAACCTGAACAAGCATTTATTTGAAGAGACCGACAGCGAGGCTTTTTTGTGGAGGCTTGGGGAAGTGCTCTCTTATATAGATGATTCGATCATTTGTGAGAATCAGGGATACCATGTGGATATGAAGAATGAAGACTGCCTGGTATGGGTATTGCTGATCTTAAAGTATAAGGACACCGGTCTGGAATTTGATTTTACAGATGGCTGCTACAGCTATAATGATATCCAGATTGGAGAGCTTACGAAGCCGACGGCGGACATTCAGTTTATGGACAATAAAGATATGGAGGATCACACAGAGCTTACGATCGAAGGACGGTTATCGCCTATTCTTTTGATGAATGGAGCAGAGTTTGGTGTTCTGGTCGGTGACCGCTTCTATCCGGCAGAATATAATGAGCGGTATGCACATACAAAAGCATTTGGCATGTCGATCTTCAAGCTTCGGGCATTTACGATCCGGGTGGAGCTTCCATATGGACAGGAAACAGAACTGGCTTATGTAACAAGAGTCCGGGCGGATGTCTTTGAAAATGGTGAAACGATGGGAATGTCGGTAGAGGATCTTCCGGTCACTCTGGAATTCGATTCTCATTTCAGCCGTTTGTGTGACCGTTTCCGTCACAGCTATTGGAAGATCAATAAGAAGCTGTATATGTATAAGACAGAAGCCAATATCATGAAGGTTGATCCGGTAAAGCATGGGAAGATCGCAGGCAGAGAACTGACGTTATGGCGGGATATGTTTGCAACCGGACAGAAGAAGGTTATTAAGTTTATCATTGTCCGGGCGTTCTTAAAGGCAAAGCCGGTTTTAAAGCATCGTCCGATCTGGCTCTTTTTTGATAAGATATATAAGGCGGGGGACTCCGCAGAATACATGTACAAATATGCAAGAAGCAAGAATGATGGCATCAAATGCTATTATCTGGCAGATGGGGCATCGGAAGATTATGCACATCTGGAACGCGAAGGTATGAAGCCGGTCAAACGGAGAAGCATCAAGCACCGGTATGCATTTTTGTATGCGGATATGGTGATCGTGTCAAACTCTACCGTCTACGCATTTAATGATTTCGGTACGATCAATTCGGCACTGATCCGTGATCTGATGAACTTCCATGTAGCCTGTGTCCAGCATGGTATGTCTATCCAGAAGATTGCAGTTGCGCAGAACCGGTTGAGAGATAATACACGGTTGTATTTCTGTGCATCCAAATATGAGATTGAAAATCTGTCGAAGCCGATCTACGGCTATGAGGGTTATGATGCATTGAAGCTGACCGGAGTACCGCGTTATGATGGACTCATAAATGAAGATAAACGGCAGATCCTGTTATCTCCGACCTGGCGGATGCAGGCAGCAGTTCCGGTTACAAAGAATGAGGGTGTGAGCCGTGACTACAATCCACTTTTTAAGGAGACAACCTATTATCAGGTATATAACAGCCTTATTAATGATGAGCGTCTGATCGCTGCGGCAAAGAAATATAATTATAAGATCGTCTATGTACTTCATCCGATCGTCAGCCCGCAGATCGATGATTTTGATAAGAATCCTTCGGTAGAGATCATTCCGGCGGTTGCCGTTCATGGACATTCCGGTGTCAATTATGAGAAGGTGTTCCGGGAATCCAGTCTGATGGTTTCGGATTTCTCCGGCGTTCAGTTTGATTTCGCTTATATGCGTAAGCCGGTGGTCTATCTGCACCATCACGATATACCGAAGCATTATGAGGAAGGAACCTTCCACTATGATACGATGGGATTTGGCGAGATCTGCGAGGACAACGACGAATTGATCGATGTTCTGATCTCTTATATGCAGAATAACTGCGAGATGAAACCGGAGTACCGCAGACGTGCCGATGATTTCTTCCGGTTTGACGACCATGACAACTGTGAACGGATCTATGATGTCATGATCGACTACCAGAAGACAAAGATTCATTAAGATATAGCTTTTTCTATAGCATCAACTATGATCTCCAGGGTTTTTAACCGGGCATATTTTTTATCGACTGATTCGATGATGTGCCATGGAGCATAGGTGGTGCTTGTTTTTTGCAGCATTTCATTGACGGCTGTTTCGTATTGATCCCATTTTTCACGGTTTCGCCAGTCCTCATCTGTGATCTTCCATTGTTTTTCCGGTGTATTCTGACGCAGCGTGAATCGTTCAAGCTGGGTGTCTTTATCAATCTGTATCCAGAATTTGATGATCACAGCACCCCAGTCATACAGTTCTTTTTCAAATTCGTTGATTTCGTTGTAAGCACGTTTCCAGTCATTTTCACTGCAAAATCCTTCGATCCGTTCTACCATGACTCTGCCATACCATGTTCGGTCGAAGATAGCTACATGACCGGAGCGTGGAAGCCTGGTGAAGAAACGCCAGAGAAAATGTCGGGATTTTTCATACGGAAGAGGACTTGCGATCGGAAATACTTCGTAACCGCGAGGATCTAATGCTTCCGTTACACGCTTGATATTGCCGCCTTTTCCGGCAGCATCCCAACCTTCGTATGCAATGATGACAGGAATCTTTTTGTGGTAAATGCTGTTGTGCAGCTCTCGAAGTTTTCCCTGTAATTCTTTCAGACGTTTGGAATATTCTTCATCAGATATCGTCTTGTCCTGTAAAGAGATATCTGACAGCTTCGGCATGTCCATAAGAGGGAATACATTCTGCGGGATCGGAACTGCCAGTGAATGATTCTGTAGGGCAACATCGATTCCCTCGGTCAGGATTTCCAGAACCTGAAGCTCCGCCCATTTCTTGGAGCAGCCATCGATGATATACCATGGCGCGCGGGAAGAATCGGTAGCATCTAAGAATTTGTCAAAGATGTCCATGTATTTGTCATAATGTTTGTTCTGTGCTAGGTCAGTATCGGTCACTCTCCATTTGGTTGCAGGATCATCGGCAAGCGTCCGGATCCGTTTCTTCTGTTCTTTTTTCGAGATGTTCAGGAAGAATTTGACAACCAGATAGCCGTTATCGGTCAGCTGTCGTTCAAATCTCCGAACATTGGCAATTCGAAGCTCGTAGTCTTTTTTTGACAATTCTTTGTGTGCGTATTCACGCGTAAGCTGATCCATCCAGCCGGAATCCATAAAGACAAAATTGCCGGCTTCCGGTATCTCTTTTACAAATCGCCAAAGAAATGGTTTCCGCCTGTCCTCTTCTCTGACCTTTTCCAGCGATGCAACCCGGTAAAAACGTGGATCGATATTGTTGATGATCCGTCCGACCAGACTGCCTTTGCCGGAAGTACCCCAGCCTTCTACCAGAACGATGACCGGAAGCTTGTGTTCCCGGACAGCCAGCGTCTGCGCCGCCAGCTTTTTCTGCAAAGCCTTTAACCGTGTATTCATTTCCTCGTCCGATGGCTTTTCCTTCATAATTCGATTATTCAACATACATAACACCCCCTGTGTAATAATGAAATTAATTTTTTATATTGTGTGAATTATGCGTTGGGATATCTTAACTTACCAATACAGGGGCATTTGAGGTCGCCGGTCCTTAGATGGCGCATTAGCGGCATCTTAGTACCGTTGCAGACCTAACTGAGACCTTACCGAGGTTTATCCGAGGTTAGTTCGAAGTTACACAGCGGGAAAACGAGCGGAAGCGTCCCCTGATTGGTAATGTTAAAGGTATCCCATGCATATCAATGTATAATATAAAAAATTAATTTCATTATTTTCCGGTTATATCATAAAGTCAATGGACAAAATGTTTAAATTATCTAAAGGACACGCATATAAAAAAATTTTTAATGTGTTAACAAATTCTATTGTCATGCCGACCGTTATATTGTAGAATATACATGAGGTTAGGGTTGGATTCTTGTAGAATTTATTTTGTGCTGAATTTTGAAATAATATTGAATGAAAGCATTCTTTTTTTTCAGAAAGAATGCACATAGGAATGATACAGGAGGGACACAGACTATGACATCAGGTGAAGAATTATTAGAATTAAGAAAGTCTACAGGAATGAACAGACGCGAATTTGCTGAGTATTTCGAGATACCGTATAGAACTGTACAGGACTGGGAACTTGGAAATAGAAGAATGCCATACTATCTTCTTCGTCTTATGGTTTACAAAGTAGACAAAGAAAATCTTGCAAAGCAGGATTGATTCAGGTAATTATTTTTTAAACAGATGATGGGCGAATAGGTATTGAAAAATCACGGGCATGTTATGTGTCCGTGATTTTTTAAGAAAAACAGAAAATAAAGCACACAAAACAGGGAGTAGAAACAGTGGCAAAGCAGTACGTGATGATCAATGACATAATCGAAGAACATAATGCGAGAATGTATAACTTAAGAAAATACTACCCGTTTTTTGTGTTATCGGAAACTGCATTTACACAGTACAGGGATGGACGATATAACAGTCTGGATATGGGATATATCACCATGGCGGTACTGCGTTTTTTTATTGAGGAAAACAACTTCAACGAGAGGGACATCACATATCCCCAGTGTGAAGCATTTATAAAAGAGCTACTGATCCGTGATTTCGATATTGAGATCGAGGACGAGGATATGGCAGACCTGATCTTATATATATTTGACAAGATCAGAAATGATGGAAAAGCATTTGAATTTACATTTTACGATCCGGGTAAGAAGCAGAAGAAGACCGGGCGTGTCAGACTGATCGACAGCCGGATCACGGATGGAAAAGTGCTCTATTACATAACTGCGGATGGGATAGAATTCTATCTTGATACCAAGGAGATCAAGGACGAGAGCAAGATCAATGTAGAACAGGTTTTGCTTGAGAAGATGATCACCGGAGAGAATTTCAAGGGAGGTATCGAGGTTGTCAAGCGGATCAACAGCGAAGTGAACCGGCTTGTAAGAGAAAAAGACGATATCGTAGATCTGCTTTCTTACGATGTATTTGCTGGGGCAGAAGCTTATGAGAAATATATGAAGACGGTTGGCAAATGGTTTTCCGAGGAACAGAAATTATTTGCGAAGAACAAGGCACTGGTCGATAAGGCAGTTGCGAAAGCGAACTTTGACCATCTGACAAAAGGTTCTACGTTGTTGGATGAGATCAGTCAGTTGGAGCTGGAATTGAAGAAGACCATATTAAAGCATGGAAATCTGATCAACAGCACCATGGAATTACAGAATATATCGGACAACATTATTCAGAAGGCGAAGTTAAAGCGTCTGCGTCCGGTATTTGATTTTGAAAAGGAATTACAGAAGATGATCAGGGAGGATCGGCCGGATAAGATGGGCATGATTCTTGCTCCTTTATTTGCACCGGCGATCACGAAGTCGTTCTCGATGACATCGATCGACAATCTTCTTACGCTCAAATCAGAGGATGAGGCGAAGATGGTGACAGCAAAGAAAGAAGATGTAAATGCGAACTTCCGTTACGAGGACGAGATTGAAGAAGAACGCTCCGGCAGAAACTATGGCAAGTTATTCTTTGAACTGATGGATGTGCTTGCCCGCTGGAAGAAGCTCAGCCTGAAAGAATTCAACGGATTCCTTGAGATACGATTTGGAAAAGAAATCTATGAGAATGCCGATTATTACGCATTCCTTACCCATCTGGCACAGAAGAAGGAATATGATATCAGCCGGATGTTAAAGAAGCAGGATACCATGCTTGAAAAGCTGGTAGTTGACAGCATCCGGGAATATCAGAAGGTGCGGGACAGCATCGGAGAGCAGCAGATACCACAGGCTACAGCCGACAGCATTTCAACCGTAAGCGTACCGGACATTTATTCGGAAGATGCTTATGCTCCGGATATCTCATTTGAGCCATACAAAGATATGCGCTTCACGCTGACCTTTGACAGCACTGAGGAGATCCCGGTTGGAGCAGATATGTATGTTACGAACATAATATTTGAATTGCAATAAAAATACATGTGAGGAAAAAAGATGGACAGCAGAAATTTGGATAAGGCGATTGAGATCTACGCCAGACTGATACAGGGCGAAACGATCGCGAAAGCAAGCAGAGAAAACAGTGCTCTGTACGAAGATTATTATGGAAATGCAGAGGTCTACGAGATTGTAGGCAATCTGTTAAAGAAACTGAATCTGAGTATTTACGAATACAACGAAGCACTTTATATCACTCCGGGTGAAGGCAACCGGGTATTTGGTTATACAAATGACGATATGAAGCGCATACTTGGACTGCGGCTGAATAAAGAATTGTTCCTGTGCTATTTCCTCATGTATGTGATCCTGCTGTATTTTTATAAAGATTCCGGAAGCTATCAGTTCCGTGAATTTATCAAGCCGGAAAAGGTGATCGAAGAGGCGGACAAATATCTGGCAGATGTGACGAAGCGGTTGTCTGTATTTTCCGCAGAGGATGTCGGGGCAGAGAGCTTTAAAGCGGTTGGGCTGCTGTGGGATGAGCTTCCGGCAGTCAGTCATGCAGTCTATGACGGAGAAAAGACGAAGGCGTCAAAGGCATCCAAATCCGGTTATGTGAAGCTGACATTTAACTTTATGGTCAGCCAGAAATTATTTGTCGAGAACGAAGAACGCTACTATCCGACCGATCGGTTCAAGGCGTTATGTGAGAATTATTTTGAAGAATACAGGGGACGTCTGTATCAGCTGCTTGGAGGTGAAGAGGATGCCGTGCATTAACCGAATACGGGTAAATAATGTAAAATACAACTTTGGTACACAGCAGTACGATGATTTTTCGATGCGTATGTATGGCAAGAACACGCTTTATGACCTTGCAAACGGTGGAGGAAAGAGTGTGCTGATGCTTCTTCTGCTTCAGAATCTGATACCGAATTGTACGTTAGATGATAAGCAGCCGATCGAGAAATTATTCCGGAATGGTGGCGGCAATACGACTATTCATTCCCTGATCGAATGGAAATTAGACGACGCGGATATCAAGGATGGATACCGCTACATGACGACCGGCTTCTGTGCCAGGAAAGCAAAGGAATCCGACGAGGGAGCATCACAGGACGGACAGACGGCGGCGATCGAGTATTTCAATTACTGCATTTTCTATCGGGATTATAATAAGAACGATATCATTAATCTTCCATTGTCAAATGGTAATGAAAGAATTACATACAGTGGTCTAAAATCCTACATTAAGGAGCTTGGACATAAGGATATGAGCCTTGAAGTGCGCTTATTTGAGCGGAAAGGGGAGTACCAGCGGTTCATCAGCGAATATGGTCTGCATGAGAGCCACTGGGAGATCATCCGTGGAATCAATAAGACAGAGGGTCATGTCCGTACTTATTTTGAGACGAATTATAAGACGACCAGAAAAGTAGTAGAAGATCTGCTGATCGAGGAGATCATAGAGAAAGCATTTCTGACCCGTACCGGTAGGGATGGGGATGAGAGCACGATGGCAGAAACGCTGCTTGATATTAAGGATAAATTGAACGTGCTGGCACAGAAGAAACGGGATATCGCGAACTTCGATCATCAGATCGAGCTGATCAATGTCCTGCAGGCAAAGGTCAATTCCTGTATTAACCAGTACGAGGCACACGAAGATATCACAAGGCAGCTTGCGGATATCTATGTGACGGGAAAAGAACTGACATCGAGAGAAAATGAACATCTGGAAGAACTGCTTGTGGCAAAACAGACTGCATTTGAACAGAAGGAAAGCCAGAAGAAGCGGTTGGAGAATCTGAAGATCACCAGAGATGGTTTCCGTCTGCAGGAGCTCCGGGATAAGTCAGAACAGTTAAATGCAAATCTTGCTGAAAATGAACGACAGGTATCGGCATTAAAGCAGGATATGAATATGAAAGAAAGTATCAATGATTATCTGGGTTATCTGGAAGACAGAAAACAGTTATCCGAGAATCAGAAGATCATCGATCATATCTTACAGAATACCGGGGCAGACCGTGAGAAAATGACGGTCTATGCCTATAACAGAAAGCTTCGGGATGATGCGCGTTTGAAAGAGCTTCTTCTGGCAAAGGAAGAGGTCGAACAGTCGCATGAGTATGCAGTGAAAGAGGCTGATTACTGCATGAAATGTATCAAAGAGGGCGAGATCGATCTGGCTGTATCCGGGGATAATCGGAAAGCGGCTTCGGACAAATTACAGTCCTTAAATAACAAGATATCCGAGCTGACCTCACAGGTTGCCCTGCTTGTTGTGTCGGATGCGGCAAACGTGATCGAAGCATCCGAAGAAAAGGCAGCAGAATTTGAGGCATCCTTACAGGCACTTGCAGAGAGCATACGGGAAGATCAGGAGCAGGTATTTGAAGACCGTTACCGGTTGTCACTTGCGGAAAACAGTCTGGAAACACTGGAAAAAGAATATGAGACAAGCCATCTGGATGCAGAGGAATATCGTCAGGCAGCTAAGAAGTTAGAAAGCATTATGGCGGTATATAGTGTAGAGAAAGCAGAAGAAATCATAGATGCGATCAATGCAAGGATCACAGGAACGCTGACCGAGACGGTCATCAGAAAACAGGAGATTGACCGACAGCTTGCAAGACGCAAATATCTGGAATCCGGACGTTTATTCGGACCAAGTGCAGGAGCATCGGCAGTTATTGATTATATCGTGACCAGACATGGACATATGGCGATGCACGGAGCTGATTATCTGGCAGCACTTAAGCCGGAGCAGCGGACGGAGATCTTGAAGAAAAACGGGGCACTTCCGTATGGAGTAGTCGTGAAGAATTTCGCTGATATTGCAGAGGATATCAATCTGGATTCGATTCAGACAGACAATGAAATGGTTTTGATCTACGATATGGATGACCTGTCTGAAAAGGCAGTTACCATAAACGAAAATGCCGTTATGGTCTGCAGAAAAGGAGAATATTTTACAGATGATGAGATTCTGAAATCGTTAAAGGAAGAACTGACGATCCAGATCCGTGACCTTGAGGATGAGATATCCATGATCGATGAGAAGCTTGCGACCTACCGGGAAGATCTGGCATTTGTCAGTCATCTGGCAGATGAGAGGCACCTGGATGCGGCAGATATCGAACGAAAGCTGAATCAGGATCTGTTAAATAAAAAGGATGAGGTCCGTGAGCTTCAGGATCGTATAACAGAACGGACAAGCCGGATCACCCAGCAGAAAGAAGATGAGGCATCCGTAAAAGAAAAGCTGCATGAGCTGGAGGAAGACAAATCAATCCTGCTTCGTATTAAGGAGCTTTCTGATCTGGCAGTTGAGGAAGAATCCCGTTATACGGAGAATGTTCAGAAAGAACAGCGGATCACCGGACAGATCGAGGAGCTGAAGCGGGATGCAGTCAGATGGAATACAACTGTGAGCGAGACGGAGGCACGGATGCTTGCGATCGCAAACAGTATTCAGGATATACAGGATAAATGGCAGAATTACTTCAAACCTTATTACCTGGAGGATGGCAAAGTGGATGTGTCACTGGATCCAAAGCAGAAGATTCAGGTGGCACTTGGACAGGAAACGGAAGATGTATCCAGACGGGATATCGAGATCCTTACGATCTCTGATGAAGTGCTGGAGACAGAATTTATGGCGATGTATGCAGTAGCAAATAAAAATGCACCGGATGTAGAGGATAAGAAGAAGTTGGTTCAGGCATTGTCACAGTCAATGGATCGTATCCTGCATACGATCGAGAAGCGTGGCGTGAAACTCTCGGATCTGGAAGCACAGACACAGTTATTTACCACATCTGAACAGCAGTTACAGGCACTTTCTGATGAATTGATGCGTCTGGAACTGGTATCAGCATCCATGGCGGAAGAACTGAAGAATGTATCAAAGGCTTCCGGCAGATTGGAAGGAAATATCGAATATGCGGTTGCCAGTCTGAAAAAGACTTATGGTGAAGATGCATATGTAGAAGAACAGATTTCTTTAAGTGAAGCAGAGCAGGCGATCGCACAGGGCGATCAGATCCTTGCCGAGCTGGAACAGAGTTATAAGAAGACAGCAGAGAAATATGAGACCTGTAACAAAGAGCAGGGCTATATGATCGAGCTTTATAAAGATGTAAAACGTATCGTAGATACAAATGACATCAATGTAGAAAATGGTAAGCTGTTAGAAGCCGGAAAAGAGGAGCTGCGACAGGCATTTGAGACCAGTTTGTTACGATATGACAGAAGTCGCAAGAATTTGGAAAAGACAAGAAATGAACTGATGCGGTTCAAGGGACAGACAGCGGAAGCACTCAGTGAAATGGGTGTATTCGAGATGGCAGAAACGATCCGCAGAGATGTCATCATACCTGAAAACTACTATGATGCAAAGGCGTTACTTGAAAGCCTGTTACAGATCATTTCCTATATCGATCTGGAAAAGGAAAGAGTGGAAAAAGGAATCGAAGATATGGTTGCGATCAAGGAGAATTTTTGCAGTCAGTGTTTACAGCGTTGTATGGATGTAAAGACCGAGCTTGAGAAGCTTCCAAAATTATCGAAGATCACCGTTGGAGAAGAAGTCATCCGTATGGTTGATCTGACGATCCCATATGTGAAAGAAGAATTCCTTGCACAGCGTATGTCTGATTATATTGACGATATCGTAAAGGGCGCAGATGCCTATGAGGATGAGAGGAAGCGTGTCCGTTATATCCGTGACTGTCTTGCATTGAAGCGGTTATTTGGCGTAATGGTCACAGACATGAATGCGATCAAGCTGAAACTATATAAGAGAGAGCGTATCAAGGAGCAGAGCCGGTATCTTCGTTATGAAGAAGCGGTTGGTAGTACCGGACAGTCACAGGGTATCTACATTCAGTTCCTGGTTGCGATCATCAATTATATTGCAGGTATGTATTCTTATGGCGCGGAGGGTGAGATCTCTACAAAGACGATCTTTATTGATAACCCATTTGGCGCGGCAAAGGATGTATATATCTGGGAGCCGATCTTTGCCATGCTTGCAGCTAATCATGTGCAGTTGATCGTTCCTGCCCGTGGCGCAACTCCGGCGATCACCGGCAAATTTGATGTGAACTACGTTCTTGGTCAGCAGATGGTCGGTAACCGCCAGCAGACGGTTGTTGTCGATTACACCAGCAAGACCTCGCAGGAGGAACTGGAATATCAGGACATCACCTACCAGCAGGCAACCTTTGACTTTATATAATGGTATTTGTTTTATTTGTGGTTATAATCAAAGATTTTTACATAAATTTACCGAAAGTTACATTGAGACATGCTGTTTATTACATTAGTGTCTTTTTTGATTATTTTTCTGTTATGCTGAATCTGTCGACAATATAGGTGCCGGAAAGAAGAAACTTGTCAAATAACAATATTAGATGTGTTTTGACATGAAAAAGGTAGCGTAATATAATGAATAGAAAAAAGAAAAGACATACTGACAGTGAAAAACAGGAACTTATTTCTTCGCTGGTAATTATGAATGATGCAATGTTTGAGGTTATGTGTGAAGACCCTCTTTTTATAGAAGAACTTCTTCAAACAATTTTCAATAATGCTGAACTCAAAATTAAACCAGATTCTTTGATTGCTCAAAAAAGTATCCGCAATCTTGCGGGCCGTTCAATTCGAATGGATGCATATGTTATAGGAGAAGAAGATAATGTATTTAATATAGAAATACAACGATCTATGAATTGTAATCATGTGAAAAGGGTTCGGTTTCATGCGTCTGTAATAACAGCAAATAATTCAGAGCCAGGCGATTCGTTTGATCATGTTCAGACATTATGTATTATATATATTTCTGAATTTGATATTTTCAGAAAGGGACGAACGATATATCATGCTCAGAATACAATTCTGGAAACGGGAAGCGTTGTTGATAATGGACTGACAGAAATTTATGTAAATACTGAAATAAAGGATGGAAGTAAGATATCGGATTTAATGACTTTATTTCAAAAAAAGCAATTAACAGTCGCTGATAAGGATAAATTTCCAAATACTTATAACAAATTTACACATGTGAAGAACAGTATAAAGGAGGATGGTTATATGAAAGATGAATTTGCAGCTTTTGTACGTAGAGAAGGAATTTATGAAGCGATTGAAACTTATGATGAATGTGGACTTGATCAGAAGGAAACCATTGAAAGAATAATGAAACGATATGATCTGACCAGGGAGCAAGCAGAACAATACTATAGTGATGTGTTTATTGTTTCATAAATTAAGATAGATCTATAGGACAAAACGTGTTGATAAAAACCGCCTCCAGCCCTTTATTTATGAGGGCTGGAGGCGGTTTAATCTTTTTTTGATTTACTGGTGGTAGTAGCTTAAGAAATCAGCAATTCTTCCCATAGCGGTTTTAAGCTGCACGATATTTGGCAGATATACGATACGGAAATGATCCGGGTCTGTACAGTTGAAGCCGGTACCACAGGTGATCAGGATCTTCTTCTCACGGAGAAGATCAAGGGCAAACTTCTCATCATCCTTGATATGGAACTTCTCCTGATCCAGTTTCGGGAATATGTAGAAAGAAGCTTTTGGTTTCACAACGGATACACCGGGAATGTCACAAAGGGCATTGTAGATATATTCACGCTGTTCGTAGATTCGTCCGCCCGGAAGCAGGAGTTCATCGGCACTCTGATAACCGCCCAGAGAAGTCTGAACGATACTCTGTGCAGGAACATTTGAACAAAGACGCATTGAAGACAGAAGATTCAGACCTTCGATGTAGCCTTTTACATGATCCTTTCTGCCGCATAGACACATCCAGCCGATACGGTAACCGGCTACACGATGGGATTTGGACAGACCGTTGAAGCTGATCGTGAACACATCCGGTGCCAGAGATGCGAGTGCAACATGCTTTCTGCCATCCATAACCAGTCTGTCGTAGATTTCATCTGCAAACAGGATCAAATCGAATTCTCTTGCAAGATCAACAATCTGTTCCAGAATCTCCTTTGGATATAAGGCACCTGTTGGGTTATTTGGATTGATCACGACGATACCCTTTGTATTTGGAGTGATCTTACTTCTCATATCATCGATATCCGGATACCAGTCACTCTGTTCATCACAAATATAGTGAACAGCAGTACCGCCTGCCAGTGTGACAGAAGCTGTCCATAATGGGTAATCAGGAGAAGGAACCAGAATCTCATCTCCATTATTTAAAAGTCCCTGCATAGACATGGTGATCAGTTCACTTACACCATTTCCGGTATAGATATCGTCAATTCCGACATTTGGAATATGCTTTAACTGGCAATACTGCATGATAGCCTTTCTTGCGGAGAATAAGCCCTTGGAATCGGAATATCCTTCGGTGTCTCTCAGATTGTAAGACATGTCTTTGATGACTTCATCCGGTGCGTGAAAACCAAATGGTGCAGGGTTTCCGATATTCAGTTTCAGAACATCAATGCCCGCTGCCTGCATGCGGTTTGCTTCGTCCATAACAGGACCTCTTATGTCATAACAAACGTTATCGAGTTTCGTTGATTTTTCGTATGTTCTCATGCGATATACCTCTCTTTATAAGAATTTATCCGGCTCCCAAAACCGGAAGTTAAGCAACCTTAAGAATCCATTCTTGTACAGGAAACTGTTGTTATGGGAATTTGCCGGACTTTATAAGATGACAATAAAAAAGCCCAAGCAAATAAATTTTGCTTAGGGCGAACTTATTATTTTTATAGTCCGTGTTACCACCTAACTTCAGGAAAAACTTCCTGCACTCTGTACGGCCAGATCTCTTAACCGTTGTTCCTGTAACGTGGAACCTTCCGTTGACTGCTAATCTAAAACCTATTTCGCAATCACAGCTCGGGGACTGCTTCCTTAAGATGTTCTACAGGCTCACACCAGCCGCCTGCTCTCTGAAGTAACACTTGCTTAAGTACTCCTTCCTGTCATAGCCTTTGATTTTTCTAAAAGTCTAGCACTGCACAGGGGAAAAGTCAACTTAATTTTTATGGAATTATAATTGTTTAAAAAATATACACAATTAATACTACAATACAACATTTGAATGAAAAAAGACAAAATAAATACAATAAAATGATTAAATTGTCAAAAAATAATGTTGACAAAATGGGTATTATCACATATAATAAAGATACATTAAAGAACGGTCATCAAACAGATGCCACCTGGATAAACAGATCGAGGTCCGGTACACGGAAACTGGTCAAAAGTAAAAGGTGTTTTCCAGAAGTTCAAGGAAGGAGGAGATTCCGTTGGATACAATTGAAGAACAGTTTTATCATAGCAGCATACATGATTGGGAAGTTGTTTCCACACGGGATGCCTTATCGATATAACTTGAAACAAGTCCCCACACAGATGCCGGTTCGGCATAGATTGAAGTATCGGGATGTAGGTATTAGATTACCGATTATGTTCTGCTAGGATTGTTCAAAACACAAGATATAGGTAGTGTTTCAAGGGCATTAGGCTATATCACATAGACGCTTAGAAGTTGTTGGAAGGATTGGTACAACATAGTATCTGTTCAGGCAGTGACTGTTACAGATGCCACTTGTTTAGATTCGTTATAAGCAGGAGTTTATATAATATGTACCATTGCGGTATAACATTTCACATCTTTTGAAATATTGTACCATACATCTAAAATTTGAATGATGCAGTTGCATCGGGAGCATACATAATTGCTCATCCTTCAGTAGAATTTATTTATAGATTTTATATAAAATGGCGTTTTATATGGCGGGTGTGGAAACCTCGAATATTTACAGAATACTTCGACAATAATCTAAAATTAAATACATACAAAGACCCAGGTGCTTATGCATCTGGGTTTTTGTATGTATTTAAATTGATCCGGTTTCAAATATTTTAAAACTTTTAGTTCACATGATCTGTCATATAAATAGCGGCAGAAAATTTGTAAGTGGATTTTGCAAAATAAACAGTGTAGCCGCTTGCGTTTGTTTTTGCAAACGACTATATTAAATATTAGAGAAAGCGAAAGCTGAAAGACCTGCATAAGGACATTTTATTACAAAGAAGAGGAGACGAGAAAATGGCTACAAATGAAAACAATAATGTTCAGGAAACGACCGGACAGACACAGAACACGGCAACAGCGACACAGACGCAGCCGAATACAGCTGCAGCACAGAATGTGTATGGAGCACAGCAGGGCTATACATATGGAGCATATGATACGAATGCACAGAATAATGCATACTATCAGCAGAATGCCTATTATAACAATGCACAGGCAAATCCATATAATACAAATTATTATACGCAGACGTCACAGCAGACGACATCGTCGGAGAACAATTATTACAATAGTCAGGTATCCGGAGATGTATTTGACGAGGTATTCGTTGAAAAAGGTGAAACGCCGGTTGCAACATTAAGCAATGGCATGGTTCTGAATCTGATTTCGGGTGAGGGGTTAAAAAATGAGCAGGCAGTACTTACAGATGAACGATTATATTACAATCACCGGGAAGGACTGATCAACCGGATATCTACAAGAGAGATTGTAGATGCAGCAGATATTACCGGTACAAAGATAACAGATAACAAGCCATATTCCATTCTGATCGTTGCGATACTGATTCTGATCGGTTCGATCATAGGAGCTTCATCAGCCGATGATGGCAGTATATTGGCAAGTGGTATCATTGTTGCAATTATATTCCTGATCACATTCCTTGTTTTGATCAAGAAATGGCTAGTGATCGAATATGCAGGTGGACGCATCAGACTTAGCGTAAAAAAATATGGTATGAATAACATTATTGCATTTCAGAAAGCTATCTACAGAGTAAAAACGGAAGTTAAGCAGCATTAATTAAAAAGGAGACAGTCAACCCATAGCAGGTGGGGTGACTGTCTCCTTTTTTTTCATACCGTCTGATCGGATGGAACAAAGATTGGAAAATCCGGGATATTATAAGAGAATACAGCCGTAATTATGATAAGGACGATCAGGAATATATAGCCGATGGCATATATCCATTTGGGGATCCGATGAAGTGGCAGCAGATGTATGGCACTTAAGAACTGCCCGGCAAGAATACCGATTCCATAGGCGGTCAAGTCGATCGCCATGCTGGTACGATCGAAGCCGCCGGATAAGACATAGTAGATGCTTACAATGATAAGATTGGCGATACAGATACCGGTTGAGATCATCAGGATAACTTTATGAATAGAAGGCTGATCGGGAATGTAGTGCAGTGCATAAAGAATCAACATGACGATCAGAGTCGGAAACAGGGTAAGCTTCAGATGCTCCCAGATACTTTCATTGATCGGAGCACACCAGGCAATGAGGCTGTTTTTTCCAAGAATATCATAAAGAAAATGCCAGATACTTCCGAGAATGACAATACAGATCGAAGAAAAGATACCCCAGATAAAAAAGTTATATTTGCCGGAATGATACATAAGAATGATTCTCCTTGTAAGATTTTCATAAAGCGCAGAAGCAGTTTTGTATTTAAAAATAGAATTATATTTTTACCATAATAATTAGCAGGATTCATTGATGCAGACTGCTTGTTTGTGCTATTATATCTATATATTATATTCCGTATAAACAGAATATATGCATGAACAGAAGCATGCAGAAATGCGGGCAGTCAAGCAGTCTGGCATAAGAAAATAATGAGAGATTAAAAGGAGAATGTATACAAATGGATTACAATAGCCTGAGCTTAAAGATGCATGAAGAAAATAAAGGAAAGGTTGAGGTCATTTCAAAGGTAAAGATCAAGGACAGAGATGATCTAAGTACAGCATATACACCGGGTGTTGCAGAGCCATGCAGAAAGATCCGTGACAATAAGGCTGATGTATATAAATATACATGTAAGGGCAATATGGTAGCGGTTGTTTCCGATGGAACTGCAGTTCTCGGACTTGGCGATATCGGACCAGAGGCTGCGATTCCTGTTATGGAAGGAAAAGCTATCCTGTTTAAAGAATTTGGCGGAGTAGATGCATTCCCTATTTGTCTTGATACAAAGGATGTAGATGAGATTGTAGAAACCGTAAAACGAATCGCTCCTGTATTTGGCGGTATCAATCTGGAGGATATATCAGCACCAAGATGTTTTGAGATTGAGAGAAGATTGAAGGAAGAACTGGACATCCCTGTATTCCATGATGACCAGCACGGAACAGCTATTGTTGTATCCGCAGGTCTGATCAATGCACTGAGGTTGGTAGGTAAAGATTTTGATAAGGCAAATGTTGTAATCAATGGTGCAGGCTCAGCCGGTATCTCTATCTGTAAGCTGCTTCTTCAGCTTGGCATCGGAAATGTAGTTCTGGTTGACAAGCAGGGTGCACTCTGTCCGGGTCAGGACTGGATGAATCCGGCACAGGCAGATATGGCAGAGATCACAAATAAAGACAGACAGACCGGAAATCTTGCAGAGATCATGAAGGGGAAGGATGTATTTATTGGAGTATCAGCACCGAATATCGTAACGGCAGAGATGGTAGCATCCATGGCAGCCGATCCTATCGTATTTGCTATGGCGAATCCGACACCGGAGATCATGCCCGAGGAAGCAAAGAAGGGCGGCGTTCGTGTTATGGCGACTGGACGTTCTGACTATCCAAATCAGATCAACAATGTTCTGGTTTTCCCTGGCATCTTCCGTGGCGCACTGGATGCAAAGGCTACAGGAATTACAGAGGAAATGAAGATGGCAGCAGCAAAAGCAATCGCATCAATTGTAACCGATGAAGAATTAAATGAAGAATATATTATTCCGGGTGCCTTTGATGACAGAGTAGCAAAGGTGGTTGCCAAGGCAGTTGCGGATGAAGCACATAAGCTTGGTATAACAAAATAATAAAGGCTTGCAGAAATGTCCACTGGCAGAAATGTCGTGGTAATTCTTATAAGGTAAGCAGGTTTTGACAGAAAGGAGACCTAATATGACAGATGATTTTGTGACACTTACGATTGAGAAACAGAAGAATATTGCACTGATCGCACATGACAGCAAAAAGGCTGAGATGATCGAGTGGTGTAATGATAATAAGGACATACTGAAAAATCATTTTCTCTGCGGAACCGGAACAACAGCCCGGATGATCGCAGATAAGACAGGACTGCCGGTGCGAGGTTACAACAGCGGACCATTAGGCGGTGATCAGCAGATCGGTGCCAAGATCGTAGAGGGCAGAATCGACATGGTGATCTTCTTTTCGGATCCTCTGACAGCACAACCACATGATCCGGATGTAAAAGCGCTGCTTCGTATCGCGCAGGTGTATGATATTCCAATTGCAAATAACAAGTCGACTGCAGATTTTATGATCAATTCCAAATACATGGATCAGGAATACGATCATAAGGTGATCAATTTCAAGAAGAATATCAGACAACGTGCAGAAAGTCTGTAAACGGTATATCTTATAAATTTACAGGAAAGACAAACATATAAAAATAAAAACAGTGCCTGGTTTTAATACTGTCAGATTCACGGTGGATTCGTGGAAATGGTTGTATCGGTCAGGCACTGTTTTTGTATGCAGAAAAAAGAATGAAAAGAAAAAACGCTCTGCGCAAAAAACAATTTAGAAATTCTACTGTTGGTTAGAAAATGCTTCGTTGGTTTGTTCTATAAAAAGACAAATTTTGACAGAATACAAAAGAGAAGGTTGAAGCATATTAATCCGGAAAGCAATATGGAGAGAGATTAGTGAAGATTAACAGAACGTTTCTAGGACAACGGTTGAAAGAAGCAAGAAAGAAAAAAGGTCTTACCCAGCAACAGTTGGGAGAATTGACTGAACTCAGTGATAAATATATCAGCAGGATCGAAACAGGTAAGGCAGATATGTCACTGGATTGTTTTGTTGCATTGATCAATACGTTGGAGATATCTGCTGATTATGTTCTTCAGGACAGTTTGTATATGGATTATGAAATTGGGGATGACGAGAAGAAAAAACATATCTCATATCAGAGATTTGGGGCTGAGAAAACAGAACAGTTGTTATATATGCTTGATAAACTTACAGCAATGATGAAATAAGTACAAATTATATTATGGGGGGGAATATTATGATTCGGATTGCGGTTTGTGATGATGAGCAGCATGTTCTGGACGAGATCAGTCAGATGACAGCAACGTATATGAGAAACTGTAATTTCAATTTTCAGATTGATACATTTTGCAGTGGCGAGGAGCTGCTGATGGAGATCGACCAGAGCGGGATGTATCAGATCGTATTTCTGGATATTGAGCTGACGGAGATGAATGGGATCCGGGTGGCAGTACAGCTTCGGAAACAGTATCCATCTATGCTTCTTGTATTTGTGTCCGGGTACAGTGAATATTATCGGGCGGCCTTTGATGTCCAGCCATTTCAGTTTTTAGATAAACCGGTAAATGAACAGACCTTTCTTCCTTTGCTTGACAGAATTATATGTCATGTCAGAAACAATATGGAAATTCTTCCATTCTATTATAATCGCACGTATTACGCTATTAACATTGGAGATATTATTTATCTGGAGAGTAACCGCCAGGTGATCACGGCTGTTTGTGTCTCCGGAATATTTGAATTTTATGATAAACTTGAGAATCTGGAAAAATATCTGGAGGAGCACCAGCAGCATTTTGTCCGGATCCACAAATCCTATCTGGTCAATACCAGTCATATCAGGGAGCTTCGATACTCAGAAGTTATCATGAGTAATGGGATGGAGCTTGCCATCAGCAGAGACAATAAGAAATATGTCCGGGAATATTATATGGACTGGATCGGGGGAGCAGGCATTTGAGTTCTATTCTGTCGCTGGCATCTAATCTTTTTTATATCTGGACAATCCGGTTATTTGGAAGTTCTGGTTGTATATCCGGAAAATGCAGGAAAATAGCCGGGAAATCTCAATATCCATGGAAACAGGCGGCTGTTACAGGCATTTATCTGGCAGTGTTTATGATCGCTGCGGAAAAGCTTGTTTATCGTTATTTTATTATGGTTGGAAGCCATGCTGATGTTGGAAAAGAAACTTTTATAAGGCTTCAGATATCTGCTGTATCTATTTCAAGAATTATCCTTTTAGTATTTATAAAATTGAATATTCTGGCGTGGAGAATGCTGTGGAGAAGTCATCATGCAAATGTTGGTGCACCCGATATGGATGAGACTTGTCCGGATCCACTACTGGTCTTGCAGTATAAGGTGACGTTTGGAGATTTTGTGGAGGTATTTTGTGTTCCGGTAATAACTTTGGCATTGTTTACACATTTTCGGACGGCATGTGGAGGAAAACATTTTCCGACCATTGTACTGCTTCTGTATGCGGTCAATATATTATCCAGTAACCTGTATCGTCAGGAAAGAAATGGACAGATACGGGAAGTGAATGTCCGGACGATGCGTGCGGAAGCAGAACAGTATAAGGCATATAGTTTTTCTCTGGGAAAGGTCTGGCAGGAATTTCGGAAATTTCGTCATGACCTGAAGAAGCAATATATGCTGGAATGTGTGTATCTGGAAAATGGTCAATATGAGCTGCTGCATCAGGAATATGAAAAGGCACTGGCAGTTGTGGTAGCAAAGGAGGTGATTTCCGGGCATGTTCTGATCGATGCAATTTTGTCCTATAAAAAGCGGGAAGCATCCGAACGGGGAATTGAGATCACGACATGGATATCAGTGCCGATCGATCTTGCGATCAATGACCATCATTTGAATATGCTGCTTGGAAATATACTGGACAATGCCGTAAAATATACGATTCGTGGGGGAAAAATAGGGATCAAGATTTTATATGACAGGAGCAATCTTATGATCGTATGCAGGAATACGATCAAGGAAATGACGGTAAACAGCATACAGATCAGCGGGCCTGTCGGCGGGGCAGAAAAGCAAATACCCGGATTGCGTAACGGGCAGGTGGAGCGGAACCCGCATGGTCTGGGCCTTCAGATTGTACAGGAAGTAGTGGCGTTTTATAATGGAACATTTGAAATAAAAAAGAGTGAGTTTGAGTATGTAGTGCGTGCTTTTTTGGAATTGCAATACCAAAAGTTACATTGAGACATGCTATTTATTACATCAACGGTTTTTCGCAGGTGATTTTTTGTATAGTGATGTTACGGGATATATGAAGGGATTCCGATAAACAAAAATGGAAGGAGGGTAGTGACAACATAAAAAAATAAACCAGAAAATTTATAAGATGTCAAAAATGGTGCAGGTCTGGAAGCGCAGCATATCGGGAGATTCGCTTAGCTGCTTCAGGTCTGCACTGTTTGTATGTATTAATTCAGACATAACGTTCAAATGTCAGATAGATCCTGCCTTTCCGGGTTTCATGTCCACAGCCTTTATAGATGAATTTGCCATATCCGCGGATGGACAGAGTATCCTCCGGTTTCAGGTTATAGCTGTTATTTTCAAGAATGCGATTGTTTAAAAATACTTTTTTTTCACGGAACAGGGCGACAGTCTGGCTTCTGGAGAGCTTCGTGATAGAAGCAATGGCAGCATCGATCCGTTCTGAGGCAGCAATGCACTGAAATTCTTCCAGTGTTGGTACAATATCCGGCAGGTCATCATCCGGGCAGATGATACAGCGGACATTGGTATGTTTGATGCGGGTAAGATTATCAGTGATGTAATCTGCGATCGAAGATACACAGAACACATAAGCGGTATTTCGTTTTCCGCTTCTGGAGGATTCTTTCATAACAATGTCACCGGTCATTTCACGTTCAATACCAAGGTTCATCAGAGAACCCAGAACGTCGCGGTGAGTCAGCTCGTCTGAAAATTTGTCCAGTAATGGTGTGATCTGAAGTATGGTGATCGGAAATGAAAGTTCATATCCGGTCATATCCTCTGATCCAAAGCGGATCATAACACGGTCACATCCTTCCCGGCCACCGAAAATCTGATATGGTACATGGTTGATGTCCGGCAGGATAGAATAGAAAATATCCAGATCGGATGCAGACAGAAAATTCGTAAAGGTATAGATATTCTTCTGATAGGCTTTATTTGCAAGATCCTTGAATCGTCCCTGTAATAATGCATCTGTATTCATGTGGTTTTCCTCCTGCGCGGCTGTGTTGTGTTCTTTCAATCTATGTAGAATGATAGGATTATTGGAACAATTTGTAAAGGGGGGAAAGAAATCTTAACTTTTTTGAAATATTCTTGACAAAATCTATACAAACGTATATATTGTGTAAAGCGTCTGGCGCGATAGAAGAGGATTCCGAATACGGGGTCAGTAAGATTGTGACAGACGTTATATATTTGCATAGTATTTTTTTCGAAAGATGAGGAGTTCAGTTTTGAGCTCCTTTTTCTTTATATCTGACGGAGAAATTAGGTATTGTTACATTCCGGATTTTATTTTTTAAGAAGAAAATATAAACGCTTCGCGATATAAAAAAGTATTCTGAACAAAAAATGGCATTTTTCACAATATTTTCAAATTTTTGCTGCTGTAAAAAATCGTAAAATGTCGAAAAGTATCGCACGCAAATCAAATTTTATTTGATTGAATTTGGCTGTTTGAGTAAAGAAATAGTAAATTTGACAAAATGAGATAGGCAAAATCCGTCAAAATATTCATAAAGCTATCATATATAGTAAAATTTGTGCAAAAAGAACCATAAAACCCGGAAAACTTTATTTATTATGCAATATTTACAAATTTGAATGAATTTGTTATCATAGCACCATAAGAGATGGACAGGAAATAAAAACGAACATCTTGAAAGAAGTTACTACAGTGTAGTAAGTTAAAAAAGACAATTACTTAACATTTGAATAGATATGATGGAGGATTCCCAATGCACGAATTCGTATAATCCCTATATTACGATGTAATGTACCCCATAACCCCCAAACCCCCCCAAACCCCCCCTTTTTGGAATCCTCCATGACCTCTCCTTTAAGAATGAGCCTCAGTATTAATTACTGGGGCTCAAGCCCTTTCTATACACAATTTTAATTTCTCCCGGATTTTTATTTATGATTTAATTGATACAGCAGAAGGAATGGTATAAACCGATCGCTGGATGTCGATACTCTTTTATAAAGAAAGGAAGCCGGAATGGCTTATATACATGGCGGTTTCTTTTTGTATGAAAAGAGGAATGGGATATGTTATTTAATAGAAGAAACAGGACTGCAGATCAGGTATATCCGGGGATGCGCCAAAGCCGGAAGCATGGTGTGGATAAGAAGCGCCATTTGGGTAAACAGAAGGGCGTGGATGCGGTTCAGGCAGAACTGATGGAGCATTATCAGGATTATATGGAAGAATTTGCGGATGAGCTGTCGGCGTTTGGGGTTGTGCAGGAGATGGAGAAGGACCGGGAGATGCTGGAGGATGAGCAGTAGTTTGCCTGATTCGCATATGCTCCTGCGCAAACTCGCCTCCGGCTCAAACATGCGCCCGCATATGCTGGCAAGCTGTATTTTATAACGGAAATCTTACTGATATTCATTACAGGGGATGTTCAACTAGATAATGCATCTGTGAAAAAATATGCGTACAAAGGCAATTCGAATATCTACAAAAGCAAAAACTATTTGCTTAAAATAGTATGAATTTCTGTTGGGTGGCTGTCGTTCAAACACTAAAAGCAAGAGCGCCAGCCACTTTAAATTTTTTACAAATTCAAATGTAACAAATACTATTATTGAACATTCGCATTATACAGTTCCTTAAAATAAGAATCTGTATGTAATAGTTCTTCAAAAGTCCCTTGTCCGACAATCTTCCCTTCTCTAAAGAGAATAATTCTGTCAAAACCGGCAATGGAATTTAATCTATGTGCAATCGCAATGACCGTTTTATCTTTCATTTTTTGCATAACCGATTTCATTACAATCTCTTCTGTTAAATTATCCATTGCAGATGTTGCTTCATCCAAAATGACAAGTTCAGGGTTTTCAAACCACAAGCGGGCGAAGGCAAGTCTTTGTTTTTCTCCACCTGATAAGCAGGTTCCTTTCTCACCAATTTCAGTATCTAAGCCTTCCGCAAGATTCTCAACCAAATGAGATAGTTGCACTTCACTCAATGCGTCCAGCATTTGTTCTTTTGACACGTTCTTTTCAAATACCAGATTTTCTTTTATTGTTCCATCAAAAACGGGAACATCCTGCGATATATAGCTGACTTTGTCATACAAATTATTAAGGCAAATTCCACTTAACTCCATATCACCTAAGCAGATTTCTCCCTGATTGTATTTTAGTAATCCCAGTAATATTTTAATCACAGTGGATTTTCCAGAGCCACTTTCTCCTACAAAAGCTATTTTTTGTCCCCTTTTTATGAACAGGCTCAAATCATCAATAATTTTCCGTTCTTCATATTGGAACGATAAGTTTTTTATCGCTATTTCACCAATGTCCGTATTAATTGCGTTACCATTTCTTAATTGATTATCATCTTTTAAATCTAAAAATTCTTCAAATCTCTTATAGGATGCCTTGTCCAATTTATATTGAACATAAAGTACATTAAAAATAGCGATCGGCGTGTAAGCATTTTCAATCAGCGCAATGAGTGCAACTATAGAACCCACTGTAAGATTTTTTGTTTTCCATGCGTAAAATAAAATACCAATATCTAACATTGCCACAAGTAGCGCAAATATTGTAAAAAATGCTTCATGAATCATATTCATTTTTACTTTTGATGAAACAATATTCTCTTTGGCACTACGAGTTTTCTTTATTTCACTCGGAAACTGTTTGCTCATACGGAATACCAACATTTCCATAAAGCCCCTAACCAGAAAATGATTGAATAGCTCCTCACTGTTCAAAATCTTTTCTTTTATTTTGTATAGAAACTTTAGTAGAATATTGGTTATTATAAAAATAAGCATATAGCCTACAAACAAAATATAAGTAATTATTTTATCAATCTTCCAAATAAAATATACACTAAAAACAATGGTAGGAAGTAAATCACGAATCAAACGTAACCAGAAATTGAATACTACATTTCTGCCTGCGGATGAGCCATTCTCGATCCTTTGAACAAGTTTTCCAGTACCTATTTTCTGATATTCCGTATAATCGATTGTACTTATTTTTCTAAGCGACAAAAGCTTAAAATCCAGATAAATACCATACTCCAATTTCTTTTCTGGATAATTATCCAGATAATTCATACAATAATTTACCAGCAAAATAAGACCGTAGGTTATAACTCCTGCAAATGTAAGTGTTCCAGTCGCCAATCCGTCAATAACCTTCTGAAAATAGTCCGTCTTGTAATTAGCCATAAATGCATTAAATATACCTAGTCCAATGTAAGCTAATACCCATATTCTGTTATTCTTTAGAATTTCTTTTATATAGCGCATAACTGTACTCCTTTATATATTGTAGTTCAATCATTTGGACAGTACAGTTAACGACTGCTAGCAAGTTTATTTTCACCTCAGCACAATCTGCCAACAGTTTACATCAACTGTACTGAGTAATTATCTCGGATATATTTCATATCGTTCTCACCTCTTTCAAATAAAGTATTTCCGTTAATCTTATCATATCAAGTCCCAATATTCTAGCGCCATTTCTATAATTTGTTACCAGATTTTCTTTCCCTTATTTTCCCTTATGAGAGTTCGTAAATAAGGGGAGAACGATATAACACGATACAAAATGTAATGAAAAGGACACTTAATAGTATAGTTATAGTTTGGGTGTGATTTTAAGGCTTGCTTAATTTGAAAATACATGTATAATTATCATATAGAAATACTAGGAAATAAAAGCGATGAAACAGGAATGACTGGAGAAAGAGATAATAAGCAGCGAGATAAACTGGGACAGAGTGAGAAGGTTTTATAGGATATGATAAAGTTACAAAGGAGACGAAGATATGGCAAAGTTGATTACACCGGAGATTTTTCAAAAGAATACAGCAGAAGATTATTTGAAAGCGGCGATCGATACGGCGGAATGGATCGATACGTTGGCGATTAAGACGGAATATGAAAGAATCTGGCAGGCTCTGCCGGAAGGACAGGATGGATACCGGGAGGATGTTCCGTTATTTGCGCCGAAGAGTATGTATGACGGTTCGGCAGGTATTGGTATTTTCTTTATCCGGCTGTATGAAGCAACCGGAGACACACGCTGGCTGACTGAGGCAGAGGAAGCAGCGGCGCATATCATTGCAACGAAGGTTGGCGTGGAATGGTATCAGACGACGCTTCATTCAGAGGTAAAGGGTATTATTCCGGTTCCGGGCTGGGCGGCAGGCCCTTACAATGGCCCGGTTGGTGAGGCATATTTCCTTGAAGACCTGTATCAGGTGACAGGAAAACAGGCGTATCGGGATTATGTATTATATGTTGCGGATGTCCTGCTTGAAGCAGCAGTAACTGATGAGAGAGGACTGCATTGGAGTGATCAGGAGGATATCACCGCAGATGGCGGATTTATCGTATTCTTAGATATCCTTTACCGTAAGACCGGTATAAAGAAATATCTGGAGCTGGCAAAGGAAGGACTTACATATGCAATGAATATCGCAGTTGGAGATGAAACCGGACGATTGATTCCATATCAGGATCATCCGGTAACAGGTCCGACGTATGACAAATATTATCTCAGTACATGTCATGGCCCGGTTGGAAGTACGCTGGCATTTCGTGAATTATATGAGATTACCAGAGAGGAGATCTACCGGAACTGGACGATCGAATTATCGCGTGGTATCGTCCGTGCCGGTGCGCCGGAGAAACATTCCTGGGGCTTCTGGAACTGCCAGTGCCAGTGTTGTGGAACAGCAGGTATTCTGGAGCATTTTGCCGCCATGTATGAATATACCGGAGAGAAAGAGTTCTATGATTATATGATCCGTACTGCTGATGTAATGCTTTCCGATTCAGATCACCGGACACCGGGACTCCGTACCTGGTATGACAGTTGGTGGAGAACGATCCCGACCAGAGTTGTGAGCTATCCGGGATTGTATGTCGGTGTGGCAGGCTGTGCATCCTCGCTGCTCCGTACCTATGCGGCGCTGACAGGTAAGAAGCTGACTAACCTGTACGAATATCATTTCTTTGAGAAGTTTTAAGCGGAGCCTTATATAGAAATGTAGATCATGCTTTTATGGCTACAGTGATCTCGGTAATGTAGTCTTGCGGGTCTTCGGCAGTGAAGCTATCTATAACATTGTGCTCCAGATATTCAGAGGAAGTATGGATGTTGTGTTCATGTTTAAAGGTCATCAGGCGGTCGTAAGTATCGCCGATCGTATCCCAGTGACCGGTGTGGTAGGCGGTGAGATATTTTCCTGCAGGCAAGGTATGGACAGGAAGCCCGTAAGGCTTGTTATCTAACAACAGGGCGACATTATCATAGACAGCGTACTTATCTGATTCGATATGGGAAGCATGCTGGAAATATGCCATATCATAATCATTTTTAAAAGTAGAACCGACCGTTAGCAGAAGATTGATCAGGTCATCGGTTTTTCGATACAGTTCAGCATCTGTAGCGGTCGGTGCTTCTGCATAGAGATAGTATCGTTCCGGGAAGTCAGCAATAAAGATGGCTGTCGGATCGATCTGCATAGCGAAATGGATCTTGCTCTTTTGCTGCGAGATCCATTTTTCCATGGAGCGTAATTTGGCAATCTCCGTATTGATCTGATGTTCACGTTCTTCTAATATATGGAGCATCTTTGCCGGATCACGGTTGGCAAGCTGCTGTTTGATCTCTTTTAACGGCATACCGAGGTCTTTTAATAAAAGGATGGTGTCAAGGATCTCGGTCTGATAGATCGAATAATAGCGGTAACCATTTGGCTGGGTGAGCTCCGGCTGAAATAAACCAATCTCATCATAATGAAACAGGGTTTCTTTTGTTATTCGCATGATCCTGGCGAACTCGCCGGTCGTCATATATATCTTTTTATTCATTTGAATTTCCTTTCATTTTCAAAATTACACTTGACTATAGGGTTACCCTATAGTATATGCTTGGCTTTGTCAATTAGAAAAGTGTTATAAAACGGAGAGGACTTGTTAAAATGGGTAAATCATTAAATCGTCGCATTACGCCATGGTCGCTGCTGAGCTTTGCAGCACCGTCAATCATCATGATGGTATTTATGTCGTTGTATACCATCGTGGATGGTATCTTTGTATCCCGATTTGTCGGAAGTAATGCATTATCATCGTTAAATATCGTATATCCCGTAGTAAATGTGGCGATCGCCATTGCCATGATGCTGGCATCGGGTGGAAATGCGATCATTAGCAAATATCTTGGAGAGGGAAATAAAAAGAGAGCATGTGAGAGTCTGACTCAGTTTGTTACGGTATGTATTCTGGTCAGTCTTGTGATCGTGGTGATCAGTCAGGTGTTCCTGACAGAGATATCCAGACTGCTGGGTTCTAATGAAGTGCTTCTGGCAGACTGTAAAAGTTATCTGGGAATGGTGAGCTTATTCATTCCTGCCTGTATGCTGCAAACGTTGTTTCAGATGTATCTGGTCACAGCAGGACGGCCAACGATGGGCTTGCTGCTTATGATCGGTGCAGGTATTGTAAATGCTGTTCTTGATTACGTATTGATCGTGATCTGTGATATGGGAGTTGCAGGTGCGGCACTTGCAACAGGAATCGGTCAGTGCATTCCCGCGATTGCCGGACTTGTATTTTTCATGTTATCCAAAGGTGAGCTTCGGTTTACCGGATTCAAGCTTTCCTTGCGGGAGCTTGGACATGCCTGCTATAACGGTTCTTCCGAGATGGTATCAGAGCTTTCAAATTCTGTTGTAACGGTATTGTTCAATCTTGTTCTAATGCGTCTTGCAGGAGAAGCCGGAGTTGCGGCTATCTCGATCCTGCTGTATGGACAGTTCTTATTCAATGCATTTTATCTGGGATTTACAATCGGGATCAGTCCGATCGTTGGGTTCCAGTATGGTGCAAAGAATAAGAAAAAACTTCGGAGTATTTATAAGATTGCATTCCTTTTTGTGGCGGTATCGGCGGTTATTCTGACGGTTATTGCAGAGGTGCTCGCGACCTGGATCATTACGGTGTTCACACATGACCCGGCAACATTTGAACTGGCAGAGATCGGATTCAAGATCTTTGCGATCAATTTCCTGTTCAGTGGATTAAATATCACATCCTCCGGTTTCTTCACAGCCCTTTCAAATGGTAAGGTGTCGGCAATCATTTCATTCAGCCGGACATTTATCTTTACGGTGTTAAGCCTTCTGATCCTGCCGCATTTCCTTAAGATCTATGGAGCATGGCTTGCCGTACCGATCGCGGAGGCGGTGACGCTGCTTGTGACGGTGCCGTTTCATAAGGTGTATTTTATTGGCAAGGGGGAGAAGAATTATCTGCGGGGGTAAGTAATAGTGATAAAATTTTATAAGGATAATAAAGAAATACAGTAAAGAGAAAAGCAGGGCGGTTTCGGTTGATAGAAATCAGTCCTGCTTTTGTAGTAATTCGATATAAATTTGCAGATAGCGATTCAAGCGATCTATTTCAGTTGGTGTTCCAGTGTAAAGTATATTTGATATTTCTGGTGGCAGTTTTGACAGCGTACTGTCTTCAGATTTTCCGAATACAATATAATCCAGACTACAATCATACAGATGACAAAATTCAATTAAATTTTTTAAGGAAAGACTGGATTTCCCACATTCGGTATGGGATATGTGCTTAGGACTTACACCAAGCTGGTCAGCTAGAGTTTCCTGAGTAATATTATGGGACTTTCGTATTTCGGCGATTCTTTTTCCTATTGCTATTAAAACATTACTTTCCATACGTGTTCTAGACCTCCTAGATATAGTTTATGTGTAAATCTATGCATTTATAACACTTTAAAAGGTTTAGTAATATTTTAAAATGGTACTTAAAAGGTTTGATTTGAGGGAGAAATGTGATATAATGTGTAAAATCCAAGAAGCAAAAGCTAACACATAAGGATTATAAAAATATATCTTGATAAATGAGACGTAAGGAGGAATTCATATGAAATGCGAATGTGGAAGAGAATATGAGGGCAGCTTTTGTCCTTCATGTGGAAAGCCAGCATCCCAACAATTATCGACGAGTCAGGGAACAACAAATCAAACGACAGAGGGATCAAATACACAAAATCAACAACAGGTATCGAGTAATCAATACGCAACTCAACAGACCGTAGGATATCAGCAGACAGGTTCTGAAATGAAAATGAATCAGGTAGCATATAATCAGAATTATTATACGAGTCAGGGAATATCGAATCAGAATGCTTATAATGGAACATATAATCAGGGATATTATAATAATTCGGGAGCCGTAAACCAGAATTATTATAATGGAACATATAATACTGGGGCATATCCAAGACAAGAAGGAGGAGCCGCAAAAGGATTTTCAATAACAGCCATGGTATGCGGAATTGTTGCTTTATGCTGTTCTTGTTGTTTTTATTATATTTCATTTCCTACGGCAATTGTAGCCGTTGTTTTTGCATATTTATCTATAAAGAAACAGGCAGCGGCTGGAGCAAATCGAGGAATGGCAATAGCCGGAATGGTGTGTGGAATTGTTGCTTTAATACCAGCAATGATCGTATTGTTATGTGGAGCAAGTTTGCTTGATGAAATCTAATAAGTTTAAACAGATATATGGTTTGTTTTTTAAAAGAAGTGTGGCATTATGGATATTTATATTTTTGTTAATGGGGGTACTTGGCATAAAAGTCTTTCACATATCCTTAATAGATTTGATTCCGGCGCATTGTATTTTATACGAGAAGTATGGATTATATTGTACCGGGTGTGGGGGAACAAGGGCTGCAGTAGCATTAATGAATGGACATTTCGTTAAAAGCTTTATATATCACCCTGCTATGATATATTCGGTGCTCTTGCTTATGTTATTTGTATGTTCTGATATTATCAATAATGTATTTAAGACTAAAAAAAAGAAATTACAATTGAGTCCTGGCTGCTTTTACATAATGGTTGGAATCATAATTGGACAATGTCTTATAAAAAATATTCTTTTAATTTTCTTTAATTACAAAATAATATGATACACTTTCAAGGAGACAATATATGAAATGTTGGAATTGTGGATGCGAAGTTAATGATAATTTTTGCTCAAATTGTGGAAAAGCAGTTGGACAGCAGCCAGTAATGGACAACAATTGGGTGAAACAGAATACCTATAGTAGCCCGAATGCATATGGGTATTCATCTACATATAATCAAAATTACATTACGGATACGACGGGAGATAACTATAATCAAACTCCTGAAGAGGAATTGAATCCATTAGTAGGATTTCAAGGGAAATGTTTTTGGGTTGTTACTATTCTGGGAGTTATATTTGCTATTATCTTTTTTTCTAATGGAGATATATTGAGCGGAATTTGTTTAGTAGGTGGAGCATTTACCTTATGTCCACTGGTATTGAATCGGTTACCTAAGAAAAGACAACGTGCTATGGGTTTTGTAACCATTGTTCTTATAGGTGGAGGGTTGTTTTTTACGGGTGATATGGATTGGATAATAGAATTATTAATATGGTAGTTGAAGGAGGAGAGATTGATATATGAAATGTATATGTGGACATGATTTTGATGGGAATTTTTGCCCTTATTGCGGTAGATCCGCAGGCAATATGCAGAATCAAACAAATAATATATCCAATATTAATTTGAACAATTCAAGTGACTCGGAGGAAAAAGAAAGCGGATCAAAGATATTGAGGGAAGCCTATCATGAATCAAAGATGGCACGTTTGAAATGGATGTTTATTGGAATGTTTCTTGTTGCTGTTATAGCTTTTCCAATGGGACATATCATATCGGGTATTGTATTTGCGATAGCCGGAATATTGGCAATGCCTTGGTTGATAAAAAAGGCAGGATCAAAGAAAGTTCTGTTGATTATCGGCAGTGCCATATTGGTGTTGCTTGGTATTTTTACCTGGTACTGGGATGATGCTTTGAGGGAAGAGGGCTGTATTGAATATATTAAGACATATCCGATGGCGACCGCAGATTATACGATAGAGGACTTTTTTGGATTTGCTTATAGTGAGGATGAACTGGATTGGTCGTATGAGAAAGTTGATGATAAAGAATATGTAACAGTCAGTTTTACAGAACCGGATGGTGTGGATGAATCTGTAATATTTGGTTTTAATAGTGATGGCTATCCGGTATTACATGATGTAATTTATGATGGCAAATCAAATGAAAGTCTTTTTGAGGATTACAATAGCCGTTTGTTTGGTGAGAGTGGGACAAAACAGGATAAAACAGAGGAAAGCGTGGTTACGACAGAGCAGCAGACTGTAAATACAACGGAGGCGGCGGAAGAAAAGAGTGAGAAGGCAGATGTATCTTCCGATGTGTATTATCTAATGGAGACTATAGATCAGGATCCATACTGGAGCGTTCAGGTAAAAAATGCGCGTGTCCGGGCAAGAAATGATGGTCAAGGGTTGGAAGTCCATTGCACAGTTTATGTCTATAATAAGGATGAAATGACATCTGGATTTGTATCATCCAATATATTTAGTGATGTTGACAATGATGGAGTAGCCTGCAAAAGAATCTGGTCAGATTGGGAATCTGGTAATTTGGCGGGAAATACAGGAGCTAATGTGGAGGTAGTTTTTGATTTTCCTGCAAATGCAAATGAAGATACCAGTCGCATCAGCATGACAGTGTGTGGAGAATATAAATTATGTCTGGCAACCCGGCCGGGATCAGATGTAACACAGGATGAATCCGTAAGTTATAACGAGAATGATCTGTATTGGTATACAAATTACAGTGCTATGTATACACAAGTAGGAAATGGTTCCAATCTGCAGGTTATTAATATGAGTGATCGTTATTTGCAGTTAATGTATAGTGGCTATACATTGTCATGGTCGTTTGAATTAATACCGGATTATATTAATGAAAATGGGGTATTTATTTATTATTCAGATGGTGCAATGCTGACATATAATCCTCAATATGAAAGAATTTATCTGGCTATATCTGACCGGGATTTGTTTAATGAATATGGAGGAATATACGATAAAAGTGAGTATGAGTATACACCATAGATAAATGAATAGAAGAAAGGGAAGGTGAAAAATATGTTTTGCAGTAATTGTGGAAAAGAATTACAGGATGAATGGGCGGTATGTCCAAATTGCGGACAACCTGTAGAACAGACCTCACCGGAGCAAATTTCCGAATCTGGTCAGTCTCAGAATATAGAATACAATACTCAGACTTTTGATTATATTCAGCCTGATTTGCAAAATGGCCATAATGATAGAGAGAGCAAGAAGGGAACAGAAACAACTTCATTGACAGGATACCAGAAGTTTCGTTTTTGGAGTGCGACGGTATGTGGCATCATAGTTGCTGTAGTGTTTTTTATTATGGGACAGTATCTGGCTGGAGCAGTTATGATGTTGGCTGCTGTATTATTTTGCCCTTTGATTTTAGGAAAATTTGGCGGATGGAAACGGGCGATATTTATATGCTTCGCTATCCTGGCAGCAGGTTTATCTGCAGAGATCTACTATGCTTCGAATGGGAAAAAGGATGAAGCTTCCGATAAAGTCACTACAAAACAAAGTGAGGTTTCCGAAGATCAGACAGAAATGATAACAGATGCATCAAAGGATTTGTCAACAGATACATCAACAGATGCTCAGGTTACGGAGAAAAATTGTTCAGAGAATACAAGTGAGGCACAGACTGCATACAGTGCAGATATGGTTATTGATTCCGATATGTCAGCACAGGTAGAAACTGTAAATTATACAGGTGTATATTATTTGCCTTACATAAATTATGACGGTGCAGCATGTGACGAAGTAAATAAAAGAATCGAGAAGCTTGCACAGAAATACATAGAAAATACAGATGAATATGGATCGGGTTGTATGGGAATCAGTTATAAATGGACTCTGTATGGCAATATATTATCGTTGATCATACCGCTTCAATTTGATGCAGATATGGTTGAGTATAATGTGTATGTTCTGGATCTGAAAAAGGATAAGCTGCTTACGAAGAAGGATCTGCTTGCAGAACTGAATATAGATGAAGCAGATTATGAACAGGATGCACAGGATACCATGGATGCCTGCTTTTATTCATTGTATGGAAGCTTTAAAGATACAGATGACTATTATGATGTCGTTTACAATGAAACAATAGCGTCTGAAAATGTTGCAGAGGCACTTCCATATATTGATGAAAATGGAACCCTGGGAGCTGTTGCAAAGATTTATTCTATGGCAGGAGCAAATTATTATTACCATATGGTTACGGTATTGGCGTTGGATGGAGCTTGTGAATATAGCGGAGAAAGTGATAATTATAATTCTAAGGTGCTCGCCAATACAGATAACCAGTCAGGCTCACAGGAAACAGGGGATACTTCAGATTCCGAGTATATGCTTCCGAATAGTGATTCTGAATACATATCAGATAGTGACCTGGATGGGCTGACACCGGATGAATGCCGTCTCGCTCTTAACGAAATATATGCCCGCCATGGAAGAAAATTTAATGATCCGGATTATCAGGCATATTTCAATTCCAAGAGCTGGTACAATGGAACGATTGATCCGGATGATTTCGATGATACAGCAATGTTTAATCAGTATGAGCTTGCAAACAGGGATTATATCATCGATTATGAGAAACGGATGGGGTATCGTTAGAAATATGTGATTGAATAAAATCAATCAGCTCATGATTTATACGTTCATTTTTTTCTTCGTCTTCCATGTATTCTGGAAGTGGTAGATCCGGTTGGCATTCACCGCAGATATCGATGCCGCATACGGTTTCATGGCTTAAGATGATGCCAAGCAGATGTTCCAACATGTCAAGTGACATGTCGCCCTGATTCCAGTTGGTTTCTGTGAAACGGGTAGAGAGAACATCTTTATCAATAGAAATATAAAATGGGACACCTGAGAGGATGTTTGCTGATTTCTTTCGGGCAGTCCCATTTTTTAGTTCTTCAGCAGAAAAGGTCAGAAGACGGTCTTTGCGTACTGCATCAATCTGGAAAATGTCGGCTGCTTCCGGTCCGATCAGAATTAACTGTTTCAGATTTGGATTCTGGTCCAGAACAAGCCCCGCCCAGTCACCACAGCTCATCATTCCGTCAACGAGTGGTCGCTGCATATCTGTATGGTGGTCGAATACTACGAGCGAGAACGGTCGTTTGATCTGGTCGGTTGTTATCTTTGTTACATAATGAAAATTCCCGGAGTCAATAAAATGGATACCGTTGATTCCATATGGCATGATGCGTTTCCGGATCTCGGCAGCGGCTTCATCTGAACAATACAGGTCGCAGCCTTCAATGTCAGAGCAGTCGATCCAGTGAAACCGTGGGTTATCCTTCATATCTTCATCGCAGTATACATGCGTAAAATCCAGGATGTAGTTGTTTGGTTTGTTGTTCATTATCAAAACTTCTTTCTTCAATGCATTCCGCAAAATCAGCACCCTTGCAAGCAAGTGATTTTGCGCTCATTATATCATGTGCTTCGCACATTCTATGCATTCCACAAAATCAGCATCCTTGCGAGCAAATAATTTTGCGTTCATTATATCATGGTTCAAAAATAATGTACAAATCTTGTATAAACGGACAAAAAATATAAAAATAACCTTGTATAAACGGACAGAAATGCAAAAATAACCTTGTATAAACGGACAAAGATATGGCATAATATATATGAAAATATGAAAGAAGGTGTAGAATGAGAAGAAAAATAAAAAATGATATTTTGAATTTTTTGAATCAGGATGCCAAAAAGAAGGCTTTGCTTGTTACTGGAGCTAGACAGATCGGTAAAACATATATAATTAGAGAATGTATAAAGGAAACCACAGCTTCTTTTGTTGAAATCAATTTTATTGAGAATAAAGAGGCAAAAAAATTATTTTCGGATTTTAAAAATACACGCGATTTTTTGCTCAGATTATCGGCATTTACAGAAGGTGAATTAATAAAAGGTGAAACGATTATTTTTTTGGATGAGGTACAGGAGTGTAAGGAGATAGTTACGGCAATAAAATTTTTGGTTGAAGAAGGAAATTATAAATATGTATTAAGTGGTTCTCTTCTTGGTGTTGAATTAAAGGATATTCGATCAATTCCTGTCGGATATTTGCAGGTTATAGAAATGTATCCTATGGATTTTGAAGAGTTCTGTATGGCAAACAATGTGAGCCAACGGATATTGGACTCATTAAAGGATTGCTTTATAAACAAAAAAGTCGTAGATGAAGTTATACATGAAAAAATGTTGGAATTATTTCGCTTATATTTGATCGTTGGCGGAATGCCAGAGGTGGTTAAGCAATATATTGATACAAATAATCTTCAGAATGTTATTGATTTGCAAAGCCAGATTATAATGCAATATAAAAAAGATATTGCTAAGTATGATCCGGAAAGCAAATTATATTTGGAAGACATATTTGATCTGATTCCAAGTGAATTGAACAATAAGAATAAACGATTTATTATGAAAAATCTTAATGAAAATTTTAAGCTTTCCAGATATGAGAATAGTTTTATATGGCTGAAGGATGCAGGGGTTGCGCTTCCGGTATTTTGTGTATCGGAACCCATGTTACCGTTGCTTATATCCAAATCGACTAATTTATTTAAGTTGTTTCTTGCAGATGTAGGACTTCTTACAGCCATGTATGCAAATGGAATTCAAAAGAAAATGTTGATGAATGAGCTCAATATAAATTATGGTGCAATATATGAAAATGTTGTTGCACAGGAGTTGAAATGTCATGGATTTAATTTGTTTTATTATAACAATAATCGATCTGGAGAATTAGATTTTATTATCGAATATGAAAATTGCGTATTGCCTATTGAGATAAAATCAGGAAAAGATTATGAAAGACATGCGGCTCTTAATAATTGCATGAAAAATCCTAGATATAATATTCATGAGGCGTTTGTTTTCTGTAATGGTAATGTAAATAAAAAAGACAATATTATATATTATCCTATTTATATGGTAACATTTTTGAATAAGGAAAAAAAACTGGGAGATATGATATATAAGCTTGATCTAAGCGCATTAATAGAATAAAAATAATTCTATGTTCATTCCATCAGATAGACATAGACAAAAATTCCTCTGCATACATTGTAAAAATGAGATTTGCAGGGGAATTTTTTTGAGAGATTATATTGAAGAAAGAGCAGAAGAAATTGGACAATATATCGTAGAAAGCGGAGCGACTGTCCGGCAGACAGCAAAGAAATTCGGAGTAAGCAAAAGCACGGTACATAAAGATGTGACGGAACGACTGGTAAAGATCAATCCATTTCTGGCGGCAAGGATCCGGGTTGTTTTGGATGTGAATAAAGCGGAGCGGCACATCCGGGGAGGAATGGCGACGAAGGAGAAATATCTGCATGAGCGGGAAGAACAAGAGGGACAATGAATAAAAATATTTGTATAGATTGGTATAAGGCGAAAAGATATGGAGTCAGAAAATGACATGAGATGATGATGCAGAGAGGCAATTTGGAAAAGATTGCTTCTCTTTTTTAGTTTACTTGTGTTATCAGATGAGATTGGTTAAAATAAAAAATAGATATAACAAGGAGAATGTACGAGAATAAGGGGTAAAAGATAGTTAACGGAGGCGATTACAATGAGACAGAAGTTATGGAGAAAGAAAAAGTTTGTGGTAATGGCAGCGGCATTTGCATGTATTGCAGCTTTGTCCGCGTGTGGGAAAAAAGATACCGATTATAATGTGGATGTAGGTAATGGAGATGGCGGAAGCGTTCAGAGTAAATATAGTATTCCGGAATCGTGTGATACCACATTTGACGCAGGATCGACCGGGCTTAAAGAGATCCGGTTGACAGATTCGGATATTACTGTGCCGAATACCGGTGCAATGTATGTAGCTCCGGTAAAGATGAAAGAGATCGATCCGGAATATCGAAAAAATCTGGTAGAAAAGTTATTTGACACAGATAAGGGTGTCTATGTCTATTATGATATGGAGAATATGGACAAGCTGTCAAAGGAGGATATTCAGGAATATATCGATCTGTACGAGCAGCAGAAAAAGGCAGATCCGTCACATGCCGCGAATTATGATTCGGATATTGACCGTATGAACCGTTTGCTGCAAACGACTTCAAAGCAGAGAGAAAATGCGGGAGACTATTCCGTGGATGAATATATGGGTACAGTTGGTGATCTGGAATACAGAATCAGTTTTCCTCAGGAAGGGGAAAATGATACGCTTTTCCGGATAAAGGAGGATCTTCTGCAGTATCGTCCGATGGAAGGTGCGACCGGTGTATTCACATCCAGCCTGGAAGAATACAATACCGGCTTGGGTGATGAATATGGAGAGTTGGAATCGGATATTAATGAATGTTCACTATCGGTAGATGAGGCAAGGCAGATTGCTGAAGAATTTCTGTCAAAGATTGGCGGATCGGATGCGATTTTACAGAGTGAATCGGATCTGTGCTGGCTGTATCGGAACGATGGTTCGTCTGATCAGAATCTGCCGACGGTTGTTGACGGATATTCATTTGAATACATAAGATCGGTTATGGATCAGCCGGTGTCGGATGTAGCAGTCTGGACTGCTGATAATCTACGTCAGGCAAATGGATTTGTGAATGTTTCGATCGAAAAATATACGATTCAGGTAGATGCAAATGGAGTGACCGATGCTCTCTGGAATAGTTATCTAGAAGCAGATGGCAGCCCACAGGCGGTGGAACTGTTATCCTTTGATGAGATGCTTAAGAAAGCAAATGAGTCTATAGCAGCATATTACACCAAATATCCGACAGCATATAAGCAGATTGCATTTAACGATATTACGTTGTCTTACTATCTGAAACAGAAGGAAGATGGAAGCGGATTTGAATATGTTCCGGCATGGATCCTTGCGGAATATGAAGATCCGGAGGATCCGGAGCTGCCGGAGCAGGTTGTCATTCTGGATGCCAGAGATGGCTCTGCCCTCGACCTGATGAAGCTTGCCGAAGCAGTCGGCGGCATTTCCAGCGCAACCGAATAGAAAGCACAGCTTGTTTGTTACAGGACAGACTACGATACACGGTGGACATTCGGCTTGCCACCCTAGTTGACGGTGGAGGTCGGCGTGATGCTCTGGCTGGTACCTCCGGCTGTCAGGGTGTAGGTGCTGCGAACTTCAAGCTCCGGGCAACTGACGATGACAGAATTGTAGGACTTTGAAGTTTCATGTGACAGGAGTACATTTCCATCGGCATCGGTCAAAACAACAGTGGTTGTTCCATTTGTATTTGATGAAAGCGTTAGCATGTAGGAACACTGGGTAGAATCCGAGCTGAAGCTCTGCGCCATGCCGGAGTATCCGGTTGACAGGAAGTAACCATTTGTAATGGTTGCGGAGATGCCGTAGTCCAGTGCACTGTCGCCATTGCTCTCCGGTCCTTCGACATATACAGTTCCACCATTCATGTAGAAATAACCATTGCTGTTGATGCCATCTCCATCGGCGTTGATCGTAACAGTGCCGCCATTGATCGTGAGGACACAGGATTCGTCGGCATCCATGTCAAAGCCTCCTATGCTGCCCGGTGCATTCCCTGGCATCTGTTTGTTGTCAGGGAACTGTGTATTTTTGGAGCTTGCAGCATTGTCAGAGGAATTTGAAGTCTGGGTTTCTGAGGTGACGGCATTTGCATTCATAGTCACAACACTGTTGTTGGTTGAATTATCATATGGATCGGATTTGTTATCCTTACTATTCACACCTTTCATTTCTTATTTGATTTGCCCCGATTTATGTGGCTGTATACCACTGATCGATTCTGGTGCAAACAAGTTGCGCTTTCTATTCGGTGTATATGCCTAATTTGCTCATGCTCCTGTGCTACGAAAATGCAGCCCAATAATTGCTTATTGTAAAAAAGTTTCTATCTATAAAATAACAGCTATAACTTAAATCAACTTAAAAATATAGCCAAAGTATACCGCACCTGCTTTTATATCGCAAATTAAAAAGACTCGTAGTTTGGGATATTCCGGCTGCTGTGTAATTTGGCATAGGACGACTAACATTAATGTAGATTTCGTAATGAGATTTGCACTAGCTGATAGTAAGTTCTACTAATCTCAGACTACACCTTTGGTTTGTCTTCGCTAAGGTAACTTACATGGCACGCACTAACCTCAGGTCTCGTCTTTGACTCACCTTCGCTAAGTGCTCCGCTCAGACGTGCGAATCGAATAGAAATCGAAATGTGTTAGCGCCCTATGCCAAATAGCGCAGCGACCGGAATATCCATGTTTGCCAATCTTTTTAATTGCGATATAGGGGCAGGTGGGGTATAATCAAGGGTGAGTTGCCAGAGGTTTTTCTGGCTGAGAAACAGAAAAGGGGTTATCCTATGAGATTTATTCATATAGCGGACGTCCATCTGGGCGCTGTTCCTGATAAAGATAAAAGCTGGAGCAAAGAGCGGGCAGACGAGATCGAATCAACATTTGACCGCCTTTTGGCTGTGGCAGAAGAACGCAAAGTAGACCTGCTGCTGATCGCGGGAGATCTGTTCCATGCACAGCCATCCCTGCAGGATCTGAAGAGTCTGGATTATAAGCTGTCGAAGCTCACAAATACAAGAACGATCATGATCGCGGGAAATCATGATTATATCAGTAAAGGATCACCGGCAGAGAGTTATGAATTTACATCGAACACAGTGCTGATGCCGGCAGACACATTCAGTAATGCATATCTGGACGATATCAATGTCTGTGTGACAGGATTCAGTTTTGGACAGGTGGAATATACAGAAGATGTCTATGCGGATATCATGCCGCAGATGGAGGATGTGGTCAATATTCTGCTGGCACATGGTGGAGATGAGAAGCATATTCCGATCAATTTTCGGCAAATGGCAGAGGCGGGATTTGACTACTGCGCGTTGGGACACATCCACAAACCAAAGCATATCGTGAAGAATAAGATGGCATATCCGGGTTCGTTAGAGCCGCTTGATCGGACCGAGACCGGCAGACATGGATTTATCTATGGACAGATTAAGGACGGTGAGACGAAGATACGCTGGGAGCCATTTAACTGTCGAAGCTATATTAATCTGGGGCTTGCTGTGAAACCGGAATATAGCGAAGCAAAGATTCTGGATGTTCTTGCGAAGCAGATGGAGAATATGGGGACACAGAATATTTACCGCATTATTCTGTCTGAACATATGGCAAATGGATTGAAACCGGATTTTTCAGGTCTGATGAGAAACTACCGTATCTATGAGATCGTGGATAATACATTGTGTGAGTACGATCTGGACAAGCTTCATCTGGATAATGAAGATAATCTGCTTGGAAAGTTTATTGAACGATTCGCGGATGCAGAGGATGAGATCAGCAAACATGCATTAAAGTATGGGGTAGAAGCAATACTTGCAACTGGAGATAAGTGATCATGTATATAAATAAGCTGTTATTAAAGGAATTTGGAAAATTTAATAATAAAGAGATCCGGCTGAAAAAGGGCTTGAATCTGATCTACGGTGCAAATGAATCCGGTAAGACAACGGTGAAAGAATTTATTGTTGGCATGCTGTATGGAATCGATAAGACCAGAGGGATCGGAGCAAGGCTGGATAATTATGAGCTTCGCAAACCGGTAAACGGCGGTGGTTATTCCGGAAAGGCATACGCTGTAACAGATGACAAAAGCTATCTTCTGGAGCGGAATTTCCTTCGTACAAATAAAAATGCAACGCTGACAGAGATTGAAACAGGAAAAGAAGTACAGCTTAAGAATCCGAATTCTTATAAAGGCATCCTGTTTGATGTAGATAAAAGCACCTATACGAATACCCTTTGTATCGGAGAACATGGTGCTGCACCGGGGAAGGAACTGGCAGAGGATCTTGGCAATTATGTGGTAAATCTGACCACAACCCGGAATGCCGATATTGATAAGACAGAAGCGGTCCGGTATCTGAAAAATGAACGCCGGAATTTTGAAAATAAAAAGCTGGCAGCAGAGATCGATCAGTTAAATGAACAGATGGATGCGCTTGGAGATGTAGACGGAGATCTGGAAGCAATCCGGGAAGAACGCCGGGAAGAGCTGGATGCTTATAATATGGAGATCGCGCGGCTGAAACGGGAGGCAAGACAGCTTGTAAACGAGAAGAATGCAGCAATTCCGGATGAAGACGAAGATCGTACCAGAAGTCATATCTTCCTTGATGTGGAAGCGTTGGATGATGACGAGGAGTTCCGTCCGAAGACACAGAAAAAGCTGACTGACAATATATTTATTATAATGCTGACTGGTATTCTGGTTGTTGCCGCAGTTATGCTGGCGGTTCACTTGCTGAATTTCCAGAAAGCCATCCAGCAGTTATTTACAATCTGTACGATCGCATTTGTGGCTGTTACGATCATTGACGGATTATTCCGGAAGGGCTTCTTTGATGGAGCGGATGCAGTACCGGATGAGGCAGAATTCGACCAGATGATCTATGAGCTTGGACGTGCTACAGAATCCAGAACAGTCCGGATCGAGATCGACCGGAATTTTCAGGAAGCACATGATGCAAAATTAGAGCTGTTGAAGTTCAAGGAGCATGATGCCGTAGCAAAGCGGGATTCCTATTATGAATTAAAGGGCAAACGGGATGAGCTTCAGAAACGGTTTGAGGTGATGGAGAAGGAACAGAAGGCGATCGACCTTGCGATCCAGACTATCAATGATATATCGGTGGATATTTATAATGATTTCGGTGGCCGTTTAAATGAGAATATTTCGGAGATCGTCAGTATCATTACAGATGGCAAATATAACGATGTGAAACTGGATGAAAATATGCATATTTCGGTATTTGACGACGATCATTATATGCCGATCGAGTTCCTAAGCAGCGGAACGATTGAACAGATCTATCTGGCTGTCCGGCTGTGCATCGCAGGGCTTCTCTGCAAAGACCGTATGCCAATCATTGTAGACGATATCTTTACAGCCTATGATGAACACCGTCTGAAAAATGCACTCTACTGTATGAGCCGCATTGATACCGATCAGGTCATAATCTTTACTTCAAACAATGCCATTGGAGATATGCTGGATGATCTCTCTATGGAATATAATTATGTGGAGTTGTAAATAAATAATAGAATAAATGTAAAAAATCCCTGCCGGTTTTCGAGTCTGTGCTGCAACGTGTTTCAATCCCTAGCAGCACAGACTTGGAAACCGGCAGGGGTTTTGTTATATTCTATGGGAGTAAGAGTTGCTATTTATTTAATGCAGCAAGCTGAGCCTTTAGTGCGGCAATCTCTGCATCCTTTTCGGACAATGCGGCATCTTTTTTAGATAAAGCAGCATTTTTTTCGGCCAGAGCAGTGACTGCTTCATCCCGTTCTTTTTTTAATTCATCGATCATGTAGTTGACTGTATTCTCATCCAATTTTCGTAATGCTTCAGAAAACATGGTAACAACCTCCTCCGGATGATACAGATATTCTGACATATCCATACAGATGGCTTCCATCCACGGATAGTCGGATATCAGTACTGCAAGGTCATCCAGGGTAGTTGCCGTTAACAGGGATAACCATGCGTTAAGTTCGTTGATATCTTTAGAATACTTACTTTTCCGGAAGACGTCAAGGGCAACGACATAGTATTCTTGCAGAAGATGGAAGTCGATCCCGGTATCAAATGCTGCTTTTCCGTGATGCAGGTAGATATCAGATAATCTGGGATCGTTGCATTCTTTTGGACTGTTTTCAAACATCACGATCGTATAAACGGTTTTCAGATCCTGATAGGTGAATGTACTTCCCTTTTCTCCTTTTACTCTGGTGTACTGGCGGAGCAGAAGATCAGCAGAGTAGCAGGACATCCGTTCACCCGGAAATGTGTATGGGATTTTCTGGATCTCCACATTTGCGATCGAACCATCTTCTAACTGGACGATGATATCCAGAAGCAGGAGAGAGGTTGATGGCAGCATGCTGTCCTCATTTGACAGGATACATTTTACGGTTACTTTTGTGCCGATGATACTGCTGATCAGTCGTGATAACCGTTCCGGGTATATATCTGGGTTGAACAGCTTTTTGAAAAATGGATCATAGGTCAATGGCAGGCTTTTCTTACCTTTCATGAATTCCAGAAAGTTTGATTTCCATTTGTCAGGCCAGTTCAGATATGTCCGGTAAACGGATGGATTCTTCTTTAATTCTAATAGACATTCATCTTTGGTTCGGGATGGGAAAAGCTGTTTAATATTTGTAATAGAAGACTTTGACCTGTTACATTCTGATGTGGTCATGATATTATTGTTTTTATTTTCATTGTACATAAATTTATTTCCTCTTAATTTCCGGCGCCTGTTTTATCGACAAGGTCAGCTTACCAGAAATAAAAAGAAAAAGTTCATAAATGTAATAAATGGTATGTCTGGATGTAATAACTTGCATTTTTCAGCTTAAATAAGAAAATAAATCAAGGAGTTATAGAAAGAAATTATATAGCATCTTATCAAATGATAAAAGAATGGGTAAACAAATCAGTAAAGAAAATTAATTGTTTTTATCGTTTTATAAGAATATAAGTGTTAATGTTATATATTTATTTTATTTTGCTCAAGCACACCTTGAATCGTTGAATATGTTTTTTCTCTAATCTTTTCATTTTCAGCAAAAGTTTCAAAGTTATTAACGGCTGCATCTACTTCGGCAATAATATTTTCGCACTTTTTCTTTTTTATTCCCATTATATCTCCGGATTTTAATAAGTCCGTTAAGTTGATGTTATTAGTTTTATTATTAATTGTCATTTGATGGGCTCTGAGCCACTTGTTTGTTGGGTTGTCAATTGTAATCTGAGATGGCGGCTATGGAATCTCAGATTACAATTGACAATAAATCTTATTTATAACATAGAAAAACCCGCTTGCATCCAGCTCTATCGCAGGTAGGAATTGAAACATCAGTGGAACTTTCGTTATGAAATTTGCACTAGCTGTCAGCACCAAGCCCATGTTTGAGCCTGATAAGGCGAGTTTGGGCGACTGCTGACAAATAGGCGTGCAAATCGAATAGAAAGTGCAACGCGTTTCAATCCCTACCTGCAATAGAGCTGGATGCAGGCGGGGGTTTTTAGTTATACTTAATTACATCTCATAGTTATCAGAGATGGTATGTTTTTCTTTGTACTCAGTGATACGTGCGTTGATCCGCTCAGCAGGATCTAACAGCTCGCTGATAGAAGCATCGTGATTTAAGTGGTCGATGATCAGAGCGATGTACTTGCTCATATCGGCTGATTCGTACCAGTCCTTCTTGAACAGGTCAGGCATCTGGTAGGTCAGGTTGGTTGTGATGACCTTTTCGATCAGACCTTCTTCGTGGCACTTATCGAATACTTCAAGACCCTTTGTGAAGAGACCGAAGGTAGCGATACAGTAAACACGTTTTGCTTTTCTCTGCTTTAACTGTCTTGCAACATCGATCATGCTTTCACCGGAAGCAATCATATCATCGATGATGATAACATCCTTGCCCTCAACAGAATCACCAAGGAATTCATGAGCAACGATCGGATTTCTTCCATCAACAACGCGTGAATAGTCACGACGCTTGTAGAACATTCCGACATCGACACCTAACAGGTTCGCAAAGTAGATTGCTCTGTGCATAGCACCCTCATCCGGAGAAATGACCATCATATGGTTGTTGTCAATTTCAAGATCCGGTGTGGTACGGAGCAGGGTCTTGATGAACTGGTAGGTTGGACGTACATTCTCAAATCCGCTCTTAGGGATGGCATTTACGACACGAGGATCGTGTGCGTCAAATGTCACAATATTGTCAACACCATAAGACTTTAATTCCTGAAGCATAACGGCACAGTCAAGAGATTCTCTGGAAGAACGCTTGTGCTGGCGGCTTTCATAAAGGAATGGCATAATTACTGTGATCTTTTTTGGTTTATCAGTCATAGCGGCGATCAGTCGTTTCAAATCTGCATAATGGTCATCCGGAGACATACGCTGTGGCTGGCCTGCCATTGTATAAGTACAGCTATAGTTTCCGACATCAACCATAATATAGATATCTTTACCACGAACGGATTCATTCAGAATACCCTTTGCCTCACCGGAGCCGAAACGTGGACAATCGGCACTGATCAGGTAAGTATCAGCTTCATATCCGTGGAAAACAATGTTGTCTTTGTGTACATTGTCTCTGTTAGCTCTCCATTTTACGAGATAATGATCAACCTTTTCACCAAGGCCTGTACAACTTTTGTGAGCGACAATTCCGAGACTGCCCACGGGTATGGTTTCTAATTTGCTATCGTCTGGCATGATAAATATCCTCCATAATCTTATAGTGTAATGATTCGATACCTTATATTGTTAGTATCATTGATAGTATATATGCAAATGCAGAAGACTGCAATGCCATCAGTTAGAAGTTTTATTCTGGATCCGGTCTTTTCGTTTGGTGTAGCGGATATTTGTTCCATATAATGGAAATACCTTAAAGTCACCAATGATACGGGACATGATACGTTCCGTATACCGGTCAGAAAGCTCCCGCATACTCAGATTGGTTGAGATCAGAGTAGCAAGGGATCGGTTGTTGCGCATGTTAATGATCTCAAATAACTGGGAATTAACGAAAGTATTCGGAACCTCGGTGCCGAGATCGTCAATGATCAGCAGTTCACAGTTATAGATATAATCATATAACATCATCTTTTCTTTTTCACGCACATTACCCATTATAATGCCTGATAAAATATTTTCAAATAAATTTATTGAAGTCAGATAAAGAACTGTGTGTCCTTTGTCTAACAAAGCCTTTGCAATACAGTTGGACAGGAAGGTTTTCCCAAGTCCTGTTTCTCCATAGATTAGAATACCGGAGTGGGATTCGTCAAAATGCTCCACATAATCTTTGCAAGCTGCCAGAGTGTTTGAGGCATTCTCGTATGGCGTATGCTTATGCGTGCCATCATTCTCCCGGCTGTAGTAGTTCAGGGAAAAAGTAGAGAAATTCTCTCTCTCCAGGATCTCACGGATCGTGGACTGGTTGTACAGCTCGTCAATCACCTTCTGTGTCATACATTTGCAGGGATGGCTTCCCTGATAGCCGGTGTCGTGACAGAGCGGACATTCATAGATCGGTTCCAGATAATCTTCCGGATATCCGTGTTCTTTTAAAAGAGCTTTTTTATAAGCTGCCAGTTTCCGATTATTCTGGTTGATGTCTTCCATATTAACAGGCAGTTTTCGTATTCTGTTTCTTGCTGCCTGAATAGAAGAGGAAGCGATCTCCTGATCGATCTTTTTTATCTCAGGAATCTTTTCATATATTTCAGCTTTTCTATTGTCTGCCAGAATTTCATTTTCAAGACGCTTCCGTTGAAAGCCTGACAATATACTATCATAATCTATATTTTTCATAATTACACATAATCCTTATTTAGTGAGAATTTATCTCATCTAGGAACAACTGCTCCATTTCATCAAGCTCAGCCGACATGTCTTTTTGCTGGAATGAATTGAAAGCATTCGGTTTAGCATTGTACTGACTTGATTTTTGCGATGTATTTCGTTTTTTTGCTTCGTGATATTCTGTGCTTGCCTTGGCAATATCATCGACTGTTTTGACACCTTGTTTCTGCCATTTTTTCAGAATACCGTTGATATAGGCAAATGTTACATCGTGAGGATGCTGTGCAATTCCACGGTTGCAGGCTTCAATGATGACCGGCAGTTCAAATCCCATTTCCTTATTCCAGGAATCCATCCATGCGACTTCTCCTGTGGTTGGAGCTTTCCGGTTGATACCAAGTGCCTTAAAGACTGCACGGTACAATGGGTTGCCATTTTCAGCAGCTTCCTTTGCTTCCTCCAGTGTGTGGATGCCAGCCTGATACCAGTTTTTGGCAATGCCCTCTGCATAACGGAGATCCGGTTTCTCAATGCTGACACAGTATTCGATCAGATATTCCATGATCTCGGTGGAGAAGCCTAACTGATCGTGAATATAGATCAGGATCTCGATATCATTCACCGATAATTCTTTTCTGAAATAGGTTTCTGCTTCAAATATCACGTCGGCAAATGCATCATCTTCCTTTGCCTTTGCTGCAAGGGCGGCAGAGTAAGGCTGTTTCTCCGGAAATACAGACGCCGGTTTCTGAACCGGTTCCGGTCCTGATATGGTATTCTTGGTATGTACCGGTTTGCTTGCTGCTGGAACAGCAGGCTTCTTTTTCTTTTCCGGAAACTTTAATAAAGAGATGCTGTCGAGCGACAGGGAGGTGTCTGCCTCTTCCTTTGTTTTTTCATGCAGAGGAAGAAGGGTAATACCTGTAAGCTGGCCGGATGCATCGTAATCCAGACGTAATACGTCCTCGCTGATCCAGTACCGGATCGCACGGCAGATATCCTTCTCTGTAAGGTTGAAATGATCTGCAATATCAGCTACCGAGATCGGTGCTTTTGAGGACAACAGTCGGATAAGATATAGATAGACCTTGACAAATTCGCCATTTGCTTCGGTCATATAATAATCAATAAAATGATTCGATACCAGGGAAAATGTTTCCTTTGCTTCTGTTGAAATTGTAATGTAACTCATGGTAACTTTTCCCGCCTTTCATAACTTTTGGATGTCTCCAAACCTTCTCTGGTCAAGAAGTGCTCACATTATAGCATGTGTTTTTTAAATTGCAAATAGAACAAATGGTCGGTTGGAAAAATGGACAGGGATGTTGATTTTGTGGATAATGTGGAGAAGTTTTGGATAAAAAAATTATTTGTTACTAACACATCGGGAACAGGTGCTAAAACAGGGCATTTGTGAAAAAAAGAAAGTAAATTTTATGTAAACAAATGAAAAGAGCTGTATGAGGAAAACTCCTTCACACAGCTCTGTGGATAATGTGGATAATTATTTTTTTATCAGCTCATTTCCGATAGAATCGACATTTCCGGCACCCATAGTTATCAACAAATCATTTTTTTTGCAATTTTTCAATAAATAATTTTCGATGTCCATAAAGGATGGCAGATAGAACGCATCGGTTCCATAAGAAGCAATCTTTTCGGCGAGCTGCTTCGAGGATACCAGACCTGTGTCTTTCTCTCTGGCCGCATAGATATCAGCAACGATAACATGGTCACAGACACTTAAGACCTTTGCAAAGTCATCGAAAAGGGCATATGTTCTGCTGTAGGTATGAGGCTGGAATACACACCATAATTCATGGTAGTCTGTATTCTTTGCAGCGGAGAGGGTTGCAGCAATCTCAGTTGGATGATGTGCATAGTCATCCATGACCTTTACATTGTCGAGGATCGTTCCTTTATACTCGAATCTCCGCTCTGCACCCTTACAATGCAGCAGACCTGCTTTGATCGCATCGATTTCGATGCCAAGCTCTGTTGCGGCAGCAATAGCAGATAAGGAATTGTATACGTTATGCTTTCCAAATACATGAAGTGTGATGTCGGTGATCTCCTTTCCGTCGATCACAAGGGTATAAGTTGGGCGGCCAAATTCATCAAAGCGGATATTTGCAGCGCTGTAATGGTTCTTTGGATCTTCGCCGAAAGTAATAACCTGACACTTCAGATCTCTTGTTACGGTATCAAAATACTGCATATCACCATTTACAATGACTTTTCCGTTTTCAGGAGTCTTTGTTGCAAATGTGTGGAATGACTCCGCGATCTCTTCAATGCCGCTGAAGAAATCCAGATGATCCGCATCAACATTTAAGATAATGCTGATGTATGGTTTGAATGCGTGGAAGCTGTTTGTATACTCGCAGGCTTCTGTTACAAAGTAATCAGAAGAACCTACACGGATATTTCCACCGATATCATCGATGATTCCGCCAACGGAAATTGTCGGGTCAACGTCGGCCTCTAACATAATATAAGAAAGCATGGCAGTCGTGGTTGTCTTACCATGAGTACCGCTGACCGCGATGGAGTATTTGTAATTCTCCATGATCTGACCTAAGAGCTGTGCTCTTGTCAGCATAGGGATATTTTTGGATTTTGCAGCCTGAAATTCTTCATTATCCGGATGGATGGCTGCTGTATATACGACAAGGTCAATCTGATCTGTAATATTGCTTGCGGTTTGTCCGATATTGATCAGAGCACCCATGTCAGAAAGTTTATCTGTCATATGGGATGCTTTCATATCGGAACCGGTGACTTTAAAACCCTCTTTAATAAGAATTTCGGCAAGTCCGCTCATGCTGATACCACCGATTCCCATAAAATGTACATTTATTGGATGATTAAAATCAATTTTATACATGATGTTTCGCCTTCCTGAAAAGAATATTTGTGAGTATTATAGCATAGATAAAAAAGGAGTGGATTATTTTTTCATAAAAATTGAAAAGTTCAGAATTTAGTGTGCGATGCGGACAAAATGAAAATGAAAAATAGAAAATTATACGGTATCATGTCAAATATAGGCAGATTTCCGTGATTATTAACAGAAATTTGTCGTTTTTTTTGACATGGAAAACATAAATAGTTCACATATCGTTCATGAAATGTTCACATATATACTGTAACATACAATACGAAAGCTTTTCATATATTTGAATCCTTTCCCCCCTCATTTGGAGCCACCATTTTGGTGGCTCTTTTCTTTTTTAAATATAACAAAAGGTGCTTTCGTATATCCGTGCCGTGGTCTGGCGGTGTTATAAATATCTCACTGCGGTTTCTGTTCACTGCACATGTCTGATTCGTAAATGCTCCTGTGCTAACTCGTCCTTCGGACTCAGACAAGCACCCGCATTTACTGACAATGCGCAGTTCACGACGAAATCCTCGCAATGATATTTTATAACACCGCCAGACCATGGCGCGGATATACGGAAGCACCTTTTGCTCATTATATCGCATGAAATGTCTGGTTATGGAGATGATATAGGTATGTTTGGAGATTTTTTTCGATATTGGGATGAGCTGCCGGAGCAAGGTGGTTTTTCGTTATTTGGATGGATTCATATGGGGTGGCTGGTCGGGATCGTATCTGTATGCCTGGTTGTCAGTCATAGATATAGAAGGGTGGATGCTGCTACACAGGATAAGATCCTGAAGATATTGGCAACAGCATCGATATGCCTGGAATCATTGAAAGATATCTATCTGATCCTGATTGGGGAGATGGGGATATCATATCTTCCGTTTGAGATGTGCGGACTGGCGATTTTTGTGGAACTGGGATTTGCATTTTTCCACCGGGAATTTCTAGGAGAAATTATGTGCGTGATCAGTATGCCCGGTGCAATGGCAGCATTGTTATTTCCGGACTGGACCAGATATCCGTTATTTAATTACATGCACATCAATTCTTTTTTGATACATGGACTTTTAGTGCTCATTCCGGTGCTTGTTCTGACATCCGGCAGATACAAACCTTCTATAAAAAGGATCTGGCAGATCTTTTTGTTCTTGTTTACAGTTGTTCCCTCTGTCTATGTTATAAACAGGATCTGGGGCTGCAACTTTATGTTCCTCTGTTATCCGTCCAATGGTTCTCCATTTCTGTCTGTTTATCTGCGGCATGGCTATGTTCCATATCTGATCACGTATGCCGTTATAGTTATTCTTTGTATTTTGGTTATATATGGAATACTGGACAAAATCGCTTCCTTTTGTGGTAAAAATGTGGTATACATTAATAGGAAGAATTAGTTGAGAAAAAAGTCATAATAATAGAAAATATGCGCAGAAAGAACTGCGTATACGGAAGATAGAATACGGAGAATGAGAAAAAATGATAACAAACGATGCGACGCTTTTAAAAGTAAAACATGAAGTATTGTATGAAGTTGCCAAGCTTGCGTATGCCGGACGATTGGAGGAAGAAAGAGACAGTCTTCCTTATAAGATGGTTCCGGGACCGCAGCCGGCATTTCGATGTTGTATCTACCGGGAACGAGAGGTTATCAGACAGAGGATCCGGCTTGCGGAAGGTAAAGCACCGGGTGCTGAAGATGACGGAAATATCGTACAGGTCATTAATTCCGCCTGTGAAGGATGTCCGATCTCCCGATATGTAGTAACAGATAACTGTCAGAAGTGTATGGGTAAAGCCTGTCAGGCAGCCTGCCGGTTTGGAGCGATCAGCATGGGGCGGGATAAGTCCTATATTGATCCATCTAAATGTAAAGAGTGTGGGCAGTGTGCAAAAGCCTGTCCTTATAATGCGATCGCAGATCTGGTACGACCTTGCATGAAGAGCTGCCCTGTGGATGCGATCTCGGTGGCCGATAATGGTACCGGTATTGCCGTGATCAATCAGGACAAATGCATACAGTGTGGTTCCTGTGTCCATAAATGTCCGTTTGGCGCGATCGGTTCTAAGACATTTATCGTGGATATCATTAAGAAGATGCGTTCAGATATTAAGGTGTTTGCTATGCTTGCACCTGCAACGATCGGCCAGTTTGGTGCAGATATTACGATGGCAAGCTGGAGAACCGCTTTAAAGAAGATTGGTTTTTATGATGTTGTAGATGTATCACTTGGAGCGGACATGACTGCCATGAATGAGGCGAAGGAATGGATCGAAGCCAAGGAGAAGGGGGAGAAGAAGACAACCTCCTGCTGTCCGGCATTTAAGAACTATATTGAGAAGCATTTCCCGACATTAAAGGATGCGATCTCAGAGACAGTATCACCGATGTGTGCAGCATCCCGTTATATAAAGGAAAAATTTCCGGGTGCAGTTACTGTATTCATTGGACCGTGTATCGCGAAGAAAGCGGAATCCATGTCAGGAGAGAAGGATACTGCAGATTATGCACTGACTTATGGTGAGATTCGTGCGATGCTTCGTGCAAAGGGTGTAAAGCTGGAGCCGGAAGAAGATACGGATGATCAGGGCAGTATCTATGGTAAGAAATTTGCAAATGCAGGTGGTGTAACCGCAGCAGTTCTTGAAAGTATGAAAGAACTTGGCTGTACCGGTGATGTATCTGTATGCAAATGCAGTGGCATAACCGAATGCAAGAAGGCATTGACGCTGATGAAGGTCGGAAGACTTCCAGAAGACTTCATCGAAGGTATGGTATGTGAAGGTGGCTGTGTCGGCGGTCCATCGAGACACCGGGATCCAAATCTTGCAATGCGTGACAGAAATGCAGCACTTGCAAAATCATCGGATATATTGATCAAGGACAATCTGGACAAACAGAATGCAGAAACGGTTGATATGATCCGTTAGATATAAGAAGGTAATTGTAATATCGGATGTGGGGACTTCTGATATTACAGGGAAAAGCAGAAACTATTAACAACAAAAGAAAATAAAGAAGAAAGTAAGAAAATTAAATGTCGCCAGACGAAACATAAAATAAGCCCGGCGGCATTTTTTTCAATGGAGGTTACACGCATGGTAGCACAGATTTTGGCACTTGCCATTTTTGTAGTTATGTTCGGATTGATCATATCCGAAAAATTTGAGCGTCATGTTATCACATTGGTATGTGGACTGGCAACACTTGTTCTGGTATTTGGTGTAGCAATGCACAGCATGGATGCGATACTTGAAACATTAAATATCAGAAACATTTTTACACTTTCGTTCTGGTATGAGGCAGGAGCCTCATCCGAGAGTACGGGTGGTATCAACTGGGCCACGATTATCTTTCTTGCGGGAATGATGGTTATGGTAGAAGGTATGGCAAAGGCGGGGTTCTTTCGCTGGCTATGTATGACGATCGCGAAAGCCGTTCGGTATAGGGTCATTCCGATATTTATTACATTCATGATCATGTCATTTGTCCTTGCTATGTTCATTGACAGTATCACGGTTATCCTGTTCTTAGCAGCAGTTACGGTGGAACTGGCGCAGCTTCTGGACTTTAATCCGATTCCGCTGATCCTGTCTGAGATCTTCTGTGCAAATCTGGGTGGATCGGCAACAATGTGTGGTGATCCTCCAAATATCATTGTCGGAACATCCCTTCGGTATTCGTTCTCCGATTTTATTACAAATACCGGCCTGATGGCGGTACTTTCACTGGTGGTTATTATTTTTTACTTTTATTTTTGTTTCAGGAAAGAACTCACTGCATCTTCGGCGTCACAGACTTCGGAGAAAGATCATCCATCACCGGTATCTGCGATCACGGATAAACGGGCATTTGCCATTAGCTGTGTGATCTTTTTATGTGCGGTTGCCTTACTTATCACACATGCACAGACCGGACTGACAGTTGCATTTATCGGTCTGTTTATAGCAATACTGGTTCTTCTGACATCAGGAAAGAATATCGGACATATTTTAAAAAATGTAGATTATAAGACGATCCTTTTCTTTATTGGTCTGTTTGTTGTAGTCGGCGGTCTGGAGCAGACCGGTATTCTGGAACTGGCAGCCGGATTTATCGGGAAGGTAAGCCATGGAAATGCCAAGGTAATGATAGCCATTATTATCTGGGTATCCGCGATCGCAAGTGCATTTGTAGATAATATTCCATTTGCCGCAACCATGATCCCGGTTATCAAGACTCTGGCAGCATCGACAGGTGTGGATCTCTCGGTTCTTGCATGGACACTGGCAATGGGTACAGATATCGGTGGAAGTGCGACTCCGATCGGGGCATCGGCAAATGTTGTCGGAATGTCGATCGCGGCAAAAGAAGGTCATCCGATCTCTTGGGGCAAATATTGTAAGGTATCGGCTCCGGCATCCGTTATCGTTATTCTGATCTCGATGGTCTGCATCTATCTGCGATATTTCTAAATTATAATAAAGGTGGAATATAACTGCAACCAGCTAATTATATATTGACATTACCAAAGATTTCGTAATGAGATGCATAGTGCCAGTAAATACGAGTGCCTGTTTGAGTCCGAAGGACGAGTTGGCACAGGAGTATTTACGAATCAGGCATATGCAGCGAATAGAAATCGACGTAAGTCAATATATAATTAGCTGGTTGTAGTTATAATTCCCCCGTTTTTTGTAAAAATGAACTGCAAAAAACTGTTGACAGATAAGTGAAATATGGTACTATAGGTAAAGTAGTTTTCAAAACTACGTTTGAAGTTAACGAAAAACCCAGAATAAAGTCTGGAAAAACCGAGAACGAAGTTGCAAAAACGTGAAAAAAGGAAATATATTTTTCATTATATAGATCATTATTTTACGGAGGAACAGACAGTATGATAACAGAGTTAAAACCGGAAGAAGGAATTGCCGGAAAGTTTGTCAAGACAGCATTTGATGAGAATGGTGTATTAAGCAAGATTGAATTTACAAATGATGAGACCTTCAATTTTGCATTTGATGTAGTGGATGCATTAGCAGAAAAGACACCGGATAAGACAGCGTTGATCTATGTGTCCAGAGATAAGGAAGAAAAGAAGTTTACATTTAAAGAGATCAAAGAGTATTCCAATATGGCAGCAAATTATTATAAGAGCCTTGGTATCAAGAAGGGCGACAGAGTGCTGCTGGTATTAAAGCGCCATTATCAGTTCTGGTTTACGATCCTTGCACTTCACAAGATCGGAGCAGTAGCAATTCCTGCAACCAATATCTTAAAGGTAGAAGATTACAGATACAGAATTGAAGCTGCAAATGTAAAGGCTGTTGTATGTACAGCTGATGACAAGATTCCGGATGCAATGGCAGCCATCGATCCGGATGATAAGGTGATCAAGGTTATCGTAAATGGTGAGAGAGAGCATTTCCATCCATTTGATAAAGATATCCTTTCATTCAGCAAAGAATTTGCACGTCCGACAGGTGAAGATACAGTCTATGCACATGATACCATGATCATCATGTTCACATCAGGAACAACCAAGCATCCAAAGATGGTTGCACATAATCATCTGTATGCACTTGGACATTATATTACAGCAAGATATTGGCATAACGTAAAGACGGATGGTATTCATTTTACAGTATCCGATACCGGCTGGGGTAAGGCTCTCTGGGGCAAGCTCTATGGTCAGTGGTTATGCGAGACCTGTATTTTCGTTTATGACTTTGATGTATTCAGTGCAGACAATATCATGAAGCTTGTAGAACAGTACAAGATCACAACCTTCTGTGCGCCACCGACCCTTTACAGAATCCTTGTTAAGATGGATCTGAGCAAATACGATCTTTCCGCACTGACTTACTGCACAACCGCAGGAGAAGCCCTGAATCCGGAAGTATTCTATAAATTCAAAGAGATGACAGGATTTACGATCTTTGAAGGCTTTGGTCAGACAGAGACTACACTTGCAATCGGAAATCTGAAAAATACAACACCGAGACCGGGTTCCATGGGTAAGGCAAGCCCACTCTATGATGTTCACATTATGAGACCGGACGGAACACTTGCTGATGTAGATGAGACCGGTGAGATCGTTATTAAGATTGCAGATGGCGAACCATATGGTCTGTTCTCTACTTATAATAATGATGAGAAAATGACAAAAGAAGTTAAGCACGACGGTTATTACCACATGGGTGATACCGCATATATGGACAAGGATGGATATTTCTGGTTCGTAGGCCGTGTGGATGATATCATCAAGGTTGCCGGATACCGTGTTGGACCTTTTGAGATTGAAAATGAGATTATGAAGATCCCATATGTTCTGGAATGTGCAGTTACAGCTATACCGGATGGAACCAGAGGACAGGCGATCAAGGCAACGATCGTTCTGACAGAAGGAACGGTTGGCGATGATAACCTGAAGAAAGAGCTGAAGCGTTATTTCAAGGAGAACATGGCGAGCTACAAACGTCCTCGTGTGATCGAATTTGTCGATGAGATGCCAAAGACGATCAGTGGTAAGGTAAGACGTGTAGAGATCAAAGAGAAAGACTGGAAATAAGTCCGGACGATTATCTGCTGGGATAGATTACAGGCAGATGAAATGACATAGCCTGTGAGAAGCAGGCAGGAAATGGAGATGTTCATAAAATGATAGATATGGAAATTAAGCCATATGAGCGTATGGTTTATTACTATGAAACTGACAGAATGGGAATTGTTCATCATTCTAACTATATCAGATGGTTTGAGGAAGCGAGACTGGACTGGATGAAGCAGATTGGATGGGATTACAAGACCATCGAGGACGACAATATCATTATTCCGGTATTGTCGGTATCTGCGGAATACAAAACCATGTCCAGATATGGAGACAACATTGTGATCTATGTAAAGCTTGCAGAGTACACAGGCATCCGTATTGGATTTTCCTATGAAGTACATGACAAGAAGACCGGAGAGCTTCGGTGCGTCGGCACATCCTGTCATTGTCTGCTGGATGAGAACAATAAGCCGGTGTTCATGCGGAAACGTTATCCGGAGAAGGATGCGTTCTTCAAGGAGCTCATGAAGCAGCAGGCTGAAGAATAATATTATAAAAAACGCCCACGCCGTGATCAGATCATTTCTTTATGCAGAACACTTTCGTTCTGTGTCTCACGTAGCGGTACTAAATTCACCGCAGAGCGGTTCATCAAGAACCGACGGGAGACAAGGTCTGCCAAAAGAAATATCTGATCACGGCGTGGGCGTTTTTTATAGCTACATTTGTTTGTGTCTCACGTAACGCAAGTGCTCTGCATAAAGAAATGATCCGGACATGGAGAGGGTTTTATAGAATTGCCAAGTTTCCCTGCCAGATTCTCTCTGTTGACACATTGTTTTATAATTGCTAGTATAGGCTTGATATAGGGGATTTCCATGCGGAATCAGGTATTATGTATGAGCATTATGGATGAGCTTGTTAGGAAAACTTGTTAAGAAAGATTATGAAGATCATGGCTGCAGGGCATGATGTATTTTGAAATGATATGAGGTTAGAATGAGAAAGATAAAAGAAAACAGAGAGAAAATGTATAGATCGCGTTGGACGAAAATTGTTAGTTATATGTTGGTAATGGTGATGGCTGTTTCCTTGTTTGGACAGGTTGCTGTGAATGGAGCATTTGACGGAACTGGCAAACAGGCAGGCACAGGTACGATTGCAGAGATTAGTCAGGTAGAGGCAGCTTCGGATACTGCCATTGATTATAAGGCGGTTTTGAAAGAGACTTCTGCTGCAATCGAGAAAACATTAGAAATTTCATATGAATATGAATTGCCGATTCATTATGAAAAGAATAAAAAAGGTGAGTATGAAGAGGTAAAGAGAACGGTTAAATGGTGGGGACCGGCAATTGGATCTATTGGTGGGGAATGGACTGTTATCGGCGAGTGCCGTTATGGTATGGAAAATGCACCATGGTATAGGGCATATTATAACAATATAACAGAATATATAAAGGCAACATATAACATAAATAAAGAAAAATATGCAGTAGGAGATTGGGATAATCAGTTTTTAAAACTGCATAAAACAAAAAGTACTGAAAATTCTCGAATTATTCTCGCCCTTACATCTATGGGGCTTGATGCATCTGATATAGAGGGATATGATCTGACCGGTGCGCTGTCGGATATGACATATGTAAAAAAACAGGGCTTAAATGGACCAATCTGGGCGTTGATTGCGCTGGATTCCGGTAATTATGAGATACCGCAGATCTCATCGGGTAAAACAACAGCCCAGGTATCCAGAGAAAAATTGTTATCTTATATATTAAGCAGTGAGCTTACAGATGGTGGATTTAATCTGACGAAAAGTGATTCACAGGGGGCAGATCCGGATGTGACAGCAATGGCATTGCAGGCATTTGCACCATATTATACCGGACGGATAACTGTTGGAACAGAACTTCAGAAGCAGATCAGGGAAGCAGTGGACCGGAACATACAAGTTCTCTCAGATATGCAGAAAACCTCCGGAGCATACAGTTCATATGGAAGTGAGAATGCAGAAAGCACGGCACAGGTGCTGGTGGCTTTATCCAGTCTTGGAATTGATGGAAGCACGGACAGTCGTTTTGTAAAAAATGGAAAGTCTGTGCTGGATGGTCTGTTGTATTTTTATATACCATCAACCGGTATGTTTAAACATGTAGACACGGAAAAATCCGGCAATCAGATGGCGACCGAGCAGTCGTTTTACGCATTGGTAGCGTATCAGAGGTTCCGGAATAAAAAAGCAACCTTATATGATATGACAGATGCGGATAAAGCATGTGTTATGGAGCTGGCAGATTGCAGCGTAACCATTTCAAAGACCGCATACACATATACCGGAAAGACGATCAGACCTGCAGTGACTGTTACCTGTAAAAAGCTGGATGGAACAACAATCACTTTAAAAAAAGACACAGATTATACAGTCACATATAAGAATAATAAAATGCCAGGCAAGGCAACGGTCGTAGTAAAAGGTAAGGGTGATTATACCGGAAGCGTAAGCAGAACGATCACGATCGCACCGACGGCAACGGTGATTTCTTCGGTGACAAATATAGAAACCGGAATCCGGCTGAAATGGAAAAAGACGACAGGCGCAGAGAAATATATCATATATCGTAAAGCGGGAAATGGCTCCTGGAAGAAATATAAGTCGGTAAAGGCGGCAAATGGATGTTCCTTTACAGATACTAAAGTTACAAATGGAAGCAAATACGCATATAAGATACGGGCGTATGCGGATGGTGTATATGGAGCATACAGTTCCATACACACAATATACCGGGTAAAACAGCCAGCCCTGAAAGTGAAAAAGGCAGGAAAAGGCAGACTGAAGTGTTCCTGGAAGAAGAACACGAAGGCGAACAGTTACCAGATCATGTATGGAACGAAGGCGTCCATGCAGGGGGCAAAGACGATCGCGATAAAAAAAGCCGGAACCGTGAAAAAGACTATAGCCGGATTAAAAGCCGGAAAGAAATACTATGTACGGATCCGGAGCTGTAAAACGGTGAATAAAAAGAAGTATTACAGCAGTTGGAGCAAGACCGTAAATATCCGGGCATGATCGGGATCGTAGAAGATGAATAAACATGCAGATGTCCGGAAAGCAGAAATTACAGGTACAATAAATACCGTATGACAGAAAGCAGCAGTATATGAAGTTCATTAAAAAAAATATAAAAAAAATAATTGGTATTCTGGCGGTGGTGCTGATCCTTACCGTGGCATTCTGGTATGGTGGAAATGCACCGGGTTCCAGAGGCTTTTCCGGATTTGGAAAGCAGCATACGGAATCCCGGAATTCGACCGAACTGGCAGAAGCTGAAACTGGTCAGGAGGAGACCGGACAGTCATCGGTGACGGAATCGGAAACAACGGACGGTCAGGACGCTGATAGTCAGGATACAGACCGTACAGATGAGACATCAGAAGGAGTGGCAACAGAAGATGGACAGGATCCATATGGTCCGGATGGACAAGGCTCCTCAGGGACGACAGAGGTTCTGACCGAACAGCCAACGACGGAACAAACGACTGAAACAAAAGAACCGAAAACAACGGAACAGCCAACGACGGAAGAAGAACCGGGGCAGAATACGACAGAAGCTCCAACGACGGAACGGCCGGCGCATCAGAAACCGGAGAAGCCTGCAACAACGGAAGAACCGGAAACGACAGAGCAGAAGCCGACCGAGGAGCAGACATATACCTGCACGATATCGATTAACTGCGATAATATTCTGAAAAACTGGAATATGTTAGATAAGAGCAAGCAGTCCTGTGTACCTGCCGATGGCTGGATCCTGAAGGAAGTCGAGGTAGAATTTAAAAAGGGACAGACCGTATTTGATGTATTAAAGGATATCACGAAAAAAAAGAGTATACAGCTTGAATATTCCTTTACTGCATTATACGGAAGCTACTACATTGAGGGAATCCATAATCTGTATGAATTTGACTGCGGAGAATTATCCGGTTGGGAGTATTGTGTCAATGGGAAGTTCCCGGCATTTGGATGCTCAAAATATGTATTGAAAGATGGAGATAAGATTGAATGGAAATACACCTGTGACCTTGGAGCAGATGTAGGAAATCCATATTTTGAATAACAGACAGGAGAAACAGGTGAAGAAGATCAGAAGGGATGCATTTGCAGACAGTCATCCAATCGTGAATTTGATATATTTTATATTTGTCATCGGATTTGCAATGATGTCGCTTCATCCGGTTAGTTTAGGGATCGCTTTTTTGGGAGCGGTCTCATATTCTATCTGCCTGAATGGCAGACGGGCACTATATCAGAATCTGCGCTATATGCTGCCGGTTGTGATATTGACGGCACTCATTAATCCGGCATTCAGTCATCAGGGGGTGACGATCCTGCGGTATCTGCCGTCCGGCAATCCGCTGACGCTCGAATCTATTCTGTATGGTATAGCGGCTGCTGTAATGCTGGTGACAGTACTGTGCTGGTTCTCATCCTTCAACAGGATCATGACTTCTGATAAAATGATCTATCTGTTTGGGCGGCTGGCACCGTATCTGTCGATCGTTCTGTCTATGACGTTGAAGTTCCTGCCGGAATTTACCGCAAGGATCCGGCAGGTATATCAGGCACAGAAAGCGGCAGGCTGTGTGATGCCTGGGAAATATTTTAAACGGCTTCGAACCGGTATGCGGGTGATCTCTTCGGCAGCAACCTGGGCGTTAGAACGGGCGGTCATAACAGGTGACAGTATGAAGAGCCGGGGATATGGGTTAAAAGGCAGGACAGCATATTCATTATTTCATTTTAGAAAAAGTGATGGCTGCTGTCTGGTCGTGATTCTGGCAACGGGAAGCTTTGTTGCGGCAGGAATGATCCGGGGCGTGATTGACTGGCAGTATTATCCGGATATAACAGGAAATGGATCAGACGGAATGGGAACTGCGGTATTTGCAGGCTATCTGTTATTAGTAAGCCTGCCATGTGTGATGCATTTGTATCAGGCAATCCGGGAAAGGAAGAAAAGATGAAATTATATGAGATCGATAATCTGACATTTGCATATCCGGATATTGCATCGGAGAGGGATGATGTTTATCTGAAGCCGGTATTAAAGGATATCGGCCTTTCCATAGAAAAGGGCAGCTTTGTCATTGTCGCAGGTGGTTCCGGAAGTGGGAAGACGACATTGCTCAGACAGTTGAAATCCGTTTTGACACCTCGTGGAAAACGGGAAGGAACTGTCTGTTTTCAGGGGAAAAAACTTGGAGACATAGATGATCGTGTACAGACGGAGCAGATCGGATTTGTTGTACAGGATGTAGATGCACAGCTTGTAACGGATAAGGTATGGCATGAACTTGCATTTGGGTTGGAAAGTCTTGGATATGACAATGCCTTTATTCATAAGCGGGTAGCGGAAATGTGTTCGTTCTTTGGTCTGGATGGGATTTTTCACAAAAAGGTAAATGAATTGTCCGGCGGACAGAAGCAGTTGGTAAATCTGGCATCAGTCATGGCAATGGCGCCGGAGGTGGTGATCTTAGATGAGCCGGCAAGCCAGTTAGATCCAATGGCAGCGAGGGAATTTTTTCAGTGCCTGTATCGTATTAACCGGGAACTTGGAACTACAGTGATCCTGACAGAACACAGACTGGAGGAAATCTGGCCGATGTGCAGCCAGTTCATTCTGATGGAAGATGGCAGAGTGATCTATGATGGAAGCATTGCAGATGGCGTGGTGCTGTTGGCACAGAATGCACCGGCAATCGAGATCCCTGCGGCATGTAGGATAGCATTTGGATTGTCAGGTTATGGAGTTACAGACTGTCCGGTTACAGTTGCAGAAGGCAGAGAATGGCTGCGGCAGTATGATGAGAAACATGAACAGATGGCAGCAGGGGGACAGTCAGAGCAGGCGGATACGCAGGGAAAAAATCAGACAGCGGAGAACGTGATCAATATCAAGGATGTTTTTTTTCATTATTCATCCATGGAGAAAGAGGTATTGTCCGGACTTACCTTGTCGGTAAAGCGGCAGGAGATCCTTGCCATAAATGGTACAAATGGATGCGGAAAGTCAACATTGTTATCCCTGATCGCAGGGAACTACCGGCCGGACAGAGGCAGGATCCGGCGGGAGAAGCAACTCCGGATCGGATATCTTCCGCAGGATCCCAAGCTGTTATTTACTGCAAATACAGTTGGAGAAGAACTGGGACTGATCCGCAGACATGGGACGTTTGAGGTGGCGGAGCAGGAGATTTCGAAGGAAATGATCTGGAAAAGTATTCATTTCTGCCGGCTGGAATCTGTACTGACGCAGCATCCATATGATCTGTCAGGGGGAGAACAGCAGAGACTTGGACTTGCAAAGGTACTGCTTGCTGCTCCGGATGTGATACTGATGGATGAACCGACAAAGGGCATGGATGCAGCATTTAAAAAACGGTTTTCGCATATGATGAAGAAGCTTAAAGCTTCCGGACATACGATCGTGATGGTAAGTCATGATATTGAATTCTGCGCAGAAACGGCTGACAGGATCTGTCTGATCTTTGATGGCAGAGTGGCAACGGTTGCGGGAACAAACGATTATTTTTCAGGAAATGAATTCTATACGACTGCGGCAGCCAGAATAGCAAAAGAAACAATCCGGGGCGCTGTAACGGTTGAGGATATCCTGCATGCATATGGCAAAACCGGTGCATGGGATCAACCGGATGACGATATAGATGACGGAATTGTATGGACAGATACCGGGAACAGGAAGGAAAATGACGAAGCAAAGCAGGAAGAAGACCGGATAGGAAGCGGCACTCAAAGCGAGATATCAATACAGGAGAAAAAACCGGAAAAAATGTCATTTGTCCGAAAACTGGGACTTCTACTTACAACGGTTATCATGGCGTTCTGTTTTTATAAGACAATGACACAGGCGGATCTGACCCGGCTGATTGAGGATGGAACGGTGACCGGAGAAGGTATACAATATCTGATCTTGTATGGTATATTTATATTGGCAACGGTCATATATATTCTGTTGCTGCGTCCGGTCGGAAGAAACAGGGATCAGGATATTGACCTGCGCAGAAGGAACCGGATCAGCAGAAAAAAATTGATCATAACGGTTCTTTGTATTGCAGCAGTGGCAGGAACGATCTGGTTTGGCAAGACGGTTCTGTCAGACCGGAAGTATTATTTTATTTCTCTTCTGGTTCTGATCGAAATGATGATACCGTTTCTCACAGCCTTTGAGACAAAGGCACTGGGAGCACGGGATATTGTAACGGTGGCAGTTCTGTGCGCGCTTGCTACAGTCGGAAGAACAGCATTTTTTATGATCCCGAATTTTAATCCGGTTATGGCGATCGTGATCATCAGCGGGGTAGCATTTGGATGTGAGACCGGATTTGTGACCGGAGCGGTGACGATGCTGGTATCGAATATGGTATTTGGACAGGGACCGTGGACACCATGGCAGATGTTTTCACTTGGCCTGGTTGGTTTTGCGGCGGGGCTTGTATTTAATAACAGTCGGGTCAGAAGTCAGAATGTGACGAAACTTGGCCTGTGTATCTTTGGCGGCCTGTGCTGTATTCTGATCTATGGCGGTATCATGAATCCGGCATCTGTGATCATGTGGCAGCCGGCAGTGAACCTTAAGATGATCGTGGCAGCGTATGTAACCGGCTTTCCGTTTGATGTGGTACAGGGATTTGCGACGGTTCTGTTTCTGTGGATCATGGCCCGGCCATTTTTGCTGAAACTGGACCGGATCAAGATAAAATATGGAGTATTGTGTGAGGTAAAACAGCATGCTTAGAAATTGTAGTCTGGAAGAGATATCGGATGGTCGTTTATACGATCAGACGGATATGGTAAAAGCATATTGCAATGAATGTAAAGGGTGTCATGCCTGCTGTGAGGGAATGGGAAATTCCATCATCTTAGATCCGCTGGATGTGAGCAGACTGACAAAGGAGACAGGGAAGAGTTTTGAAGCTCTGCTTGCCGATACGATAGAGTTAAATGTTGTAGATGGGTTGATCCTCCCAAATATCAAGATGGTAAATGGAACATGTACTTTTTTAAATGCAGAAGGCAGATGTGGGATCCATGCGGCAAGGCCGGGATTCTGCAGACTGTTTCCGCTTGGCAGATATTATGAGGATGGCGGATTTAAATACTTTCTTCAGATCCATGAATGTGATCGGGCAGGCAAGGTGAAGGTCAAGGTATCAAAATGGATCGATACACCGGATCTGCCGAGATATACAGAGTACATTAATGAGTGGCATGATTTTCAGAAGCAGGTGCAGGAGACATTTGCACGGATCCGTATGCAGGACGGGGCAGAAGAAAGTAAGGATGCACGGATCAAGCAGATGTGTATGTATATTCTGAATATCATGTATGTTGCGAGATATGAGGAGAACCGGGATTTTTATGAGCAGTTTGAGATGCGATTGGAGCATCTGAAAGAACTGCTTGAGTCAGGAATCTAGCAGACAGATCCTGATCTGGAACGGTATAAATGCGGATAAGAGGCGGGGAGTGTGAATGATGGTAAAAAGAGCATATAAAAGACTGGCATTTTATATAAGTATATTTGTGATCCTTATGGCAGGTGTGATTCTGATCTTCTGTGCAAGAGAGATCCGGGAGACAACGGAGCAGGTGGATGATGAGATGAACAAAAATATAGATTATGCAGCCATGTCCTGTCAGAACTGTTTGTCGGATGCGATCGATATTCTGACAGTGAATTATTTCACAGTGCAGTATATGCATGAGTCAGGACATAGTATGGATGAGTTCCGTGCGTATTTTACCGAACAGACCCATTATCTGAAAAATGAAGAAAGTATGCAGTATCTTGGGATTTATGGATATATTGACGGAGAACTGATGCTGAGTACTGCATGGGAGCAGCCAGAGGGATATCGGATCGAGGATCGTTCCTGGTATCAGGAGATGAAGCAGAATGGTACAGAACTTACGATCACGACACCATATCTGGATATGAAGACGAACCGGCAGGTGGTATCCGTTGGACGTATGTTCCGGGACGGTTCGAACCTGATCGGTGTAGATGTTGATCTGGAGGAACTGTCAGATCTTCTGAAGGAACTGGATGCAGGAACGAGTGAGATCTATATTGTAGATCAGACCGGAAGTATTATTGCAGGCGGAGAGTCTGCATATATGGGAAAGACACTGGACAGCATGTATCACAGAACGGATGCATATGAGACTTATGTTTCAGATATTGATAAGGAACTTGCGTTGGAGACAGAAGGTACTGTCAGCTATAAGACAGACAGTGCATGGATATCTGTGAAACCAATCTTGGATAACTGGTATGTGGTTGCGATCGTGGATAAGAATGAAGTCAGCAAACTGGCAGCAAAAAATGCAATCCCTTCTGCGGTGACACTGGCTGTTGTACTGCTGGTATTCTTCATGCTTTATATGAACCTGTTTGTCCGTGTATACCGGACGGGAAAAAAAGGCAGAGCTTCGATCGGAGTTGAGCGTTATGCCTCTGGTTCTGTTCTGCAGGATGATAAGCGGGTGAAAAAGGTTGTATTTTATGTATATATCCTTTTTGCCACATATTTTATTATGATGTTTTATCGGTTTCAGAAGGCTCCGGTGTTCATTGTTGTGACATTGGCAACTATGTTGGTCAGCTTTCTTGTGACTTTTATCAGAAAGACTACGGTAAAGATACATGGATTATGTATGTCGGGCTGCCTGTTTGCAATCGTTGCGATGTATGGACTGGTACCGGGTGAACATAACCGCCTGACTGATATGTTTCTTGCGGCAGCCGTTGTTGTGTCATTGTACCAGAAGATGGAACTGAATATATTTATGCTGATCAGTACCATCGTTTATTATTTGTATATGGTTCTTGCCGGCCGCTATATATCACAGGCAGATCCACTCGATGTCAGCGAGACGGTTATGGATCTGCTTATCATATTGATTGGAAGTCTGATGCTTCTTGTGGTGATCGCATGGAACAAGCAGCTTCAGGTTCGTTTGAAACAGAAGGCAGAAGAAGCAGAGGCTGCGGCGAACAGCAAGTCCGCATTTCTTGCAAACATCTCACATGAGATCAGGACTCCGTTAAATGCGATCCTGGGTATGAATGAGCTGGTGCTCCGGGAGAGCAGACAGCCGCATATCAAGGAATACGCTATGTATATCAAGAATTCCGGTAAATCGTTGCTTACGATCATCAGTGATATTCTGGATCTGTCCAAGATTGAATCCGGAAAGGTATATCTGGTGAATGAGAACTATTCGCTGAGCAGCCTTGTGGAGGATGTCGAACGATCCATCCAGAAGCGTATTATGGAAAAAGGGCTGGAACTTAAGATCTATGTAGAACCGGAGCTGCATGAGAATTTGAAGGGTGACGAGGTGCGTATCAAACAGATTATTATGAACCTTTTAACAAATGCAGTAAAATATACAGAAAAGGGTGAAGTTCGTCTCTATATCACAGGAACTGTTATGGATAATAAACAGAACCTGACGATTGAAGTTTCCGATACCGGCATTGGTATGCGGAGTGAGGATATGGATAAGCTGTTTACAAATTTTGAACGACTGGATCTGAAGCGGAACCGCTCAGTTGAAGGTACAGGACTTGGACTTCCGATCACCAAGAATCTGCTGGTTGCAATGGGTGGAGATATTACAGTCAGCAGTGTATATGGTGAAGGTTCCACATTTACGGCAACGGTTGGACAGGAGATCGTAAATGAAGAACAGATCGGGGATTACAGAAAGAAATATAAAGAACAGCTTCATCAAGAGGTCTGTTATCAGGAGTCCTTCCATGCAGAGGATGCCCGGATCCTGGTTGTAGATGATAATGAGGTTAATCTGAAGGTCGTGGTTGGACTTGCAAAGAATACAAAACTTCAGATCGATACGGCACTTAGTGCGGCAGAAGGACTGGAACTGATCCGCCAGCATACCTATCAGCTTCTGCTGATCGATCATATGATGCCGGAAATGGATGGAATCGAGATGCTCCAGCATGTGAAGACCATGGATGGCGGCATTTATAAAGATATACCGGCAGTTGCGATTACGGCAAATGCATTATCAGGAGCAAAGCAAACGTATCTGGATGCTGGCTTCTGCGGTTATCTGTCGAAGCCGATCAATCCGGAACGCTTTGAACAGATCATTAAAGATAATCTTCCACAGGAATATGTAACGGAATGTGGAGACGGGAATGGAGATACTGTCACAGGAGGACAGGAAACAGACGGCACACCGGATCTACAGCAGGCAGAAGAATGGAGCATACCGGGAATTGATATCGCGAAAGCCTTATCCTATATTGGCGGAAGCAGAGAGCTGTATATCAGTCTGCTGCAGACTTATCTGGATGGAAGTGAAGAACGGATCCGGAAGCTTGAAGAATGTAAGAACAAAGAAGACATCTTTAATTATGATATAACGATCCACGGCCTGAAGGGAATATCCGCAAGCATTGGTGCAGATTCTATGGCGGCAGCCGCTGCAGGACTGGAAGAAGCATGTAAGGATCCACAGACGGCATTGGCGTATATTCAGATGAATCATGACCAGGCAGTAAGCCAGTACCGGGAGCTTCTGGAACAGATAAAAAAATGGCTTGCGAATATAGAAACAGATGGTAAAATAGAAAAAGAAGCGGTCACAAAGATAACGGAGATGTTTACGATCATCAGTGATTTAAAAACTGCTGTTTTTGAGTATAAAGAGAAAGCTGCATGCACCTGTCTGGAACGATTGTACAAGATAGAGATACCGGAGTTAGCAGATGAAATGGGTGCAAAGTATTATGGAATACTCGATAAGCTGTATCAGTATGTTTCGGATTATGATATGGATAAAGCTTATGAACTGGCAGAAAAACTGGAAACGGATATTAGGAGGATACTTAAGTGAAACGAACAGTATTGGTTATAGATGATGATAAGATGATACTTGATATGATCCAGGGAATCCTGGAGGACAAATTTGAAGTATCAGCCGTGAATGATGGACAGAAGGCGTTCCGTGTTCTGGAACGGATTCATCCGGATGTCATCCTGCTTGATCTGAAGATGCCGGGTATGGATGGATATGATGTGATATCCAGACTGAAAGTAAATCAGGAATATAAGGGTATTCCGGTTATTTTCCTGACGGCAGTTACAGACGAGTATTCAGAGACAAAATGCTTTGAAGCAGGAGCGGAAGACTACATCTGTAAACCATTTACAGCGAATGCATTAACAGTGCGGCTTGAACGTGTTTTGAATATTCATGAGTGTGTAAGGGTATAAGAAACGATGGGAAAAGAGACAAAGACAAATGCGATGCGGATTCTCGATCGTATGAAGATTCCGTATACGCTCAATCAATATAACTGTGAAGAATTCATTGATGGTGTGCATATTGCAGATATGCTCGGACAGAGTTATGAGGAGAGCTTTAAGACGATCGTAACAGTTGGAAAGAGTCAGGGCTATTATGTATTTGCATTACCGATCGACAAAGAGATCGATCTGAAAAAAGCAGCCAGAGTGGTTGGCGAGAAGAATCTGGAACTGCTTCCTGTGAAAGATATTAACAAGGTTACCGGCTATATCCGCGGCGGCTGTACGCCGATCGGCATGAAGAAAGCATATCCGACCGTGATCCATGAAAGTGCGGAAACACTTCCTCAGATGATCGTATCCGGTGGACGCCTCGGCGAACAGATCATGTTAAAGCCGGATGATTTAGTTCGCGCGGTGAACGGACGGTATGCGGATATTATATCGGCTAAGTGATTTTTGACATTAGAAGATTATAGATAAAGTCGTAATAAAACAAATGGGGAGAGAATTAAATGGAGAGGAAGGACTGGATTGATCAGTTGAGAGGCTTTGCCTTTTTTATTGTTGTTTTGTGTCATGCAAGTGTGCTCGGAGTGATATCACATGTTGGAGCGGCATTTCATATGCCGTTGTTTTTTATGATATCAGGATTATTATTTTATCCGGAAAAAGTGTTGGAAAGAAGTTTGATTTCGCAGGTTGGACATAAGTTTCAAAGTATTATTATTCCATATTTTTGGGTTGTATTTTCGTTATTTCCAATATGGGTATTAAATTATCGGGTTTTGCGAAAGGGAAAAGCAAATTATTGGCATACATTAATAGGAAATCTTGTATCGCAGGATAAAATTTATCCTGCGACTGTAAATCCGGTTTGGTTTCTTGGAGCATTATTTTTTGCATATTTATATATTCTGATTATAGTAAAAATAACAGGAAGACAACGATGGCTTCGGTTACTTATGGCATTTGGCATCATGGCTCTGGGATTTTATTTTTCAGATAAGCAGTTGCCATACCATGTTAATACAGGAATGGTCGGAGCAGGTTATATTTATACTGGTTATTTGGTTCGCAGATATATACTGGAAAAGAATGTATTGAGAAATTATAAGAACCTTGTAATAGTTATACTTACAACAATTGGATTTGTTAGTGCATTCAGCAATAAGACTGTGTTCATGGTATATGGACAATATTATTCAATACCATTATTTGTGACATCATCATTAACATTTAGTATTGCCCTGATCTTGTTATTCAGCGAGTTCTCAAAGGATAAAGTTCTTGCTTTTATGGGAAGAAATACATTATTTGCGCTGGGAGCACATATAGCTTTAATTCGAATATGTCAAGCAATATGGGCAGATAAATTATCAAGTTCGTTTATCAAAATGTTCATGGTGTTTGGTGTAGAAGCTTTGCTTCTGGGAATTGCATATGTGATGAATCGGTGGTGGCCATATATGAATGGCAAGTATACAGCGAATACTAATTCAAAGAAAGCTTTTATTTTTCGAATGATTATGGTTTGCTGGTGCATGATCGTGCCGGTATGGATGAGTGTTGTACGATGGCTGACAGATGAAAAGGGCAGAAGTTTTATTTTTACAGTTTTATTTACAATTTTAATAGGGGGATTATTTACAATCATCACTTCTAAATATGTAAAGTGGATATATCTTGAAAAGAAACAGGTATAAAAAAGAGGCTTCCTAACGATAATTCGAACAGGAAGCCTTTATGTTTAATGAATAAAATGTTCAATCCATTTTGTTAATTGGTTTACAATTAATGCTAATACAATAGATATGGCAACCATAATCAGCTCATTTCGACCATAACAGGTAGGGTGACCGTAATCGCGCATAACACCTCGTACAGTAACATGTGCCAGATACAATTCCAGAGAATATTTGCCGAACCATTCAAAGAACTTCTTTATCCAATTATGTATTTTTTCAAAATGTTTCAGCTTGCTGAATAAAATTGCAATTAAAATACATGCACTGATATTGAGAAAAGCAGCAGAATATCGTGCGAATATGATCTTGCTTCCTTTTCGAAACTGAATTGCAAATAACGATAAGAGCATTAATCCATAAGTCCCGCCGGATATAGACCTTTTTTCATATGAGTATTTGCCGATAAAACAGCCTAAACAGAAAAAGGGAATACGTAATAAGGCCAGATTGGTATTATCAAACAACTCTTTATTGGATAAGCGGATTACAAATGTGATCATGGTAAAAAAAGTAAATAAATTAATTATACGCATTTGCTCAGATTCTTCATCTGGTGCCTTATCTATTGCGCGGAAAATGAATGGAAAGATAAGATAACAAAAGCAAATTAATAAAATATACCAGAACCATGACATCCCTCGGGTGAAAAATGAATAAAAGGACAAATCAGAGAAAAAAGCTTTTACCCCAGTCTTATCAAATAAAAAATCATTCCAGCAGAGCGCAGGGATGGCAATTAAAAAATAAGGAATAAGAATCCGTGTGAATCTCCGCTTATAAAACTGGGAAATATCCGGATGCTTTTTCATTGCGTAGTACAAACCAAAACCGGATAAGAAAAGAAAACCGTCTACACTTGAACTGGTGATATAGTTACGGAAAAATTCTACCCATCCGTTTTTGTGGACGTGATAGATGCCACAGTCCTCCACATAATGAAAGATTATAATACATATAATAGAAATTCCCATCAAAACCCCACGATAATCTGAGATTACATCCCATGTTGGTCTTTTCCTTGTCTTTACAGTATTCATTTTAAACTCCTTTTTCAATATATATTACTGGTTCAATGTGCAAAAACAATCATACCGCAAAAAGTAAAGCTTGTACATATGCCAATATTAACAAATCGGATAAAACAATGAAATGTCGCGGATGCTATCTTAATAAATATAACATGGGCTTGCCTGAACTTATGTTATGTTCTATAATAAACCTAATTATGTTTATTAATACAAGAGGAGTCAGGATCAATGCATTTAGGTGTATTAAAAAAGTTTTTAAATAAAAAAATAGATGGAAAAGAAATCAATACAGAGGCTGCAGGGAAAGCTGATATTACAGAGAAAGTAATACTGGAAGATCAGGAGATAGATATTGAACAGAAAAAAGAACTGATCGAACAGGCAAAGCAGGAAAAACTGGATCAGATCCGGGCAATGGAAGATGAGATAAATGCAGAGGAAACCGCTCATGTTCATGAGATCTGTGCAGGAAAAGAAAAGGACAAGGTATGGGCGTTCTGTGCCGGGCAGTACAGTAATGATTTTCGGGGGAATCCAAAATATCTGTTTTTGTATATCAATAATTATAGAAAAGATATTGTTCCATACTGGCTGTGTGATGATGTAGAACTGATCGAGATGATCCGTGGTATGGGCTTTCATGCATATCGCATGGGAACACCTCAGGCAGAAACGATCATCAGCTATACCGGCGTACTGGTTTCTGAGCAGGTAAAGGCATTTATTCCGGATGGACTGGAACAAGCAAAGTATCTGAATCTCTGGCACGGTGTTGGCGGTGTAAAGGTTGTAGAGCGTAAGATCAAAGAAGGACGTTTACTGCCGGAACTTGCAAAGAAATATATTGCAAGAAATGAATATTATCGTACCTATGAATTATATCTGGCACCATCTGCATTTATCGAGAATATAGCAAAGGCGGAGCTTGGATTAACGGAGAAGCAGATCGTAAGAGCCGGATATCCAAGATGCCTGTATCAAGCGAATTATAAGAAGATTGAAACATATGATCATGATCTGATCGGACAGAAGGGGCTTCCGGAGGATACCAAGATTGTTGCATATACACCAACGTATCGGAATAATCCGGATGGTGAGCTGTTCTCCAAGGCAATTCCGGATATTGACCGTATCATAGAGGTATGTGAGAAAGAGCATCTGTTGATGATATTTAAGATGCATCCGCTGCTTGAAAAGGAACAGGGATTCCTCTGGGCAAAGCAGAGATATGCAGATTGTAAATGGCTTTTGTTCTGGGATAACACCAATGATTTCTATGAGATCTTAGATAAGATCGATCTGTGTATCATGGATTATTCCTCTATATTTACAGATTTTATTGCGGCAGGCTGCAAGCATTTCCTGCGGTATGCGTTTGACTTTGACAATGACGATCTGGATTTCCCGATGGATTATGATGAGGTTACACCGGGCCGAAAATGTAAGAATTTTGATGAATTGGTTCAGGCACTTTCGGAATATGAGAAAGACGATATCAGCGATAGTCTGGATCGGATCAGTAAGCTGTACTGGGAGTATTCTACTTCAGACAGTATGGATAAGATCATTGACAGCACGATCGCATTTGTACCGGAGAAGGTAGAGCTTCCAACTCTGTATAGCTTTGATATCTTTGATACGCTGTTTTCCAGAAAGGTACTCGATCCGGTTGGCATCTTCTACTATGTACAGGAAAAAATGCAGGAGGATGGAGGGTTCCCAAGAGCGCTTGTTCTGAATTATCCATCGATCCGTAAAACATCAGAAGCAAATGTAAGAGAATATTATAATAAATCAATTGCACTTCGTGAATCAGAAAAGGTTGAGATTCAGTTTGATGAGATCTTTGCCCGTATGGCATCCGTATATAATCTGACAGATGAGCAGGTACAGAAGCTAAAGGCTTGGGAGCTGGAATGTGAATATGACAATGTAGTCCCGTTGCCGGAGCAGATCGATATGATTAAGAAATATCTGGCACAGAAAGATACGGTTATTCTGGTCAGTGATATGTATCTGCCGAAGAATGTGATCCTTGAGATGCTTCGCAGAGCGGAGCCGATGTTAACAGAACTGCCACTGTATCTGTCCTGTGAATATGGAGTTCAGAAGGTATCACAGCAGTTATTCTTTGAAGTATTTGCAAGTTTTGAACCATATTATGATTTTAAGAAGTGGGTTCATTATGGTGATAATCCGATTGCCGACCACAATCCACCAAGAAAGATTGGAATCGAAGTAAGACAGGTTACAAAACCGGAATTTTCCGATATTCAGACACAGTTGGTAGAACAGCTTGGAACGTATGATTCCTATCTGGTGGCTGCACTTCAGACCAGAATGGCTGCAAAGGCAGTATATACAAGAGATGAATTTGTATCCACATTTGTGACGATCTGCATGGTTCCATATGTAGACTGGGCGCTTCGGGATGCAATCAGAAGAGGATATCAGACGTTATATTTCATTTCCCGTGACGGACATCCATTAAAACGGATCGCAGATGCGATCATTGAGGCGCGGGGACTTAACGTAAAGACAAAATACATCTATGCATCCAGAAGAACATGGAGAATCCCTTCTTTTATCCACGAGGTTGACCGTGAATTCTGGGAGCCATATGGCAGTTTTGGAAATATCACTTCTAAGGACAAGCTGTTAAAAGCAATGGATCTGACAGACCGTCAGTTCCGTAAGTTTTTCCCGGCGGTTGTTTTGGATGGAGTTAATTTTACAGATAAGAAAGTATTAAATGGTCTGATTGACATATTTAAAAAGTCCGAAAGCTATAATCAGTATCTGATGAAAAAGGGAGCAGAAGAACGTGTACTTGTCAGCAGATATCTGGAGCAGGAGATTGACCGGACAGAGAAATTTGCCTTTGTGGAATACTGGGGCAGAGGTTATACACAGGACTGCTTTGTCAGACTGTGGCATGATATTGTAGGGGAAGAAGTGGATGTACCTTACTATTACAGTAGAACGGTACTTCCGACGATTGGTCATTCCGTACGATATAATTTCACGACCAATAATACGGCACAGTTCTTTATGGAAGGTATCTTTGCCAATATGCCATATAAGAGTATTGAGAAATACCAGGTTGTAGATGGCAGGGTAGAACCGGTCATTGTTCCGGTTCCACACGATACGAGTCTGTTTGACTCCATGCAGAGACTTCTTCCGGAATTTGCATATCAGTATGCGAAGCTTCCACTTCATACACCGGAAGATACAGACCGGATGCTGTATGAATTTGCATTGAATTATTATAGAAATAATCTGGAAAATGAGGAATTTGCTGAGCAGATCGGTGGACTGGTAGATTCGATTTCCCTCTATGGTAAGAAGCGTGAATTTGCACCGCCATTTACCATGAAGATGTTAGACAGCTTTGCGTCGAAGGAGAAAACCCGTGGAATGGGAAGTGTTACGACGAGTATCACCATGTCTGTAACCCGTGCTTCGGAAGAAGTAAAGAGACGGTATTTTGAGATGTACCAGATCATGCCGGGTGATGGATATGCTTCCGGCAGACTGTTATCAGAAGGAGAACTGGAAGAGAACAGAAAATACAAAGAGAAATACGAAGAGATCAAGGAGCGTGCAGAGCGATTTGCCGAATTATATGACGAGGCATCGGATGTATACGGTATTGAGAACAAGATCGTATTTGTAACAAATGCGAAGAATTTTACATCCGGATATCTTGGCAAGATGGCAGAAATGATGAAAGCACATAAGGAATTTTCGGTTGTTTTGCTTCGTATGGGTAACACCAAAAAGACGGATGAAGAGATTGCAGCGATTGTTGCATCTGCAAGATACATTATTGTTCCGGCAGCAATCCACCTGTTCTGTCGGACATCCTTCAGAATGGGAACAGATATGATCATGCTTCGTGATAATGCATTTAACCTTTATAATCAGGGGTATGAGGTTCACTATTTCCTCAAATGGAAGCAGAAATATTTTGATTATGTCCTGAATAATGATACGGATATCCTTCAGGTTCCATCGGAACATCAGAGAGCGGAATTTGATAAGCAGTTCTCGCCAAAGGAAATGGATCGGGAAGTTTTGTATGGAAACTGCAGTACGGATATGTATTTTGATAAGGACTTCATCAGTGAGGCAAAACAGAAGCTGCAGGATCTTTTCCCAGAGACAGCAGACAGAAAGGTTATCCTGTACATGCCAACGCTTCGTAGAGTGAATTCCAGCAGCATATGGGCGAGAATCTTCAATATGCAGGCATTAAGCAAACTGATCGGTGATAAGTACTGTGTGGTTGTCAGCCTGAATGTGATCCAGAGCAAGAATGGATTTAAGAATGAACTGGAAGTAGAAGGCTTCAGTAAATGTATTAACAAGAACAATGGTATGACGATCCGTGCCTTAATGGTAGCAAGTGATGTGATCGTAGGTGATTACAGAGATTCCTTCTTTGAGACAACGATTCTGCGTAAGCCGGCATATTCGACCGCCTATGATTATGAGAAGATCATCAAGGGGCTGAATATGTCCCTGCATGCAAATGCATTTGATCAGAACCTGTTCTGCCCGATCGTCAGAACCGAACAGGAGCTTGCGGATCAGTTGAAGCAGATCGATCACTATGATTATCAGAAGATGGATCAGTTCCGGGAGAAGATGTTTGCAAACTGCGACGGACATTCCATGGAGCGTGTGCGTGATTATCTGCTTGCACATTACAAGGATTACGATAATCTGGTTACAAAGGATGAGCAGAAAAAGAATAAAGAATTTTATGAGAAATATCAGGAGCTGAAGAAGGTTGCGGATGAATTTGCAGAGGCATATGAGCTGGTCGTTCCGGAAACGGATATTGTAGATCAGATCGTTCTGTTATCTGAAAGAGCACTCACAAATAATGATCCATTGTTCCAGTTGAAGGAATATCTGAAGGAACAGAAGATCTCCTGTAAGGTATTAATGCTGGATCAGAAAAAGACGGATCTTCTGCTATTAGCAAGGGAGCTTGCAACAGCAAGATATATTGTGACTTCAAAACCTGTTTCAATCCTGTGTCGCTGTGAACTTCGGGAGGAAACAGAGCAGATTATGTTGCCAGAGCTTGCATTTTCATTATATAAGAAAGAACTTCAGGCTGTTGATGAGATTAGGTGGAAGAGAAAGGGTGCGCATCTTGCTGCGCAGAATCCGGTTTCGGTGCTTCAGATTCCGTCTGAAGGACAGGAAGATCTGTTCCGTAAGACCTATTCCGGAAATGGAAATGTTTATTGTGGACTGAAGGGAAGTTGCAATACGGATCAGTATTTTGACCAGAAGCTGATAGAGGAATCCAGAAATGCACTTATGAAGCTGATACCGGAGCTGAATGGACGTAAGATCATTTTGTATATGCCAAGCTGGAGAAAAGATAAAGAAACCAGAAAGACGGCGATGCTTTCTCTGAGCAAAATGCAGACAGCGCTTCAGGATAAGTACATGGTTGTGCTTCATTTTGATCAGGCAGGTCAGAAGGAAAAGAACCTGGAACAGTACGAGATCCCTGGTTTCTGCAAGGTGCTTGAAAAAGAGATTCCGGCACGAAGACTGCTGATGGCAGCCGATGTGATCGTGGGAGATTACAGTGCTTTATTCTTTGAGAGTGTGCTGCTTGGAAAACCGATGTATTCATCTGCATATGATTATGAGACATTCATAGAAAAAGACAGCATTCAGATAACAGCAGAAGAATTTGCAAATGAAATGTTCTGTCCGATCGTGAAGTCTGCAGAAGATCTGGTGAATGAGATCCGACAGATTGAATCATATGATTATCAGAAGCTGGAAGTATTTAGAAAAGATGTATTTGCTGACTGCGATGGTAATTCAGTCAGACGAGTTGCAGAATATCTGCAGCAACAGAGATAGAAAATGTGACAACAATACAGGAGCCGTTCCCGATTATGGGGAGCGGCTCTTTTTACTTTATAGGAAAGTTTGTCTTATAAAGTAAAAAACTCCAGAAATTTGTTATGCGAAGAGAGCGTTTCTTTACGGAATAAACGAAATATGGGATTCCTGGTTATATTTATAAAGAATTAGGTGAAAATATATTGAAATGAAGACCCGGTTGTGTATAATATTAAATATCTATATTCAGGTATAGCAGTTTCTTGCGCTCAAAATTAAAGAGATGCGTATAATAATATATCTGAAGGAAGCAACAAAAGAGCAAAGAACAACAAAGAATAAAGAGAACAAGAACAACAAATGGAGGTAAAGAGAATGGGAAGGAAAAGCAAAAAAGTAGTTGCGCTTTTATTGGCATTGCTCATGGTCTTCTCAGTTTGTTCACCAGTCAGCGGTGGAACAGGTCTTGGAAGTACCAGTGCAAAAGCTGGAAACAGTGCACAGCCGGCGACAGCGTCAGATGCAGAGGAGAGCGAAAAGGGAATTACTCCTTTGGCAAATCCGGATGGCTTGACGCTTAGTGATTTCACGATCAAGGTGAATGGAACTACGGTTTCAGACGATTCCAATGTTAAGAATGGTGATAAGGTTGGAGTTTCATTCAAATGGGCAATCGCAAATAATTCCAGACTTAAGAGTTTTAATGTAGATCTGGCAGCACAGGGAATTACGATTAATGATTATGCAGAAACAGAATTGTATGATGAAACCGGTGTTGATGTTGGTACCTGGTATATTCAGGACGGAAAATGTTATATTACATTAAAAGATGAATTCCTGGATGAAAGTGAGATCAATGGATGGGCAAATATTGATGGCTCTGTTGATTTTGCAGATACTGATCTGGATACAGAGAATAAAGGAACGATCAAGATCGGAGATGCCAGCTTTACGGTCAATGTTGATCTGAATGAGTCAGAAAGCTATGCAGGCTCCAACAAGAGCAAGGGTACTGTAACATGGAATCCGGATGGTTCTATCACACAGTCCTATGAAGTAACGGTCACAGCATATAATGGCAAGGTTACGCTTGGGGATGCAACAGAGACGATGGGTTCTGCGCTTACGAATATATCAAATATACAGGTAAACGGAACCGGTTACACAAGCTGGTCAGATGCACAGGCAGCAATGTCAGGCATGGTTCTTGATTCGAAGGATGAATCAGCAAAAACAGCGAAGATCATCTATGATGTAACAGTCAGTGCAGCAGATGTAAAGCAGGCATTTGCGGAAGGTGATGTGAATATCTTCGACAATAAGTTCTCAGTAAAATATAAGACGAATAAGGACAATGACAAGGATACAGGCAGTGTTACAACAGGGCTTAATATCAGAAAACCATCGTTGTCCAAGAACGGAACTTGGAACACGGATGCATCCGGCAAGAAGACATCGATCACATGGACAGTTAAGCTTCAGTTGGGAGATCTGACAAAGGATCCAACCTTTGATATTAATAATGTAGCGATCAAGGATACATTAGGACAGTATCTTACAGCTTCCGGTCTTCCGGCAGGGGTAAGCCTTGCTGATCTGAAGCTTAGTGACTTTACAAAGAATGGTGATACATACAAATTCACATATACAACGGATGTAGCAGATACTGCCTTGGATTCTGCACTTCCGACAGTGCTTACAAATGATGTAGATGTAGATTTTGATGGAACGAAATATAAAAAGACTGGTACCATGCAGACAGATGGCAAGGGTATTCTGGATAAGGAATTTGTAAAAGCAAATGCAGATGGTACATTAACATGGAAGATATCGATCAATATACCTGCATCAGATACGATCACAGAAGTGTCATTAAATGAATCCGATAAATCAAATGGAAGCTGGCAGTCATTTGTGTCTAATGTGGATATTGAGGGAACAAATGTCATCAACAATGGTTCTCTGGTAGCCGGAAATGGAATTGTAGCTTCTGTCACGAAAGCAGATCAGTGGGGTATCCAGTTCCGATTTGATGATGCGTATATCGCATCAAAGAAGGGACAGGTTATAGAGGTTACAATTATTACCAAGCCGGAAAATCTTACAGATGGGGCAAATTTTATTAACCATGCAAATCTGACTTATAAGGATAAGAATGATACAAAGTTCTCTGCGGATGCAGAAGCAAATTATAAATATACAAATAGTCTGGATAAGACAGGAACGGTCAGCACAACAAAACTGAATACGATCGATTATTCGTTATCTATTAATTTATCTGAGATTTCCGATGATCTGAAGGTTGGCGATGTGATCACAGTTACTGATACGCTGCCTGATACGCTGCAGTTTAATGATGATGCTGAGCTGCAGCTGAAAAAATGGGCAAACCAGTGGTATTCACAGGCAGATGGCAGTGCAGCAGCCATCACGGGAAGCATCAGTGGACATACGATCACATACTCGATCCCTGTTACACAGCAGATATTGGATGGTATAGCAGATGTAGCATCGAATACTTCATTTACCAAGTATGTGGCAGAGATTACATATTCTGCATCGGTAGCAGATGATATATTAACAGATTATGTTAAGAATGGAGCATCAATCAATGTTACAAATAATGCAGAGGTTTCCTACAACGGAGAATCCAAGGGAAGCAGCTCCACAACAAATACGATCACACCTGGAGATACAGTCAAAAAGTCAGGTGTATATATTCTGGAACAGAAGAAGAACAACGGCGAATTAACATCTGTCAAAGATCAGGTTGTAGAATATACCGTATATGTCAATACAAATGCGGCTAAGCTTGCAAATGGAGGTACGATCCATGCAGAAGATACAATGGGAAGTGCCTTGTTGTTCCAGGCAGACTCTCTCCATGTCTATGCATATAATGGAGACGGTAATCCGGAAAAGGATGCTTCCAACTGGACAGATATCACATCAAACTGTGCATACTCCTATGATGCAGGAAGCAGAACAGTAAAGATGAATCTGCCGGATGGCAAAGCATTAAAGCTTGTATACCGTGCAGAAGTGAATCAGGTGGTTGGAGGAAAGCTGGATGCATCAAATGCATCAAACAGCTTCAGCCTTACAGGTTACACAGGCTCAAAGGGATCAACAAGTTCAACTATTTCAACAACTGTTCAGGAGCCACATGCGGGCGTAGAATCAATATATGGTTCTATTACATTATATAAATATTGGACAAATGGCAACAATCAGATGCAGATGTTAAATGGTTCAGTATTTGCATTATATAAATGTAAGACAAATGCTGCAGGCGAATGGATAAAAGATATTGAGCCTGCTCCGGTTATGAGTAATATCTCATTAGGCGCAGATGGAACTAAGGAAATCAACAGACTTCCATATGATCAGGTATTTGCATTGTATGAAAAGACGGCGGATGATGGTTTCTCTGTTCAGAAGGAGCCATATTACTTCATGGTCAGCAAGAGCAGCAGTGATGTCGTAGCTCCAAGCTGGGTTGATCAGCGGTTTAACAGCGGATATCTGTATTATGAGAACAAGCCGGGCAGCTTTACAGTAGAGAAAACGGTAGATGGAGATACAGATTCTCTACAGAGCTATGAAGAATTTACATTTGATCTGCTGGAGATCAATGCTCCAAGTATGGCGGACGGAAAAGTAGTATACAGTGGAAAATCAGGCGGTGTCAACAGACAGACCACCTCCAGCAAAACGACCGGTGCCGGAAGCTTTGGTGAGATTCAATATACAACAGCAGATATAGGAAAGACCTTCTATTATAAGGTGTCAGAGCAGAAGGGCTCTGTCGATGGAATGACTTACGACACTTCTTTCTATATTATATCTCTTGATGTTGATGCAAATGCAGCCCAGGGTATTTATACGAAGAATGTGTCAGTTAAGAAATATAAATCGGATGGTACGCCGATTGCAGGAACTTATTCTGCAAGTGCCTTAGGATTTGACAATTCAACTGCACCACAGAAGGGCGATCTGAAGCTTGAAAAGATAGTAAGCGGTGATTATACACCAACAGCGGGAACAGTCTATAAGGTTTCAGTAAAAAATAAGGCAACAAACAAGTATTACGATAAGGACGGCAAAGAAAGTACTTCTCAGGTATATATCGAAGTACCGGCAAATGGAGAAGTAACGATCAAGGATCTTCCAATTGGAGATTATACAGTAGCTGAGAATGAAACGGATGCAGCAAAAGCTGGTTATGCATTAACAGTAACCGGAACGGGGGATGTTAAGGTAACTAAGGATACAACCACGACCGCAACCGTAACGAACACTTATACCCAGGATAAGGGAAGTTTAACCGTAGCCAAGGCAGTTGTAGGATATGACTTTGGAGCAGCAGGTAAGAACTTTACAATTTATGTAACAGATGCAAATGGAAAGTATGTCAAAGAGGATGGAAGCATAACAGCAACCAAGACAGGAATCAGCGTGCCGGCAAACGGAAGCGTAACGATCAATGACATACCGGTAGGAACCTATACAGTAGCCGAGAATGAAACGGATGCAGCAAAAGCTGGTTATGCATTAACAGTAACCGGAACGGGGGATGTTAAGGTAACTAAGGATGCAACAGCAACCGCAACCGTAACGAACACTTATACCCAGGATAAGGGAAGCCTGACGGTAGCCAAGGCAGTTGCAGGGTATGACTTTGGAGCAGCAGGTAAGAACTTTACTATATATGTAACAAACGCCAGTGGAGAATATGTCAAAGAAGATGGAAGCGTAAGCGCAACCAAGACAGGAATCAGCGTACCGGCAAACGGAAGCGTAA